>NZ_JBBIHK010000012.1:0-24348 GCF_037447015.1 Nitrososphaera sp. | reverse complement strand
GTGCATGACCTCGCCTGCTATCGATAATAGTTCCGCAGTAGTTATGGCCTTGCCCTTGTCTGCAATGTTTTTCTGCTTTTCAACGATGAGGCGCAGCTGATCTTCAGTCGGGTTGATGCCAAACTCGGCAAGCATCGCCCTGATGCCGTGCGCGCCTGCGTGCTTGCCTGCCTGGAGCCACCTCTTGCGGCCCACAAGCTCGGGGCTTATCGGCTCGTACGTGAGCGGGTTGTTGATTATGCCGTGGGTGTGGATGCCAGACTCGTGGCCAAATGCGTTCTCGCCTATGATCGCCTTGTTGGGCTGGACTATTATCCCCATCGAGTTTGACACGAACTTGGACACCTCGTAGAGCAACTGCGTCTTGATGCCGTGCTTTTTGTTGTAGAGGCACTGGAGCGCCATCACAAACTCTTCCAATGAGGCGTTGCCTGCCCGCTCGCCAAGGCCGTTTATCGTGACGTGGGCGCACGCGGCTCCTGCGTTTATGCCTGCTATCGAGTTTGCCACCGCAAGCCCGAAATCGTCGTGGCAGTGCATGCTTATCGGGAGGCCGGTGGCGTTCTTGACGTCTGTCACTATCTGGGTGATGTACTGCGGCGTCGCATACCCGACGGTGTCCGGTATGTCGAGCCTGTCTGCGCCCGCCTCTGCCACTGCCCTGAACACCTGGAGCAGAAACGCCCTGTCAGAGCGCGTCGCGTCCTCTGCCGAGAACTCGACCTGCAGGCCGTGCTTTTTTGCGTACTCGACTGCGTGGACTGCGCGCTCGAGCACCTGCTCGCGGCTCATCTTTAACTTGTACTGCATGTGTATGTCCGAAGTGGCGATGAACGTGTGGACGTATTTGAGGTCGCACTTTATGGCGGCGTCGATGTCGGCCTCTGTGGCGCGGGCAAGGCCGCACACCTCTGCCTTCAACCCGCTGCCCGCTATCTGTTTGATTGCGCGCATCTCGCCCTGGGAGACTATGGGAAAGCCTGCCTCTATCGCGTCGACCCCAAGCTCGTCCAGCTTGATAGCTATCTGCACCTTTTGCTCGGGCGTGACGCTCACGCCCGGCGTCTGCTCGCCGTCCCTCAACGTGGTGTCGAAAATCCTGACTCTGTCTTGCTGCCCGCTCAAAGCTCTGCACCCCTTGGCAACGCTGAAACGCCAGTCCTTGCCAACTGCGCAATGCCATATTGTTCGACCAGATTCATAAAGGCATCTATTTTGTCCGGCGTGCCGGTTATCTCGACCGTTATCGTTTCCTTGCCGATGTCGATGATGTTGCCACGGAATATGTTGGCATAGTTCATTATCTCGCTCCTGGTCGTCGGGTCGACTGCCTTCATCTTTAACAGCGCCAGTTCGCGGTACACGGACTTGTCAAGGTCGAGCACCTTGACTTCCACAACGTCTATGAGCTTGCGGAGTTGCTTTACGAGCTGGTCGAGCGTCTTTTCGTCGCTCTTGGTCGTTATCGTCATCCTTGAAAGGTCTTTCTGCTCCGTAAGCCCGACTGTTATAGACTCGATGTTGAAATTGCGCGCCCTGAACAGGTTGGTTACCCGGAACAGCACGCCGGGCTTGTTCTCTACGAGCGTCGAGACGATGTGCCAGTCCGAGTTGCCGTTATTGCTTTCCACCATATCCCTGCCGTTACGCTCCTGTTATCATGTCCTTGAGGCTCGTGCCGGGAGCCACGAACGGGTAAACGTCCTCGTCGGGGTCTATCGGGATGTCGATGACTGTTGCCACGTCGCTCTTTATCGCGGTCTTGATGGCCTTCTCAAGCTCGGCCATCGACTGCGCCCTTATGCCCTGCGCGCCGTACGCCTCTGCCACCTTGACATAGTCGGGGCACTGGTGCTGGTGCACGCCGCTGTACCTGCGGTTGTAGAACGTGCGCTGCCACTGCGCCACCATGCCGAGCATGTAGTTGTTCATGAGGAACACTATTACCGGCAGCTTTTCCAATACGGACACTGCAAGCGAGTTTTCAGTCATGTTGAACGAGCCGTCGCCGGCGATGTCCACCACGGGCACTTCGGGCCTTGCCGCCTTGGCGCCTATGGACGCCGGGAACCCAAAGCCCATCGTGCCAAGGCCGGTCGAGCTAAAGAACGTGCCGGGCGTTATCACGTCAAAGTGGAGCGAGGCCCACATCTGGCACTGCCCGACCTCCGTGGTGGCGATTGCGTTTGCAGGCAAGAGCTCGCGAAGTTTCTTTAGCGATTTCTTGGCCGTTATCTCGCGCGGATAGTCCTTCATCGTCTCCGAGTAGTATGAAATTATCTCCTTCCTGCGCTTGAGCCATGGGTTGTCCGCCTCTCTTTTCACCACCTTTTTGGCAAGCAGCTTGACTAGCGTGCGCAGCGACGACTTGACGTCGCCCACTATGGCCACGTCGACCGACTTGTTCTTGCCTATCTCGGCAGGGTCGATGTCCATGTGGATTATGCTCATGCCCTTGCCAAACTCGTCGAACCTGCCCACCGACCTGTCTGAAAAGCGGGCGCCGATAGCTATTATGCAGTCTGCCTCGATGATTATCTTGTTCGCCTCGGGGTGGCCGTGCATGCCTATGGGGCCCATCGCAAGCGGGTGGTTCTCCGGGAACGCCCCTTTGCCCTTGAACGTCGTGACCACGGGTATCATGAGGAGCTCTGCAAGCGCCTGGAGCTCGGCAAACGCGCCCGAGAGGATGACGCCTCCACCTGCCATTATTATCGGGCGCTCGGCCTTTAGTATCAGCTCTACAGCCTTGCCAACCTCCGACAGGTCGGCGTCCACCACGGGGCTGTAGCCCCTGACCTTGATGAGGTCGGGGAACTTCATGTCGGCCGTAGCCTGCTGGACGTCCTTTGGTATATCGACAAGAACCGGGCCTGGCCTGCCGCTCTCGGCTATGTAGAACGCCTTTTTCACGTCCTCTGGTATCTCTGCGGCCTGCCTCGGCTGGAAGGCGTATTTCGTGCAGGGGTTCGCGATTCCGATGATGTCTGTCTCCTGGAAGGCGTCCTTGCCTATCATCGCCAACGGAACCTGGCCGGTGACTGCGACCATCGGTATCGAGTCCGCATATGCGGTGGCAAGCCCCGTTATGATGTTGGTGGCGCCCGGCCCCGACGTGGCAAAGCACACGCCGGACTTTCTCTTTATCCTGGCGTAGCCGTCTGCCATGTGCGCGGCCGACTGCTCGTGGCGCACCAGTATGTGGCGGAGGTTTGCGCCTACCAGCGCGTCGTATATCGGGAGGTTTGCGCCGCCGGGGAGTCCAAAGACTACGTCTACGCCCTCCTTTTCAAGGGCATGGATCAACGCTTTTGCGCCGGTCATTTCCACCATTTTCTATATTATCACCAGTTTTGTTGTTTTTTGAAGACAAACACCCACACACACGCTCGCACCGAGACGGGCAGATCTTTGTCTAGGCAGGGTACGACAGGACTAGAATCTTAACCTTGTGCCTAGGTTTATTGCTGCCAGCTGCGGGCATCTGGAGCCTGATTGGGGCCAGATAATTTATAAAGCTTCTGGCAGGGAGGAGGCGCCGTCTGTATAGCAGGCGGTGCTTTAACCTGTTGTTGCTTGATTGCTGGTTGGCTGACCAGGGCTGCCGATTCTCTTGAACCACCGCAGCGCATAGCTTGCCGTACAAGCTAGCAGGTACAGATAGCAGAAAACTAGCGACGCAGCGATCGGGAGATGGGCGCTTTGGTACGCCATCGGTTCAATCGCAATCCAGACTGGAAAGGTGGCGTAAACGACAAGCTCCAAGAGCAACAGCCAGCCGGGATCTGAAACCCTTCCATAGGCTTGAAGCAAAATGAAACCGATTCCCAAGAGAGACAAAAGAGAAAAGATCGCCAGAGTGTGCCTGTTTGGGTAAAAGAAGTTCCTTGCCTTTTGGCTGGCAATCATTGTCATCATCATTACACTTGCCTGTGTTGGTCGCGTCTGCTTAAAAATACTGCGTGCAGTTCCTTTACGTCGCGCTGCATCCTGAACTAGAGTGCGTTGCCATCTCTCTCTCCCTCTGAAAGAAAAAATTGTTATAGCTATGGCGCCATCACACCTTTGCAGTGCAGTCCTTGGAAATTGACGATTCGTGGTCGTTCCGGGACGCATCGAGATCTGACACCTCGTACATCACGCACGGCTACCACAAGTACCCTGCCAAGTTCATCCCTCAGCTTGCCGCACGGCTGATAAGGGAGAACAGCCGGCCCGGCGACCTCGTATGCGACCCATTCATGGGCTCGGGCACGACGCTTGTTGAGGCCCTTGTCAACGGGCGCAGGGCGTACGGCACGGACATCAACCCCGTCGCGGCGCTGATAAGCCGGGCCAAGACCACGCCGATAGAGCCGGAAAGGCTGTCTGCCGCAGTGCAGCGGCTTTTGGGCCGCGTAAAAACTGCGCTGAAAAGCGGTCATGGCGGCGCCAAGTCTGTCGCCGCCCGCCTGTCTGTTGATGATGTTGCGGCAGCGGCGGCGGCAGCAGTGGCGACGCACCCGCGGATCGATTACTGGTTCCCTGCAAAGCAAAAGCGCGACCTTGCAGTCCTGCTTTCAAAAATAAACGAAACCGGCGATCCACAAGTCAGGACCTTTCTGCTGTGCGCTTTTTCAAACATCCTGAAGGGCTGCTCGATATGGATGCTCAAGTCCGTCAAGCCCACGCGCGACAGGGACAAAGTTCCCTCACCCGTCTATCCAGCTTTCCACTTGCAGGTGCGCAGGATGCTTGCCAAGAACGCCGAGTTCTGGCGCCTGCTGGGCGGGGCAACAAAAAAGCCGGAATGCATCATCGACAATACCGACGCAAGGCACCTTGGCATCGACGACGGCTCTGCGTCGCTAATCGTGACCAGCCCGCCCTACGTCACGTCGTACGAGTATGCCGACCTGCACCAGCTGACTGCTATCTGGCTCGGCTTTGCAAGGGGCGACGGCCTGTCGGAGTTTCGAAAAAAGTTCATTGGCTCTGTGCAAAAGCAGGACGATGTTGCAAAAGGGCCTGCGCTCTACAGCAGGCTTGGAATAGAGACCGTGGAAAAGCTGCGCCTGGTCGACAGGCGAGAAGCGGCCGGGGTCGAGAGGTATTTCCTGGAAATGCAGCAGTGCTTCCACGAAATGTACCGGGTATTAAAGCCGGGGGGCAGGGCCGCCATAGTGATAGGCGACACGGCGCTCAAAAAAGTAGAGATACGAAACGCCGAAGTCTTTGCAGAATCGATGGAGCAAGTCGGCTTTTGCGTGCACAGAATAATCAGGCGCCCGATACCGGCCAAGATCCTGCCGCTGACGAGGGACGAAAAGACTGGCAGGTTTGCGGCGACTGCCAAGGCAGACCGCCTCGCCTACCCTACGGAATACGTCATGATAATGGAGAAAAGAGCCTGAGCAGGGCGTGCGTTCCTTTTATTTATATAGAGTGGGAGGCAAGAGCTGATCGAGTCGCCTTTCTCTTGAGCGCGCCTGACAATGATGATAATAACAGCAACAATGCAGCAGCCAAGTCGCAGATCCGCGATCTCATCTACAGCTATTTCCAGATAGCCAAGAGCAAGGAGATAGAAAACATCCCGTCGTTCTTCAGCGACGATTTCACAAAGTTTGGCGACTCGCCGCCGTACGACAGGCGCGACCTGGAGCGGGCCCTGATGCTTGAGCAGCTCCAGTTTGCAAGCATCTCCGACTATGACTTTAAAATCGAGGCGATGAGGATCGACCTGGTAGGCGACAGCGCAGCCGTCGCAACATTTGAGCTGCAGAGCACCGGCATCATCGTCGACGATTATTCCTTCCGGGGGACTGCGGTGAACAACAGGTCAAGGGTGACCATAGTGCTGCAAAAAGCCAGAAAAGGAGATGATGGCGGCGGGTGGAAGATGCTCCACCAGCATTTCTCCAGGATGCCAGGCGGCAGCAACGATGGCGGCTAGCTAGTCGAAATCGCCGGACCTTGCTACCGCCTTTACTTTCTGGGGCTCTTTCTGCCTGTATTTTTCGCGCTCGCGCATGAAAACGTCGTACGCCTCTTTTACGTCAGCCTTGCTGTGCACTATGGCCTTGACCGCCTTTATCATCGGGACAGGATAGTCGGACTGCCAGATGTTGCGGCCCATGTCGACGCCGGCCGCCCCGTGCGTGACAGAGTCGTGCGCCAGCTTCAGCGCTTCCTGCTCGGGGAGCTTTTTGCCTCCTGCCACCACGAGCGGGACGGGGCACGCTTCCACCACGTCTTCAAAGTTGTCGCAATAGTACGTCTTGACGATGTGGGCGCCCAATTCTGCAGCGACCCTGCACGCAAGGCCGAGGTAGCGGGCGTCGCGGCCCATCTCCTTTCCGACCGCCGTGACTGCAAGCACCGGGATGCCGTACTTTTCGCCCTCGTCTACCAGCTTGCCAAGGTTTGCAAGCGTCTGGTGCTCGTACTTGCTTCCGACAAATATCGAAAGGGCAAGACACGAGACGTTCAATTTTATCGCCTCTTCTATCGAGGTGGTTATCGTCTCTTTTGAGAGGTCCTCGCCTATGATGCTGGTGCCGCCAGACACTCTGAGAACGATGGGTATGTCGCGCTCGGCCGGCACGCAGTTGCGCAGTATACCCCTTGTCAGCATCAGAGAATCTGCGTATGGCAAAAGAGGTGCTATCGTCTTTTGCGCATCCTCCAGTCGCTCTGTCGGGCCGAGAAAGTAGCCGTGGTCGACTGCAAGCATGAGGCAGCGGCCGTCCTGCGGCTTGATTATCTTTGAAAGGCGGTTTTTCATTCCCCAGTCCATGTGGTTTATCGCAGGAAAGGGGCCGTTTTTATTATATATAGTTTCTACGGGCCTTCTGCCATAGTCGTCACTACCACTTTCATCGCGTCCCTGGCCTCGTGCGCGCACCTGATCGCCTCCGACGCGTCCTTGATGTCGAACCTGTGCGTGATGAGCGAAGCAATGTCCAGCCGCTTTTCTGCTATCAGCTTCACTGCCTGGTTCGTCTCCACCTCCGACGCGGCGTAGCTTGGTATGAGCGAGTGCTCGCTGGAATACAGCCTGCTCATGTCGTATGACATTTCAGAGCCCTTGGGCGGCACGCCAAAGAGCATAACCTTGCCTGCCTTCCTCGTCATGTCAAACGCCTGGACAAGCGCCTTCATGCTGCCGGTCGCCACGACTGCGATGTCGACGCCCCTGCCGCCCGTCTGCTCCCTTATCTTTTGTATAAAGTCGCTGGCCGTTATCGAGTTAAAGGCGGCCTGGACGCCGTACCTCTCGGCGTATTTGAGCCTGAAATCGTTGATGTCGGAGACAAAGATCTTGCCTGCGCCAAACGCCTTGGCGAGCAAAACGTGCATGAGCCCCGCCGGCCCTGCGCCAAGGATTGCGATGTCGTCGCCCCTTTGGAAGGAGCACTTGTTCCACGCCCTGATGCAGCATGCAAGCGGCTCTATCAGCGACGCCTCGTCAAACGTCATGCTGTCCGGCAGCTTTATCAGGCCGCCCCTGGACACGTTCCATTCGGGAACGAGGAACTGCTCTGCAAGGCCGCAGGGCGCAATGTTGCTCCTCTGGTACTCGGGGCACATCGTATAGTCGCCGTGGAGGCAATAGTGGCACGAATAGCACGGGACGTGGTGGTGTATGAACACGCGGTCGCCCGGCGCAAACCCCTTGACGCTCCTGCCGACTGCCACGACCTCGCCTGCCGGCTCGTGCCCGAGCCTGCCAGACGACATGCCATACTCGCCGTACACCTTTTCAAGGTCAGAGCCGCACAGCCCGCAGGCGCGCATCCTGACAAGCACGTCGCCGCCCTCGGCCGCCATCGCCGGCACGCTGACTTCATCCACCGAAACGGCGCTGCGGCCCTTTACAAATACCGCCTTCATGTCCAGACCGTCAATGATGGTATATGCCTGCAATATAAATACCTGAAAACAAGTTAGGCACTCCTAACAACTTTTAAATAGGATTTTCGGCAATCTGCCTTTGCCAACCACATATGCTGCTACCTTCCGAGATCGAGGCCAAGTCCCTTATCCCCGCAGTGCGCGCCATACTTGCCAAGAAGCTGATAAGGGAATATTCTCTCAAGGAGGAAGACGTGGCAAAGGTGCTCGGCATCACGCAGGCAGCAGTCAGCAACTATGTCCGGGGCACCCGGGGCGACCTTGAGCTGATAACCAAGCTGGAATCTGTCAGGGAGGTTATGCGCATGATAGACGACATTGCAAGCGACATCTCTACCAACAAGGCGTACACGCCAAGCACGCTTGCCAAGTTCGTCGGCCTGACAAACTATATGCGCTACACACTGCTGATATGCGACGTGCACCACAGCATCGAGTCAAACATCGACGAGTCGATATGCGAGCAGTGCAGAGGAACGCTCATTCGCGAGCAGTAAAGCTGCTGACAAAAATTAATATACAGACGCAATGACCTTTTCTCCAATAATGGAACGGGTAAACGGCGAAATCATTGCAGGCAGCGCACTGGCCTTTCTTGCCATACTCTTCATCTACGCGGCGCAGGTCAACCCGATATGGGCCGTAGCACTCCCGGCCGACTATATCCTGCTTGCAGTGGGGCTGGCCACGATAGGGCTTGGGATCTGGACGCGGCGGAACACGAACCGCATGCACAGCCACGAAGAGCATCCACACGGCCGCCACTGACTACAGAAAAAAGAAGGAAGAGAGAGAGGCTAACAACGTTTTTTATCACCCCTGCTTGATGCAATATACGGAGAGAGACACATAGCGTATGCCAGATGAAGACATCCTCACGCAGCCGGCGAGCGCCTACGCCAACACAGAAAAGACCTTCTTTGAGCTTGCAAGCGAGCAGCGCCTCTCCATCCTGTTCCGGCTTGCAGAGAAAAAGGCCAAGATATCGCAGCTCGCCAAGGACCTGAACATCACGATGCAGGAGGCGCACAGGAACGTCAACCGGCTGCAGGACGCCCACCTGATAGAGAAGGACCCGGAAGGCATATTCTCCCTCACCACGTTTGGAAACACGATAATCAAGCAGATTCCAACCTTCAACTTCCTTTCAAAGCACAAAGAGTATTTCTCGGAGCACGTGCTCGGCGAGCTCCCGATCAAGTTCATCATGAGGCTTGGCGCGCTGGACAGGTGCGAGTACGTCAAGGGGGTGGTCGCCATCCTGGAAAGGTGGAAGGACATTTACCGGGAAGCAGACCAGTACATCTATGAAATAGTGCCCCAAGTCCCAATCGACCTGATAGGGCCGGCCATAGCGCGGGTGACCGAAAAGGGCGTCAAATACAGCTACGTCCTGCCGCAGAACGTCATCATACCAAAGGGGCGCAAGGAGCTGCTCAAAAAGCTGGGCCACAACGAGCTGTTGAGCAAGGGGGCCATCGAGCGCAGGATGGTCGACAGGGTCGAAGTCTCTGTCATACTGAACGAAAAGCAGGCGTCGGTCATGTTCCCGACGCAGAAGGGGGAGACGGACATGAACATGATGTTCTTTAGCAGCGACCCGATATTCCACGAGTGGTGCCTGGACTATTTCCGCTACAGGTGGTACGGGTCGGACATATTCGACGAGAGCCACCTGAAAGAAATCTAGTGAATAGATAAATGGAAAATACTAGCGCATCCAGTCTATCGGTATGTCCTGGTACAGGCCGTTTGGCAGTACGCGGCGTATCGATATCGGGAGCGCCTTTTCCTCTACCTCTGCCATCGCAAGAAGGATGGACGTGTTTGCCTCCTTTGGCGGGGCGATCAGCGGGGGCGCGCCAAGCGACAGCTGCAGGGCGCGTGCGCCGGTTATCCTTGCGCGCTCGAACCTGGTGAGCCAGGGCAGCCCTATCAGCACCTTGTTCCCCTGCGCCGGAACCTCTCTCAGCTCAAACTCGGTCTCTGCATAAGTGACTACCTCGTCCGCCGGCCTGTCAGATTTCTTGGCAGGCTCCTCTTCTGCTGCTTCCTTGCCCTTGCCTTTGGCGGTCTTTTTCGCGGCAGTTTTCTTTGTAAAGCGCTTGACTACCAAGAATAATGCAAAATCTGGCAGCTATCTAATTAAATGTTTGCTTGCGGCTGTATATATCTTACATGCTGGAAAACGCCTAGGGGTCAGGGGAGAGGGTGTTCCGGCATCGCGTCCGGCCTGCTCAGCCTGGCCCCGCTGTTGTTGCGGTTTTACAAGTTTTGCTTATATCGGTTGTGAAGGAAGGCGACGCCAGAGAGTGAGAGAGACCGCGCCAGCGTCGCGGCGCTAGCCTGCATGGCTCCCGACGACCGACTGCAGGCTGTGGAAGAGCGGTTTCATCCTTGCAGGGGGGCCGCGCATGTCCAGCTTGGAACTTCCGACCACTGAAACCGTGGCTGTGCGGAACGGAAAGCCGCCCTCTTTGTATTTCACGCTTGTCAGCTATCACGCGCCCGCACCCCTCCCTTTGTGCGGAACGGAAAGCCGCCCTCTTTGTATTTCACGCCGTGGATCGAGTCGAGCCGCTCGCTGATGATGTCGTCCGATCTCAGCAGCAGGCCGCGGCGGGAGTACAGTATCAGCCGCCTGTCGGTGACGTAGACTCCGTACTTTTTCTCTGCGTACTCGACTTCTTCCTCGCTTGCAAACTTGATGTTTTCAAAGGGGAGCAGGAAATCGCTCAGTGGCACGGGGCCGGCTGCCTGCTGCCGGCTTTATCGTGGCATGTCATGCAAGTTTGGCAATGCGCGCAAGAACCAGAAACCTTTTCATTACAATGCCGCATCAGATGGTGGTCGTACCAGAGATTGGCATCACCACCATCACCGCCGCAACAGCAACAGGCCGGCTCTGTTTCAAGGCTCAAGCTGGTGGCCGAAGTCGCAGGCAAGGGGCAGGCCGAGTGCGAGCTGGTGCGCCACCTGGCCCCGACCACGTCCGGCGCGCTCCTAAAGGCGCTCCCCTTACAGGGGCTCTCCCACCGGCTCGATGACAGATGCGTCTACATCGAGACTGCGCTTGTCATCGGCGCTGAAAAGCAGCGGACGCAGTTCCGCAGGGGCGACATGGCGCTCATGCCGTCAAACGGTGGCATCTGCTTTTTCCTGCGCGACTGCACCGTGCCTGCCATGAATCCGATTGGCAGGGTGCTGAGCAACATGGAAATAATCGAGGCGAGCCGCCCAGGCGAAGTGATCTCGGTAAAAAAATCTGTTACTACTACTTGACCTTCTCGTACACCCTGTGGCCGCTGTAGCCGCCTGCCCTCTTTAGCACGCCCTTGGCCTCAAGCGACTTGACAAACGAGTTTGCCACCGATATCTTGACCCCTGCAGCCTTGGCGACGCCCTGCACGGTCACCGCCTTCATCCCCTGGATGACCTTTGTGCCCTGCGACTCCTCCAGCACGACTGCAAGCTTGGCTTTCTGCTGCGGCTTGCCCTTCTTCTCATCTTTTGCAGCCGCCGGCTTGATCTCGCCGCCAGGGCCAGTCACTGTGCCCTTGTCCTGCTTGGCCGCCGGCTTGTTCTTGTTACCGCCCATTGCACCGCTTGTTCCGTGCCCCCCTTTAATATTCATTCATTTTCATGCACGCCTTTCTTTCTTTCCAGCAACACCTGCTGCCATCAAAACAAAGCTTTAATCCCAAGCCGCAAGCTAGAGCTGCCAGATGGAGTTCAGGCTGCTGGTCGAGACCTTTGAGCAGATGGAGAAGACGTCCAGCAGGATAACGCTCACCGACCACCTGGTCACGCTCCTGAAAAAGACGCCGCCCGACGTGATAGGCAAGGTCACATACCTGATACAGGGCAAGCTCTATCCCGACTATGAGGGGATAGAGATGGGCCTTGCAGAGCGCATGGCGCTTCGGGCCATCGCAAGCTCGTCAGGCAAGAACCTGTCCGACGTTGAAAAAATTTATCGCGAAACAGGCGACATTGGCGATACCGCCGGCAAGGCCATGATGTCAAAGAGCCAGTCCACGCTCTTTTCCGAGCCCATGACCGTCGAGCGCGTGTACCAGACGTTTGACGCCATCGCAAGGACGTCGGGCCCCGGCTCGCAGGAGACCAAGCTGCGGCTCGTCGCCGGCCTGTTGAACGACGCCGACGCAAGGGAGGGCCGCTACATCATGAAGTTTGTCATGGGCGCGCTCCGGCTGGGCATAGCCGACTATACTGTGCTGGACGCGCTTGCGCTGGCATACACTGGCGACAAAAAGAACCGGGAGGTGCTTGAAAACGCCTACAATGTGTCAAGCGACCTTGGCACGGTGGCAAGGCTGCTTGCCACAAAAGGCATCGAAGCCGTCAGGTCGATGCAGATAACGCTGTTCAAGCCGGTCCGGCCAATGCTTGCCGAGCGTGTGACTACTGCCGAAGAGGCGCTTGAGCGCATGGAGGGCAGGGCGGCAGTAGAGTTCAAGCTGGACGGCGAGCGCGTGCAGGTCCACCGGGGCAAGGACAGGGTGGAGCTTTTCTCAAGGAGGCTGGAAAAGATAACCGGCCACTACCCCGACGTGACAGAGGCAGCCATGTCTGCCATCAAGGGCGAGGCGATAATGGAAGGCGAGGTGGTGGCGATAAACCCGCAGACAGAAGAATACCTGCCGTTCCAGGAGCTGATGCACCGCCGGCGCAAGCACGGCGTGGAGGAGGCGATGGAAAGCTATCCTGTCGTCATCAACTTTTTCGACATCCTGTACCTGAACGGCAAGAGCATGACCTGCCTGCCGTACGAGGAGCGCAGAAAGCTCCTAGAAAAGACGCTCAAGGGCAAGAGCAAGAAGAAGGACGGCGGCGAAGAAGGCAACGGCGGCGGGATGATAAGGATAGTGCCGCAACAAGTCGCCGCAAGCGCAGGCGAGATAGACCGGTTCATGGCCAGGGCGATAGAGAGCGGCTGCGAAGGCGTGATGATAAAGCAGCTGTCAAGCACGTACAGGGCCGGCGCCCGCGAATACGCCTGGGTAAAGCTGAAAAGGGAATACCGGACCGAGCTTGCAGACACGCTCGACCTTGTCATAGTGGGCGCGCTGCACGGCCGGGGCCGGCGCGTGGGCAAGTACGGCGCGCTCTTGCTTGCGGCCTACGACCGCTGCACGGACACGTTCCAGAGCGTTTCCAAGGTCGGGACCGGCTTTACCGACGAGCACCTCGACCAGTTCTACCATCTGCTGGAGCGCCACGTGATACACCAAAAGCACGCAAGGGTCGAGACGGGCATGGACATGGACGTGTGGTTCGAGCCTGCAATAGTCATCGAAGTGGTGGCGTCCGAAATAACGCTGAGCCCGTCGCACGCGGCGGCCAAGGACAAGGTGAGGGCCGGATACGGCCTTGCACTGCGTTTTCCCAAGTTCACCGGCAAGGTGAGAGACGACAAAGTGCCCGAGGACGCCACGACGACCGACGAGGTGGTGACCATGTACCGGCGCCAGCTCAAGGTGCATTCTGGGGCGCGCGAGCCCCAGCCGCTGCCAGAGGAAGAAGTGGAAGGGGAAAGCGGGAGTTAGTTGGTTGGTAAGAAAAAGAGAGATATGAAGATGATGAGCAAAATAGTATATAATAATCTGCCCTCTGGCAAGCAAAAGAAGGAAGGGAGAAGGGAAAATAATTGAAGGTCTCTGAACTGTGCGCGATGATACAGGACTCTATGCGGTCTGGGCGCTACCCTACTGAAACAGAGGCGCAGAAAAAACTCGCCGGCCTCGTCCAGGTGTCGAGCAAGGGAAGCGACGACAGCCTGGACTCGCAGGGGATCGCAATAGAGGTAAGAGTGCAGGATCTGTACGTCGCTACCAACTATGCGCCAAACATCAGGCACCTTCCGGGCGTCATCGAGGCAGACGCGCTAGACTCGTTCAGGATGCTGTGCCGCAAGCTGGAGCGCGTCGAATCGGGCGGCAGCAGCAACGTGCAGATCAAACGCCGCCACCGCCAGTAGCGGCAGTGGTGGGGTCGTCGCGCCACAGGCCGCTTTCTACCTCGCTTTCGACCCTGGCCGCCAGGTCGTCAAGCTCGTCCATCCCGCGGAATTTCTGGTACGTCAGCTTTTCCAGAGTGAGCAGGAGGCTCTTTGCCGACCTGAACTGGGGCACCTGCGGGTTATCTATCTCGGCGTAAAGGCCGACGCCGGGCAGGCCGCGCTCCTTGGCAAGCCCGAGTATTAGGCCGTTAAAGCCGGTTATCAGCGACGAGCCCGGGGTGGGATCGACGCCGAGCTTTTGTATCTGCTCCGACAGCGCCTGCGTGGTCGCAGTCATCAGCGTCTTTGGGCTCTTGCCATAGTCTCTGGTGGTGTGAAAGGCGCCAAGAGTGTAGATGAGCTGCGCCCCGTATTCCATTGCCATGTCGATAACGTCGCCGCACAGGTCGTACAGCTCCTGGTTCGTCTGCGGCTGGCCGATGCCCCCGCCGAAAACCACGACTGCGCCGTCCGAGCCGTACCTGTATTCCCACTTTTCACGCTCAAAGTCGATGTATCCGCCGTTGTCTATGACATAGTTCGGGAACGGGATCGAGACGTACCGGAAGAGCTGCGTGTCGAGGCTCTTGTTGATAAAGTCTATGGCAATGCTCCCGACGTTGCCCATGTCCTGCATTGCGGCTATCACGACGGGCTTGCGGATGGGGGCGTCCTTGACCCTGACTGCCTTCACTACAACGTCCCTACGGGGCCATTGCATAAAAGAGTTGGCTGGCCTGTAGGCCCAGAAAGAAAGGTTAAAAATCCGAACGGCCCCAACGCAGAGACGTTGTCACAGCAAGGAGGGGGCGGCGAGGGCAGAAAGGAGGAAAGCGGGGCCGATTCGGTCTCCGGCGACCACCGCGCAGCCATGGCTGGCTGGAAGGCCCGCAAGGAGCAGCTCTACCGGCAGAAAGAGTCTGTAGACAAAGTAAACGACGAGGCAGAAAAAGTCAACCTCCTGTCGCTTTCAAAAAAGAGAGATTCTCTACCTCTACCTGAATAGCTCTGTCCCGGGGTGGAACGCGGCCCACTCGAACCAGAACCCGATGTCAAACGGGAGCCTCTTCAATTTCGCCCCTTTCATCGGACCGTCTGTTGCAACCCCTTCCACGTCCCAGGTGCTCGCCGTCTGCCTGTCTGTCACCTTGCCGTCCTTGTAGTCAAATTTGAGCACCTGCTGCCAACCTCCACCGTCAAGTTCCCTGTCGAAAGCCCTTGTCATGAACGGATATTGCGAAACAAGCAGCACGCTGAGCCTGTCGCCGTCGCTGCTGCCTATCGAGTCGTTGATCACATGCTCGTTTTCTATCTTTTGCAGCGGATAGGCCCTGTAAACCCCATTGCTTTCAAACCCGACAACCACTTCCTTGGGACCTAGTCTGCCGTCGCGGTTTTCGACCGGGAAATAGATCTCGGGGCTCGTGTAATAGTTGCCGTACGGGTCCGAGCCATAGGGCCTGTCAAAGCCCGTGTCCTGGGAGAGCACCCTTGACTGGGGGTACAGACGCTTCCAGTCGCCCCACTGTGCCAGGTCGAACGGGACGCGCTCCAGCCTTTCGCCAGCCCTCTCGCCTGCTATGGCCTGCCCGAGCGCCTGACTCCACAGCGATTCGGTGGATCTGTCGTACATCACGAGGTTGCTGTTGTACAGCTTGCCAGAGGTGCCAAACTCGGCTGCCGCTGACGATTCGTCGCCGCTCAGCGTGCGCTTGAACACTTGGCTCGTGAAGCAGAGCGGGCAGTACGTGACTGCGACCGGCTCGCCGCCGACCACGTCGTTGACTATCTCGTGCCAGACCAGTATCTTGAGAGGGTACGCCTTGGCGTCGCCTTCGATGGCAAGGCCGATTACGAGGTCGCCGTCCTCAAGGCCCGCACCCGAAGCAGAAGTGAACTTGGGGCTGTCTATGGATGGTATGCCGTCCCGCGGCGGCCCACCACTCACTATTTTTTCAGGAGGCACGATGAAGTTGCCTGTTGCCGTCGCCGCCGGGCCTTGGCGCTGTACCTGGCCGGCAGGAGCGTCTGCCACAAATGAGCCTGTCCCTGCGACTGTTGCTGCTGCAATGATAATGATGGTGATGGCGACTGCAATGCCTCCCGCAATAACAAAGATACTGGTCTTACGCTGCATGTGCAATCCTGCTCCGCAACTTTACCCCTGAAAGTGCTGCAAAGCCCATCACTCCTGCAAGCCCTGCATACGAGAGCGGCTGCGAGTACGTGATGAGCACCGCCGAGAGCGTACCCCCAAATACCGACGGCAATAGCGACAGTATGAACAGCCACGACCCGCAGCAGCCGAGGGGGACGAGCGAAAAGAAGGAAAAGAACGATCCGGCGACTGTCGTGCCTCTGGAGCCGGCGCCAAGCAGAGTCCCTCCTCTCCTGCCAAGCGGGCACCCCAAGCTCTTTGCGTAGGAGCTGAAAAAGACCTGCGCGCCCACGCCGCCTGCGCTCCCTCCGATCACCGCAGAGTTGATGGCAAACGCTGCATTTATGGCCGCGGCCGGCGGCAGGCTCGGCGTAGTCACGACCACGACCAGCAGGTACGCGGCAAGCGTTGCGGCCCCTGCCAGCGCGCTTTTGGCTAGCGACCTTTTTGCGGCGGGGCTGAGCCGGCGGGTTTGCGTGTGGAACATGCCATGCCTCTTTCTTCTATGTTGTCATGTGCCGGTGGTGGTACTGGTCAAGGCGCTGTTGCTGATGACTAGGAGCTTGCCAAGCGTGGTCAGCTTGGACGCTATCCTTCCCCTCTCGCCCTTTTCCACTTCGAGCAGGCCCAGCTCGACCAGCCCCTTGGCCTCCTTTGACCCCATGACGTGGTAGCTGAGGAGCGGCTTGCCGTACCCCGACACCTGCTCGAGGTGCTCAAAACTCTCTACCGACCCGCCCTGGTCGTTTATGCATTTGAGTATCTTGAGCTTGGCTTCAGATATTATCTCGCTGTAGCTCAGCTTCAACACCGGCAGCAGCATCGGCATGCCTGCCTCGTCCATGCCAAACGTCTTGATGCCGTTGACGAACGCCGACGAGAGAGCCGCGCAGCCCATCAGCTTGTCGCCGGAGCTGACGTTCATCAACACCTGCTCATAGTCCCTGCCCTCGCGGTTGAGGATCTCGCTGACCCTCTCCATTGTGTCGCGAATGACGTTCTCGCGGTTGACGACGTTCACCGCCGCCCTGATTCCTATGGCAGTTGATATCTTCCTTGCAAACTCGTCTGCCTTTTGCTTGTCGGCCGCATAGCAAATGAGCGCAAGCTTGTGGACCGGAAAGTTGCGTATGCCTGAAGCGATTCCTTCGGCGTCGTCGGCCCCAAACGTGGCAATCTGTATCGTCTTCAGCTGCGTCATCCTGCCTTCTGGTTGCCGCGCCTTTGTAATAAGGCTGGCCTTGAATGGTTAAAGCGGCGGTTTAACCGTCGTATTATGGAACCGCGTTTCCTGCTGCCTGCAACGGTTAAGGGCGGGCTTGAACCATTCTGGACAATGCATACATAGATAATTCTTGACGCTTGCCTATGGACGGAAACAAAGATAATGATGACGGCATTTCCGGCGGTGGGAAGAACAACAGCCGCAGACTTTTGGTCGCAGCCCTCGTCTCTGCGGCACTGCTCACCGGGGCGGCGTTTGCAGCAGCACAGCCCGGCCTGTTTTTTCTGGCGCGCCCGGCAGAAGCGGCGCAACACACAGCAACAAGGGCGAACGGCAGCGGCGGCGCCTCTGCGGTAAGCCCGATGGAGACCGTGAGCCTTGACGGCGTAACAGTATCTTTTGGCGTGCAGCCAGAAACGGTGCATGCGTTTGACAGGGCGACGATCCGGGTAGAGATAGCCGACGCAGAGTCGGGGGCGCCCCTGTCGCACGTCGACTGGGCCATCATAGTCAAGAACCCCGCAGGCGAAGAGGTCTACAAGACGTCGACTTCGCACACCCACCTGGGCGTACACGAGTTCAGCTATGCCTTCCTGGAGCCGGGCAGGAACACCGTCAGCGTGCAGATAGCCTCGCTTGGCCCCGAGATGATGGGCATGGACGTGCCCAAGGAGGCGCAGACCCGCATCTTCAAGTCGGGCGACCCGATGAGGAGTCCCGAAGTGGACGAGACCTTTTTCTTTGGCTCCCGCTCGCACGACTTTGTCGTGGACGTGGCAGGCCAGGGCGGCGTCAAGGAGCTGGCAAGCGACAACGGCGCCAAGGTTGAGCTCGAGCTCTCCACAAACCCGCTGAACATAGTGGCAGGCCAGCCCACGACGCTCGTGTTCAACGTGCGCGACGCGGCTACCGGCAAGAACATCATGCATCCTGACGCGCTTGTCAGCATCAAGCAGGGCAGGTTCCTCCATTCTGCGTCCGCGCCGGCTGGGAGCCCGATGATGCCCATGAGCGGAGCGTACCACGGCCACACCGGCGAGATGGCGCTGACGACCGTGTTCCCTGCGCCGGGCGTCTATGCCATACGGGCAGAGGTCAACTCGCTGCCTGTCTCAGACATCCAGTTCGGGCACGTGAAGGCAGAATACCGGATCCTGGTGTCTGAAAATGGTGGCGGTGGTGGCGGCAAAGCTGCAGACAACGGCACTAGCAACAATAATAACAGCGGCAACGACGATGACGACGACAACGACAACACCGGCAGGGTGTCGATACTGGGGCAGGCCGCACCCTACTATGCGCCTGCGAGCATCACTGTGAAAAAGGGCCAGCCGGTGACGTTTGTCAACGACGACTTTGTGATCCACACCGCGACGAGCACCGACGCGGCGCCGCAGGACGCCGAGCCTGCCGCGACCGGCCTGTTTGACACAGGAATATTGGCACACGGGGAGGAAAAGGCCGTCACTTTTGACCAGGAGGGGACGTACAACTACTTTTGCCAGGTCCACCCATACATGAGGGGAACGGTGACGGTAACAGGCTAGCTAGCTGACCAGGCCGCCTCCTCCTTTTTTATCCTCCTTTCTTTTTCGGCTGCCACCTTTTGAGCGCAAGCGAGCTTGCAGTCACAGATACCGAGCTTGCCGCCATCGCAAGGCCGGCAAGCGCGGGGTACAGCAGCCCCGCTGCTGCGACAGGCACCAGTATCACGTTATACAAAAACGCGTATGCAAGGTTCTGCTTGATCTTGCCTACGGTCTTTTTCGCTATCTGGATAGCCGAGACCACGTCGCGCACGTCGCTCCTTACCAGCACGACGCCGCCTGCCTCTATCGCCAGGTCTGTTCCAGACCCGACGGCTATCCCGACATCCGCGGCAGTCAGGGCGGGCGCGTCGTTCACCCCGTCGCCCACCATTGCAACCGTCCCTGCTCCGCGCCTTTTCAGCTCGTCTATGACTCCGACCTTGCCGGACGGGAGCACGCCTGCATAGACCCTTTCGATGCCTACCTGGCGCGCTATCTCTTGTGCCGTCTGCCTGTTGTCGCCTGTCACCATCACCGGTTCCACGCCAAGCGACTTGAGCGCCTCGACCGCCTCCACTGCCTCCCTTCTTGGGGTGTCGAGCAGGCCGATGACCCCTGCTGCGACGCCGTCTGCAGCCACGATGACTGCAGTCTTGCCCTGCGACTGCAGCCGCTCTGCCGCTGGCATCGCCGGCGCCACGTCGACGCCGGCCGACTCGAGCATGTCTGCAGCCCCGACCCTGATCTTGGTAGCACCAAGCACCGCCATGACGCCCTTGCCAGGAGTCGACTGGAAATCTGAAATGTCGCCCGGCTCTATGCCTGCCGCCCTTGCGTGCGCGACGATGGCCTTTGCAAGCGGGTGCTCCGAGTAGTTTTCCGCGGTGGCTGCAAGCGCAAGCACGTCGCGCTCACCACTGATGCTGATGTTGCTACTGTTGCTGGCCTGCCCCTCTATTGCGACCCTGCTGCTAACCTGCACAACGTCTGTCACCTGCGGCCTGCCCTCTGTGAGCGTGCCCGTCTTGTCAAACACTGCGATCTTTACTTTGCTGAGCGCCTCGATGGCGTCGCCTGACTTGAATATGACGCCGTTTGAGGCGCCCTTGCCCATCCCGACCATTATCGCAGTCGGAGTCGCAAGGCCCAGCGCGCAGGGGCACGCTACGACCAGTATTGCCACTGCCGGTATTATCGCCGCGCCGGCGTCGCCGGGCAACGCCACAAAATACCACGCCCCAAACGTGGCAAGCGCTATTGCCATGACCGCGTACGCAAAGTATCCGGCGACCCTGTCGACCAGCTTTTGCATCGGGGGCTTTTTGCCCATGGCTTCCTCGACCAGCTTGACCACCTGCGACAGGAACGACTCTGAGCCAACCCTCGTCGCCTTGACAAGCAGCATCCCCTCCCTGTTGACCGTGCCGCCTATCGTGCTGTCGCCTGTCCTCTTGTGCACGGGCACGGACTCGCCAGTGACCATCGACTCGTCGACTGCCGACTCACCCTGCACCACAGTCGAGTCGACCGGTATGCGCTCGCCCGGCCTGACGATTATGATGTCGCCCTTTTGTATAAGCTCCACCGGCGTCTCTGCCTCTGTGCCGTCGGCCCTCTTTACCCTTGCGGCCTTTGGCTGGAGCTCCAGCATCTTGCGGATGACTGCACTCGTCTTGCCCTTTGTCTTTAGCTCCAGGTACTTGCCAAGCAGTATGAACGTGATGACGAGCGACGAGGCATCGTAATAGATGCCGTGCCACATCGGCTCTGGAAACGTGCTGTACGCGCTGTACGCATATGCGGCAGTAGTGCCAAGCACCACGAGGGTGTCCATGTTGGCCGACTTCATCCTGGCTATCCTGAACGCGCCAGAGTAGAACCTGCTCCCTGCGACAAACTGGACGACGGACGCGCCTGCAAAGGCAATGTACGCTGCAATGCTGGTGCCTGCAAGGGGCAAAAAGCCAAAGACTTCTGGATAGCTGTAGAGCACCACTGGCACGGCAAACGCCGCTGCCATTGCAAAAAGGGCGCGCAGCTTGCGCGCCTCGATGTCGTACGGGCTTGTGCTCTCTGTCTCTGATATTATCGAATATCCCTGGTCGGCTATCTTTTTGCGCAGGTCGGCAAGCGACACCAGGGCAGGGTTGTAAGCGACGTTCACCTGCATGCTGCCATAGTTGACCGACGCTGTGCGCACCCCCTCCATCCTTGAGACTGCCTCTTCAAGCCTCTGCGCGTCGGCCGAGTCGGTGATGCCCTCCACCTTGAGCGACACGCTCTCGTAGACCACCTTGTAGCCTGCCTCCTGCACTGCCTTTTCGATCTCGGCCAGGCCGACCTTTTCCGGGTCGTACTCGACTGCCGCCTTTTCGCTTGCAAGGTTCACCTCGACTTTGGAGACGCCCTCGACCGCAGAGACGCGCCTCTGTATCGAGCTGACGCATCCGGCGCAGTGCATCCCGCCGACCTTTAGCAGCGTGCGTTTTTCTGGCATTGCCCTTTTTCTTCGCCCTTTCTTTGCACGGCAGTTATTTAACCACCCGTCTTTACAAATGTAAAGACCTTGCAAACTAACTCCCTGACCCTGGCCGCTTCTTCCCTGTACGCCTTGTTGATTGTGCTTACGCTGCCGTCAGGGCACGCCACAGTTACTGCGACGATGTTGACTTCTGCGTCGGATGCGAACGCGGCCGGCCAGACCTTTTGCACCATCTTCATCCCCTTGCGACGAGCGATTTCAGCTCTTCGATTGAAGTGCCGGCTGCGTCGACGTCGACGCCGGCCATATCAATCCGCCATTTCTGGCTCTGCGCGACGTATAAAGCCTTGAAAATTTATTAGCCCTTGACCTGCTAGTACCTGGCTGTGGTAGTGGTGTCGCTTTCGCACGACGACAAACTTGTGCTGATACAGTACGCCATAGAAAAGTACGACTCTGAAAAGGTGCTCAAGGAAAAACTTGCCGGCATACTCGTACCAAAGGACATCGAGCGGGGCATAGACACTCTGATAGGCACCCAGAGGGTGCGCAGGATAGGCCCGGAAACTATACAGAACAACAAGAGCGCGATGGGCGAGCTCCCCGAGCTTCCAGATCACCTGAAGCCGATGGTAGACGCCCTCTGAGAAAGAGCTACTTTTTCGCAGCAGCTGCTGTTGTTATCGTTATCCTGTGCTTGGCGTCGTGGCTGTAGTTTATCGAGAGCAGGGTCTCACCGGTCGTCCTGTCTTCTGTCTTTTTGACCTCCTTTGTCAACGCGCCGTCGATCCTGACCTCGTAGGGGCCCTTTAGCAGCGAGCCTATCGAGATCTCTGTCACGCCCCGGGTGCCTTTCTTGCCCTCTACGTCAAACGACAGCACGGCGCGCTTGCCGTCGGCTGTTGCCGCCGGCGTCAGCTGCAGGTTGCTTACAAGCGAGGTGGCGTCCACCCTGACATCCACGGCATTAGTGGCCTTGCCGCCGCCATTGCCGGCGGCTGCCGGCTGCGCCACCACCTTGTATAACGCAGAGTGCTGGCCGCTCAGGTCCCTGACGAGCGTCCTGATGTCTGCCGGCTTGAAGACCCTGATACTGCTGACAGATTTCTCGAATGCGGCGATGTACTTGTCATAGCTTGCAGTCGAGTTTGCGTTGAACGTGACAATTATTATGCCGTCCTTTGAGGCAAACGAGTACGACTTGGTCCTCGCAAACGACTCGTTCTCGCACACCTTGATGACTTCTGACGCCCGCATCTTGTTCACCGTGACATAGTTGCGCGTGATCTCTTTGCAGGCGTCGATGGCGCTGAGCTTAAAGTCGGGCTTTTGCCACGCGGCCTTGGCCGACTGGGCGTCCACCGTCACGACTGTCATGGTCGCCGGCGGCCAGCCTGCAAAACTCTCGGGGCTGACTATGGGGTAGCTGTAGGCGTTTGGACCCTTCCAGCCGTCTGGAAAGTCTATCTGGAAACCTGCCGCCCCGTCGACGTACCTGCCGCCGACTAGTTCATTGCTGCCCTGGGCAAATGCGCTTGAGACGTTTGTTATTATCATCATCATTGTCATCGCTGCCATCGCCAGCAGCGTGGCGATAGTGATCGGCGACTTCACGGCTGACTTTTGCCTGCGCGCTCTATAAGCCGCGGTATGTCAAAACCAGACAGACGGCCTGAATGGAGGTCAGGACGAGAGTGAAAGCGAGGCAATGCACTCTGACAGTATGCGCGCCGCCAGGTACGCCGTCATGTTGTTGAGGTCATAGTCGGGCGAGAGCTCCACAATGTCAAAGCCGGCGACGCTGCACCGGCTCATCGCCTTTGTCAGGAGGTACAGCAGGTCTGCCGCGGCAAGGCCGCCCGGCGACGGCACCGAAACGCCCGGCGCAGACGCAGGGTCGACGCAGTCAAGGTCTATAGAGATATACGTCAACATGCCTGTAGTCTTGGCAAGCATCGCCTCGCACACCCTGTGCACGCCCAGCTCGACCATGTCTATTGGCGTGACTATCTGGAGGCCGGCGCTCCTGGCGTTTTCAACCTCTTCCGGCTCTGCCGCCCTTGTGCCTATCGCCATGCTCCTTGTAAAGTCGATGTACCCTGCCGAGTCGGTGAGGACAGAGCCATAATAGTTGCGGGCAGACGAGACGAAATCAGGGTGGGCGTCAAAGTACAGGAGCGACAGCTTTTCCCTCCCTCCCCTTGCCTCGTAGACTGCTTTTATCGTGTCAGCAGTGAGCGAGTGGTCGCCGCCTATTGTAACCGGCAGCTTGCCCTTTTTTGCCAGCACAAGCGTGTGCGGGTAGGTGCTGCCCCTTGCGACGTTGCCTGCGTCAAATATCTTCTTGCCGTCAAACGTACCGCGCATTGGCACCGTCGGTATAAGCCTGCCGCCACGCATAAAGAACTCGGACTCGTTTGACGCCGCTCTCAGGGTGTCCGGCGCCGTGCTGGCGCCCTTTCTTGCCGCATGCGACCTTGACTCGTCAGGGACGCCCGTTATGACTATGGCTGCCTCGTCTGCGCTGGCGGCGCCGGCACGGTTGAACTTTATCGTGGCCGACAATATATCCACACTCTTTTTTGCTCCGGCAGACGCGGTTTTTAACCTTGGCATTATTCTAGACGATTTGACTATAAGCGCCAGGCGAGACTGTCTTAAGTGCTGCCGGCCTAAATTGAGGCAGAGAAAGAGATATGACACAAGAGGAAGCCAGGGCGATAATGTCTGATACCGAATACAACGTGCACAAGCAGCTTGCAGAGGAGCTAGCCTTCCTGTGGCACGCCGAGCGCTACATACAGGACGCTGAAAAGGACGGCAACCAAAAGGCCGCAGACGTGTTCCGCCGGATAAAGGACGAGGACCAGAGGCACGCGCAGATGCTTAAAGAGGTCCTCCAGAACATGGGTCAGGCGTCGCCACAGCAGCAACAACAACATCAGCAGCAACAATCCCGGCAGCAGCAAAGGTAGAGAAAAGAGAGGAAAGGAAAAGAGAAGAGGAGAAAAACTCCCACCCTGCTTTTTTCACACC
>NZ_JBBIHK010000011.1:3518-55384 GCF_037447015.1 Nitrososphaera sp. | reverse complement strand
GAACATGACCATCAGCTCTGTGACGGGGGCGCGGACTGACACGTAGCCGGTTATCCGGCCATCCCCGTCCCTTATCGGATTGATTGTGGCCTTGACCCAGTATATCGAGCCATCCTTGGAGCGGTTGCGCACGTAGCCTGTGAACGTCTTGCCTGCTGTCACCGATTTCCATAATGCTTCAAAGAGCAGGGGCGAATGGAATCCCGACTTTAGGAGGCGATGACTCTGGCCCATCAACTCGGAGGAGGCAAAGTGGGCGACTTCAAGAAACTTGTCGTTCATGTAGGTGATGTTGCCGTCAAGGTCGGTCATCGAGATGATGTTGGCCTGGTCCATGATGCCGGTTATCTTGGCCAGCGTCCTGGCAGCGTCGCTTGCGTCGAGGATGGTCGAAGTCTCGTTGCGTTTCAGCTCCCTGAGCCGGTCGATCTGGCGCAGGTTTTCCTGCGAGACCGAGGCGACCTCTTCGCCAGACTCGGCTACCTCTTCGCTCCCGCTTGCCGCTTCTTCGGCAGCGCTCGATATCTCGTGCATGGATGCGGTGATGCCGGCAACCATCTGTGCCACCTTGTCCAGCGAGCTGAGAACTTTTGTTATTACTTCATAAGATTCTGCAAGCGAGACGTTCCCCTGCTCGATATGCTGCATGGTCGTTGCGGCAACCTTCTCGAGGTTCTTGACCGTGCCAGAAATGTCATCTGCGCCCTTCATAGAGCTGTCTGCCAGGCGCTTGACCTCGTCGGCCACGACTGCAAACCCTTTGCCGCTATCCCCCGCCCTGGCAGCCTCTATCGCCGCGTTGAGAGCCAGAAGGCTGGTCTGGTCGGCTATCTTTGTAATAAGGTTCACCATGCTGTAGATTTTTTTGAGTTCGCTTCCAAGGATGGCTATCTCGTCAAACGACTTGGAGACTCTCTCCTTGAGGATATTCATCTTCTCCATGCCCAGCTGGGCCTCCTTTGCAGCCTGCTGGATCGCCTCGTTTGAGGAGGTGGTCTTTTGCATTGCGGAATTGACGCTGGTAGCGGTATTTTGCACCGCAGACGATATGTCTTGGACGCCTTTGGCGACCTCCTCTATGGTGCGGGTCTGCGTCGTAGTGGCAGTGGCCATTTCGTCCAGGGTCGCAGTTACCATTTTCGAGGCAGAATCTGCCTTGTCAAATGACTTTAAAACACGACTTATCAGCTTCTCGTCGCCAACTTCTTCTTCTTTGTGCACTACCTGTTTCTGTTTCAGCACCTGCATACGTCAAAAATTTTGGCGGGCCTATAATTCGCAGCGTGTGTCGTGTGCCATACATACACACATACACGCGCGCATTCGCGCACGCATACACACACATGCACCGCCTCAAGGTACGGCGACATGTCAAAACACGTCTAAAAAATGGAGAGCGCGGCTCCGCAGGGGCAAACAGGGTAAAAGCAGGCCCCGGGTCCCTACACCGTCGCCAACTTTTTCCGGTCAGCGGCCCCTGCCGCTACTGCTGCCCGGCTTGGCGACCTTGGTCTCTTTGGACTCGTCGACGACCTTGACATCGACCGGCTTTTTCATGCGCTTTTTGTACTCCTGTGCGTATTTTTCCGCCTGCTCTTTCGTGTCAAATATCGCTTCGCCCCGGAACGAGCCTTTTTCGTCTATCAGGCTGACGGTTCCCCACTGCCCATTCTTGCCCATCTTTTTTACTGAAAACATTTTTGACGGCACGCATGAAAAGCCAGTGCCGGTATTTAAGATCACAGGAACTTGGTTGCATGGTGCCAGGCAGGCAGGCAAGCAAGCAACCTGCACACATGCATGCGCGCCCTGCCCGTGATGAGGCGGGGCGCGCCACCAACTTGATAAACAACCCTGGAAATATTATCGGCGGGATTGAGCTCGGGAAATCCGGAAGCAAGATTTACGATAAACGTCAAAGAGGGCATAGTCGAACTCGAAGGCAAGGAGAGCTTTGTTGACAAACATCTGGAAAAGTTTGAGGAGATATTCAAGGCGGCAGTCAGGGAGGCCATTTCAAACAACATCAACGCCGTGGCGCTAAAGGCGCAGCCAGCTGCGGCGCAGGCGATGGCCTTGCCCAATAACCACCCTCATCATCAACATCAACAACAACAGCAGCAGGAGATGATGATGGCTCCATTGCAACAGCAGCAAGAACCTGCCGCGGCCATCACCAGCCCAAGCAACGCCGTAGCCCGTGCGCCAGAGCAGCAGCAAAAACCCCGGCAGCAGACGCCGCGTCCCTCGCCCACCCTGCCGCCGATACCGGTTGACCTGAAGGCAAACGCAGAGAAGCCTGGCCTGCGCGAGTTTTACGCAGAGAAAAAGCCTGCCAACCACTACGAAAAGACGGCCGTGTTTGCGTACTATTTGACGAAATTCAACAAGGAGCAGGAGGTCAGGTACGGCGAGATACTTTCGTGCTATGAGGAGGTGGACGAGAAAAAGCCAAGCGTGGTCGACATCGTCAAGAACTCGGTGCGCTACAAGGGGTGGCTCGAACACGGCTCTGACAAGTTCTCGTGCAGGCTGACGATATCCGGCGAGAATTTCGTCAAGTTCGACCTGCCGGCCGCAAATGGCAAGAAAGAGTCTCCTCCTTCTTCGCTGGCGTCGGCCTAGGCGCGCCACCAGTCAAAGCCGACGTAATCTATTTTCTTTTCAGCCATTTTTGGTATGGCAAGTATGAACTGCTTTTTCACCGTCGTGGCAAGCCTGCCGGCAAGCACGATGCCGGTTGCGCTCAGCTCGTCAGTCGCCCTGAACACCTGCACCAGGTAAGGCGCGTGGTCGATACCCGGCCCTCTTTCATAGACTGCAAAGTCGCAGCCGAACTTGATTCCCGGCGTCACCGCATAGCCCTTGTCGCGCAGGTCCTGGAAAACGAGGTACTTGGCATCAAAGTCGACGTACTGCTTTTTGCACATCTTTTTTATCTCGCCAAGCGGGACGGCCCTATTGCTGCCACTACCGTCGCCCTGCTGCTGTTGTTGTTGCGACGACACCTTCAGCCTGCCCTTTTCCACGAGGTAGCAGCCCTCTATCAGGTCGAGGACAAGCGGCGAGTCGAACTCGACCCCCTTTGGCTTGGGCACGCCTATGGGCTTGCCGTAATAGCCAGAGCCGTAGAGGGCGCGCGAGCCGGCAATGTCCCACACCACTATCCTGTTGCCGACGAGCCTGCCGGATATTATTGTCGCTGGCGACACGGTGCAATAGTGGCGACGCCTGCAGGATATTAACCCTACCTACTGCCACACAACCACCTTGGCGGAGAGAAAAAGAAAGATCGTCGCGCATATGTGTGTGTGTGTGCGTGTGTATCTCTTTTAGCCGGCCTGATCCCCGTTTCCGCCCTTTGCCAGCCCCATGCCGTAAACCGCGGCATAGAATATCCCGACGGCGACTCCGAACGCGGCACCTCCTATGATCAGGGTAAGGACCGCGGCTATCGCCATTGTCACAAGGTTCTGCCAAAAGTCGCCTGCGTCAGGATGCAGCGCGCCGTAAACCGCGGCAAATATCAGCTGCCCCACGATGATCACGGTGGCGATGCCTACTGCAAGCCCGAGGAGCACTATTGCAAGGGTCCGCCGGGGACTGCCAAAGCCCATTCCGCTGTTTTTCTTTTGGTGCATCGATACGGGTACTCTTGCGCATAGATGTACTTGACAGTTGCCGAACGTAATACCCGAAAATAGTTAGTTAGAATCCGCGCAGGAACTTGGGCTTTAACATCTCTGGATGCTGCTTTAGGTTCTGTATCAGAGCAAGCACCCTTTCCCTGTCCTCCGGCATCGTCCCCTTGATGGAATACACGTTGGACGCGTGGTTTGCCCGAAACACCACCGACGTCTTGGGGTTCATCCCCTGCACGAGCATCTCCAGCTCGTCGAGCACCTGCATGTCGTCGATAAACTCAAAGGGCTCGCCGTACTTGCCCATGAACTCGTCGCGAAGGCTGTCGTCAAGGTGCAGCGTTAGCGCGCCCACATAGTCTGGCGCTATCTCGCTCAACACTTTTGCAGTGTCTGCGATGTGCTCCTTTGAATATTTCCTGCCGCCAAGGCCCAGTATCACCATGCACGAGAGGACGTAGCCGTGCTTTTTGGCCTTGCCGCACGCCTGCACTATCGACTTTTGCGTGGCGCCCTTGGTCACCTTTTTCAGCACAATGTCGTTGCCGCTCTCTATGCCGACGTAAAACATGTCAAGCCCTGCCGCCCGCAGCTCCTGCAGTTCTTTGTCGGTCTTTTGCAGCAGGTTCTTGGGCATGGCGTAGCAGGACACCCGCTCAAGCGCAGGGAATTTCTCGCGCAGGTACTTCAGTATCGGCACCATTTTGTCTTTTGACAGGTTGAGCGCGTCGCCATCTGCCAGGAACACCCTTCTGGTGTCAGGATAGTATTTTGACATCATGTCTATCTCAGCTCGGATTTCGTCCCACGGCCTCTCCGAATATTCCTTGGTGCGGTACATGTCGCAGAAAGAGCACTTGTTGAAGGAGCAGCCAAGCGTCACCTGGAATATCATCGAGCCGGCTTCAGACGGCGGCCTGTAGAGCGGGTAGTCGTAGGCTAGCTCCATAATACATTCCTAAAACGGCGCTCCGAATAATTATAACTTTTGGGTCAGTTCGTCGCGAGATCTTCATCGCTTTTGACTCAGTCTGGAGCAGCGAAACTCACCTCATCCCCGTTCTAAAGCTTGTCACCGACAGCGGTATTAACCTTTGCAGCAGCCTGCGCTTTTGCCGCGGCAGCTGCAATCCTCCGCTTTAGCCTCCTTGCGCTTGAAGACATGTCGAGCGTGACCATCGCCGGGGCCGGAACAAGAGCTATAGAGGCCAGCACGTGCTCTGCCTCACGCAGGCTGCAGCGCACGATGATGATGATAGAGTTGTTGTTATCGTCGCGGTAGGATCTCAGGAGCTTGAGGGACGCCCTTGCCGACCCGACGCTGCCAAAGAGCTCTGAATGGCGCCTGACTATGGCGGCAAACGCCTCGTCTCCGATGGAAGGGGCCGTTGCTGCTGCAGGGCCGCCGCATGCCATGACAGAGATGTAGCGCCGCTTTTCGCGCCTCTTTAGCGTACGCGCACCCTCCTCCCCGACAGGCGGGATTCCAGCCACTTTTCAAGGCCCGCCCAGTGCCTTTCCGGGTCGATTCCACAGGTGCGGAGCAGGGCATCGAAGGACCTGCCCGACACCATCTCGCACCGGGAAGTGGCGCCGCTTGAAAGCACGAGCTGGCAGCCAGACGAGTGGCAAAAGCCGGCCAAGGCCGAGACATCTGCAAGCCAGCGGGCCACGCCTGCGGCGTCCATGCGCCTTGCCTGCGCGACCGTCATTTCAAGCCCGACTCCTGCCTTGGCCTTTTTCTTCAGCCGGTCCTTGACCCTGCCAAAGTCGCTGACCGTGACAAGGTCTGCGTGCGAAGCGTCGTCGGCGTTGTCGGAAACCATGAGATAGTCGTATGCCACGGCCGCCTTGCCCGGGGGGTGCTGCCGCAGCCTGTATATGAAATGGGTGCTGCCGTTGTGGTTATTGTTGCCCGCCGGCGCCAGGGAAGATACTACCCCGATTCTTGCAAGGCCAAGCTCCCTTGCAGCCTCTGCTATGGCCATATCCAAGTCGCTGCCGCCCGCACCAGCAGCAACAACAACTGCTGCTGCAAGATCTATCCTGTTGACGAAGAAAAGAGCCCCCTGTAGCTCGAAACATTGCCCGAAGGCTGGTAGCGCCTGACGGGCTTGAACTTGATCCTGACCGCATCCGACTCTGCAAGCGCGACCCTGCCGTTGCTGCACAGCCTCTGCTTGTCCAGCCGGAGGTACAGGTTGCCCCGCTCGTCTGAATACTCGTCGATATAGTCTGCAAGGTGCTGCCTGTCGGGGCTGTTAAGCGCAGAAGCTATTCTGGCAAACAGCTCGCCGGCCTGCCTGCTGTTTGCCACGTTTGCCCGCAGCAGCAGTATCCGGTTGCCAAAGTGGCCCTCCGACGCCTCCTCTTCAAACCCCGAGACGCCCAGCGCAGCCTCTACCGCTGCAAGCACCTTTTCTCTGTCCTCGGTTGCGTGCAGTACGAGGTTGACCTCGGCTCCAGAAAAGCGCGGCTCTTCCTGCTGCTGGTGATGATGGGGGTTTGGCATTTGAGATGCGACTACAACAAAAGAAGGAAAAAGAGGGGCTAAAAAAAGTTGTTATTGTGCCGGCTGCTCGGCCGCGATTTCGACAGGCTTGGCGTCGGTCATGGCCCTCGACTCGGGGGTCGAAACAAGCTTTGTTTTCTTGATGCCGATGTGCCTTATCGTGGCGATCTTTTTCACTTCGTTCAGGATCGCCGCGCCTATCAGGCTGTTGGTCTCCCTTGGCACCTCGCCGGACTTGCTGCCCGTGACTTGCTGCACAAACTGCTCGACTGTCATCTGCGGGATCCTCTCCGAAAGCACCCTGTGTGCTGTCAGGCGGATCTCGTGCTTTTTGGAGGCGTTGACGCGCCTCTGAGTGAACGCGATGAGTGCGACCCTGAAGGTGTGGCCGTCCTGCGTGGTATAGTCGTGCACAAAGTTGACCATCGAGCTTCCGCGCCTTATCAGCGAGCGCAGAAACTCCTTGGCGTACTCGTGGCCCTTAAAGCGCGTGTTGGCGGTGCCGTCGTTTATCTTCTCGACCTGTATGAAGACCTTTATCTGGTGCTGGTCCATGCTCTGGTCGGGGTTGCCCTTCATCATGTCATGGAGTGTATTTTCAATGACCCTCCCCTTGGCCTGCTCGGCGTCGGTTATGGGAACGTAATTAACTGATCCAGGCGGCTCGAACCCGGCCGGCTTGTTGACGACGACCCATTGCTTGTCTCGCCACTTGTCGCGGACACGGCCCCCCTTCTTAGCTCCTTTAGCCATTGCAAGTTACGCTTGCTGTCCAGAATATATATTGTTCGTCGTCAGGCGGGAGGGCGGATTTCCTTCTCATCGCCCATGTATTTCTGCAAGACCTGCGGGATCCTTACGGTGCCCTCTGCCATCTGGTAGTTCTCCATTATTGCGACCAGAGTGCGCTGCACCGCCACGAGTGTGCTGTTGAGCGTGTGCACGTACCTGGTGTCCTCGTTTGTGCGGTCGCGGAACCTGATGGACAGCCGGCGCGCCTGGTAGTCGAGGCAGTTTGAGCACGACACTATCTCGCGGTAGGCGCCCTGGCCGGGCATCCACGCCTCGATGTCGTACGTCTTGGCCGAGATCTTGCCGGTGTCGCCTGACGACAGCAGCACGACGCGGTACGGGATTTGCAGCCGGTCGAAAAACTCTTGCGAGATTGCGAGCATGCGCTCGTGCTCTTGCCAGGAATCTTCGGGCCGGCAGTAGACAAACTGCTCCACCTTGTCAAACTGGTGGACCCTGAAGATGCCTTTCATGTCCTTGCCGTGCGCGCCGGCCTCCTTGCGGAAGCAGGGGCTGACGCCGGCGTACCTTATCGGCAGCTGCTTGCCTTCCAGAATCTCGTCCATGTGCATGGCCGCTATGGCGTGCTCGGACGTGCCTATCATGTACAGGTCCTCGCCCTCTATCTTGTATATCACGTCCTCAAAATCGCCCAGGATGACGGCCCCTTCCATTGGCTCCCTGCGTATCATGTACGGCGGCTGGATCAGCGTGTAGCCCTTTTCTGACATAAAGTCAAGCGCAAAGTGGACAAGCGCCGTGTTCATGCGCACGAGCGCGTTCTTTAAAAAGTAAAAGCGTGCGCCAGAGATTTTTGCGGCCCGCTCGATGTCCATCAGGTTCAGGGCGTTGGCAATGTCAACGTGGTCTTTGGGCTTGGCTGTTGGGTCTTTCAGGATGATTGTTGGCGGCGTCTTGACCACGACGTTGTCGCGCTCGTCCTTGCCGTCCGGCACCGACTCGTGGAGCATGTTTGGCAGGAGCATTGCCAGCTTTTTGTATTCGGCCTCTGTTGCCAGCCTGTCCTGCTCTGCCTTTTCAAGGCCGGCTCCGACCTGCTTCATCTCGGCAAGCTCTGCGCTGGCGTCCTGCTTGGCCTTTTTCTTTGCAGCGACTGCCTCTGACAGCCTGTTTTTCTTGTGCTTCAGCTCCTGCGTCTGGATTATGAGGTCGCGCCTCTTTTTGTCCAGCGCAAGCAGGTCGTCTATCGGGAAATCAGAGTGGCGGCGCGCAAGCATTGCCCGCACGGCGTCAGGGTTTTCCTTCAAAAGCCTGGGGTCGAGCATTTTTTCTTTCTTTCTCCCCCTTATCCCATCATTACCCTTTTTGCCACCGACAGGTGCTCAAGCACCTCGTCAAGCGTGCTTGCAACCGTAGCCAGCGAGACGAGCCCTCCCCTGCCGGCCAGCCTCACGTGGACGGTTCTGCCTTTTGCAAAGATCTCGACGGACAAGCCTTCTGGCATGTTTACATTGTCTGGTATTAATGCCTTGACCGCCGAGCGCGCCTGCGCGGCAGACGGGAACGCTATTGCGACTGCCACGTCAGAGTCAGGCTGTTTACGTTGGTGTTGCTGCTGCTGTCGTCGCAAACTTTTCGTCATTTATGGCCGACCTCAGGCACGCAAGAAAGCTGTCAATAGAATGGGAAGGTATCCTGCAGCCGGCCGCAGCCGCGTGACCGCCGCCGGTCCCGCCGTTCTGCTCGGCGCAGTGGCGCATTATCAGGCCAAGGTTCGCATTGGACGTGCAACCCAGGGCCTTCCTCGACGAAAAGCGGTAGCTTCCGTCCTGCGCAAGCGTGCGCACGAAAAGGAGCCGGCCAGCAAGGGTGGGTGAGCCGCTCAAAAGCGACGACACGGCTCCAAGCATGTCTTCTGCCACCAGCCCGTCGCCGTTTACGATCGCTACTCTACCGCCGCCACTGTCGTCTGACGACGACACCCTCCACTTTTCGCTGAAAATTGTAGAGATGTACGTCCGGAGAGTAGTCCTGTACTCGGCGTTTATCTCCTCGCCGGCGGTGAGCATGGCGTTCCTGTCGCCCATGCATATCGCCACTCCGACGCCGGACTTGCCTATCCTGCCGCACGCGTTGAGCAGGGTGGCAAACTCGCGGGCGTCGCGCAGCTGGCTGCGCTTGTCCTCGCCGGTGAGCGTGTACACGTTTCCTATCAGGTCGTCAATCACGCTTGCAGAGGTCTTGCTAGAAGTGACGACGAACTTGGCGATGGCCTCAAGTATCGCGCTCTTTTCCTCCTGCGAAAACTCGGCCGGCACGCGCCAGCGGCCGTTGTCCTTTAGCTTTATGCCTGCGTTTTTCAGCACGGCGTGGCAGTTGTCCCTGTTCCACGTCAGCCCGTCAATGTACGGGAACGATGTGAAGGCAAGCGCCTCGTGCAGCGGCCTGGTCTCCCGGCCTGTCAGCATTATGTCCAGGTCGACCTTGACAAGGCCGGCCGACTTGGCGACTTCAAGTATCTCTCTGTTGACGCCGAGGAACGATTTCTTGTCGCCCTGGTCCTGCCTGTCGCCCACCGCCGAGACGATTGCGATACATGAAAGGTCGCGGTTTTTGCGGTCAAGCGCGCTTGCCACCATGTAGGCCATGCCGCCGGCAGATATCTCTGTCCCGCCGTCGATTCCAAACTTCCATGCGTTGAGCACCTGGCCGGCGTCGTCTGTCAGTATCTCCTCCTCAGGTATCTGGTGGTGGTCGATGACCACCCACCTGTCTCCCAACGCTTTTCTGAAATTGGCGGCCATCCCCCCGCCAAGGTCTGTGATGACGTAAAAGTCGTGGCCGTCTGACTTCATTTTTTCTATGACGGAAGGGTTCATGTCGGAGACGGTGCGGACGCTGCAGCGCGCCCCCATGCGCGCAAGGGCAAGGGAAATAATGCTGCCGGACGTTATGCCGTCGGCATCCAAATGGGTGATAATTGCGATCTCGCTGCCGCTCTCGACTACAGAGCGGAGTTTCTCGCAGAAAGGCTTGAGCGCCTGGACGAGCCGGGTGCTGTCGCCCATTTCGTTTTCTTACTCTAGCTGGGCAATGACTGCGGCGTATTTCCAGTTCTGCGCAAGCTTGCCGGAGCGCTTGTAATACTTGGCCAGCCGGTGGATCTTGGCCTCGACCAGCTCCAGCGAGCGGACGTTTCTGTGGTCGCTGTTGTGGGCCTTCAGGTGCTTTTGCAGGCCGAGCGCCTTGTGCACCAGCCTCTCGAGGTCTTCAGGCATGTCGGGCTTGACGTTGTTCTCTGCAAGCACCTGCGTCACCGTCTTGCCTGTCACAGATTTTACGAGCGGGACTGCGTGCTCGTCGCGAAGCTTCATGCCTATCTCGCTCGGGGTGGCGCCGTCCTTGGACATCCTGACCACGAGGGTCGATACCTGGTCCGGGCTCTGCGTCAGCCAGGAAGGAGAAGACTTGGAAGTGGGACGGATTGAATGCGACTTGCCATGAGTGTGAACGTGAATACGGGCCATGCTGGATGGGTATGAACGACAATCCCCTTAAATATCATGCGCTAAGCGGCAGGGCAAAGTCTCGAAAATGGAACACCGTTACATAATGGCTAAGAAAGAGCGGACGCGGTAACAGCAATCAGCGTAATGCGAAAAGAAGGAGACCGGCTCTACCTCTCACTGATCTTTGTGCTTGTGGCGGCCCTGAGCGTGTCTGTCTACTATAACCTGGCGGCGCCTTTTGTCCCAAACACGATCGTCGGGACGGTGGATCACAGGCACGTTGGAGAGGGATTGGACAAGCAGGGGCAGCCAGTGACGTGGTACACCGTGTCCGTCCGGCCGATAAACAGGGACAACGTCACGCCGCTAGACGCAGGCCAGACGATGGCCTACATCGTGAGCAAAGACGACTATGACTCGGTAAACGCCAACGACATCGTGGTGGGCCGCGTCTCGCAGGGCATGAGCCTGGACATAGTGCAGGTCTCCCCTTCGGAGAGCTGGTTGAGGGAGGAATGCGTTGGTGTTAAAGCTTCCAGCGATCCCGTCACCCCTTCTGAACACTATTGCGTCATGGGCTGAGCTTGCACAGCATCATTTGTCCGCGTGTGCGCGTGTGTATATACACGCACGGATTTCCGCACGGCAGTGCGTTCACAAAAGTTAAATATTCGAAATCGAAAGGGTAAATGATATGAACAAGCCTACTATGATGGCTTTGGTCGCAATGTTCGCAGCGGCGGTTTCAATTCCAGCCATACAAGCTGCATATGCACAGGGATATGGCGGAATCGGCGGAGATGTTGTTACGGAAGAAACTAAAGCCAAGTGCGAACAGTACGGCATTCCGGAAGCACAGTGCACTGAATTGAACGTCCTCGCAAAAGAGAGGCTAATCACCGCCCAGAAGACTACTTATGGCAACAAACCAGAGGGTTCCGGCACGTCGATGGTCGCTCTGGAAGCTAACCAGACATGGGTGTTCATAGGAGTCCTGGCAGCAATCTTTGGCGGAGTAGCAGCGGCGTTCTTCTTCAGAGGCAGAGGCGCAGCACCGCCAAGCTAGACGCCCCCACCACTTTTTCCTTTTTGTTTATATTTCCAGCTCCCCAAGCCACCCCTCGCGCAACCCTTTCCTGCACGGTTTGGCCATGCACAGCAACCAAAATGTATATATCATACGTCTTGCTGGACTATCGTAATGAACTTCGGAAGTCTATTTGGGCAGATCGGTCCGAACTACGACCCACTGTTCTATGATGTCATGGTCTACATATTCGGGACCATGCTGTTTGGAGTGTTCCTGCTGGGCGTGATCGCCTTCTGGCTTAGGAGGAAGGGTCTTGGCGGGGGCTCTGCAAAGGAAAAGTGGACGCAGGAGCTCGAAAGGTACTTCGAGCGCGAGCAGATCGGCCTGATTCCGGACGAAAAGCACCACTGGTAAGCAAGAAAACCGGGGCCACAGGCCCTTTTTACTTCTTTTTACTATTACACAACCATTATCCTCCTCATCATCATCTGCGACTAAGACAGGTATGACTTTACTATCTTTACCACGTTTTCGATGCCGTCGAGGCTTTCCGTCATCTTTTTCAGCTCCAACGTCTTTTTCGCAAAGCGCGGATCTGTCAGCACCTGCTCTACCGCCTGCGCTATCTGCTCCGGCCCCAGTTTTTTTGGATGCAGCATGATGCCGGTGCCAAGCTCGGCCACCTTTTGCGAGTTGCCCAGCTGCTCGCCGTGGTTCTCTATCGGTATCGTCACCACGGGCTTGCCAAACTGGATGGCCTGGGAAAGCACCGTGTGCCCGCCCCGCAGAACAGCCAGGTCGCACAGCGCAAAGACCTCGTCCCTGACGGGGCACCATTCGTAATACCAGGTGGACTGGCCCACCTTTTTCGGCTCCGGGTTGCCCCTTGGCCGGCCCTCTGAAAATATGAACTGGATCCTGCCGTCCAGGATCCTGGCCGCCTGGAGCGCCAGCCTTATCATCGGCAGCCGGGTTTCCATCGGCCCGCTGATGTGGACAAAGACCGTCGGGACCGACCGGTCAAGCCCGAGCCCGTCTGCCACGGCCTGCACCTGCTCGCCTGTCACATGCGGCCGGGGCGCCGTAAAGCCGATGTACTCCAGCCTTTTTGCCACCGAGCCCACGCCCCACAGGTTGTGCGCCGATATCGTGTACGGCGGGGGCAGGTCTGGCACCAGCACCCTGTCGGCGGTGCCCCACATCGAGCCGAGGAACTCGCCCACCACGCTCTCAAAGAGCCGGGCGACTGCAATCTGGCGCAGGCGGGGCGACAGCAAGAGCTTTACCTGGTTGAGCAGGACTATTGACGGCACGCCCACGAGGCGGGCCGAGATCAGGGGCGACAGGCGGGAATCGGACAGCACCACGTCCGGCCCTGCCGCAGTCATGTTGCGCGCCTCCTGGTTCACCTGCCGGGCCAGGTTGGTGAACCACACCGGTATGTTGGAGATGCTGTCCTTTATCGAGAAACCACCCTCGTTGTTCCAGGAGAACTCGACCGGCGGGACCATGAGGCAGCGGTAGCCCCGCATAGAGACATAGTGGGCCGCCTCGCCGTAGGAAGAAAAGTGCACCTGCACGCCGTCTTGGCGCAGCCGGTCGGCTATCATGACAAGGCGGCTTGCGTGCCCAAGCCCTACGCCGTACGGCGCAAGGTATGCCGTGCCACCGCTGGTTGCCGTTGCCTCTTCCATCATCATGTTCTATCTATATGTCCTTAAAGCAGGAATAGCCGGAATGGTTATTTGTACTGTTCCTGCAGCCTGACGACGGGGCCGCCCGGCCTGAGCTCTTTAAAGACGCTTGCCTGGAACGTGTACAGCCTGGACGAAGGGTCGAGCCACACGTCCGGCGGGGCGCCGGCCTTGTAGCAGATGTTTGCAAGGTACTCGTCTGCGTCCCATCCAAGCTCGGCTGGCACCTGCGGCAGCAGCAGGCCCGAGCCGTACCTCCATTTCAAGAGCAGGCCGTCCCGGCCCACCCGGATGGCATCCCTGTAGGCGGCAGGCGATGCCACCTTCAGCTCCTCCGGCTCGGTAAGCACGCTCACCTCAAACACGATGCGTGCAAGCTCCTTGGCGTCAGATACCGGCGGAAAGCGCGGGTCCTGCGTGGCCGCGGCGATTGCGGCCTCCACGACGGACTGGTGCAGGGGCTTGTACGGCAGGGGAAAGCCTATGCAGCCGCGCAGGTGCTCCTCTGCCCCTTTCAGGTAGTTGAGCGTCACAAAGACGCCTGCGCGCGTGGCAAGGCCGTCATAGTTATTACTGTCAGGAACGATGATAGTCGAGTCGGCGACGTACCGCTCGGCCGCGGCCCTTGCCAGCCGGACCAGCCGCTCGCCCTGAACGTCTGTAAGCACGGTTCTAGTTTGCAATACGGGCTAAAAAATCATCCTGCCGGGGCATTTATGGCGGTGATGAGAGGTTCTGCCCAGACACACCGATATGTTGTGCGTGCACTGCAGCAAGCCCCTTACCTTTGCCATCGGGACGGACAGGGGCACCGGGAGGCAGGCCGAAGTCTACCGATGCCACTTTTGCGGCTTTGAGGTAAGGGAACGGAGGCCAAAGCGCGAGATAGGCAGGCTGACGGTTTTCAGTGATGCTGCTTTAGCACAGCAGCAAAAAGCCCTGCCCCGCGCGTTTTCTTGTTTCCCATTCTGCAAGCAGAGAGAGAGAGTGAGAGGGAGAGACTAATCAAGACACACGTTCACGCAACAGCCTTTGCAATGCCCTTACGGGAAAGCATATTAACAGACACGCTGCAAACAACTGTGCATATAGAGATATGATGAACTGTCCTTCGTGCGGGGCGATAATGGTCTGGCTCAACGGCTCGGTTCTGCACGACCCGCCCACCAAATTCTACCAGTGCAGGCAGTGCAGGATAGACGTGACCCAGCTGCCGGATGGCACCACCGAGATAAAGCAACAGCCGCAGCCTGCGCAGCAGTAATAACAACGTCTCTCTTGCTGCAGCAGCAAAACGCATAATAAAACAGCCCGCGCCCCCTTCTCCAAATGCCAGACAAGCCGCCCTCGCTTAGAGAACAGCTTGAGGACAAGAACCGCATTATCGTGCTTCCCGGCGTCTTTGACGCGCTGAGCGCAAGGATAGCAGAGCAGGTCGGGTTTGAAGCCATGTTCCAGACGGGGTACGGCTCTGCAGCCGCGCTCCTCGGGATGCCAGACTTTGGATTTCTGAATGCAGGCGAAACGGTAGACAACGCCCGCAGGATAATCCGCGCCGTGAGCGTGCCTGTGATGGTGGACGCAGACACGGGCTATGGAAACCCGCTCAACGTGTGGAGGCTTGTACGCGACCTCGAATCGCTCGGCGCGGCGGGCATATTCTTGGAAGACCAGGTGTGGCCCAAAAGGTGCGGCCACATGATAGGCAAGGACGTGATACCCAAGGACGACTATTTGCCCAAGCTAAAGGCAGCAGTCGAGGCGAGAAAGAGCAAGGAGTTCATAATCGTCGCAAGGACCGACGCCCGGGCTCCGCTCGGGCTCGACGAGGCCATCTTGCGGGCAAAGGCGTACAGGAAGGCAGGCGCCGACGTTATTTTCGTCGAGGCGCCAAGGACGGTGGCAGAGCTGAAAAAGGTGGCAGACGAGGTGGACGCCCCGCTTGTGGCAAACATGATAGAGGACGGCGTCACGCCGACCATGCCTGCCAGGGAGCTCTTGAAATTGGGCTACAGGGTGGCCGTGTTCCCGCTCTCTGGCCTGTACAGCGCCACGTACGCCATGCGGGAGGTGTTCACGGAGCTGAAAAAGACCGGCGAGACGAAAAAGACGCGCAGGATGATGGTCACGTTCAAGGACTTTAACGAGTTTGTGGACCTGCAAAAATACATGGACCTGGAAAAGAGGTACCGCTGATGCCGCCAAAACACAGGGCCGCCCGGACTTCTCCCAGAGGCGGCAATGGCGAAGTGACGCAGCTGCTGCAAGAGATACTGGCAGAGCTTCGCAGGCTCAACGCAAACCTGGAAAAGAGAGACATGCAGCAACAACAACAACAGCAACAGTTGTCGCCTGCTCCTCTCGAGGGAGGTGGCGACGGTGACTTGGACCTTGATGATTCTGAAGAGCTGGAATATTTCGAGTAGCTAGCTGACGCTGCTTTTCTTGCCGGCCTCTTGCAAGCGCGCCTCCATGCGCCGCTGGCCTTCTGCAAACCTCCTCCTGTCGTCGTCTGTTTCTAGCAGGAGCGGCGGGAGCGCGGCCGACTTTTTGTCCCCGCCCTTTTCCCTGCCCAGCGCGACCATCGTGACAAACGCGGTGGCGGTCCTGACCCTCTTCTTGTCGCCCTCGCCGTCAAAGTCCTCCGAGTCGACTGTCACCTCGACTTCCATCGACGACCTGCGCACATAGTTTATCCTTGCAGACAGCACGAGCGCGTTGCCGATAAAGACGGGGCGCAGGAACGTCATCCTGTCGATGCTTGCAGTCACAAGGTTGCCGTGGCCGGCGTGCCTCCTGGCTACGATGCCGGCTATGAGGTCGACGTGCTTCAGTATCACGCCGCCAAACACGTTCCCCATAGGGTTTGCGTCAGACGGCATCATGAGCACGGTTGTCTCGGCCTGCGACTCGCGTGGGCTCTTGGGCTTTTGCTGCGGCTCCTCTGGCGGTAGCGACGACGACATTAGGCGCTATAACAAAAATCGCAGGCACCCAGCTGCTATAAAGCGTTTACTAGCCTGTTCATCTTGTCCAGGCTCACTTCAAAGCCAAAGCGTTGCTCCTCCTTCTTCATGTGCCTGTACATGCTCATGAGCAGGTTTGCGTGGCGTATGGTCGAGAGCTTGCCGTCCATCTTCAGGCGCACGATGCGGTACACGTCGTCGTAATAGCCGAAGTAGTCGAGCACCTTTTTCCTGTATTTTTTGGTGTCGAATTTTTTTCCCTGCTGCTTTGTGCTTTCGTCCAAGACTTCGAGGAAGATGTCGCAGCATATGAGCGACGGTATTATGCCCTCGCCAAGCATCGGGAACACGGTGCCTATCGACTCGCCGACCCCAACCACGTTGCCCTCAAAAAAGGGCTCCATCCTCTTTGGAGGGGCAAGCCTTATCGGCCTGCCTATCTTTTTCACTATCTTTGCCTCGGGATGGCGGACAAAGAACTCGTCGACGCCGCGGTACTTTTTCATCACGTCGCCGGCGCCCATGTAGCCCCTGCCCTCGCCAAGCGGGAAATACCAGAAATACCCCTTGGCGCCCTCGTAGCCTATGGTGTAAAACTCGTCCTCGCCCCTGACGCCTTCAAGCAGGTACTCGTATGCCGGGATGAGGAAATCCTCCTTTGACCGGGGCAAGAGCGTCCTGTGCAGGCCGGTGCAGTCCAGGACGTAATCGTATTTTTCAAACGGAAAAGATTCTTTTGTCACCTTGGTGCCGAATTTTATCTCGACCCCCTTCATGAGGTCCCGCTCCCACCTGTGCTTGTCGTATGTGACAAGGCCCCTGAGCTCCAGGTGCTCGACCTTGCCCCTTGGCAGGTCCATGCGCAGGTCCTTGCCCACGTGCAGTATGTATTTTTCAAAGTCGAGGCCGGCTTTTTCTGAAAAGCGCGACAGCATGTGCCTCGACGCGCCCCAGGCGCAGACGGGCCAGTGGCTCTCCGGCCGGGATGCCTCGAATATCTCTACCCCGTGCCCGCGCCGCGCAAGCATGTTGCCAAGATAGCTGCCGGCTACCCCTGCCCCGGCTATGGCAAACCTCAACACCTTTGAATCGGCGCCGGTTCATTTAATCCTTGTCAGAATCTTTTCCTTCTTCTTCTTTGTTTTCGCTGTACCGCTCGGCCACGCGGTAGCGGACGTACCTGTCGTCAGGCGAGTACTTGGGCGGGTGCGGATCCGCAGTCGGAGCGCCGCATTTCGGGCACGATGTCGGGGCAAGCGTGTAAACGCCGCAGGACGTGCACTTGCGTATCAGGTGCTTCATTTCTCTTTATCTAGCCCTGGTGCGACTTTTTCGACTCTTCCCTGACGAAATTAAAGGTGCCGTGCTGCTTTTCTATCGCGCTGCGCACCTTTTCGACTGCCGCGTTCATCGACTTTTCGGCCACCTTGAAATTCTCTGCCGTCACCACTATACGATAGCGCGGGGCGCCCACGTACGTCACCTCGGTCTTGGCGCCGCCCTTGCTGCCCTCCACGCCTGCCAGCGTGGACTTGATGACCTCTATGCCGTCGGGCCTCCTCGACGCTATCTCCATGACTCCCCTCACCTCGACCTGCGGTATCTGGATCTTGGCACTTTCCTCCTCTATCGCCTTTCGGACATCGTCTGTCAGGTCCACCTTTTGCAGGATCTCCGGCCCGCGCCGGGCCACGTCTTCAAAAAGGTCGTAAACGTAATCGTACTTTTGCTCTATCTTGCCCTTTATCTCGGCCACCTGGGCGTCTGTCAGCTTCAGCTTGGCCTTTATGAAGTCCATGAACGCCTCGGCCTTCTCGTTCTTCTTTACCTCTATCAGCTTGGACTTGCGCTCCTCGCCTGAAACCTGCTTGAGCGAGCAGTCCACCTCGCCCCTCGCCCTGTTCACGCGGATTACCTTGAGCACCGCCTTCTGCTTTGGCCGGACGTACCGCTCGATGTTGCGTATCCAGCCTGTTGCTATCTCGGACACGTGAAGAAAGCCCGTCTTGTTGTTGTACTCGTCGAGTGTGACGTACGCACCGTGGCCCGTGACCTCCTTGACCGTCGCAATGACGATCTCGCCGTCTTCCGGCAGCCTCTGGGCTTCTTCAGCAGCAGACATTTTCCCTTTCAATACGCGGGGCGCGCACACCATACTTTAAGGTTGTGCCCCTTTTTTCTGAAAGAAGGATCAAAAGTCGATGCCTTTCTTTGCCTTGATGCCCGACTGGTACGGGTGCTTGATCTCTTTCATCTCTGTAACGAGGTCGGCAGCCTCTATCACCCTGTCAGTCGCATAGTTGCCTGTGAGGACAAGCGTCGTCCTGGCAGGTTTAGACTTGACAAGGTCAAGCACGTCCTGCTCGGATATGAGGTTCAGCTTGACTGCATAGTTTATCTCGTCTAGGACCATCACGTCGTACGAGCCGGTTGCCAGCTTTTCCTTGGCTATTGCAAGCGCCTGGCGCGCCGCCTTCTGGTGGTCCTCAATCGGGTGGTCGTCGTCCATTATGCCCACAAAGCCCCTGCCGGCGGCTATCATCTCAAACTCTGGCTCCAGCCGCTTTGAGCTGGTGAGCTCGCCATAGTACCACTCGCCCTTGATGAACTGGATCATTCCCACTTTATAGCCGTGGCCTACTGCCCGCAGCACGATGCCAAGCGCCGCGGTGGTCTTGCCCTTGCCCCTGCCGGTATAGACCACCACCAGGCCCCTGTCACCATTATTGTTGCTGTTATTGTCGTTGTTGTTGCTATTGCTGCTGCGGCCACCAGACATTTCTTTCCTTCAGAACAGAAAAGGAGAGGCAGACATCAGATAAAAATCAATCTACTAGAAGGGCGTTCCATATGGTATTAAAGCCCAGGCTGCGGCGGATATTTGTTGATGCTAGAGAAAGTAGATCCGGAGATAGCAGGCATGCTGATGCCCGACGAGGAAATACTTCTCATAGCGTCCCAGTCCAAGATGGCCCCAGGCGGCTCGCTATCGTCGCCAAACAAGATCTATGTCACCACGGGCAGGGTGCTTTTCAAGGATCCGAAGTGGTTCGGCCTCAAGGCCAAGATAATCGGGGTCAAGTTCGAGGACATTTCTACCGTCATGCTCAGGCGTGGCGTTTTCACCACCGAGATCTACTTGAAGCCGAGGTTCTCGTCGCAAAAGATAGAGCTGCCTGCAGTGGACAAAAAAGTCGCGATACACGCAAGCCTCCTCATACAAAAAGGCATGAGGGGCGAGCTCAACCAGTTCAAGCGCAAGACCCGCATCGCAATGCAGCAGCAGGTAGTAGACGATGAGCAAGGTGAGGATGATGACGACGATGGAGCAGAACCCATGATAGTGCAGAAAAGGAGGTACAGCGACAACAATAACAATCACCACCACAGGCTGAGGGGGGCAGACCCTCTGGCAAAGGTGGAAAAGCTCGCAGTTCTGAAACAGCAGGGGATCATCACGGAGCAAGAGTTCCAGGTGCTGAAAGAGGAGGTGATGTTCAGCCTGAAACCAGAGGTTATCGAAGAAGACTGGCAGCGACAACAACGACGACAACGACAACAGCGGCAGGAAGGAGCTGGAGAAAATACAGATGGCGCTGCCAACCCTTCTGCAACAACAACGGCAGCAGAGAAAAAGGCGCAGTCATCAGGCATCGAGCTGACCACCTGCAGGTACTGCAACTCTGCCGGCGTGCCTGCCAAGGCCAAGTTCTGCCCTGACTGCGGCAAGGATCTCAGGACAGAGACTAACGTGTGGAAGATGTGCCCCTCTTGCGACGCGCTGATGACAGGGGACTCGGTCTTTTGCGCTGCCTGCAAGGAAAAGTTTCCCGAGACATTGAGCTAGCTCTGCTACTGCTACTATTGCTACTGCCGCTGCATTTGCGGGAATGGATGCCGGCCTGTAAAAACATTATACGTCCCTGCCTCTCTCTCTGCACATACAGAAAGAGAAAGAGAAGCGGCACTTGGCGGCAAAAGAAGAAAATAATGATGATGATTATCGGGACGGCGCTGGGGACAGCCCGGAGACAGCAGCAGTGGTAGTCGCCGGGACTACAAGCGGCGTCGGCAAGACCACGATTGCAGTCGCAGTCATGCACGCCCTGTGCAAAAAAGGGCTGAAGGTCCAGCCGTTCAAGGTCGGGCCCGATTTTATCGACCCGTCCTACCACACTTTTGTCACGGGCAGGCAGTCGCGCAACCTGGACGTGTGGCTCATGGGGAGACATGGGGTGCTGGACTGCTTTGGCAGGGCGTGCAGGGGCGCCGACGTGGCCGTGGTGGAGGGAGTGATGGGCCTGTACGACGGCATGTCGGGCAGGGACAATTATGCCAGCACCGCCCACGTCGCCAAGATGCTGGGCGCGCCCGTCATACTCGTCCTTGACGCGGCCAGGGGCGCAAGGTCGATAGCGGCCATCGCGCTTGGCTTTATGCGCTTTGACAGGGGCGTCAGGATAGCCGGCCTCGTGCTGAACAACATCGCAAGCGACAGGCACGCCTCCTACGTCATGGAGGCCATAGCAGGCAAGGTCAGGGCCCCCGTGGTAGGTGTCGTCAGGCGCAACAGGGAGGTTGCAGGGATGGAGGAGCGCCACCTCGGCCTCGTGCCCGCGTTTGAGCTGCAAAAGAGCAAGAGGAACAAAATAGCAATTGCAGCAAGATACGTCGCAGAGCAGATCGACGCCGACGCTGTATTAAAGATCTGCAACTCTGGCCCGGCTGCCGCCAAAAGCATTACTGCAAGGCAGGGCAAAGAAGAGAAGAAGAAAAATGGCGGCAGCGGCGCTGTCAGGATAGCAGTCGCGCTGGACGAGTCGTTCAACTTTTACTATGCAGACAACCTCGATGCGCTCAGGAGGCTTGGAGCGCGGCTTGCGTTCTTTAGCCCCGTGCACGACAGGGCGCTCCCGGATGGCATCGACGGCATAATGCTTGGCGGCGGGTTCCCAGAAGTCCTGGCAGACAGGCTGGAAAAGAACAGGCAGATGATCAAGTCGGTTTCAGACGCCGTCGGGCAGGGGGTGCCGATTTACGGCGAGTGCGGTGGGCTCATGTACCTCACGCGCTCCATCCGGGGATACATGGGTGAGCGCAGGGGGCGGCGGATGGTGGGTGCAATCGACGCCGACACCGTGATGACGCAGAGGCTGACCCTCAACTACACTGAGGCCAGCTGCGACGGCCCGGTTTTTGGCAGGATGGCGCGCGTGCGGGGCCACGAGTTCCACTATTCTTCGATAACAGACATTGCCAAGGACAGCAGGTTTGCATACTCGATGAAAAAGGGCGCCGGCGTGGCAGGAGGCAGGGACGGCTTTGTGGTGGGCGGGGGCACGGGCCTTGCCGCGTACATGCACGTGCATTTTGCAGACGCCAGGCTGGCAGCGGCGCTGGTCAGGAGCTGCGCCGCGTATTCACGCAGATGACTGTGAAGACGGTGAAGATGCTTTGTACAGCAGCATGATCGCGTTTACTATCGACGACGCGGCCGGGCTTCCGCCCTTTCTGCCAACGTTTGTTATAAAGGGCACCTCGTCCATCCTGGCAAGCTCCTCCTTGGATTCTGCGGCCGACACAAACCCGACTGGCACACCGACTATGAGCGCCGGCCTCGCAACCCCTTCTCGGACCATCTTGATCACTTCATAGAGCGCGGTGGGCGCGTTCCCGACAACCACGATGCCGCCCTGCATGTCGCCGGCGGCGCGCCGCATCGCCATCTCCGACCGGGTCTTGCCCGCCTTCTTTGACTGCTCTGCAACCTGCGCGTCTGAAATGTAGCAGGCAGTCCTGAGCCCGAGGTCGGCAAGCGACTTTTTGTTGATGGCTGCAAGCACCATGTCGACGTCCGTCACTATCGTGCACCTGTTCTTTATCGCCGAGAAAGCAGACTCGACTGCCCGCCGGTGGAACAGCATCCTGCCCTTCTCGCCGGCAAAGTCAAAGTCGGCAGTCGCGTGTATCACCCTGCGCACGATGGGCCACTCTAGCTTGCCGTAGCCGTGATGATTCCCGGCTTCCCTGTCGATTATCTCAAAGCTTTTCTTTTCGATGTCAAAGGCGCGCTCAAGCATGTCCCGGCTCGCCGCCGTGCCAAAGCTGCCGTCATTTGGGCTAGACAAGCCTCTTTTCCACCTCAGCCGCCCTTTCAAGCACCAGGTCGACCAGCGCGTCGTCGACTCCCAGGTGCTGCGCCATGTGGGCATGCGCAAATTCTGCCTGCGCAAGCGCCGCCTGCACGTCGTTTACCACGTCGCGCTTGATGTGCGCGCCCCTGTGCAAAAAGTAGGGCATCATTATCAGCACCTTGGGGCTTGCGGCCACTGCCTTCATTACCCCTTCCCCGATGTTTGGCCAGTCAAGCTCCAGAAAGCACGGGTGCACCCCCCTGTAGCGCGGCGCAAGCTCCTCGGACAGGCGGATGAACGAGTCGTGCGCGTTGCGGTCGCTGCTGCCGTGCCCTATCAGGAGCAGGTCGCACTCCCCGTCAGGGATCGCGATGCCCTTTTCCTTTTTCAGCTGCGACACGCGCTCCTGCACGAGCCGGGGCATCGAAGGGTGGTGGCTCAGCGGCCGGGTTATGGCGATCTTTAGGCCGCGTTCTTTGGCGACTGCTGCGCTCTGCCTCACTGCGTCTTTGAGCTTCATGCCAGGGTAGAGAAAGTAGGGCATCACGGTTATCTCTGTCGCGCCGCTTGCGACGCACCTGTCGATGCCTTCGGCGATAAAGGGCGGCAGAACTTCGAGAAAGCAGTAATCCGCATAGCCGTACCCTCCCCTCTTCTTTGCGAGCGCGCAGATCTCTTGCAGCTCCTGGCGGACTTCGGGCTCTCTGCTGCCCCTGTCCACTATGAGGAGCGCCCGGGCAGAGGAGGTGGAAAGAGAGGAAGACATTTCGGACAAAGAGAGATGGAACATTCAGGCTCTAATAATAATTACTTTAACCGCTCTTGTCGTCGTTGTCGTCATCGGCGACCCTGCACACCGCGACGGTAAGGTTGGGCGGGAACTTTTGCTTTGGCACGACGAGGACGCCTCTGGAGCTCAGGAGCGAGGCCGCTTCTGAAACCGACGCCGTCCCTTCAAACTTTTTCACCGCTTCAGAGGGGTTTGGCACCTCCACCCGGGCAAGGTCGGCCTTTTTATAGACCTCTACAGGCAGCCCGTGCTGCGCGGCAAACTCGTCAAGCCCCTTTACGGGCGCCCCGCGGTTCACGCTTGCAATGTTGCGTATGCTTGCAGTAGATAGGCCGTGCGACTTGAAAACCTCCTGCACGCCTGACTCGATCGTGTCCCTGCCCGTGTCCCAGTGGAGCCCTATCCCGACCACCAGGCTCTTTGGGCGGTAAATGACCGACTTGGCCGCTACCTCTGCCGGCACCGCCCTGTCGGTTATCACGAGCGCGGCCTTGAACTCGTCTGACATGATACGCTCCATGCCGTCAACCACGACGACGTTCTTGGGCAGCGTCACTGCCGCTCCTGCCGCCCACCAGTTGCGCTCGCCGGCGTCCTGGTACAGGGCTATCTTTTCCTCGTTCACCATCATGGCGCTCACCCGGGTCACGTTCTCGAAATTTTCAATCGTCCAGCCAAACTCCCTTCCTACGAGATCCACTGCGATGGTCTCGTTCACGTCGGCAGCCGTGGTTATCACCGGCCTTGCCCCAAGCACCGACGCAAGGAGGCGCGCAAGCGCGTTTGCGCCCCCGAGGTGGCCCGAGAGCGCGCTTATCACGTGGGTGGCCCTGTCGTCGATTACCACCACGGCGGGGTCGCTCTTTTTGTCGCCAAGATGGGGAGCAACCATCCTGATCACGGCGCCAAGCGAAAAGATGCAGACGAGGGCGCCGTGCGACCTGAACAGGTTTGCGACAAGCTGCGTGCTCGGCTCGGAGAACCAGTTGATGTCGGCACCAGAGTCGCTGTGCTTTGCAGGGACGTATACCTCTGCTTCCGGGAGGCGGGCCTTTATCCTGCGCGCTATTCCTATGCCGTTCTTGGTTATCGCTATTATTGCAATAGGGTTGTTTGCTGTTTTTGCCGTCATGGTCATGTCATCTTTTTTTGCTGCTGCCGCTGCTGCTATGCGCGTCTGCACGCCGCAGAAGGAGCAGGCGCTTGCAGATTATTTTAACCTCTCGCCGGCTCTTTTTCTTTTTCTCTCTTCTGATCGCTACTGCCAGAGAGCGGAGGATAGGAGGCAAGGACGCGCCCGTCAAACTCGAACATGACGACCTGCAAGTCGAGCTGCCCCTTTGCATGCTCGTGCATCTGATCAAACACCTTTTTGCACAGCAGGTCGAAAAAGCCGGCCACGCCGTGCCTTGCGACTATCTCGCCGGCGTGCCGGGCCGTGTTTGCCTTCCTTATTTCCTCGATAACCTCTTTGGGAGCGCCGCACTGCTCCGCAAGTCCGGCCATGAACTCCATGCTGACGTGCGAGCCCCGCACGTGCGTCTGCTTGATCCCCATCGCCATCTTGGTCAGCTTGCCGATAAAGCCGGCTATGATTGCCCTGCGCATCTTTTTGTCGGCGCACTGCCTGACAGAGTAGCCGGCAAAGTCGCCCATCTGCACAAAGCAGTGGTCTGGAAGAGCAGGAAACAGCGCCCGGGCAAAGTCCTCGCTCCTGCCCCCCGTGGTCAGGACGGCGGTGTCGGCCCCCATGGCTATTGCGACATCGAGGCTCTGGCGTATAGCGGCTGCAAACGACGCCGTGGAGTAGGGGAGGACGATCCCCGTCGTGCCGAGTATGGAGATGCCACCCATTATGCCAAGGCGCGGGTTGTCTGTCTTTTTCGCAAGCTCCTCGCCCTTTGGGACAGAGATCACGACATCGACCCCGCGCCCGGAAAGGTCGGCCGCAAGCTCCTCGACTGTCTTGCAGATCATCCACATCGGCGTGCTGTTGATAGCAGCCCTTCCGATCTCAAGGCCGAGGCCGGGCTTGGTCACCCTGCCTACGCCCCTGCCGCCGTCTATGCGGATAGTTCCGCTGTCGTTGAAAGAGACGGTGGAGCATATCTCGGCGCCGTGCGTCACGTCCGGGTCGTCGCCCCCGTCCTTGATGGCCGCGCACGTGGCCCTGCCTGTGCTTTCTTCCACCTTTGTCCACGCTATCGCTATCGTGGCAGTCCTGCCCTTTGGGAGCGTGACTGTCACCTTTTCGGCGGGCCGGCCAAGGAGCGCCAAGAGCGCACCCCGGGTCGCGGCCGTGGCAGTGGTGCCGGTGGTGTAGCCGGTGCGGAGCGCGCCCTTTCTCTTTTTCTCCTCTATCTCTGCCGGGAGCTCTTGCTCCTGCTCGGCAAGCTCGATGTCATCATCATCATTATCATCGTCATTATTGCCACGAACATCTGCGGCAGGAGTGGTCATGCGCTACAGCAGCACCGCCCCGCCGTCAATAACGATGGTGTTTCCGGTGGCAAAAGAGAAATCGTCGCCGGCCAGGCTCGCCGCCACCCTGGCGACTTCCCGCGGCCTGCCCCACCGCTTCATGGCGTTCTCTTGCGCGGCCGCCTTGCGCTCCTTTTCGCCCATGGCGCCGTACGTGGCGTCCGTGGCGATGTTGCCAAGCGCAAGCGTGTATGCCCTTATGTTGTCAGGGCCGTACTCAAGCGCAATGTGCTTTGTCATGGCAACGATGCCGGCCTTGGCAAGCGTGTAGGGCGCGCCTTCCGTGTGGCCGGCCACGGCAGGCGTTGACGAGATGCTGATGATTACGCCCCCCCTGCCGCCCTGCACCATCACAGGCAGCACTGCCCTTGTGAGCCGGAACGTGCCTTTCAGGTCGACGTCTATTACGGCGTCGACTTCATCGTCAGTCACGTCGTGGAACTTTTTGTACCACGTTGCAGGCGCAAACGGGTAGCCGGCGTTGTTGACCAGTATGTCTATCCTGCCGTGCTCTTTTTTTGCGCCCCTGACGAAATCCCGGACGCTTGCAGCTTCGGAGACATCGACCTGGCCGGCGGCGCAGCCTATCTTTTTTGCGGCCGCCTGCGCGCTCTTGATGTCTCTGGAGCAGGCTATCACGCTGGCGCCCCTTGCGGCAAGCTCGCTTGCGACTTCAAAGCCGATGCCCCTTGTGGCCCCGGTGACCACCGCCACCCTGCCTTTCAGCGACAAAGACGACAATATTATGATCTTGGGTAAGGGTACATGGTGGACATTATTTTACGTTGCCAAAAGAATCCTTTCTTACTTTTTATTTCAGCTGCTGCGCCCTGTCGGTCCTTTCCCAGGTAAAGCCCGGCTCGTCCCGCCCAAAGTGGCCGTACGCCGCAGTCTTGCGGTACACGGGGCGCTTTAGGTCAAGCGTCCTGATGATGCCTGCCGGCTTCATGTCAAACACCTTGCGCACGCGAGCCTCGATCTCCTCTTCTTCGACCTTGCCCGTGCCAAACGTGTCGACCATGATCGAGACGGGCTCTGCGACCCCGATGGCGTAGGCGACCTGCACCTCGCACTTGTCTGCAAGGCCGGCCGCGACCACGTTCTTGGCGACGTAGCGGGCCATGTAGCAGGCAGAGCGGTCCACCTTTGACGGATCCTTGCCCGAAAACGCGCCGCCGCCGTGCCGGCCCATGCCGCCGTACGTGTCTGCGATTATCTTTCTGCCTGTCAGGCCGGTGTCGCCTGGCGGCCCGCCTATCACGAACCTGCCTGTCGGGTTGACCAGGTAGCGCGTGTTGGCGTCGACCCAGTCGCCGCAGACCGGCTTGATTATCTTGTTTACCACTTCTTCGCGCAGCTGCGCCATGGCAATGTCGGGCGAGTGCTGCGTCGATATTACAACTGTGTCGATGCGCTTTGGCACGCCGTTTTCATACACTACAGAGACCTGCGACTTGCCGTCCGGCCTGAGCCAGTCCAGCTCTTTGCGCTTGCGCGCCTGAGCCAGCCTCATCGACAGCTGGTGGGCCATCGTTATCGGAAGCGGCATCAGCTGCGGGGTCTCGTTCGTGGCGTAGCCGAACATCAGCCCCTGATCGCCTGCGCCCTGCTCCTTGTTCTCTGTAGCCGTGACGCCCATCGAGATGTCGGGGCTCTGCTCGTGCAGCGCTGCAAGCACGGAGCAGGAATCGCAGTCAAAGCCGTAGGCAGGGTTATCGTAACCGATTTCTTTGATGGTGTCGCGCACTATTTTCTGCACGTCGACGCGGCCTCTGGACGTCACCTCGCCGGCCACAAACACGATGCCTGTCGTAGTCATCGACTCTGCGGCCACGCGCGAGTCGGGATCCTGGCGCAAAAACTCGTCAAGCAGGGCGTCCGAGATCTGGTCGCACACCTTGTCCGGATGCCCTTCTGTCACGCTTTCAGATGTGAAAAGCCAGCGTTTTGCCATCGCGCTCACAAACCCCCAAGATATTTTTGTTATATTATGTTATTCCTCTGTGTGCTTTTGTCAGATGTCTTTTTCGAGGCGTATAAAGAGGACGTTGTTGCCCCTGATGACTACCTTGCCATAGTTTGCCATGACGTCGTTGCCGTTGAACTCCTCGGCGTCTGTGAGTATGAGGTTCATGTACGAGTCGACGTTGTTCATCCTGCCCTTGTACTCGATCTCGCTCTTGAGACGGACTGCCACCTTGCGGTTTATTGAGCGCTGGAGTATCGAAAGCGGGCGTTTTGGTTGCGGAGACGATGGCGACGATGATGACACGCTAGTTAATCAAGATGCAAGGATTGCATGGCGAATAAAAAGGTTGCCTTGATTTCTGCCGCAAGCGCTGTCGTTTCCTGTCTTTCTTTCTTCTTTGGCATGCCGCAGCAGCTCCAGTCGAGTTTTCCGCAGGCGGCGGGGGCTAATTCATAAAAAGGCAGTCCTGCATATCTTGTGTGTGTGCGCGCACATGCAAAAGCTCCTGCCTTTCATACCGACCGGCGCAAGGGCGCTTGACGCCATGCTTGGAGGCGGGGCAAGGGCGGGCTTTGTCACCGACTTTTACGGCGAGAGCGGGTCGGGCAAGTCGCAGCTGTGCTTTTCCCTGTGCGCCAGCTGCGCAAGGGCAGGAGGCAGGGCGATGTTCATAGACACAGCCGGCACGTTCCGGCCGGAGCGCATAGTCGAGATGGCAGGGAAGGAGGATGGCGGCAGCAGCGGCAACGTCCTTGACAGGATAGCGTTTGTCAGGGCGCTTGGCACTGCAGACCAGCTGGCGGCAGTCGAGAGGGCAAAAGGCATGGACCTCCAGCTGCTGATTGTCGATACACTCACGTCCCTCTTTTCTGCAGAATACTCGGGGCCGGCCAGGCACCTTGCCGTGATGAGCCACCTGCATGACCTGGCAGTCTATGCGATAACGTCGGGCTGCGCAGTGGTCGTGACAAACATGGTGAGAAACGTCCCGGTGGCCTATGACGAGGAGGCGCAGCAGCAGAGGCGGCAATGGCAGGGCTCATCCCCCACGACGCCGACATCGATCCAGCGCGAGTACCTGGGAAGCTCTGTGTCGCTATATTCGCACGTGAGGGTCCGGCTCTCGATAGAGGACCCTGCGCGTGGCGCGTTCAGGGCGACGCCCGTCCAGCCCCCGCCATCGCCGCAGGCCGGCGGCGGGGGAGGAGGAGGAGAGGCCGCGCTGTTCTCCATCACGACATCCGGCATACAGGACAGGCAGTGACATCGAGGGCCGCACAGAAACTAACTGTTTTATATTGCGCCAAGCGATTATCCAGCGTTGGACGCGCCAAGGCAGCAGCTCAGGCTGCCCCTGTCTATAATCCTGCCCACCTACAACGAGTCGCAGAACATTGCCAACGTCCTTGACTCGATAGTGGAGGCACTCCCGCAGGACATGCCGGCGGAGATCATCGTCGTCGACGACAATTCGCCGGACGGCACCGCCGACATTGCAGAGGAGTGGTGGCGCGGCAACATCGTCAACCACGGCAACATCAGGCTCCGCGTCATACGCAGGCCCGGCAAGCTGGGGCTCAGCTCGGCCATACTTGCAGGCGCGCACAACGCGGCAGGCGAGGCGGTGGTCGTCATGGACAGCGACATGTCCCACCCGCCGCAGACCATACCGCACATGCTTGCAGAGCTGGAGAGGTGCGACATTGTAGTCGCCTCGCGCTATGTGAAGGGAGGGTCCGTTTCGGGGTGGCCGTTCAAGCGCAAGGTGGCAAGCAAGGGCGCCACCAAGATAGCGCGCTACAGCCTCGGCATACGCATCAAGGACCCGATGTCAGGCTTTTTTGCCTTCAAGCGCCACATCATAAACGGGATTAAGTTCGACGCCATAGGCTACAAGATGCTGCTTGAGATACTGGTCAAGGCCCGGGGCGCAAAGGTGAAAGAGATCCCGTACACGTTCATCAACCGCAGGCTCGGCACCAGCAAGCTAGACTCCAAGGTGACCTTTGACTATCTGAGGGCCGTGTGGCGGCTGTACCGCTACGGCAGGACGGCATCGCCGGCCGAAGGCCGCAAGTCTGTCAGGTTCTTCTCAAAGGCCGGCAGGTTCTACACCGTAGGCGCAAGCGGCCTGCTCGTGAACTACCTTGCCTCCTTTGCCTTTACGCTCCTGTTCCCGGACATATGGTACCTGCACGCAACCGTCTTTGGGATACTTGTGTCGATAACGTCCAACTTTGTCCTCAACAAGCTGTGGACGTTTGAGGACAGGGACTTTGCCGCAAGGAAGGCCATCTTGCAGTACGGCCTGTTTGCAGGTTTCAGCGCGTTTGGCGCGCTGGTCCAGCTTGGGATGCTTTACTGGCTGGTCGAGGGCCAGGCGCTTGCATACCCCGTCGCGCTCGTGATGGCAGTGGCGATAGCTTCTGTGGGCAACTTTTTGCTCAACAAAAAGTGGACGTTCAAGGAAAAAGTCTGGGGCTAGCCCCGTTTTTCCGCCAAAATTAATTTCTTCAACGTAGTTATATAGAATTTACATGAAATTGCATTCTAGATGTGATAATTTGAACATTAAAGCTGATAATAACATTATCCGCAAATTCCATGATAAAAAGACTTAATAATTTACCACCTTATCGCAAGGTAACAGCAAAAACGTCTGCTAAATAGATAGGAACCCCCCGCATATCCAGCGCACAATTTGCAAAAATGCGCTTCCGATAGGGGGACGATCCTATCTAACCAATTTGTTGCAAGTGTTATTATTGTCTAGGCCGAGCGCCTTTTCCTCGGCTCTATGAGGCCCATAAGCTGGTACCCGTATTCGAGGTTGTGCTTGACGTGGTTTATCCCGTGCGTGCCGTGCGGCACGAACTTGCCATCAAGCACGTTTTCGATGTATATCTTGGACTTGCGTATAGAGTTGACTGCGTGCTGGAGCTGGTTGTCAGACAGCTTGCGGCCGAGGTCCTTTTCGACCTCTTTTTTCAGCTCTTCCGGCCTGGCAAGCTTGCTGTACTTTTGCAGGCGCCTATAGTTGGCAGAGAGGTCGGCGATCTTTTTCACGTCGGCCGGCGGCAGGTTTGCAAGCGACTGCTCGAGGTCTTTCCTTGGCCGGCCGGTTATCTGGGACAGGTTTTCGACCAGCTCGCTGCTGAACGCCACCGGCGCCGCCGACTGCTGCTGATACTGAGCGTGGCGCGCCGCATGCGGCGGCCTGCCTGCGATCTCTTGCGGCTGCCGGGCCGCCGCTGCCGCATAGCTTGCGGCAGGGTCTTCCTGCGGAGCGGTCAGCTTGCGGTCCTGGTAGTAGCGCTCGATGCCATAGACGCCCACCGCCTCGCCCCTCGTGTTCACCCCTTTGTCGAGTATCGAAATCACGTCCACGATTATCCTTGGAAAATGCAGGCGGAGCCTGTCGTCGGCCTTCTGGTAGTTCTCCATGATGTCCATGTAGATGTAAAAGGTGGCGTCGTTCACCGCCTTTGTGCCGGCCCTCTTCGAGTCCATGCCCTTGGCAGCTACTGTCAAAAAGTCGCACAGCTCTGACTGCGAAAAGACGTGTCCCGTGACGGCGCAGGCGTCTGCGATGGCCTTGACTGCGGCTATCCACTTGCCGTACGCGTTCACGGTGGCGACAGGCACGCTGCCCAGGAACTCGACTGCCTTTTTGCGCGCGTCTGCGTCCTCCACCTTTAGCATGTCAAGCGCCGACGTCAGGACGTTGCCCATCGAAGAACTATCTTTGTTGTCGCCGTCGTCTGCGGTCGTAGCAGGGTTCCTGCCAAAAGTCATGCGAGCACAGCTTATTCCCCCGGTGCCTTAAAGCTTTTGCAGGCGTTCGTCAATAGTCGGGTTGTTACTGCCAATCTTTTTTTAGCGGGGGCAGAGAATGCTCCTGATGGCCGACGGAAAAAACGACACCCTTGAAGCCATATTTTCGATGCAGAAAGAGCTTGCCGCCATGATGGATCTCTCTCGCTACCCAGCTTCTGCAGAAGGCAGGGTCTCGGCGCTCTCGACGGCGATAATCCACGAGGCTGTTGAACTCCAGCGCCTCACAAACTGGAAGTGGTGGAAAAAGCCGTCAGGATTCGACGAAGCGGCCGCCCGGGAGGAGCTAATAGACATATGGCATTTCGTCGTGCAGGCGTCTATAGAGCTGGGCATGGCGCCGGCAGACATACTTGCCGAATACAAAAAGAAAAACAAGGTGAACCGTGACAGGCAGGCGTCGGGCTATTAAAAATAGTATCAGCATTACAGCAGCCTCGCTATCTTTTCAATGTCGGTCTCGCCCACGGCGTCTGTAATTTCCCGGATCTGGCTGCGGAAGCGCGCCACCTGCTGCGCGGTGGACGCAAGGACAGGGTAGGGCCCCTTTGCCCCTATTATCCTGCCGCTGCTGCCGTCGGTGCCGTTTCTGTAAAGGGAGAGCAGGGCCTGGCCGGCCATGTGGCCCTTGACTTCCCTGCCGCAGAGGACAATGCGCTCAAGCCGCGGGTGCGCCAGCGCGTACTGGACGATGGCGTCTATCCCCTTGTTCTCGGACAGCAGCCTGCCGGCGAGCGCGACCCTGCTCATTATCTCGGGCCTTTGCGATATCTGCGCAAGCAGGCCGATGCTCCCAAGCGTGCATATGGCCACCCTGCCGTCGTTGCCGGCTGCGCCCTCGTAGAGCTCGTGCCGGATGGGCAGCACAGCCTTGCACACCCTGCCGGCAGCGTCGTCGAATTTCCTGCGCAGAGTAGACATGTTATGTGCGCACCATGCACTATCTTGACAGTCCCCAGCTGACCTTGCTGGTTGGGGTCACCCGCACAAAGGGCGCCTCATCCTCCTTCCACGGGTCGCGCCGGACCCACTCGAACCTTTTCTGGAACACCGCGTACAGCCTCTTGAACTCGGGCCCGCGCTCTATCAGCGCCGCAGTCCCCTGCACGCACACAGCCCTGTTGCCCACAGAGCTGTCATAGATGTCGACTGCGAGCGCGACGCGGCCGTTCTTTTTGATGTTTTCCAGCTTGCGGGTCTCAAGGTCTGTGGCAAAATAAAACAGCCCGTCTTCAAACACGTACGACACCGGCACGACGTGGGGCACGTTGTCGTGGCACGTCGCCACCCTGCACGCCTCGTTCTGGAGCAGGAACTCTTTTTCAGCCTTTGTGAACGAAACCAATCTTTCTTTCTTTCTCCTTCCTCTTCCAGCAATGATCCCGGCGCGCCGATATTTAAAAAGCGGGGCGGGCGGCCAGCCTAAGTCTGGACCCGGGGCTCTCTCCACCGGCTGTAGCGGATCATCACGATGCCGGCCGCGATAGTGAGCAGCGAGGCTGCCAGAAAGCCGGGGCTCACTATGTCGCGCAGGCCGCTTGGTGCGGTGGACTCGTACGTGCATTTGCTGCTGTTGCCATCGTTGCTGTTGTCGTTGTCGTAGCACTCTTTGATAACCGGAAACGCCAAAAGGACGGCTACAAACGCCACAAGCAGCGCGACGCCGGCCGTGGACACGATGGCGCCGACCTTGACAAGCACGGCCAGCAGCCTGATTCCCTGCGACGATGGCGGCAACGAGCCGGCAGCAGCCTGGCGAGACAGATAATCGTTGCGAGCTTGTTCTTCTTCTTCTTTTCTCAGAGGTCGGTCGCGTCTATGGTGGCAAACCGGTACGAGCCGTCGCTGTTGACGCGCTTGAACTGGCTGTCAAAGTACAGGTACGGCCTGCACTTGTCCCTGTGCTGTAGCCAGACCTTGTGGACGTTGTCAAAGTACTGCTGCTTTTTCTTGCCCTTCATGCGCAGCGCCTCATGGGCAAGCACGTGCGAAACGCGCGGGCAGTTCTCTGACGCAAAGAGCGCAAAGCGTTTCGTCTCGCCGACGCCGGGGTCGTCCGGCCTGTCCCAGAGCACCATCCCGAAATTGGGGGTCGTATAGCCCTCCGTCTGGCAGTCGGTAAAGAACGGCTTGAAATACGCAAGGTAAAAGTGGTAGACGTCCTTGCCGCGCTCTTCGTGGTCGCGCAGCAGGTACGCAAGCGACATCCTGTCAAACAGCTTGCCCGGAATGACTGGCAGTATGTCGGCCTCTACGTTTATCGACAGGTCGAAATAGCGCCTGAGCCACCAGTGGAAAAAGCGCGCCATCGATGAGACATATTCCCAGTCCTCCTGCTGCATGCGCTGCCACTCGTCGGCCTTGGCCAGGTATATGAAAAACAGTTTTTCCGCAGGGAGAGGAGTCATTGCTGCTCCGGATCACTGTGATGATGATGGCCGCTGCTGCTGCCGCAGCTGCATCCGTGCTCGCCGCCTCCGGCCCACCCCGTCCTTCCCTCGGCCTGCTGCATCACCGCCGAGGGGTGGCTCCTGCTCCTGTGCTTTACCAGCTTGTAGTCAGAATCAAACGACTCGCCGCAGAGCGGGCACGTGACAAGGACGCGGAACTCCTTCATTTTCTTTCTATCTCTCTCTTTTTAACGTGCATGATTAATTAGTCAGCAAATAAAACTTTTTTGCGTGTACGACCCTGTCAGGTACAAGCAGGACTCGATAGACAACTGGAACAGGCGGGCCCGCGACTACCACGACGGGTGGGCCGGCTGCGGCAGGGGCCCGTTCAGGTCGACAAAAGAGCTCGCAGACGCGGCAGACATCCGCAGCGGCCACGCGGTGCTTGACGTGGCCTGCGGCACCGGCGCCGTATCGTCAGAGGTGTCAAAGAGGCTTGGCCCGGATGGGACGCTGGCAGGCTTTGACTTTGCAAGAGGGGCGCTTGAAATCGCAAGGGCAAACAACCCGCAGGGCCATTTTGCAGAGATGGACGCCGAGCATCCCGGCCTGCGCCCCGGCCTGTTCGACAGGGTGGTGTGCCAGTACGCGCTGATGTTCTTTCCCGAGCCTGCCGGGGCGCTTGCGCAGATACGCGGCCTGATGAAAAGGGGCGGCAAGGGCAGGCTTGCGGTGGCAGTCCACGGCGACGCAAAAGGCGTGCCGTACTTTGGCATCATGATGGATGCCATAACCCGGCACGTGCCGGGCATCGGGCAGGAGGGCGCCCCGACAGTCACGCGCCTTGGCGACCCTGACCGCCTGAAGAGCGTGATCGAGTCGGCCGGCTTTGTGGACGTTTCAGTCAGGAGGTTCACGTTCGAATACGACGCAGGCATGTTTGGCCAGTACTGGTCCGACTATTCGACGACGACGGCCGCTGCAATCTGGCCCAGGGTGGAGGCAAGCGGTTTTGTGGAAAAGATACGCGCAGACGCCGAGCAGAGCGCGCGCCCCTTTGCACGCGAAAACGGCAGGCTGGTCCTGCCCTGGGACGTGCTGATAGCAACTGCCGCGACCAAATAGACTAGAACAGGATTACTGCATGATTAATAACTGGATTCATAGTGGGGCTTTTTGTATTGGTAATTTCTACGTCAGAGCATGTACTTGCCAGCGACGACAACATACTTGCCGCATGCCTGATGGACGACAAGTTCAACATGGTCGAGTCTGCGGCAAGGGATGGGTTTGCGCAGAAATTCAAAATCACAGACGACATTGAAAAGAGCTCCAGCGCATGGGCCGCCATAATGTTTGGCATGGCAGAGCTCACAGACAGCGTCTTTGGCAAGACAAGGTGCGTGCTGGTCGACCACGACTTTGCCAAGCTGCTCCTGCTCCACGTCCCACCAAGCGGGTTTGTAGGGCTCGTCCTGAACAGGTCAGCAAACGCCGACTATATCACGCTCAAGGTCAGCACTCTTCTGGAGCCGGCAGAGCACGACATTGCCAGGTACGCCTGAGCGCGGCCGGGCGGCGCCATAACTCTGCGGGCACACATACACGCGCTCACGCGCACTCACACGCACATATACATATACACATATTATCTACGGCAGCGATTTACAGCAAGGGAGAGAGAGGGAGAGAAGCCATCTATGGAATCGGCAACTGGCATGGACTGCACGCACTGCGGGCATCCGCTATCAATGCATTTCAGCAACGACGCAAGGGGCCTTGGGAGCAGGGACGCGTCGCAGGTCCACAAGGGTTGCAGCTACGTGGACGGCAGAGGGATGCCATGCCCGTGCCCCGGCTTCAGGCACGGGTCGGTGCAGAGATAGTTCAGCTGACGTTAGAGGCGAAACCTAGCGGAGACCGGCGGCAGATGGGACGGTCAAAAGTTATTGTAATTTTGTTTTCCAAACAGCTGTCGCACCAAGGCAGGCAAGAAAGAAGATACAGAAGCAGATTGAGGGGTCAGGCGGAGCAGAGGGGTTGGCTATGGTCATACATGCATACCCGTGTTCGTCATTTTGCAATTACTCCCCTGATCCCGCAGGTACTTGTCGATTTCATCGGCAACCATCGCACCTCCAATGACCGCCGCTGCTGAACCTAGGATAGAAAGCCACAAGTGCAGGCCATCGCTCCAGTAAAACTCATGGCAGCGCTCAGCTTCCCGAGATTAGCCTGCTCAGAGTCGGGTCCGTTGGTTGCAATTGCCCTGCTAAGGTCCTCCTGAGCTTCCTTGACATTTCGCGCCACATCTGACTGCCGGAGCTGGATGAGTGACCATTTTGCGTACATGTTGGTCGCCTGGCCGGCAATGCGACCCGCAGACGGAATTACTCTGGCGGAGGCAAATACTGCCTTGTTATTTAGCTCGGCCGCTCTCTCCGCTGCCTGCTGCTCGCTGCGGTACTGTCGCCAGGCTTTGTTTGTCCTCTTTGCAAAACTCTCTACGACTGGATTGGCATTGTCCTTGGCATTGATATTGACCTCAGCATCCGCTTTAAAGTTGCCCGACAACAGAGAAAAAGGAAAAAGAGGAAGAGTTGCGAACTATCAATCAATCAAAGCAGTATTGTTTCTGCACTGAAGGTTTTGCCATTGGGTAGAGTCACCCAGATCTGCGCTTTTGTCAGGCCGGTGTCATCAGTTTCAAACTCGGAGGCATCAATCTGCCACATGTACGCAAAGATCTTGTTGCCAGTCATGATGATTTCGTATTCACGGAAATCTGGGGCCCGGACATCAAATTCCTCCGTGTAGAGTATCCGCTGTCGCCCTGCTTCCTCCAAAGCCTTGATTTGCTGGTCTATCGCAGCAGCATCTTTCTCGGCCGCCTTGACCCACCTAGCTGCTTCAGAGACGTATTCAGATTCCGGCCCGTATTCCACAAAGGCACGGTTTAGATCCTCCTTTGCTGATGCCACCCTATCAGCTGCATCAGACCGCTGCGATTTGTAGATAGGCATCATAGTGTCATATTCGTATGTGTTGTCATCGATAACAACGAATTTCACATGTGCATCGCTAGCTGCAAAGGCATTTTCTGCATCAGTCAGGCTAAACCGCACCTTGTAAAGGCTGCCATCTTTTATTGCATAATACTGGGTTACCCCCGTTATCCTGCTGGAGGAATCTCCTGCCAGCACCTTGGAGCTTGGTGACATGAGAGAGTCCAGCGAGTCCGCAACCAGAATGCCAATGAACACGACGGCAACCGTGGCTGCGATCAATAACACTGTTGTCTTTTTACTCATCTCTAGCGCACTCGGGCAGCAACAGATCCTTCTTTCAGCAGGTCACCGTCCTCGCTGTAGGCCTGCCAGTCGAACTGGCTTATTGGCGACGCAGAGTAAATCCTGAAGCTGAGTTTCTTTCCCTCTTCAAGCGGGCGCCCTTCTGTGGAGAATATCACACTGTTGTCTATCACGTCACCAGTCCAACCACGCGGCGCCTTTACCTTCTTGATTGTCGAGCCCTCTGGCAGAACGACTGTAAAGTCGTATACCATCACACCCCCTGTTGAAAGATTCTTGACCGTTATGCTGGTACTCTTGGCCTTGACAAAGCTTGTTGCAGTGACCCCAAAGTCAGGAATGGGAATAGCGGATGACGGCGCGGACTCATCTGGTGGAGAAAGCATCTGCGAGTTATCGGAGCTTTGCGCCACATCAACGGGCCCAGTAGTAGGAGAAGGAGCCGCTTGCCTGTCTACCACTATCTTGCCCGCCATCGTCGGGTGCAGCTGGCAGTAATAGTCAAAAGTGCCCTCTTTCACGAATTGGAAGCTATACTCTTTCTTTGGCCCCATTATCTTGGAGTCGAAATCCTTGGTCGGCTTGGATGCCGTCCCTGAAGAAACGGTGTGTGCAGCCGAGTCGGCATTTACCCAAGTAAGTGTCGTTCCAGGCTGGATCTTGACAGGATTTGGAGAATATGCCTTATCAGCCTTGTTAGTCGCGCCCGGCACTATCTCCACACGCGAAACACCTTCAGTCGCAGGAGTATCAGAAGAAGCAGACTGAGGGCTGGGTTGTTGTTCTGGACTTGCTGGGGTATTTTCATAAGTAAAGAATGTCTCACTGTTAAAGCTCTGCCCTCGTACAACTGCCTTGTATGTGCCACCTGTACTGAAATGTGCTCCGATAATAAACGATGCACGGGCATTGAATCCAAAGCTTTCATCCTGCAACATCTTTCCGGTCGGATCGAACAACTCAAAAGTTGCGAAGACGGTATTGGTCGTGTTACTCGTGATAGTTACTTTGATATCCTCGCCACTTTTGTAAGATGGTTTATCAGTAATAACGCTAACAGTGACTGCCTCTTGCGCATAGGAAGGCAGGACGGCAGCCGCCACGGCTGAAAAGAGCAAGATGGCGGCTACGACAAGAGGCGAAATTACCTTGTCCATGGGAATACTGTATCTGTTTCCGGTGTATTTTTACATTTCCACAAGTCAAGTTAACTTCCCTTTCTCTTCTTTGCTGCTTCCCAACCTGCCAAAAAGATCTCGGAGAATACCAGCAGCTCGCTCTTTGTCCATCGGCACTGCCAAAACCATAGATAAGTTCTTAATTTACCTCCCCCGATCACCGGCTGGTGTATTGAGAGACATGGCATTTCGCAAGGTGGGCGCCGTCATCTTACTCGTATCCAATATGCAGGCATCGATCAAATTCTACAAGGACACGCTCGGGCTTCCGCTAAAGACAAAGTCCAAGGACTGGACCGAGTTCTTCAAGGACGGGACTGTGCTTGCGCTTACGCCGGCCAAAAAGAGGAGCATGGTGGGCTCTGGCACTGGCATGCTGGTAGGGTTCATGGTGAGCGACATGGACGCCACCGTGAAGGAGTTGAAGGCAAAGAAGGTCAAGTTCTTCAAGAAACCAAAAGAGGAGCCGTTTGGCAAGCACGCGGTGATCGAAGATCCTGACGGCCACCTGATATCGATAGCCGAGATCAAGACCAAGTCCGAAGAGGGCTTTGACATGCTCGGCATGCTTGGCGCTGACTAACCGACTGGCCGGCCGAGATCAGCGTTTCCAGGCAATCACCAGGAACAGCGACCCGCCAAGGTCAGAGAAGGAGACGCGCGCAAAGCCCGCCACTCTCAGCAGGGACTCGACCTCTTTTTTCGTCATAAAGCAGTGGCCCTGCAGCGCAAAGTCCAGCTGCATCCCCATTATCAGGCGGCTTTCCAAGTCGAGGTTCCTGTCCCCGGCAGCGGGCAGCAGCCCCTCCACGATAGCCACGGCGCCGCCTTTTTTCAGCGCCCGGTAGCAGTTTGCCACCACCGCCTTTTTGTCGCCGGCCGCATAGAGCGACTCGCCCAGGTAGCAGATGTCAAACTCGGAATCAAACTCCATGCCCTCGCCGGCCATGTGCACTATTTTTATGTCAGCAGCGGCCGCCGCTGCCGCGACAGCCATCGCCTTGCGCGCTGCCTCTTCCGAAGGCTCGACGCCCACAAACGACGAGCGCGGGTAGAGGTTGGACAGTTTCTCGATGAGGGTGCCGGTCCCGCAGCCTACGTCCAGCAGCCTGCAACCGCCTGACAGCATGGCGTGCAGACTGCTTCCTTTTCTTTTTCCCTTTTTGCGGATGGCCGACAGGAACGCGTTGTGGTCCCAGTCTGTTGCCTGCTCGATGGCCTCAAAAGTGCGCGCCATGTCACGCGTCTTGCCCGACCTAAAGAGGTCGTCCAGCCCGCCGTATTCCAGGCTGCGCAGGGCAATGTACGAGAACTGCCCGCCAAGGTAGTGAGGGCTCTTTTCGTCAAGCAGCATCTCTTTCATCTCTCTGCTCATGCGCAAGAGCCCGCTCTTGCTTTCCCTGTCCACAAAGCCCAGCGCAACGGCAGCAGACGCCCAAGCCCCCACAGCATTCCCGTCAAGGCCCGACCTCTTTGCAAGCTCCAATGCGCTGGCCGGCTTTTTGGCGAGTTCGGCAAACAGCCCCATCCTGCGCCCCGCGTGCGCGACCCACACGCCGTAAAAGCCGACAGAGTAGCCCCACAGCCGCCAGAACCCCCTTGGGTGCCTTGCCACGGCTAGCATAGCCGGCGCACCCGTTCTTAAACGATCAGCCGCTGCCTGTGCCGCGTCGCCAGAGCAGATATGCAGGCAGCCACAACCCGAGGATCGTCGATAATTGTTATTGTTGCAGCATACAGATCAAGAATTTCAAGATGTCGTACAAAACCTAGAAGCAAGATATGAGAATTTGACTATGCCATTTCCGGGCTCTCGTACTTGCAGAGGGCAACCATAAAACTCCTACAAAGTGGATTATCGCTTCACTTAAATATGGATAGCTGTTGCTAGCGGGTGTAATGATGCAAGAGGCAGAGCGCTGCCCCATTTGCTCCGGCAAAGGCATGATCGAGCTTACAGACTCGCAATGCCCATTCTGCAACGGCACTGGCGAGCGAACCAAGGCAGCTGAAAGTTACATGAAGGTCCACATCTGCCAGTGCATATTCCTGGACAGAAAGAACTGCCCCATCTGCGGCAAGAAGTGCCACCATAACACGCCAAACCGTCCAAAGATACTCATCGCCCCGATGTAGAGGCGACGCACTGGCCTTTTCACTTTTTAGCCTTTTAAAGAAAGGGCGCAAGAGCGCACACAAGACTTAAAAATCATCAGCCCTTCATCTTTACTGTTGAAGCCCCTCACAGCAGAGATGGTCTGCACCTTCTGCAACGCCAAGATAGACTATGGCAAGAGCGTGTGCGACGGGTGCGCCAAGAAATACCACATCGGCACCTACGACATGAGCAGCGACGGGTGCGGCTGCGACGGCTGATTGATAGAGATTATTTCTTTGAGGGGTCAGAAAGTGGTATATTCAATCATCCGCTAGTGTCAGCCAGCCACCACATCATCATACCCCTTTCGTGTGCTAGTCTTGCAGACCAATCCTGTCCATTAAGTCTTTAGCCTTTTTCCGCTTTTCAGCGTCCACCCTGACGACTACGAGCCCTTCAAGCGGCTGGCCGTACAGGACGGCAGAGCCGTCGGGGGCCATCGCAAAGACTGGCAATGCTAGCAGGTCTTCCTCGCCGTCCACCAGAACGCGCACGGGCCCTTTTGCAGAGAGCGCTTTTTTCAACACCTGCACCGCGGCCTTTGAGATCGTGCCGGCAGGGTTCCTGCATTTCAGCTCCTTTGCCTGAAACGACGGCGGGCTGCGCCGGCCCCTGCGCTCCTGGCCGTCCACAACCGAAACGTCGGGCGTCATGCCAAACGAGATCAACCTTTCAGTGGTCGCGTCCCCGACTGCCACCATCTTTGGCGCGCCCTTGATCTCTCCAAGCACCCGCTCTTTTGTGACCTGCGCGTCCGGTATCAGGGTGCCAAACGGCTTTTTCAGCTCTGCCAGGATGTCAGGCGTCAAATGCAACGCCTTGCTGTTGTGACAGGGCGCTTATCAAGCTGGCGGCTTTTCTGCAGCCGTGGCGGAGGTAGTAGTAGCAGCAGAAGAAGCGTTCTTCTCCGCCTCCTCCTGCGCGCGCAGCTCGGCCGCGATTATGCTTATCCTGCCGGCGATGACCTTGGCTGCCTTGTCAAACGACTGCGCCTGGAACGAGTCCGGCTCTGAAAGCACAGTCGGCTTGCCGGTGTCGCTCCCCGCACGTATCTGCTGGTGGAGCGGTATCTCGCCAATGAACGGGATCTTGAAATCCTCGCTTATCTTTTTGCCGCCTCCCTTGCCAAAGAGGTATATCTGCTCGTTGCAGTGCGGGCACATCAGGTAGGACATGTTCTCTACCACGCCTATTATGGGCACGTTGAGCTTGTTGAACATGCCCACAGCTTTTACAGCCACGTTCATAGCCACGTCCTGCGGCGTGGTGACGATCAGGATGCCCGTGATCGGGATGGTCTGCGCAATTGTCAGCGGCGCGTCGCCGGTCCCCGGCGGCAGGTCTATTATCAGATAATCGAGCTCGCCCCAGTTCACGTCCGTCAGAAACTGCTTGACGATGCCAGAAACGATGGGCCCCCTGTATATCCCGGCCTGCTGCGACTGCTCGTAGAAAAAGCCCATCGAGATCACCTTGACGCCGGCCATCTCTGGCGGCTGGATCTTGTTGTCCACGACCTCGGGTTGCGCCTTGAGCCCGAGCATCAGAGGCACGCTTGGCCCGTAAATGTCTGCGTCAAGCAGGCCGACCCTGGCGCCGGTCTTGGCAAGTGCGAGTGCAAGGTTGACAGACACTGTGGTCTTGCCGACTCCGCCCTTGCCCGACGCGACTGCGATGATGTTCTTTACTCCCGGCAAGAGCTCGTCGAGGTTGAGCGCCCTGCCCTCCATGACCCGGGCAGTCACCTTCATGCTCAGGTCCTTGACGCCTATCGACGCAATAGCGGCGCGCACGTCGCGCTCGATGTCGCTGTTGAACGGGCAGGCCGGCGTCGTCAGTTCCAGCGTGAACGCCACCTTGCCGTCATTTATCGAGAGATCCTTTATCATTCCCATTGATACGATGTCCTTGTGGAGCTCGGGGTCTACGACCTTTTTGAGCGAGCTCAGGACTTGGTCGACAGTAACCATCTGTCGAATTTTTTCCCTGCACGATATTTAAATCGTGATATTAGTACAGCCTATCCTGCAGGGAGTGAGGTTGCGGCAGGATAGAAATTTTTAGACGATTGCAATCCAAAAGTTCATAAATCAACATTTTGCAAGAGGATGCGTATATTATGTTTGCCATAGTGCACATGAGCGACGTCGTCAGGATTCCCCCCAACAGGCTGACAAACTCTCTCAAAGATGCCGCTATATCCATTCTGAAGGAAAAGTACGAGAGCATGCTCTCGGCAGACGTTGGCTATGTCGTCATGATCACCGACGCCGAGGTCAGCTCGGTTGGCAAGCTGGTCGCCGGCGACGGCGCCACGTACCACAAGGTCACTTTCAAAGCCCTCACGTTCTACCCCAAGCTGCAGGAGATAGTCGAGGGCGAAGTCGTCGAGATTACAGACTTTGGCGCGTTTGTAAGGATAGGCCCGACCGACGCGCTCCTCCATCTGTCGCAGATTACCGACGATTACCTAAAGAGCGACGTCAAGCAGGGCATGATAGTCGCAAACCAGTCTGCCAAGTCGCTAAAGATCGGGTCCAAGATAAGGGCCCGAATCACCGCAGTCAGCCTCGGCAAGGGCGCAGGCATGGGCAAGATAGGCATCACGTGCAGGCAGCCGTTCCTTGGCGCGCTAGAGTGGATCCAGGAAGAGATCAAGAAATCAAAGGGCGGCGCGCAGCCTGCGGCTCCAGCTCCGAAAGGCAAGGGAGGAGGAGGAGGCGGCAAGCAATAGATGGCAAGGGAAAAGGCGTGCCGCAAGTGCAAGGCCCTCACCACCGGCAAGGTGTGCCCCGTCTGCAAGTCGTCGGATCTGAGCCCCGACTGGCAGGGCATCATACTGATCTTCGACCCAGCCAAGTCGCTTGTCGCAAGCACGCTCGAGATAACCGCGCCCAGCAGGTACGCGCTCAAGGTATCCTAGTTGCCGGCTGAAGAACCGCAATTGCCGCTAGAGTCGTTCCTGCAGGTCAGGCAGGCCCTCGCACGCTTTATCGAAGAGGACGTAGGGAGGGGCGACATTACAAGCGACAGCATAATCGGCGAAGGCGTTGACGCAGAAGCAGAGGTGGTCTGCAAGACTGAAGGCGCCACAATCTCCGGCCTTGAGGAGGCGGCGGCAATCTTTGACATGTGCGGCTGCTCCTGCCACCTGCTTGCCCGCGACGGCTCGCTGACAAGGAAGAAAAAGACTCGCGTCATGCTCGTGTCCGGGAAGGCAAGGGCGATATTGAAGGCAGAGCGCACCGCGCTCAACATGCTCATGAGGATGAGCGGCATTGCCACCGAGACGCGGGCGCTTGCAGACCTTGCCCGGCCCGTCAGGGTCGCGGCGACGCGCAAGACCGCGCCGGGGCTGCGCCTGTTTGACAAAAAGGCAGTGCTTGCAGGCGGCGGGCTTGCCCACAGGATGCGCCTTGACGACATGGTGCTCATCAAGGACAACCACCTGGTCGTCGCAGGGCCGCCGGGCGAGTGCATAAAGCTTGCAAAAGACAGGGTCGGCTCGGCCATCAAGGTCGAGTGCGAGGCCCGCAACCAGGAGGAGGCGATAGCGGCCGTAAAGGCAGGCGCCGACGTGGTGATGCTTGACAATTTCACGCCGGCGCAGGCTGCAAGGGCCATAAGAGAGATAACGAAACTTGGCCTGCGCAAAAGAGCCCTGATAGAGGTCTCGGGCGGCGTGACCAAGAAGAACATCAGGCAGTACGCCAGGGCTCGCCCCGATTACATCTCGATGGGCTACATCACCCACTCGCCAAGAGCAGTCGACTATAGCCTTGAGATCCTTGCAGCGGCGACTAGAAAAGAGAAAGAGAAAGAGAAGAAAAAAGGCTGATCAAGAGATTGCAAGCATCCGGTCGATTGCCAGCCGGGCTTTGTCGGCCACGTCCGGCTTGACCTTGACCTCGTAGACGTTGTTTGCAAGCGAGTTGTACACCTTCTCGAGCGTTATCTTTTTCATGTACTTGCAGACGGCGTCCTCCTTGACCGGTATGAACTCTTTGTCGGGGTTCTCCTTTTTCATCCTGTACAGTATGCCGGTCTCTGTAGCCACCACGAACTGCCTGGCCTCTGACGACCTTGCGTGCCTCATCATCCCCTCGGTGGAGAGCACGTGGCCTTTCTGCGCCAGGTCGCCCTTTGCCATGTGGTACATCGTGGAAGACGTGCACGAGCACTCCGGGTGCACCAAAAAGTCGGCGCTCTTGAGCGTGGCCAGCATCTTGTTGATGTCCTCCGCCTTTATGCCGGCGTGCACGTGGCACTCGCCGGGCCAGATGTACATGTTCTTCCTTTTCGTGACCTCTGCGACATAGGCGCCAAGGAACATGTCTGGCAGGAACAGAACCTTCCTGTCTGCAGGGATGCTTGCCACCACCTTGGCGGCGTTTGCAGACGTGCAGCAATAGTCTGACAGCGCCTTTACCTCGGCGCTCGTGTTGACGTAGCTGACGACGACTGCGTCAGGGTGCTCGGCCTTCCAGGCCGCAAGCTCGTCGGCGTTTATGGCAGACGCAAGCGAGCACCCTGCCTCAAGGTCGGGTATCAGCACTTTTTTGTCGGGGCACAGTATCGAAGCGGTCTCGGCCATAAAGTGCACGCCGCAGAACACGATGAGGTCTGCCTTTGTGGACGCCGCGTTGCGCGAGAGCGCAAGCGAGTCGCCAATAAAGTCGGCAACGTCCTGCACCTCCGGCACCTGGTAGTTATGGGCCAGTATGACGGCATTCCTTTCCTCCTTCAGCTTCAGGACCTGCCGCCTAAAGTCGGTTTCGAGCATGGTCATGTCTATGTGTATGCAGCTACAGATCTATTGCATCTACATTTAAACCAGTACAATTCAGGACATGCGTGCCTGCCAGATGGGTATTGCAGGCAATACTTGCCACATTTACCGCACGTACGAGTGCCTGGAACAATGAATACAATTATAAGCACTGGAGCGCATACAGGCTCCCAAGAGAGAGTAGATAATCGATGCCAACACACGGATCGCTCACAAAGGCAGGCAAGGTAAGAGGCCAGACCCCAAAGGTGCAGGCCAAGCCGCGCTCAAGCCCGATAGCAAGGGAAAGGAACAAGAACAATTTCATCAAGCGTTTTGAGAAAAAGCGCCTCCCGGGCCAGAAAAAGCCGGAACGCCGCGGGCCAAGAAGGTAATACACACACGCACACATAACGGCAAAAGGTAAAATCCCCCTCCTCCTTTTCATTTTACTGTAACAACATGCCCCTCGAAAGGAAGGTAGGCATCATAGGCTGCGGCACCATCGGAGGCCAGCTCGCAATGGCAATCGACGGCGGCTCGGTGGGCAACGCAAGCCTCGTCTCGCTCTTTGACGCCGTGCCCGGCAGCGCCGAGGGGCTGAAAAAAAAGCTCCTGCGGTCAAAGCCGTCGTCGCACGCAGACTTTGAGCGGTTCGTCGGCACGGGCTGCGACATCGTTGTGGAGGCGGCGTCGCAGGAGGCCGTGAGGAGGTTTGCCGCCAAAATCCTGGAATCTGGCAAGGACATCATGGTAATGAGCGTGGGCGCGCTTGCCGACCCCGAGCTGCTGGCGGGCCTGAAAGAGTCGGCGGCCGAAAACGGCAGCAGGATATACGTCCCCACCGGCGCCATAGCGGGTATCGACGCGATAAGGGCTGCGAAGGGCCTGCTGGAGTCGGTCATGCTCACCACCACCAAGAGCCCAAAGGCGCTTGCGGGCGCGCCGTTCTTTGAGACCGGCAAAGTAAAGCTGGAAGAGGTAAAGGAGCGGACGCAGGTTTATGAAGGGCCGGCGGCAGAGGCAGTCAGGCTGTTCCCGGCAAACGTCAACGTCGCGGCCGTGCTGAGCCTTGCAGGAATCGGCTTTGAAAAGACGCGGGTGCGCATAGTGGCAGACCCCGCCGCGACCACGAACCAGCACGAGATCACCGCAAAGGGCGGCTTTGGTGAGTTCCGCTTTACGGTCAGCAACGTGCCGTCGCCGGGCAACCCCAAGACCAGCTACCTTGCGGTCCTGTCGGCGATAGAGTGCCTGCGCTCTGTGTGCGACGACGGGATGAGGATCGGCTCCTAGAAGAACGCAGAAAGAGCCTGCCGCACAATAGCGATTCCCACTGGTTGTCAGGCGCAGGGACAGACTTGAACCAGGCTAGGCGAAATTCTCTACCACAGTCACTTTCCCCCTCATCCACGGATGCGGCTCCCCGTGGTACGGGTATTCTCCCGGCTCTGTAAATACGAACTCGAATGTGCCACCCGGCGGTATCAGCCCCGAATCAAATTTCTTGCCGGTGAGCCTGTCGACATAGCCAGAGTCAGAGACTACGGACTGCGGAACGATATCCCTATTTGTCCAGATGACTTTGTTGTCCATCCCAACCGTGGCTCTCACTTCTTTTGGCAGATAGCTCCTTTGAGAGCTTTCTAGAGACGCCCCCTCTTCAATGTCTACATTCAAGGCGTGGGGAGGATTTACCCGTTCTTTGAATATCTGGCTCATTGTTTTGTTGTCAAAGTTTACGTTTGGCATCGGCAGCCTGTGCATCTCAAAATCGACATAGCTCCACACCACCTCCCCGGTTTCCGCATCGACCAGGTACAGGCTTTCGTTTATCGGGATCGGGGGCCCTTCCCACGTAAGCACGGCCCTGTAGACCAGCCTGTCCCTTGCTGCCTCCACAGCCTTTACTGGCAGAGGGCAGGTAAGCGAGGGTTTTTCGCACACCACCGTAAAAGTGCGGCTAGTGGAGTTTACAAAATATTGCGTCTGGTTTGCGTGCACAAAGAACAGGCCCAGATTCAGAAGATCGGGATTTTCCTTGACCTGCGAGAGCGGCCAGCCGCGCCACTCAAGGCGTTCCATCCTGTATTTGGCGTATTCCCTGTCAGCTTCAAACTTTTGCTGCGAGAAATTGTAGAGCGTAAACTCTAGCCTTATGTTTTGCGCTCCCCGCACTTTGGAAAGCAGATGGTTCTCGGCAGATTCTATCGCTCCAAGCTGCGATACCTGTGGCGCTGTCGGAATGACGTGCGGATCGTGGGCGATTCTGCCGCTGCCCGATTGGGCAGAAACATAAAGCATGGAAAAGAGCATCCCCATGCCAAGCGCCATCACCACCAGCGCGGACGAGCGTCCTGCTGCCATGCATGGAATCAATGAAAGGATTCTATTGAATTTTTATCCTAACGGCCAGCGAAAATCCGGGCGCAGAGCAGTGAGGGGCGTGTGCGCAGCCAGACCCACAGCGGAGGTGCAGGCTTTCCATGGTTTATATATGGTGCAGGCGTGGCTTTACTTACGTATGAGTTACGGAAGAAGAGACAACTTTGGTCCAAAGCCAGTAGAATCTGGCAAGGAATACGACGTGCAGATCACGGAAATCAGCCGCAAAGGTGACGGAATCGCAAGGATACAGGGATTTGTAATCTTTGTGAAGGACGGAAAGGTAGGTCAGAACGCCAAGATCCGAGTTACGCAGATCGGACCGAGGTTCGCGACTGCCGAGATCGTCAACGGCGCATCAGCAGCAGCTACGACCGCCCCGGCCGAGAACCCTGCAAACTAACGGACATACATACATACATACAGAATACAAACAGATACACACACGCTGCGTTCTGACGACGGATGCAGTTCGTTTTTCCTTTTTTGTTTCACCCTTTTTCCATTTCAGCCCTTTTTCCAAAAGAAAAAGAGAAAAGAAATATCCTAAACGGATAAAAGTGCATTCCTGCCAGCCAGTCTTGGCGTGTCCGTCCGCAACAACGTCATAGCAGTCGTGGCGATATCGTTCATAGTGGTAGGCGGGCTGTGGGCCTACGGCAACCTGTCAAAGGAGGGCGAGCGGCAAAAGGAGGAAGGCGCCCTGAGCGTCGAGGGGATCCTGCTTGTCGCGCAGAGGAGCACGTTCAACGGCACGAACCCCGAAATACGCGTCAGCGTCAACGTGCCCAAAAAGCTGGTGGTGGTCAACGAGGACGCAGTCACGCACGACCTCCAGATAAAAGATTCCGCAGGCGGGATACTGAACGTCAACACCGCGCCGCTCAAGGGTGGCCAGCACTTTAACGCCGCAATCGTGGCGTACAAGCCCGGCACCTACGAGTATTTCTGCTCGTTCCACCCCGGCATGAGAGGCAAGATCGTCGCCGAAAACTAGCTAACGGGGGCTAGAGGGCGCCGGGGTTCTTTACTATCGTGAGCACGTCCTCGTCTGCAAGCACGTGGTCGAGGCCGACCTTTTGCGCGTCGAACTTGGCCGAGCTGCCCCACACCAGGGCGTACTTGAAGTTCCTCGCCATGCTGCGGTGTATCTTGTTGCAAATGTCGCCAACGGTCGAGCCGCGCTGCACTATCATGGGCTCCTTGTAGTCGGTCTCGCCGCCCTTGGGGCGCATGTAGACCCGGATAAAGTCGAGCTTGTTGTATATCGCCTCCTTCACCGCGTCGATGTTGATGTTGGCGTCAGCAGAGATTGGCAAAAAGTTGTTCCCTATCTGCGACTGCACCTCCTTGACAAAGCCCTGGTTGACCAGGTCTATCTTGTTGAGGAGCACCAGCGACTTTGTATAGACCCTGTTTTCAGACAGCACGTCTATGAACTGGTCGTCCGTGAGGCCCGGCTCTCTGATTATTATCCTGCCGTTGTGGATGCCGTAGACGCGGGCTATCTCCTTTACAGACCGCTCCTCCATCTTGATTGGCACCTGGCAGTTTATCGACAGCCCCCCTGTCGAGGTCTTTTCGATCACGACGTCAGGCGGCTGCTCGTCCAGCTTTATGCCGGCCTCTGCAAGCTCTCTTTTCAAAAGGCCCACGTGCTGCGGCTGGAACACGTCCAGCACGAGGAGCACGAGGTCTGCGCCCCTTGCAACGGATATGACGCGCCGGCCAAAGCCCTTGCCTGCAGCCGCGCCTTCGATGATGCCTGGCAGGTCGAGCACCTGTATCCTGGCGCCGCGGTAGTCCATCATTCCGGGCACCGCGGTGAGCGTGGTGAACTGGTACGACGCCACCCTAGATTTGGCGTTTGTGAGCCTGTTCAAAAGCGTGGACTTGCCGACGCTTGGCAGTCCTATCAGCACTACCGTCGCGTCGCCGGCCTTGCGAACGTCAAAGCCGGCGTTCTCGCCGCCCGTGTGGACCGTCCGGCCGTGTATGTTTGCCTCCTGCTCCCTCTTGAGCTTGGCTATCTTGGCCTTTAACAGGCCGATATGGAACTCGGTGGCCTTGTTTATCTGGGTCTTGTGTATCTCGTCCTGTATGGCCTTGATCTTTTCAGGGATGCCCATTTGTGCCGCTCACTCGCTCCGCCTGTTCCTGTAACAGGGCTACTTTGGCGGACAGGCGATAAAAGCATTGTCACGTGTCACAGCTGCGAGCCGCACTGGTTGCAAAAGCGCGCGTCCGTGGCGTTCCTGCGGCCGCACCTGGGGCATTTGTAGTCCAGTTTCGAGCCGCACTTGTTGCAGAATATCGAGTCGGCGGCATTTTGCGAGCCGCACCTAGGGCAGACCATGCCGCTGCCTCTGGCGGCAGCGGCATGGTCTGCCTCTGCTGCTTCCGGCGGCCGCCGCCGCTTTCCCGCATGGGACGCTTCTTCCAGCCCGGCAGCCCGGGGAGGCTCCTCCTGTCCGGCGCCGGGTTCTTTGCCTGCACCCCGGATGTTGGACTTGGACTCGGCCACCGCATATTTTATCATCGCGGCCACCCCATCAGGATCCTTCACGGACGCCAGCTTCATGAAGGGGTGGCCTCCATGCATGATGAGGACGTTGCCGTAGACCGTGCGCGATGTCTTGGCCTGGGTTGTCCTTCGGCTATGGCCCATGTAGCGCACCCTGTATCCGGCGTCTGTGGAACGCTCCGTCTTGGTCTCTGTCCATTTGTTTGTCACAAGTACGTCGCCGACTCCGGGGAGCATCACGGCGTCGGCCCGGTGCGCCTCAAAGTCGTAATAGATGGCCCTAAAGTTTGTCACCGCCTTGAGCCACTTGTAGCGTCTGGAGAAAAGGCCCTCAGTCCCGTACTCGCTCCAGATCACCCTCTCGCCAGGGGCCAAAAACGGCGTGGCATAGAATACCACAGTGGGCGCCCAGCTGCTGCCGTCCGCCCGGTACTCCAGGTTCAGATACCTGAAATACGTGCCCTCCAGTTCCAGCTTGCGGAGCGACGCAAGCTGGTCGACGATGGCGCCGGCCTTGTCGTCTTCGACGTCAAGCGTCATTGACACCAGCGGCCGGCCCTCTGGACCGTCGCTCCTGTAGGCCAGGGTGACCTTGCGGTTCGTCTTTTCTCCCAGCAGCCCCTTTTCCCGGTCTGTGGTGGCAGCAATGCTCTCAAGCGAGTGTATAGGCAACTCGCCCAGTGAAAAGTCGCCCTTGAAAAAGCGGATGACGTTGCCGGCCTCTATCGGGAAGACGACCATCCTGTCTGCCGCGGCATAGGGGCCACCCCCTTCCACTGCCTTTATGCCGTACTTGTATGTCCCGATGCTGCTGGTATCCACCACGAGCTTCAGGTGCGCCGCCACGATTTTCGCGCTCCCCGCCGCGCTTGCCGGCGACTGTTGATTGGGGCGGCGGCCCCCTTCTTCTGCCACAGATGGTACAGGTGGCGCCGCTGCTGATGATGCAGCATCAGCAGCGTCCTGTTCTTTTTTTGCGGCGTCAGCTTGGCCGGCGGCGCTTTTTATGTCCTCGACGGTTTCATAGTCTACTTCGCCGGCCAGTTTCACCGCCGTGCCGACCTTTTTTACAAGAACTTCGATGAAGCGCCTGTCGGGCGCCACAGGGCTAAAGTCATAGACCTGCAGCACCGCCCTGCCGCTCTCCTTGCCCGGCGCTATGCGGGCGTAAAAGCGAAAGGGAAACCTGTTCTTCATCCACATCATCCCCGACTTGCCTTCGACAGCGCGCAGCTCGGCGCTTGACTGCTCGACCTTGGCCCCTGCATCCTTGCACGCGGCCAGCAGTGCATCGTATGCGGCGTCTGCCGAGGCCTCAAGTTCGACTGTGCCGAGGGTGGGCAATACAGGCCAGCTAGTCGTGGCGCAGATTATTTCCCTTTCGGCGCGCTGCGCCAGAAAAGGGCGGGAAAGTTACATTTTTATGAAGTGCGTTTGACATGAGCAGCTGCAGGCTCCGGTGGTGTAGTCCGGCTAAGCATTTCGCCCTCTCAAGGCGGAGATCCCGGGTTCAAACGACGTGGGGTAACTCCCCGTCGGAACAAATCCCGGCCGGAGCACTTTCTCATTTTTTCTTTTTGCGCTCAAAATGTCCGCTTTTTCGTTTAGTCTATCGCCGTAGTTGCCAGCGTTAGCGCTGGCTCTAACGGCGTTAGCATCAGCACTAACTCCGCCTCCGAGGGCTCCAATGCTTAGCCGGACTACACCACCGGAGCTCATGAACTGCCTGACAAGAGGGAATTCTTCGTTAAGGAAGACGTGGAGCTTCTTGCGAATGGAATGGCGAAGATAACGCTCGTAACCCTTGGATACCTGCTTTTCACCTTTCAGCCAAGC
>NZ_JBBIHK010000011.1:0-3508 GCF_037447015.1 Nitrososphaera sp. | reverse complement strand
TGCTGCCTGAGGGATTTGCCAAAGTTTAGCTTTTAACCAAGCAATCTCGGATGGCGTGAGAAGCGCCATTAGCTGAAGGTAGTCTAATGTTCCTAATAGGATTTGTTGTCAGAATGTGGTTTGAACCTAAGGCGCCAGCTCTGTTCCCACCATTGACAATAACTCGGCGGCAGCATTCCGCCAAAACCTCTTTTTTCCCACGGGCACATTCTGATCATCTCTTTCCATAGACATCAATATTCTCCTCCCATACTGAAATATGGAATCATCTATGAAGGGAAAATAAACAAGTTGATAGAACACATACGGCTTTGCAGTGAATTGATTTGTAACTTTATCCATCAATGCAGTTTTCCCATGGAATGGTTTGTCTAAATTCTTTGCACTTTGAGATAGAAATTCCTCGAAAGTTTGTTCTTTGTCATCGAAGAGCTTGGGGTTTCCATCAATGTAATGTGCTGGGCCTTGATTCTTCAAAACCCTCTTTAAGGCTGGCAACTGCTTTGCATATTCTTCGGAAATCTCCTTAACTATGTGATGCCTACCGCCAAAGTGAAATACTGCCATTGCGGGCCCGTTCGGGTCAAAACTCGCTGAATCCTTTCTTTGAATCCAGCCGCGCTCTTCTAGCCGCGGAAGTATCCGCTGTAGAGTGGATTTTGGTACTCCGGACAGCTCAGATATCTCTCCAAATCGTAGCCACTCTCTATTTCGCAATTCACGCGCCAAATATAACGCCACCATGACGCATTTTTCGAGCTCGTGATTCATGCGTAAACGCGTACGGGTAGGCTTATCTAGTATATAACACTAGTGTTTCTTAGGATTTACATGGAATTAATAGAATTCCAATACAGACGACTTCAGGCAGGTTCTGGTGGTAGTATTTTGATGGTGCTGCCAAAACAATGTGTAGCCGGCCTTAGGCTGAACAAGGGCGATTATGTCAAGTGCTTCCAAGATGGCAACCGCATAGTCATCGAGCCGGCCGAAAAACAAGGCTAAAGAAAACAGAAAAAAGTGGGCAAAACAATGAGCGAGATTGGACTTAATAAGGAAATATCAATAAGTGCAGATACAAACTGTCTTTTCTGTGGAGAGCTAATCTACTTCTCACAGTACGTATTAAACGACAAGACAAAGAAACCTCTGCCGCTTAACTCCCAGGATTCAACGTTTCACAAATGCAAACGCAGGGGGGCTAACTCCCAATGACCAGCGGACAAAAGTCCGCTTTCTCAAAGGTTTGCCGCGATTGTCAGGCGATAATCCTCTTCGACGACAGCGTAAGGTCGCCTAGCGGTAGGCTGATTCCACTGAACCCGAAAGACAGGAGCCGGCATGATTGCGAAAATTCTGCTTATGTACGCAGACGGAACGCCGTGGAGAGGGAATCGTAGCTATGACGCTAGACGATTTCGGTATCCCACCTGAGCACAGAAACGTTGAGCATATCCTCGCAGTTGCACGAGCCTACAAACACATACCTGCCCAAACGCCCTCCTCATTCGCACCATACCAAGATGCAAAGAAGGACACTCACCTAATCTATGTCGCTCTTAGCGGTCCGTGGTTTTACATCAACGGCGAGAAGGAGCTCAGATTCAAGACACGTGGCAACAACGACCAGGATCTGACCAACGCGCTTTCGAGGTATGACATCGACTACTGGGAGAGCGACTTTGAGCAGGTCGTCAGGGATATGGCTGCCCAACTGCAAGCACAGGTAGACGCCAAGAATGCACTGATAGAGTTGGAGGCAATAGCTTGACGCTCTGTAAACCCGACTTGGAGCATACGCTCGACGCCATAGGCTCCAGTCTGATATCCACCTACAACTTGAAGACTCTGAAGGACACCAAAGAAATCCTATTCTACAGCAAAGAAGGGGTTTACAGGCTCGGAGGCGAGGAGATTGTCGAGCAGACCGTCAGAACTCAGATAGACCGCAACATATCCAGGCACGATCTCAACGAAATCCTCTACTACATCCAGACCAGCACGTACACAGACAGGGCAGACTTTGACAAAGACATCAATATCCTGAACGTCAGAAACGGACTTTTGAATATTGAGACGGGCGAATTCCTGCCACACAACCCCGCGTACTTATCTATGACCCAACTGCCAGTGACATACGATCTCAAGGCGACATGCCCGAACATAATGAAGTTCCTTACTACAACCTTGGATAGCGCACAGCTGCGGGTCGTTGTAAGACTGTTCGGCTACCTGTTACTTCGCTCAGCTCGGTATGAGAAGGCGTTCATGTTGAATGGCGAGGGCGGAAATGGTAAGTCAGTGTTCATCAAACTCTTGGTCGCGCTCGTGGGAAAAGACAAGACCAGTAACGTATCTCTGCAGGAGCTCACAACAGACAGGTTCGCCAGTAGCAAGCTATACGGAAAGATGCTCAATGTCTTTGCAGACTTGCGCTCCGACAGAATCACAGACTCTGGTTACTTCAAGGTGCTTGTAAGCGGCGACAGAATCATGGCCCAACGCAAGCATCAAGAGCCCTTCGAGTTCGAGAACACGGCTAAACTAGTGTTTAGCGCAAACCAGATTCCAGAGACCGATGATAAGAGCCACGCATACTTTAGACGCTGGGTAATCATACCTTTCAACAGAACCTTCGAGGGTGTGGCTAGAGACGAACAGCTCATAGACAAACTTACTACGGAGAACGAGCTTTCCGGCCTGCTGAATGTTGCACTTGTCGGACTGAAGCGATTGAAGGAAGAAAGGGGATTTGATGATACAGACCTGGATGAAATCCGCAGGCAGTACGAGTTGGGGGCAACCAAGATTCAGGGTTTCTTTGATGAATGCTGCATACTGGACCCCGAAAATGAAGACCTGCAAATAATGACGCTGGACCTCCAAGAAGCATTAGCAAAGTATTGCGAACAGAAGGGAAGCAAGTATGTAGACATCCGCCAGTTCGGGGAGAAACTGAAGGCGCTTGGGGTAAGAAGGGAACGCAAACGCAAGGGAGCAGAGCGCCCATACTTCTATTTTGGGATAGCTTTGAAGCCAAATTGTCCCTATGTCCCTAACAAGTCACTTACTACTGGGTACAATGGAAATTATACAAGGAAAGAAGGGTGCCTGTCCATAGGGACACAGGACCAACAAACTCTCGGAGGCGTCTCAGCTTGAGTCACAGAAAGCCAACCATGGATGACCGACTAGCAGTCCGCAGGGTACAAGTCATTGAACAAAAAAGGCTAGGCCACAATATGAAACACATAGCCATCGCACTGGGGGTAAGCTACTCTTGCGTACGGCGGGATGTCCAGGCGGTACGACGTTTCCAGACCGGCGTAATAGGCGGGGTTGTCGACGACATAGTAAAAAGGGAACCGAGCAAAGAGCCCAGGAACGTCAAGGCCAGAGCCAGGCGCCGATACTTTTGTCTAAACTGCGGCGAAAGTTGGAGAGACAGCGGGGCATGGAAGCCGGCCAAGATACACGCAGAAAAAGAAGGCCACGATGTAGCGCAGGG
>NZ_JBBIHK010000010.1:0-57059 GCF_037447015.1 Nitrososphaera sp. | reverse complement strand
CCTGCCTCCAAGCCCTCCCTTTCCCCTTGCCTGCTGCACCATGACGCACAGCGTGTGGCACAGCTGGGTCTTGCCGGTGCCAAACTCACCATAGACTTCGGTGACTGCCCTTGCCTCTACCCCTCCGCCGAGGAGGTCGTCAAAGTTCCTGGCGCCGGTGGATATGCGCTCGTTCCCCTGCCTCTTTTCATACAGGCTTGTGGCTGTCACAAAGCTCCTGTCTATGACGCCAAGCTCCTGCAGGATGGTGCGGGCCTTGTTGCATATCCCCACCGACTCGTCCATCTCCATGCCTGTCGCCTCGGCCACGTCCACCGGCCCCCTGACCAGGAGATCCTTGATCGAGCGGAACCCCGCCTCTTTGAGCCTCTTCTCGGTGGCCGGGCCTATCTCCTCTATGGCCGAAAGTGCAAGCTTGCCTTCGTCTGGCGACGCCAAGTTCCCCTGCTTCCCTGCATGCTGCTGCGGCTAATTAGAGTATTCTTTGAGCGTGAAAGGCGGATTTCAGAGCAAAAAAGTATATATCTATCTTCTTTCTGGTATGCCTAAGATAGAGGGATATGATGCAAAGCAAGACATTGATCGTGACGGCTCTTGCAACAGTCATGGTGCTGTCTGCATTTGCTGCCGTAATGCCGAGCGCCGACGCGCATGGTGTGCAGGCACAGCTGCAGTCCAGATTCGTGAGAATCGACAACGAGCAGTTCTCTGACAACACCCTCCAGACAGGCGAAGAGCTTACCGTATCAGGCGAACTGAAGAGCTTGGTAAACAGGGACCTCAGGGGCTGGCTTTCTCTGTTCAGCGAGTCTGAAAACGCTGGCAACAGATGGGAGTTCCTCTCCAGGGATCCACCCGGTAACATCTTCGACATCCCGGCAGGTGCCACTATCCCGTACTCAGTCACCGTAAAGGCACTCGAGCCAGGAACCTATCACGTCCACACGCAGCTCAACGTCGAGCACATAGGTCCGGGTCTGGGCAGGGGTCAGACAGTGAACGTCAGCGGTCCAGCGATACTCAAGCCAATCCCGTATGGTAACATTGTGTACCAATGCATTATCATCGGTGCGGGCCTGGGCGTGACGTTTGCTACGAGACCGTGGCAAGTAATCTAAAAAAAGAGCACAAGCTCCCCCCTTTTTCCTTTTCATTATTTTCTCTCACCTTGTCATCATTATTACCGGCTGATACTGGTGCTATTGCTTATTACCGGGCTTGCCAAACAAATACTCATCATTCGGCGGCCATTTTGTGCGTGTATGTGTGGTGCATGTGATATTTGCCATCAAAAAAGAAGAAGAAGATGCTTGAAGAGCTGAAAAAAGAGGCTGAGAAGATGCTTGAAGGCCGCGACCCCGGCCACGACTTTGAGCACATCATGCGCGTGTACAGAAATGCCGAGCTCATCGGCAAGAGGGAGCGGGTCGCCGACATGGACGTGCTGCTTGCTTCCGCCCTGCTGCACGACCTCGTCGTCTATCCAAAGGGGAGCTCCAAGCGCAGCAAGTCGTCAGACGACAGCGCAGACCTGGCCGAAAAGATTCTGAAGCGGCACGGCTGGCCGGAGGACAAGATAGAAAAGGTCAGCTATTGCATAAGGACGCACAGCTATTCAAAGGGCATAGTCCCAGCTTCGCTTGAAGGCAAGGTGCTGCAGGACGCAGACAGGCTGGACGCGCTGGGCGCAATAGGCATCGCAAGGACGTTCTCGGTGGGGGGCTCGGAGAACCGCAAGTTCTACAACCCTGACGACCCGTTCTGCCGGCAAAAAGGCAGGGAGCCGCAGGACCGGATGTGGACGCTCGACCACTTTGCCGCCAAGCTCTTGAAGCTGCACAGGACGATGCACACCCGGACGGCAAAAAAGATGGCAAAAAAGCGCATCCGCTTCATGAAAGAGTTTCTGCGCCAGATGGAAAAAGAGATCTAGCGTTGCTGTGGTAGGCGGGACGTGACATTTCTTGCATTGAAGAAAGAGCGGGCCTGCGGTTTGCCTGGCTAGCTGTCTAGCTAGCTTCGGTCATAGCTATAGTCTGTAAAGTACCTGTAGCGCTTTTCCACGTCCTTGTTCTGGCCGGCCACAACCCTTGCGACTTCGTCTTCGAGAGCCTTTTTTGCGTGCTCTCTGAACCTGTCTGCCTCTGCGTTTTGCGGAAAGGTGGAGAGCGTGTATTCAAAATGCCTCATGAACTCGACCACCTTGGCCCGGTATTCCGGCTGGGTCGGCTTTTTCCGCTCTGTCTTGAACCATGCCGTAGCGCACGCAGTCGCATAGATCTTGGCAAGCTCCTCGACCAGCCTGTCGACTTCGTAAAAGTCGGCCATGATGGAGAGGCTTGCGCGCCTGCTGCCTATAAATTTACTATTACTACCATTACTATTACTATTGCTGCTACCAGTAGGTCGCCTTTATCTTCTCTATCACGCGCTCGTGCTCGGGGCCCTTCCTGCGGGCGTACTTTTCCATCGCAGTCAGCGGCACGCCGCCGAGGCTGCCTGCAAGCGTGGTAAAGAACCAGTTCTTGACCGGGTTGTCCCTGCCGACCTTGGACATGAATTTCTGGATGCCGTACTTGAAGTTGTGCTGCCACGTCTTGTACATGACGCCCAGCTTGGCAGGATCCATGGTGTTGCCGATGTCGAAAAAGTCCGACTTTTCCAGCAGGCCGATCGGAACAAAGGTCAGGGGCGTGACCGTGAACTTTGAATCGGGCTGCTCCGTTTCAAGCTCGTGTATCAGGCGGATCGTCTCCCAGCTGTCCTCCGGCGTCTCGTCGTTGTCGAGGCCCATGATGAGGGTAAAAGCGGGCACCCAGTAGTTCTCGTTCAGCGTCTTGACGCCGTGCTTGACCACCCAGTGCCACTCCTCGGGCCGGTACGGGGAGAGCTTGCGGTCGGCATACTTGCCTATCAGGCGTATGCTGCCTGTCTCAAAGCCGCACTGGATGCCGATGTGGTTGTTCGGGCCAGACTTGATTATCCTGGACACGTTTGGCAGGAGGCGCTCGTCTGCAATCGCCCCGGCAAGCGTCCCGTGCGTCGGGTTGGTGTGCTCGATGCCTGTCGCCATGATGCCTTTGAACAGCTCTTCGATGGCCTCCCTGTTTGGCTGCATGTTCTTGGTCGTCCTGGGGTTGAGGCCGTAGACGAAAATGTCGTCGCTGTGGACCCAAGCGTTCTTCAGGCCGCCGTACTTCATGTTTATTTCGATTTCCTTCTGCACTTTTTCGACGGGGTAGTAGCGCAGGGGCCGGAGAGTCACGTCGCAGAACTTGCAGCCGCGCCCGCAGCCGCGCATCACCTCTATCATGCCGTGCATGCTCGGGTTGACGATATTGGGGATCTCGTCGACGGACGGCTCGTTCCAGTAGTGGATAAAGCGGCCGTGATAGGTCCTGTCGCTCCTGACAAATTCCTTTATCTCTACCTTGAACTGGCTCTTTTTGAACGGGTTTGCCACGTCAAACTCGCCTCCGATGAGGGCGTCAAAGAACGGGCCTGCCGCGCCGTCAATCTCGGGGCCGATGCCACCAAGCTCGCCTTCCACAATGCCATAGAGGTCGTACTCTTCTATCTTGGCCGGGTCGTAATTGTACTGCCACGTGCCGGACGCGCCTGCGACCACCTTGGCCTTGCTTCCTGTCCTCTTTTTGGCGGCCGTGATGCGGTGGTGCAGGTCGGCGTTGTAAAACTCGTCGTAGGACGTCTGCTTGCGTCCATAGGTAAAAGTCATGGTGACGGGGCCCATGCCTAGCGGGTCCATCTCGTACGTGCCGACGACCTGCGTCTCGGGCCCGATGAACTGCTCCACGTGGTCCGGGTGCGCCACCACCACGTCCTCGCGGGCATAGCCATCGCGCAGCAGGGCTGCTTCCACCTTTCTCAGGCCGTACGGCGCATAGTTGGCGTGCCCGTTCGTGTGCTCGATTGGGTTGCAGATGAAATCGAAAAGCACCTTTGGCGTGACCTGGTTTCCGAGTATGTGGTACCACATCGAACTGTGGCTCCTGTGCATGTCAAGGGCCGGTGCGCAGCCAAAGAACGATGCAAGCGATATGCCCCTGTAGGGCGACATCAAAGTGCGGTCTGCAGTAAGAACTACCTTAGGGTGCTTCAATAGTTAAATCCCTGTCTGGTGGGAAACCGTCTAGGGCAGATTAAAAGTTTTCCAACCGTGTGGCAGAGTATTTGTAGGATATATGCACAGGGATGAATTTTTGCTACCCGCTGCTGCGGCCCCGCTTTTCCATAAACGCCTGCAGCGTGTCGCCGGCCAGCTTTTTCTTTAGGGTGTCGTGAATCTCCCTGACAATGCCAAAGCCCTGGAACGTCAAGGCGGTGTATAGCTGCACAAGCGTGGCGCCTTTCTGCAGGGCCTGCCACGCGTCCTCGCCGTTCCAGATGCCTCCGCAGGCTATTATCGTCAGGCCCGGGAATTCCCTGTGCACGTCCTCTACCATCCTGAGCATGTACGGGAACAGGGGGCGCCCGCTCTCGCCTGCGACCGGCCGGGCAAAGCCTCTGGTCAGCGGGTTTGCAGCCGTGTCGACGGGCCTCGTGTTGCCAAGCACCACCGCCTGGCCGCCGTTTTCGTAAAACACCCTTATCGATTTCATGCGGGCCTCCCTCTCCTCTTCCTTCGGGGGCAGGGCGCTGTACGGCGCCACCTTGGACGCCTTGATCAGGCGCGGCGGCACGTGCGAGTTCATCAGGTCTATCATCTTTTTAGTGAACTCCGGCGTCTGCAGCTTTTTGTTAAAGTCGGTGTTTGGCGACGCCCTGTTGTCCTCAAACCCGAAATCGACGTAGGGGGATGTAGCCCTGATTATCTCTTTGCAGGCGTCGAGCACCGCGTCCTCCGTGTACGTGTCGGTGATGCCGGAGAAGTTGAGCAGCAGCCTGGCGTGCCCGCGGGGGCCGGCCGCAAACTTTTGCAGGTTCCTGACTGTGTGGTCGAGGCCCTTGTGGGGGTAGCCCTGCGCGTTTATCAGCGCCTCCCTGTCGTTGTCCACTGCCAGCCGGCGCTGCGGGTTGCCCTTCCTTGGATTTTTGAGCACGCTGCCGGGGTTGAGAAACCCAAAGACGTACGAGGTGGGCGCAAGCATCTCGCAGTCCTTGTCAAAGCCGGCAGCCATCCCGACCGGGCTTGCAAGCTTGTGGCTTCCATCTACTATGACCTTCAGCTGGTCGCCCGGGTCGAAATACGCTGCGTTCTTGCGGAACTTGTCGGCCATCCTGACCAGCCGCTCCTTTGCCACTTCGTGTATCACCTCTGCCTGCGAGAGCTCGGCTGTGGCCTTGTGGCGGGAATACAGGTACTTGCGGTAGAGCTTGAAAAGCGAGGGGTCAAGGCTGGCCTTGAAAGCGTCTGTTATCATGAGCAATAGCCATCATGTCCCTCCTCTCTCTTTCCTCTCTTTCTACGCGGCAGTCCTTGCCCTGCGCCAAGATATATGGCTAGTGCTGGCTGTCCTTGACCATCTGCCACAGCTGCGACCACACGGCTTCAAAGCCGCGCCCGTCAAGGGGAAAAGTGAGCGAGTTGCCGTACTCGTTTGTCAGCTCTAACGAACCGTTTTCTTTGGATACTGAAAAGGATTTTTTGCCTAAAGAGACTGTGGCGCTGCCGTCTATCTTTACCGACGGTGCTGCCTCTGCCGATGGTTTTTTCTTTCCCGCCGCCATCTTCTTTTCTTCGAGACAGAGATGGGGGGCAGGATTTTTAAATGCATTTGCGCAAATCAGGGCGTGGCCAAGTCGGCTGACTGCATAGAGAACAACCACGGCAGGTGCGAGGGCCATTTCAAAGAGACGGTGAACGACTCGCCGGTGACCAGGATCTGCGCCTGCCAGTGCCACGACAGCACGTACCAGCTGGTCCGCAACACGGTTGCGCTCATGACGCAGGCCGAGCGCTCCAACCCATATTATCTGGCCTCGTCAGGGCTTGACAGCGACTGAGAAGACGGCGGCGGTGGCGGCTTTGACCGTCGCCCGTAAACGTACTTCATGTACAGCAGCAGGAGGTTGAAGGCGGTGCCAAGCAGGTTTGCGATTATTATCACCCAGTCGGCCTTGAACACGCCGTATGCGAGCCACAGCGTCGTGCCGGAGGCAAAGAGGGCCATCAGGTAAGGCGACACGTCCTGCATCTTTTTTGTCCTGTAGGCCCGGATTATCTGGGGCAAAAAGCTGCCTGTGGTCAGAGTCGCCGCTGCCGACCCTACCAGGGTCACAAATACAGAGGAGTCAAGCTGCACCAACTGGCAGCTTGTCGCCGGCGGCCATTAAAAAGCATGTGCCTCCCTCCTGCCTATCTGTACGTCTGCCTTTGCACGCACGCACATACGCACGAAAAAAATGCATCATAAGACGTAAATGCCGCTCGGAAGGAAATAGAACCTTTTTTGCTAAAGGTTAAATCACATGCCTGCCGCCCCTATGGCAGGTTCCATGGGCGCAGCAGCAACATTGCCTGACTATGACTCGTTTGTCGACGCGCTATCGGACACGCTTGGCGCCGAGAACGCCCAGCTTGCAGTCAGGTTCCTGGAAGACACGGGGGCCATCACCGGCGACAAAAAGCTGGACGGCGAAAAGGTGGCGTCGGCCATCCAGTCGCTCTTTGGCGAAAACGCGCTGGCGTTTCTAAAGCTCATGCTCGAGCTCAAGCCTGCAAAATAGCAGAAATGGGATAGTATCCGGGAAATGTGGAAAAGTGTTTCCACAAACGCAACAGCACGACGTTTAATTATCATGCTGCCCATGCGATGTATGGCAGGCGTATATGCAGCTAAAAGATCTGGTGGACGGCGCAGTCGTAGGTTCCGGCTCTGACTATATCGTGGTGCAAAAGGGCAAAAAGAGGATAATGCTTGAATGCCCGGGCTTTAGGCTGCAGGAGCTCAAGACGCACGGCACGCCGTACGGCTCCCAGTTTGATTGAGATTTACCATCGAGTCAACATTATTTCCGTAAAAAGTTAAATTGAGTTAGATGGACATCCCAAATCGATTGACCCAAAAGGCTACCGCGGAGGTTGCTACTTCTGCCGTTGCTCCTCATCTTCGCCCTCCCTCATCATCATCAACAACGACAAAGCCTGTCGCTAACGTCCCTGCCTCGCAGACGCAGGCAGTGCGCAGGGTAAAGTATGACAAAAAGGCCGAGTCCGAGTTCTTTGTGGACAACTCGGCCCTTGCGGGATTTACGGGCGAGCGCATCCTCTACATGGCCGTGCGCGAGCTCATCGAAAACTCGCTTGACTCTTGCGAGAGCAGCCACATCCTCCCGCGAATTTCCCTTACGCTAAAGACTATAGACTCGGCAAACGACATGTGGATGATAACCTGCCAGGACAACGGCATCGGCATCCCGTCGGAAAAAGTGCCTGTCGCAGTCTGCTCCTTTCTGACCTCCGGCAAGTACGTCGAAAAGCAGCAGCGCGGGCTTTTTGGCGTCGGCCTGAAAATGATAGCGGCGTTTTCCACAAAGGACACCGACCACCCGCTCAGGGTGTGGAGCAAGTCCAGCGAGGAAAACTCGGGCTACTATTTCGAGCTGCGCACGGACATCAGCACCAACAGGCCGATTGTGCTTGCAAAAAGGGCGATGAAAAACGACGAGGCGCAGGTCATACCCGGCGAGTCGGGCTTCCGTGTGGAGGCAATCCTTCGCGCCCGCCTGTCGCCGATAACAAAGAGCAGGATCTATGACTATATCAGCCAGACGTCGATCGTCAACCCGTATGCCCACATCGAGTTTGAGACCGACGACGGCAAGGTCGTCTTTGACCGCAGGACCGACAAGATGCCCGAGCCGGCAAAAGAAGTGTTACCACATCCAGCCGACATGGACCTGAAGACGCTCAAAAAGGCCATCATGAATTTCATGAACCAAAAGACCACGCTGCAGGGCGTGCTTGCCGAGTCGTTCCAAAAGCTCTCAAGCGAGAAGGCCCGCCAGATAATCGCAGAGGCCGGGCTTGAATCCAAGCCTGCCGACAAGTACGACGAGCACGAGCTCATCAGGGTGGTCAACGTCTGCAAGCAGACGAAATTCCACATGCCAAACACTGACCACCTGAGCCCCATAGGAGAGGAGATACTGACTGCCGGGATGACCTCTGAATACACGATAATCACAAGCAGGTCGTCTGACGACTCTTCATCTTCTTCCGGCGGCAGCGGCAGCCAGGTGCAGCAGCCCCAGATATCTGTCAAGGTGCTAAAGCCGGCGCTCACCGCCTATTCTTCAAGGACGTGCGTCATCAACAACCGCCCCACTGTCGTGGAATGCGGCATCGCATACGGTGGCGACATCGGCTCATTCAAGCTCTACAGGTTTGCCAACAAGATTCCACTCCTCTACGACGAGGGCTCGGACGTGGCAAAGGAGGTCGTGTCCGAAGTCGAGATAAACAAGATGGGCATCTCCAAGAAAGAAGTCAAGGAGCAGTTTGCAAACCCCGACGCCAAGTCAGACAGGGCAGTCGAGCTCCTGCCCCTGCACATATTCTTCCACATCTGCTCGACGAAAATCCCGTACAAGACGGCTGGAAAGGAGAGCATCGCATCCGAAGGCGACCTGAAGAGATACATGAAGGCGTGCCTGTCAGACCTGTATCGCAAGGTGAGCGCCCAGATACGCAAGGAGCTGCGCATGAAGGAGGCGCAGAGCAGGCTTTCCCTATACAAGTACTATATCCCACTCATCGTGAGCGCCATTTCGGAATCGATATCCGTGGACTCTAAAAAGCTGGAGGAGGCGTTCACCGGCCTTGCAGAAAAGCACGTGTCAGGCGAGATAACCGGCATGCCCGTGCCGGAAAAGGAGGACGACATCACGAGCGAGACGATAAAGAAAGAGGCAGAGACCATCGAGGCCGAGATAGACGGCGAGGTGGTAAAGAGGGACAGGAGCCAGATAGCGATAAACGCGGCAAGGAGAAAGGGGGAGCGCTCTGGCGGCAGAGAGAGGAAGAGAAACGAGGCAAAGGGCAACAACCCCGCCACAGGAGGCGGCCAGACGACGCTTGACGCCGTGATACACAGAAAAGCCGGAGGTGCCAAGAAAAAGTAAATGCCCGCCAAGGACAAGCGCCACCAAGAAGTCATCAAGGAGATCAAGGCGATAATGAAGCACGTTAGCACGGACCTGCTGCTGGAAAAGACCATGCCTGTGCTGGACGTGCCAAAAGTTGGCTATGATAACACCGTCTGGTCTGACCAGAAGAGGATGCTCACTATAGGCGACAAGAAGGTCAAGGTGAGCCCGGACAGCACCAAAAAGATCCCCACGTTTGCCCAGTACATCGTGATGGCAAACGCCGTGCGCAGGCTGCTCGACGAGGAGATGGAGAGCACGATAAGGGGCATGTACTATGCGACTCTGAGCACCGTCGGCGACGAAAAGAACAAGCAAAAGTTCTGGCGGGGGCAGGAAGACTCGGACGACGCCATCAAGGCAGTCGAGCTCCTGACCGGCGTGCCAAGGGAAGAGTTTTCAGTCACGTCCAAGCCAAAGGGCATGATCTCCGGGCCAATCACCCTCCGTGTGGGAGGCGACATCATCGACTGCAACCTTGGCAGCAGGGCCACTTCGCAGCTAATACCCACCAACATACGCGACGTCGAGATAGTCAAGGTCAAGGCCGACTTTGTCATGGTGGTCGAGAAGGACACCGTGCTCAACAACATACGCAAGTCCGGCTTTATCCAGAAATACAACGCGATACTGATGACCGGCTCGGGCGAGCCGGACAGGGCGACGCGCATGATGGTCAAGATGCTCAACGAGGAGTGGAAAAAGCCGGTGGTCGTGTTCGCAGACGCTGACCCTTGGGGCCTTGGCATCGCGCTGCGCTACAAGATAGGCAGCGAGTCGCTCAGCTACGACAGCGACAGGCTGGTTACGCCGGACGCCAAGGTGCTCGGCATGATGTTCTCTGACATTTACGAGTACAACATACCGGAGGTGGCGCGCCTTGCCGCCACCGACGAGGACCTGACGAGAGCGACAGACATGAAGAAAAAGCCCTGGTTCCAGGACAAGCAGTGGCAGAAAGAACTAGATCTATTTTTGAAGAGGAAGGAAAAGTGCGAGCTGGACGCGTTCTTCAAGCACGGCTTCAAGTACCTGGCCGAGGTCTATCTCCCCAGAAAGCTGCGCGAAGCCGGCATGATCTAGATCCGCTAATAGGCCCACGCCGCCACGGCGCCCCTGGCGAGCCTGGCGACCTCTTTTGCAGAGTCGAAATAGCGTATGCTTTCTTTTTCTTTCTTTTCTCTGGCGTCGCTGCTCCCCTTCTGCGGCGGGCCGCCGGCAAACTGGACGACGAATGTCCCGGACGGCGACCTGTTGACAAACATTTTCCTGCCGCCTCCAAGCTCCACCCTTATCCCCTCGTCGATGTCAAGCGACTCTAGCTTTTTCAAGAGCTCGTCCTGCCCTATCCTGGTACTGGTGGTGCCGCCTGCGCGCACGAAATATTTTTGCGCGCATAGCTTTTAACCCTTTAACCGCGGCTAGAGCCCGTGCCTTTTCTTTCGTTGCCCCTCGACGACGGGCGCGTGGTGGAGATAAGGGTGAGGCAGAGCTCACGTGCGCGCCGGCTCAGGCTCGTGTCCAGCATAAGGGGCGTCGAGGCAGTCGTCCCGGCCGGCTGCGACGAGCGCAGGCTGCACGAGTTTGTGCGCAGCAGAAAAGAGTGGATAGCAAAAACCGCCCAGTATTACGCAAAGATCAAAGAGCGCACGGGCCACGAGGACGGCGCGCTCTATTACCTTGGGGCAAAGTACCAGTACAGGCTGGTAAAGGACAGGCTGCCAAGCGCGACAGTCTCGGCTTCGCTAAAGACGGTCACCTTTCATGTCACGGACAGGCGGAGCTACCGCCGCCACGTGCTGGACTGGTACAGGCAGCAGACAGGCGCCATAATCGCCAGCCGCCTGCCTGCCATCGCAGAAAAGATGGGGGGACTGCGGTACAGCCGCGTCGCAATAAAGCAGCAAAAGTCGCGCTGGGCCAGCTGCTCACGGAAAAAGAACCTCAACTTTAACCTGCTCCTTTCAGCCGCGCCGGCGGAGGTAATCGACTATGTCATCGTGCACGAGCTTGCCCACATCGTCGAGCTCAACCACTCCAGGAGGTTCTGGGACATTGTAGTAATGCACGACCCCGATTACAAAAAGCACAAGCAGTGGCTCGACGACCACTCTCCAGTCATCGGGGTACAAGGTTTATAGAACTGGCCGGACGCGTCTCTGTCTGCAGAGAAAGGATAATGGACGTAGCCGAGCGCATCGCACTTGTCACCCGGGAGCCTACCGAGGAAGTAATCACCCTTGACGAGCTAAAGGCACTGTTTGAGACAAAGGCGCGCCCGCGCCACTACATCGGCCTGGAAATATCGGGCATACTGCACCTCGGCAGCCTGGTGCTGACAGGCTTCAAGATAAACGACTTTATCAAGGCAGGCATCGACTGCACCGTCTTTCTTGCAGACTGGCACACCTACATCAACGACAAGCTGGGGGGCGACTGGGACAAGATAAGGCAGGTGTCGCAGTACTATGCGGAGGCGTTCCGGCTGTTCTGCCCCGGCGTCAACATCGTCATGGGGTCGGACCTCTACAAAAAAACGCCCGACTACTGGGAGAATTTCGTGCGCTTTTCAAAGCACATGACGCTTGCAAGGACCATGCGCTCGCTCACGATAATGGGCCGGAGCGAAAAGGACGCGCTCGACCTCGGCCAGCTGCTGTACCCGCCAATGCAGTCAGTCGACATCAGGGCGCTCGACCTCGACATCGTGCACTCGGGGATGGACCAGCGCAAGATCCACATGCTGGTGCGCGAGGTGTTCCCAAAGATGGGCTGGAAGGCGCCCGTCCTTGTGCACCACCACCTGCTGCCAGGGCTGTCAGAGCCGGTCAAGATGGGGCTTGACGAGGACGCCGAGGAGGACGCCAGAATCTCCAGCAAGATGAGCAAGAGCAAGCCGGCAAGCGGTATACTGGTGCACGACGACGAAAAGGCCATCAGAGAAAAAATAGCAAAGGCGTTCTGCCCCGTCGGCGTGGCCGAGGGCAACCCCGTGCTAGAGCTGGTGCGCTACGTTGTCTTCCACGAGTTCAGCTCGTTTACGATAGAAAGGCCTGCCAAGTACGGCGGCAGCACGACATACGCAAGCTATGCGGAGGTAGAGCGCGACTATGTCGCAAAAAAGATCCACCCGATGGACCTAAAGGGTGCCACTGCGACATACGTGAACAGGATAATCGAGCCGGTGCAGCGCCACTTCAGGGGCAAAGAGCCCCGGCTCTGACTTGTACCGCAGGTACCGCGACGCGATAAAATTCAACAGGAACATCGTCATAGCCGGCCTCGCCGCGTTCTTTACGGGCGCGCTCGTCGCAGAGGCGTTCTCCAGCTACAGCGGCGACAGCCTGGCAAACTCGGCCACCACGCTTGCCGCAGAGTACGCCGTCTACATCCCGGCGTTTGCGCTTCTGTTCTACTTCGACAACAGGGCAAGGTATGCAAACCCCGAGACGGGCAGGCGCCTGCTCGTGGCCGACCTGAAGAAGCTGCTTGCCGCTTTCTCGGTATCAGAAGTAGTCTTTTCAGCAGTCAAGCTCGGCCTGCAATACCAGCTGCTGCAGTCCGGCGTCGAAGAAGCGTACGCCGCGTCGATGGCCGCCTCGATAGTGGCGTGGGCTGTCTTTTTCGTCGTGATAAACCTGATGGCCAGGCTGGTGAGGCTCTTCAAGCACCAGCAGCGGTGAAGAAGCCGCTGATACAAGCATAAATCCCGCTTCCCTTCTTCAAAAATGACAGAGAATGACGACGATGATGGAAAGGTACAGGCTCGGCGGCCTTGACGTTTGCAGGATGCTCAACGGGATGTGGCAGGTCGCAGGGGGCCACGGATACATCGACCCGGAAAGGGCGGTCGCCGAGATGATAAACTACCACGAGGCCGGCTTTACAAGCTGGGACATGGCAGACATTTACGGGCCTGCCGAGGACCTCATGGGCGAGTTCCGGCGCGCCCTTGCCGGCCAGAAAGGCGAACAGGAATTGGCAAACGTGCAGGCCTTTACAAAGTTCGTCCCCGAGCCTGCGAGGATGACCCGGCAGCTTGTCGAGCAAGCAATAAACAGATCGATGCGCAGGATGGGAGTCGAGAGCATCGACCTGGTGCAGTTCCACTGGTGGGACTATGGCAACCCGTCGTGGCTGGACGCCATGATCTTTCTGTCAGAGCTGCGCGACAGGGGCAAGGTGCGGAACGTTGGCCTCACCAATTTCGACACGGCGCACATGCAGGACATGGCAGACGAGGGGATCAGGATAGCGTCAAACCAGGTGCAGTACTCGATAATCGACCAGCGGCCGGCAGTCAGGATGGCCGACTTTTGCAAAAGAAACGGCGTCGCGCTCTTTGCGTACGGCACCATATGCGGCGGGCTGCTCTCCGAGAAATACCTGGGCAGGCCCGAGCCGCCGCTTTCAGAGCTTGACACGCTGAGCCTGCGCAAGTACAAAAAGATGGTGGACGCGTGGGGAGGCTGGAAGCTGTTCCAGGAACTGCTGGCCGCGCTCGGCCGCATCGCTGCAAAACACGGCGGGGTCAGCATCGCAAACGTGGCCGCGCGCTATATCCTGGACAGGCCGGAGGTGGCAGGCGTGATAATCGGGGCGCGCCTTGGGATAACCGAGCACAGGCAGGACAACGCCCGCGTCTTTGGCCTGGCACTTGACAGGCAGGACATGGAAGACATAGAGAAGGTGACATCAAGAGCAAGGAACCTGTACGAGATCATCGGCGACTGCGGAGACGAGTACCGCTAGTATCAGCCTGCTGCAGCCAGCTTTTGCGCCCTCAGCCTGCCGCTCCTTTTTTCCCTGTGAATGCCTGCGCAGCCTGCAGGCTTATATTGTATGGCGTGCAACATAAAAGCTGCACCGTGATTCCCCCGGGAATTGCGCGCAGGCTTTCGTGTTCCCAAAGCCGGCGGCATCTGTCTTGGGGGGCTGCTGTCACGGTGCGCCTCTTTAATACTGGCGAAAAAAGAGCCGGCTAGCCTGCTACTGCGAACCTGCCTATCTCTCCAACTGGCGTGTCAAGCCTCACTTTTGCGCCGCCAAACCTTGCCACGTTCTGCTTTGGTATCCTGTACTGGCTCCTGGGTCCCTGGGTTCCGACGTGTATCTCGTCGCCGAGCACCGCGACAATGCTGCCAACCTGCTCGCCGTCCACAGACCTGACGTTCTTGTGCACCACGCTGTCCCAGTCGATGACCGGGCTTCCTCTCTTCCGTTTCTGTCATGCAACCACCTGACAGGAATAATAATTTTAATCCGTTTTGCCGCCATTGTTCCTGGCCGGCCGCTGCAACTGCGTGACGTTTCGCGCGATGCTCCCTTTTGTTGTTGTTATTATTTTATTATTATCGATGCGTATGTGGGGCATCTGCGGCGCTCCATGCCGCCTGAAAGAAAGACCGGGATTGCCGCGCGTTTTGCTGCAACTGTTTTAATTTCATCTGCCACAAAACAAAGAGAAGGTGCAGGGATGGTTTTTGAAGGGATGCCGACCGGCTACGAGCTGCGCTTCCTGGTCGACATCGGGATCTCGCTTGCCGCCGGCTTTGCCATCGGGGCAGAGCGCGAGTCGAGGGGCAAGGCGGCCGGCATAAGCACGCACTGCCTCGTCATAGGCGGGGCGATGATCTTTACCTTCCTTTCGTCAATAGTGGACCCAAACTCGTCGTCAAGGATAGCCGCGCAGGTGATATCCGGCATCGGCTTTCTGGGCGCCGGCCTCATCCTAAAAAGCGAGCTTGACGGCAAGGTCACGAACCTGACCACGGCCGCAGCCGTGTGGTTTGCCGCTTCCATCGGCATGGCTATCGGCTACGAATACTATTTCCTTGCCGCCGTCGCCACAGCGTTTGCCGTGGGCGTGCCCCGGATACCGCACATATCCAAGATGATAAAAAAAGGCGAAGAGACCTAGTTCTCTTGTCTGCTGCTGCCACTGCCGCCATCGTGGGAGTGGCCGCTGCGATGATGATGATGGTGATGGTGGTGCGCTGCGGCCAGCTGCTCGCGCCTTGCCCTTGCTACCGACAAAACGAGCGCCCCGCCAAGTATCGCCCCTATTATCGCAAGCGAAGCCTGGACCGGCAGGTGGAATACGTCGGAGGCGACCATCTTGACTCCTATGAACAGCAGCAGCGCCACCAGCGCCGGCTTTAGATAGTGGAACTTTTCCATCACGCCTGCCAGCAAAAAGTACAGGCTCCTCAACCCGAGTATCGCAAATATGTTTGACGTTATGACAATGAACTGGTCGGTGGTTATCGCAAGCACGGCGGGTATGGAGTCTATGGCAAAGACCAGGTCTGTCATCTCTACGATGGCCAGGGCGACCAGGAGCGGCGTCGCATATATCACACCATTTACCGTTGCCAGGAACTTGTTGCCGTGCAGCTCCGTGGACACGGGCATCACCTTTTTCAGCAGGCGGACTGCGATGTTTTTCTCGATCTCGATCTTTTTCTCCTTCTTTTGCACTATCATCCTTGCCGCCGTCAGGATGAGCAGGCCGCCAAAGACATAGATCATCCAGTGGAAATTTTCAAGGAGCGACACGCCGACGATTATGAGGGGGATCCTCATTGCTATGGCGCTCAGTATGCCCACCGACAGCACGCGGTGCTGCAGCGCGTGCGGCACGCCAAGCGACGAGAATATCAGCAGGAACACAAACATGTTGTCCACGCTGAGCGACTTTTCTACCGCATAGCCCGTGACAAACTCGAGCATCTTGTCGTAGCCCATCTGCGCAAATATGATAAATGCAAAGACCGCTGCAAGGCCGATCCACACTATGGTCCACGTCAGGCCCTGCCGGAAGGCGCTCTGGCGTATGTGCTCCTCGTCTCCGCCCTCTTCCTCGCTCTGGGCAGCAGGGGTACGGCCGGGACGCAGCCTCTTCACAAGTGGGCGGAAGGCGCCAAGGTCGATTGCAAGGGCGACGCCGACAAAAAGGCCAAAGAGCACCCACATGAGGCTCTCGTCTGCAAGCAATGGCAACAGCAAGTACCTGCCCTGCATGATATATGTCTGGCACGTTTACTCTGCAATACAATGTAGACGCTTTTGCTAAATAGCAAATCCTGTGCAATGATATACACAAATGGAAAACAAGGTTTCGTGCCCGTACTGCCAGTCCAAGTTCAGCACGAGCGCCGAGATGTCAAAGCACATAGACAGGCTGCACCATGGCTCCGGCCTGCTCGAAGGCGACTCGCGCAAGTGGTAGTAGCAACAACAGCAGTCTCCTACTCCTCCTCCCCCACCCCATCCCACCTTCACCCTCACACACACCCGCCTGCTACCACAACCCATACTTTTTTGATGAGAAAGAAAGAGAGAAAGGGGAAAGCAATCTTTTAATCCACTGGCGCAGCAACCAGACATGCATACGCATTTTGGCCACAGGCGACACGAAAAAGACCAAGACCGAGACAATCACCTTCAGGCTGCCCTCCGCACTCATCGAGGAACTGCGGGGCGACGCCGAGATGGAGGGGATGAGCCTCAACAGCTACGCGTCCAGGATATTCTCAAACCACGTGCAGTGGGAGCGGTACGAGCGCAAGGTCGGCCTCCTGCCCATGACCGAGGCGTTCCTGAAGGAGGTGCTGTCGCAGCTGAGCGACGAGCAGGTGGTGAACCTGGCGCAAAAGCTGGAAAAGCAAAAGTTCAAGAACATTCTGGCCTTCATGAAGGACAGCCCGACCGTGGCCGATTTCGTGGAGCTCATGAGGACCTGGCTGAACGTGTCGTGGATGCAGCAGAGCGTCGAAGTGCGCGACGGCGACTACAGGTTCAAGATCCAGCACGGGCTCGGGGGCAAGTGGTCCCTGTACGTCAAGACCCTGATAACGGAGCTGGCGCAGGACGTGCTTGGAAAGAAGGTGGAGGCCAGGACGATGGGCGACACGATACTGTTCTCGTTCCGCGAATGACGTTCTAACCGCAGTGTGACAGTGCAGCACAATGTGGACTTGGTCCTTAAGTAACCTGTGCGCCCAGTTACACCATGTCAAATTACGCTGCAGACAGCCCCAAGCACTTTATGACGCTGGACGCAGTCGCAAGGGGGATGAACGAGATAGGCAAGATAGCCAAGGTGACCAAGCTCGATAAAGCAGAAGTCGAGCTGGCAGTCAACGACCTTGCGTCGCAGAGGCTGGTGATCACGTCTGAAAAGAAGGGGCTCTTTGGGAAAAAGCTCCAGGTGTCGGTGACAGAGACCGGCATGAGGGTCCTGTCAGAGAAAAAGAGGGAGCTTGAAGAGAAAGCGGCAGAGCTGAAGGGGCTGTACCGCAACGGCGACACGCAGGCCACCCAGTCGTTTCTGGACCAGAACAGGGCGTGGCTTCCAATGATGATATTCTCTGGCCTGATGAGCGCGCTGATGTTTGCGTCGATAATGTCGTTTGCAGGGATGGCGATGAACCCGGCAGAGGCGTCGATGGCCGGCGACGCGCAGGCACAGGAGGCCGCGGCAGCTGACAGTGGCGGGGCTGATGGCGGTAGCGACAGCGGTAGCGGCGATACTGGCGGCGACTCCACCGGCGACGCCGGCTTTGACAGCGGCGGCGGAGATTTCGGCGGGGACTTTGGTGGCGGCGGGGACTTTTAACCCGCGCCAAGCTTGTTTTTAACCCTGCCAGGCCAGAATTTTCCCAGTGAATGGGCGCAGCAAGGTTAGTGATATTACGAAGGAGAAAATGTGAAATCAGCAGCCAAGTTAACAGCGTCTCCGAGATGGTTTAAATACGTCCGCTTAGGTTAACCTAATTAGGTTAGCCTAATTGACTATGAACATGCTCTCATTCGACAACCATTCCGCGATGCCCCTGCTGCAGGAACTTGCCGACGGGGCGTCCTACAGGCTGGTCATGTCCACCATCGACTCTGCCAAGACCGCGGCGCAGCTAGCGGCAGAGAACTCGCTCCCGCTGAGCTCGACCTACAAAAAAGTAAGAAAGCTGCAGTCTATGGGCCTGCTCTTTGTCGAAAAGATAGAGCTGGACGGCAAGGGCAAAAAGGTGGTCTATTTCAGGAGCAAGGTCAAGTCAGTCGAGTTCAACATGTCCCGGGACCAGATCCTGCTCCAGCTGGAAAAGAACGACGTGCAGCGCACCCGCTAAAGAAGGAAGGCGGCCATCCAAAATTTTTTATCCGTTGTTTTGTGTACTAATGATGATACAGGGCACATGTACGTCAGCCTGACAGTAAAGGGGTTGATAGCAATCGCGTTTGCCGCAGCCGTGGTTTTCGTGCTGTTTGCCATGCTGCCATTGTAACGCAGCCATAATTTCGCTACGTGGTTTGATCCCCGTCGAGAGCAGATATGCTGTGAAATAATGCGGCAATACGCGCTTGTTTTGAAAAAAGAAAAAGGAAAGGGAAAAGAAAAAGGGCTCAGGCCCTGCGGCCAAAGCCGCGGAGCCTGCCGTACGCGATTGTGCCGGCGACGCCAAGCGAAGCAGCAAGCGCGGCCACCGGGAACTCTGGCGTCACGACGGCCTTTGCAGTCTGCAGATCCGCCTTGATCTGGTCGACGTGTGCCTGTATGTCGTCGGCAGGCGCCCTGTCGTCTATCATCTTGACCAGGTCGGTCCTCATGTCGACTTCGATCTTTTCCATCAGCTCCTTGTCGTCCTCTGCGATGTCTGTCTCGATGTATTCATAGTTGTCAAGGTAGGCTTCCACTGCAAGGGCTCGTGCCTCGTCAAAGTTGCCCTCCCTGTACTCGCTGACAGACTGGTCAAGCAGCCTGTTTATCTGCTCAATGTATTCCCACCCGCCAAGCTCGCTTGCCTCTGCAGACTCGAGCCCAAACGCCTCTTCAAGCTCGTGCTTGATGCCGTCTATCACGGTCTCGACCTCGCCGGCGCTTGCAGCACTGGCAGTCAGCGCGTCGAGCTGTTGGAAGAACTCGTCAACCTCTTCGGCCTCGTTCTCGGGCGTGTCTGCGCGAATGTTTTCAAACACAGCTTTTGCCCTGCCGATGAATGCGGTCGCGTCCTGGTACTCTATCTCCTCCTTGACTGCGCCGTCTGCAACCCCCTCTTCGTACTCGTGCTCGGCAGTCTCTAGCAGGCCGTTGACGACCTGTGCCCAGAAGGCCGGCTCGCCGCTTTCGGAGGACGGCACCACTGCCTCCATCGCAGAATCGAGGTCTGCGTTGATACCGTCTACCCTGCCCTGCACGTCTTCAAGCGACAGGGTGGCAATGTCAGAAAAGAGGCCATTGAGCGCTCCCTCAATTCTCGATTCGAGGTCCGCGTCGTGCTCCTGTATCTCTTCCTTGACGAGCGAATATACCTCCTCGGCAGGGTGGCCGGCATGCGCAGTCGCCAGCACGTTGTTGCCTGCCTCCTTGTTCTCGACGGCCTTGTCCAGATGGCCCCTGATGAACTCGATGTTTGTAGCAAAGTCGATGTGTTCCTGGTCAGCAAACGCCTTTGCAGCAGAGCCTGTCGCCATCGTAAAGGCGGACAGGGCTATGACAGCCGCAAGTACCGCAAAGCTACCAGCCTTCTTGGTGTGCATATTGGCGCTGTGGTGCGCTGTAGCGCTTATAAAGCTACAAGGCGATTTTCGCAGCCTGGAATATGCTTTTGCCAGATATGTGCCAAGAGCATGATTTTCCTCCCTGATGTCTAGCCCGATGATACGTATGGCTGAAGATCCGCCTTGAACCCGAATGTATTTATTGTCGGGTCGGGAACTTACTCCGCAAATGGTGGGCGAGGCGATTGCAAACTTTGATTCGTATGTGTGGGTCGCAGCGGGTCTGTTTGTTGCCAGCCTGTTTGCAGTAATTGTTTATGACAGAGCCAGCTCACGGTCGAAGCAACAACAACAGCAGCAAGTCGCTGCAGCAACAGACGACGACAAGCGTTGACTATGAAAACAGCAACGGCAATAATAATAACAACGACCGGCTGATAATTGAAAAATTTTCACGCGAAGGCTTTGCCGCGCTCACGACCATCCAGCGCAAGGCCCTGCCAGTCATCGCAAGAAAGATAAACTGCCTGCTTGTGGCGCCCACCGGCTCTGGCAAGACAGAGGCGGCCGTGATGCCCGTGTTCACGATGCTTGCCCACTCCAAGGGCGCGCCGGGGACAATAAGGACCATCTACATCACTCCACTCAGGGCTCTGAACAACGACGTGCTGCGCAGGATAGTGAAATACGCCGAGTCGGAGGGCCTGCGGGTGGAGATACGCCACGGCGACACGACTGCAAACGCCAAGAAAAAGATAATGGAAAACCCGCCCGACGTGCTGATAACGACGCCCGAGTCGCTTGCAGTCGTGCTGGCAAGCGAAAAGATGCTGGCCGCGCTCAGGGGGCTGCAGTACGTCATTGTCGACGAGGTGCACGAGCTGGTGCCTTCAGAGCGCGGCTCGCACCTGTCGATAAGCCTCGAGCGTCTGCAGGCAGTCTCTGACCACGAGGTAACGAGGATCGGGCTCTCTGCGACGGTTGGCAACCTGAAGCAGGCGGCCCAGTTCGTGTCCGGCGCCGGCAGGCGCCACGCGGTGCTCGTCGACTCGTCTGCAAGAGGCTACGACATCGAAGTGAAATACGTCAAGGGCTCGCTCAACAACGTCGCGCATTTTGTGATAGAGTACGTAAAGAAGGAAAAGCCCGAAGGCTCGGTGCTGCTGTTCACAAACACGCGCGACGAGGCCGAGTACCTGGGCACGATACTGAAGAACAACCAGTCAGGCGTCAAAGTGGACGTCCACCACGGCTCTCTATCAAAAGAGATGCGCGAAGAGACAGAGCACACGCTGCGCGCAGGCGACGCCGGCATCGTCGTGTGCACAAGCTCGCTAGAGCTCGGGCTTGACATTGGCTCTGTCGACCTTGTAATACATTATGGCTCCCCGCGGCAGGTTTCAAAGCTGATGCAGAGGATAGGCCGGAGCAGGCACAGGCAGCGCACCTTTGCCAAGGGGCTCATAGTCACCAACAACCCTGACGACGAGATAGAGGCGCTGGCGATAATCAACCGCATGAAGCGCGGCTCGATAGAGGAGCAAAAGATGCACGAAGGGGCGCTCGACGCAATGGCGCACCACCTGGTCGGGCTTGCCATGCAGACCAGAGAGCCGGTCAGCGTCGACGCGGCGTACGAGCTTGTCACGCAGGCGTACCCGTACCGCAACGTGACGCTCTTTGACGTGGAGAGCTGCCTGGACATCCTGGCGGGCCACAACGTGATAAAATACGACAGGGACGCCCGCACGTACGGCCGCAAGATCAAGGCGTACAAGTACTACTTTGAGAACCTGTCCATGATCCCGCACGTGCTGAAATTCGAGGTCGTGGACTCGATAAGCAAGCGCAGGATCGGCACTCTGGACCAGCAGTTCGTGGGCGACTATGGGGAGCGGGGCAACGTCTTTGTGCTAAAGGGCTCCCAGTGGCGCGTCCTTGCAGTCGACGAGGGCAGGATGGTGGTAAACGTCGAGCCGCTCAGGGGCGCGGCGATAAACATACCGTACTGGGTGGGAGAGATGATACCTGTCGACTGGAAGACCGCCGAAGAAGTCGGCGTCGTGCGCGCCAGGGCCGCAGCAGGGCGGCTGAAACTATCGACTGGCATAATGGACGACACGCTGAAAGAGCTAAAGGTAATACCGGACGCAAAAAACATTGTAGTCGAGTCGCTTGCCGCTCGGAACATGCTGGTCGTCCATTCTGTCCTCGGCTCAAAGGTGAACACCACGCTCGCCTCCCTTCTTTCCACGATACTGTCTTCGCAGCTGGGCTACATGGTCGAGTCGAGGGCAGACGCCTACAGGATAATGCTCTCGTCAAGCGCAAGGATCACCCGGGGCAGGCTCGAGTCTGCCCTTGCCGACACGTACGATCTGGAGCCGGTCATAATCGCCTCGCTGACAGGCACTCACCAGATAAACTGGAAGGTGTGGACGGTCGCCAAGAGGTTTGGCATGATAGCAAGGGAGGCCGTCTACGACAAAAAGGCGGCCCGGCTCATCTACGACAGGTATTCAAAGACGCCCGTGAGCGCCGAGTCCATCAGGGAGCTGATGCACGACAAGCACGACATAGGGCAGGCAAGGAAGGCGCTTGACGACATCAAGTCCGGCGCCATCAAGATCCACTGGCTCGAAGTGACGCGCTTTTCAGACCTTGCCAAGCCGGTGGTGGAGCACTCGTCCAAGTCTGCGGCCGCGCCGCAGAGCATCGAGCAGGGCGTCATCGACCTGGTCAGGGAGCGGCTGGAAAAGACAAAGCACCGGCTGATCTGCATCCGCTGCGGCAGGTGGGAGCGCGTCATGGAAACCAGAGAAGCGCCTGAAGAGCTCACATGCCCGTCGTGCAGGTCAAAGCTTGTCACGGCCACGTTCTGGTCGGACGGCGAGCTGGCAAGGATAATCCGCACCCGGCTGTCCGGGGGCAGGCTGAACGAAGAGGAGAACCGCCGCTTTGAGAGGGCATGGAAGGTCGCGTCGCTTGTCAACAACTTTGGCAGAAAAGCCCTGATCGTGCTGGCCGGCCACGGCGTCGGCGCCGATACCGCCGCGCGCGTACTGCGCAACTATATCGACGATGAGCAGATGTTCAGGAACATATACGAGGCAGAAAAGCAGTACGTCATCACCCGGGGATTCTGGAACGATTAGCCTGTCTCTCTATCTCTCCGTGCGCGTCAATAATAATAATGGTGGATAAGAAGGATGGTGTGGACGTTTTTTTGCGGCCGGCGACAGCGTTGCCGGAAATGATCCCCTCCGCGCTAGCCTGCGACGCTGCGGTAGCCGCAGTCGCAGGCGCCCTCGCCAAATGAGTCGCACCTGGTTTCTTTGACAAAACTATGTGCTGTCTGGTCTTCCTTTATGGGCAGAATAGGGCAAAAATGAATTTTATCAGTTCCTGGCATGCGCCTTTTAGCTGTCAAAACGTCCTGTGTGATTGTTCCAAACCGTGCACGCAGATTCAGACGCGGTTATGATTACTCTGAATTTTTTCTGACTGGTAACAAACGCGCTTCAGGATCCTTAATCATGAATTTCTGCGGTTCTAGGTTGCAATGGAAATATTCGAATCTGCATTCTGGATCACTGCCGGTTTTGCGCCCGCGCTCGCAGCCATGGAAGCCTCATGGCGGCTGGCAAATAAAAAGAAGAAGCGGCATGAGAAAATCGCGGTAGAAAAGGTGGCGTAGACAGAGTATGGCGGCAGCAGAAATATCAGGCATATTCTGGCGGCTGCAGGTTCGGTGATACTTGCGGCACTGGCAGCGTCGGTCGCGTATGACGGCATTGCAAAAAGGACAGCACGAAAAGCAATCCCTGCCCTTGACAGGAACTGGAACAGGCTGACAGTCAAAGTGGCCCGGTAGACCGGACATGCAAGCAAACAGTCTGGCTACGATATCGGCCTGTTGTTTTTTGTCTTGTCCCACACGTCTGCGACCACCTCTGCAAGCGTCTGTTCCACGTCGCCGTTGAACCTGGACTGCCACAGGCGGGCCACGTGCTCGCCGGCCGTGTTGCGGTTCTCTATGCGCCTTTCAAGTATGCCCAGGAACCGGGCCTTTATGCCGAGGTCGGAGAGGCCCTTCCTTGCAGCCGACACCTGGCCCTTTGCAGACTCGACCACATTAAAGTGGGTCCTGGCGTTAAAGCCTGACCTGACGACTGACTGCCGCTCCTCCCTGAGCGCCGCAAGCGGGCGGAGCGTCCTCTCCTCTGCGTGGACCGCCCTGTGCAGGTAGCCTATGAAAAACTCGATCATGGCCATCATGGTCGCCGGCGTGGGCTGGACCGACATGACGCGCGTCTCGACCCTGTACTGGCCCGTGTTGAGCCTTATCCTTGCGTCGTCGTGGCGCTCCTTGACAAGCTCGAAATAGTCTCTTGCTATGACCGGCTCTCTTGAGACGATATAGTCAATGTAATCTTCGACGCCGGCTAGGTAGCGGGCGATGCCTGGAAAGCCCGAGTTCTGCTGCTCCGACTGGTCGTACATGAAGATCCTGGGCTCGTGCAGCGAAAACACCCTGCCTGCGAACAGCCTGCTGTTTGCGCCAAGCAGTATCACCGATGGTATAAGGTTGAGTATGTGGTTGAACATCGCAGCCGTAAAGCCGGGGTTCCTGCCCTGGAGGTGCATGTGGAAGCCCTGGATCGCTGTGGCCACGTGCAGCGCCTTGAACTTTTGGCCGTCCATCTCGATGTCCGGCATCCCTGCCTGCCAGCGTGCAAGCTGCATGTACCGGGGCTTGTCGGTTATCATCGCCATCATGGCCTCCTGGCCGCCGCTGCTGCTGACGCCCCCTGCCGTTCCAAAGACGTACGGAGACGGGTTTGCGCCAAGGAACACCGGCGTGCTTGCAGGCCCGTGCACCTTTGCCAGCGCCCTTGCCAGATGCTCGATAAAGTCCTCGAACTGGGCGTTGAGCGCCTCGATCTCGCCCATGGACACCGGCTCGGTCCTGAACTCTAGCTGCGACCTGCCGTACTCGTGCTCGACGCTGTGGTGCTTGCTTTTCCGGTTCAGCTCGTCAATGACCGGCGACGCGTCGACGGGCCTGCCCTTTCCGTCCAGCAGGCACACCTCTATCTCGACACCGACGCGGAAATCCTCGTCGCGCCTGTCGGCGTGGCTCCTCACCCTCGCCTTGAGCTCCTCTACCTGCGCCAGTATGGCGGCCCGCTGCCTGTCAGGCTGCTGGCCGGGGCGACGACTATGATGGTGGTGATGATTATAGGAATAGTGCACGCATGTAAAAAATGCCGCCCCTGCTATTTGTCCTTAGCCGAGGTGGACTATAGAAGAATAGGGGCGCAGCGTGAGCTCGGGCTTGGACTCCCTCCCCGCGCCGGCGGTGGCGCCGACCACCTTGATCCTGTCGCCGACTGCCAGCCTGTCGACGACGTTGCTCTGGTTGCGCCAGCCCACAAGCCTTATCTCGCCCGTGTCGTCGCCAAGGAGCGTGGACGTGACAGTCACCGTCTCGCCCGACTTGGTGTTCACCTCAGCCGTGTCCGGCGCCTGCAGCACTATGGCCTCTACTATCACGGGCGCCGGCTCTTGGGCGCTGGCGGCGGCGACTATGTCTTTTATCTTGCTCTCGAACTTGGACAGGGGCGGAAACGACCTGTCGTCGTCTATTATGCGCAGGTAGGAATCTTCCCTGGCAAGAGTGATCGAATTCCCAAAGACGCGCGAGGGCACGCACTCGATCATCGCCCCCGGCTCGAGCTGGCCCGGCGTCGCCACAGAGTTGTCTATGGTGAGCGAGAGCGCCCTTGCCGCTCTGTCTGCTGCAAGGCACAAGAAACTGCCCCTGCCTGTCTCTTCTCCAACAGAGATTATCCGCAGCGGCATCACGTCGACATCCTGCTGCGAGCCGGAGAACTCCAAGATCGTCCCTTCGTCGCCGTGCAGCTCAAAGTCGCCGTTGCCAAACTGCGGGTTGCCCTGCTTGATCCGCACGCCTATGAGCCTGACCTTGCTTCCTGTCTTGAAGACCTTGGGCACCCGCGACTCGTCGACGTTCCATATCACGGCGCGAAGCGTCCGGGTGTTGCTCTCGTTTGACACCTGCAGCTGCAAAGATTTGCTGGGCTCGCCCCGCTGGTTCACAAAGTCCGTTATGCGCGGGTTTGCGTTGACGACGCCCGTGACCACTGCCGAGTCCTGCGTCTCTTTCACGTCGTCGACTGAAATGGCAAGCGAGTCAATGTCCGGTATCTGTACATTGTCGCCGTCGTCGTCGCGCACCACTTCGAGCGCACTGTAGCTTCCAAGGTTCAGGATGGGCTTGCCGTCAAGGCCGGCCCTTACGTATCCTTTTACTATTTTTACAAGGTCGCCAGCCGCAAGACCCATCTCGTCGGGCGCGCCGACCTGCTTGTCCCACAGCTTTACCTTGACCCGCGCGTCCCTGTCAAACACCACCAGCGTCCGAGTCGACGACTGCTCGTTGGTGTCCTTTTTTGTGAATTTGTGGACGGGGTAGATGTTCATTATCCTGCCCGTGACAGTAACGTCCTTGGCGCCCACGTACAGGTCCTTGAGCCCCGACTGCGCCTTTGGCACGCTGTCAAACGACACGCCAAGGTCTGCCGCCACGAGGAAGAGGGCACCCTGGTCAGTCAAATAGCCGGCGCCGACCTTGCGCTTTTTCTCGTCCACGAGGTCCCTGATGCCCTCGGCGGTCAGCCCGGGCTTTTGCTTTAGCAGGATGTTGACCATGTCGATAAAGCTCAATGACATGCCGCTTCTGTTCTTGCCCCTGCCGTCTAGCATGGTCGGGGTTGCTAATATATCTTGAGAGCGAGAGGGGGAGGCGATTGGGAACCGGCAATATTCAAGAGCCAGCTCTGGCTTCGTAAGGGCGTGGAGGTAGTGGTGAGAGGCGATTTGCAGCTAGCGCCCGTGCTTGCAGGGCTTGTAACTGGCGCACTGTTTGTCGTGCTTTTGGCGCAGGCCATAAACCCGCCCGTGCACTTCAATTACGGCCATGCCGACAACCCTGCGCCGGAAGACAGGGAGCTATTGGACAGGATTGCTGCAAAGGCAAGGCAGCAGGAGCCCGTGCGCACGTTTTTGGCCAGGTACCCGTTTGCATCGTCAGGAGTCTACCAATACACCAGCAGCAACCTGCCTCTCTATGACAATAAAGAAGAAGAAGACGCGGCAGCCTCAGAGTTCGTGGCGGTGTTCGTGTACGGAGGCAGCACGATAACGAGGATAGAATACGACGGAAGGAGAGGTGAAGAGAGCAATGACAACCGCCCCCTCATCTCCTACCACTATCCAAGCCTGTGGGTCGCACTAGACGGGGACGGCAACATCAGGTGGATCGAGCTCAGGTGCGGCATATCTTACTTGGGAAACCAGGGCGGCAGCACGCAAAAAGTGGTCCAAGGATATGATGGCGTCATGGGCTCTTTGCAGGCAAGGGTGTGTTGATACTCCCTTTACTGCTCTCTGCTGTACTGGACAGATACAAAGATTAGCCGGGCGTGTGCCTGCAATAACGGGCATAGATAAGTGTTGGTGGGAAGTAATGGCCCCTGCATCAGCGTCTCCGGCCTGCGCATGGACTATGGCAGGGTCACGGCAGTCGACGGCATCTCTTTCGATGTCGACTATGGCAGGGTGTTCGGGTTTCTCGGTCCGAACGGCGCCGGCAAGACCACCACCATCAAGGTTTTGACCACGCTCGTCCACCCCACGGCAGGCAGCGTCAGCATGTTCGGCAAGGACGTGGTCCGGCACGCCAAGGAGATAAAAAAGAGGATAGGCGTCGTCCTGCAGGAGCCAAGCTACGAGGGCAACCTGACTGTGGCAAAGGCTCTGGACCTCTACGGGATGATGTGGGGCATGCCTGGAGAAAGGAGGCGCGACAGGGCCCGGGAGCTGGTTGAAAAATTCGAGATGCAGGAATTTGCCAACAAAAAGAACGACGAGCTGTCGATAGGCCAGCGCAGGCGCGTGCAGGTGGCAAGGGAGTTCATGCACGACATGGACCTCCTGTTCCTGGACGAGCCGACGGTTGGGCTCGACCCTGCGGCGCGCAGGGTGCTCCTCGACTATGTGAAAAAGCACGTGCACGGCGGGCTGACCGTGTTTTTCACCACGCACATCATGGAAGAAGTCGAGTACCTGTGCGACGAAATAGCGATAATCAACAGGGGAAGGATGCTTGCGATAGACACGCCGGCCGGCCTTAAGCAAAAGTACGGTGGCATCAAGGCAGTCGAGATAAAGCTGAAAGAGGTGCCTGCCCAGTCCGTCATGGGCATCATAAGGCAGGTGGCAGGCAGCAATTCTGCCGTAGAGGTGCCTGCCGAGGACACGGTGCGCATCGGCTCGCAGAACGCGCAAGAGTTATTGGTAAAGCTGATAGAGGCGCTTGCCGCCCGCTCTGTCCAGATAGAGAGCGTTTCAGTAACCCCGCCCACGCTTGAAGAGGTCTTTTTGACCGTGGTCGGCACCGCCACTACTACTACTGCCACTAACACTAACACAGCCAACAACAACAGCAGAGGCAGGGCCGTCTAGCCGCCCATCACACTTTCATCCGCAGTATCGAGCGGGTGGCAAGCGCAAACGTCCCTGCCGATACTGCCGCGATAATCCCTACTTCGACGTTTGTAAAGAACGTCACCTGGTTGAATATCCCTGCCCGCGTGATGTCGACGATGTATGTGAGCGGGTTGACGTAGAACGCAGCCCCAAGCAGGCCGGGTATCCCCTGCGCGGGGTAAAAGGCCGAGCTGACAAACGAGAAGAACAGGAACACGCTGTTGACTATGACGTTGAACCCCTCGCTGCTCTTCAGGCGCGTCGAGATGATCACTGCTATCGAGCCGAAAAAGATGGCGCCCACCAAGAGCGCGTAGAGCACGTACAGTGAGCCTAGCAGGGTGGGCTGCGCGGTGCCTACAAGCGTGGGCGAGCCTGCCAGGAGTATCAGGCCGGCGCTTGCAAGCCCCATGAGCATTATCGTCACGATGTTGCCGATGATGTAGTGCATGCGGGCAAAGGGCATGACCAGTATCTGCTTGAGCATGCCGTTGCGCCTGTCGTTCCAGATTATGCTGCCAGCCGCCGTGCTAGAGTTCATCATGTTAAAGCCCACCATGCCTGCCGCCAGGTACGCGGGGTAGGGGACGCTCGTGTTGCCAACTGCGACCCCCTGGTCGCCAAGGAGTGCAGAGTAAGAGTAGCCTGCGATAAAGATGTAGACTATGGGGAACACTATCTGCCATATCAGAAAGACCTTGTCTATCGACGCGACGAGGTTGCGGTAGATCAGGGTCGCTACTGCGTTCACTCTGCGATCTGTCTGCGCTTTTCATTATTTATGTATACATTGATAGACGCAGCGGCTGCCTTGCTGCTGCGGCAGCCAAGAAAAAACATGACAAAGAAAGAAAAGAAAAGAAAGAAGAGGAGGAGAGCTGGACGCGCAGGAAAAAAATCTGCGCGCGCTAGTTCCAGAACCTGTTCCAGCCGAACCTGCTGAACAGGACGACCGGCACCATTGCCCCTGCGATCGCGATCATGGCCACTATCGCCGGGAACTCGGGCACGACTACGATGCTAAAGTCGGCGTTCTCGATAAAGTCGCCGGTGCCGACGCCCTGCACCGAGTTTATCTTGACGGTTATCGTCGCCGGCCCGCCGTGGTCGAACGTGAACTTGACCCTGCCCGTGTTGCTTTCGCCCGTGTTCTGGTTCTTGAACTCTTTGATCACGTCGCCCGTGGCAGCGTCCTTGACGGCCAGGTCATAGTTTGTGCGCTGCTGCGCCCTGTCCCTGCTGTCCATGAATGTCGTCGTGAATTCGACCTCTTTGTCCGGCTCTATCTGCACCGGGTTCCATGCCAGCGTTATCTTGTACGTGCCTCTTCCTGTGGTCAGAGTGAGCGGAGGCTCTGGCACCACCGATGTCTCCTCCGGTGTTGGCGGCTGGCCTGCGCCGGTGGCGGTGAGTTCGAATGCATACTGGATGGGCGGGTTGCCGGTCGTGACGTCTGCGTACGTCAGCGCCTTTACAGGATAGGGCATCTCCTTTGCCACCCATATCTTGCTGTCGACCTGGCCCCTGTGGTTCAAAAGCACCGTGGTGTCAAAAGTCCCTGCCTGCGTGGTGACCTTTTCGCCGCCTGCTGGATCGAGCGTGCCGCAGCCTATGCAGGCTATCTTGCCCCAGGAAACGGCCTTGAGAGACTTGGGGGCTCCCTTTGACGTGAACGCCTCAAGCCAGGTCAGCGAGTTCTGGTATGCGCCTATGTAAGGGGTCATCTCCTTTGGTATCTCTGAACCCCTGGACTGCACCGCCAGGTTCTCGCCAAGCTTGAGCGTGCCTGTGATGACGTGGCCGTTGTTCTCCACCACGTAGACAGGAACCGTCCAGTAGCCGCTTGCGTCCTGCTCCTTGAAGTAGAGGGACATTACAAATGGCGTCCCCTCCTTCGTGCTCCCGTCCTGTATCCTGTAGATGTAATGCGTGTCAGCCTTGGCGCCCTGACCAACGTACCACGTGTCGCCCTGCTGCGCGTATGCCTTTCCCATGCTTGCCGCTGGTGTGACCATTGCTGCTGAAAAAGCCAGCACCACTGCCACCAACAGAGATGCGGCCAAAAAGCTGCCCGACTTCATGCCCTACGTGTATTGAACGCCCTGATAAATGTTAGCGGGCGGCAGCAGGCCGATATTCTGGCAAAAGCAAGCACGATTTAAATAACTAGCAGGCGCGGGAATGCCTGATAACATAACATGATGGCAGCAGAAGGTGCAGACATGGCCGAGAAAAAGCTGCGCGGCTCGGGCGGCTACGCCGTTGCAAGGGTTTCTGACGAGGAGCAAAAGATGGCCAACCTCGGCGGGCCGGAGCTGTTCTTGGCAGGCATCGGCAGGCTTGACAGTGACCGGTTTGTAAAGTATTTCTGCAACAGGTGCGAGCGCGACTTTGAGGGCGCGCCCGCCCTCTCGTACGAAAACCCGAACGAGGACCTGGGGGAGGGGGTGACGCTTGCAGAGAAGGGCGAGTACAAGTGCAGGGCGTGCAACGCGACGATAGCGCAGTACCGCAAGTTCAGCACGCCGGCAGCAGCGCAGCCGCAGCAACAGCAGGCTGCACCGGCGCCAACGGCAACGGTTGAAACATCTGCTGCTCCACAACCGTCATCTTTGCAGGCATCTGCCGCCGTTACCCCTGCTGCTACAACAATGACAACAGCAGCAACAACAATGGACGGCTTTGTCGGGATACAGCAGCTGGTGGGGATGGCGGCCTATGACGGCGAGGCCATGCTGGTAGGCAGGGTGCGGGAGGTCGGGCTGCGGCGCGACGGCGGCAACGCCCGCATAACGGTCAAGATATCCTCTGGCGCCGGCGAAGAAAAAGAGGTCGGCTGGGACGGCATATCCAAGATAGGCGACATCATACTGCTCGGCTCGCCCGGAAGCGGCGGCAGGCCCCAGCAGGCTGGCGGCAAGTGCCCGTCCTGCGGCTACCAGAACGAGGCCGAAGCCGCCTTTTGCGAAGAGTGCGGCGCCAGGCTCGCTGCTACTTGAGTATTATCCTGGCGTCGACCACCCTTGTGCCCTTGCCCTCTTCGAGCACGAGGAGCGGGTTGATGTCGAACTCTTTGATCTCTGTAAAGTCGGTGACAAGCGCCGACAGCCTCTGGAGCGAGTCTGCGATGGCCTTCAGGTCGGACGGCCTCTCACCCCTCACCCCTTTCAATAGCTTGATGGTCTTTATCGACTCTACCATCTGCATGGCCTCGCGCTCGTTTATCGGCGCTATCCTGAACACCACGTCCTTCAGAACCTCTACATAGATGCCTCCGAGGCCGAACATGATGACCGGCCCAAAAGTCGGGTCTTGGCTTGCGCCAAGGATGGTCTCCTTTGCAGACCTGACCATCTCCTGCACCAGCACGCCCTTGATGTTGGCGTCGGCCTTGTACTTTTTGGCGTTCTCTATTATCGACCTGAAAGCAGAGCGCAGCTCCTCGTCGCTCTTTACACCGACCCTGACCCCGCCTGCGTCTGACTTGTGTATGATGTCCGGCGAGGCTATCTTCATGACGACTGGGTAGCCAATCTCCTTTGCAGCCTTGACGCACTCGTCCTCTGTAGCGCCAAGTATGCTCTTTGGCGTCGGGAACCCGTACGCCTTTAGCACTTCATACCCCTCCTCTTCGAGCAGGTTGCTGCGCCCCTGCCTTCTCACGCTCTCAAATATCGAGCGCACCTTCTCCTTGTCCTTGGCGAACTGGAGCGTGCCTGCTTTTGTAGCCGAGCTGTCCACCCAGCTCTTGAAATCGTACATCGCCTTGAGCGTACGTATCGCCGGCTCTGAATATAGGTAGTAGGGCACGCCGCCTTCAGACATTATCGCCCTGTTCTCGACCCCCTCTGCAAGCCCCATGAGCGAGGCAAGCATGGTCTTGTTGGGGAACTGCTTTGACATCTTTACGAGGGTCCTTGCAAGGTCGTCATAGTTGAGCGTAGCAGACGGGGTGCACATCGTCACCACCGAGCCGACGTTTGGGTGCGCAAGCACCAGCTGCAGCACTTTCTCAAACCTCATGTAATCGGCGTCGCCGACGATGTCTACGGGGTTGCGGGGCGAGCCGTACGCGGGTATGACCTTGGCAATGTCGTCGCGGATTGACGAGATGTCGGCCATCTTTAGGCCGTATTTCGAGCAGGCGTCCGTTGAAATGATCGCAGGCCCGCCGGCGTTTGAGACGATGACCACTCCGCCGTCGGGCAGCGGCTGCTTTGAGAACGCGGTGGCAAGGTCGAACAGCTCGCCCATCGTGTCGACCCTTATGACGCCGCACTGGGCAAACGCGGCCTCATAGTTGGCGTCAGAGCCACCAAGCGCCCCGGTGTGGGACGCGGCCGCCTTGGCGCCTTCTGCCGTCCTGCCAGACTTTAGCACGATGACTGGCTTTTTCTTTTCGGCAGTCATGCGCCTTGCGATCTCCATGAACCTGCGGCCGTTGCGAATGTCTTCGAGGTACATGACGACCACGCGCGTGTCCTCGTCCTCTGCCAGGAGCTCGAGCACGTCGCTTTCGTCCATGTCGACTTTGTTGCCCATGCTTATCACCTTGGAAAAGCCGATGTTCTGCGCCTCTGCGTCTTCCACGGTCGCGGCGCAGATGGCCCCGCTCTGCGAGACGAGCGCGATGCCGCCGTGCTTGGGCGTTATTTTCAGAAAAGTAGAGTTCATCATGTTCTCCTTGGAAAGGGACATGATGCCAAGGCAGTTGGGACCGATGACCCTTATGCCGTATTTCCTGGAAATCTCGCCCACCTGCTTTTCAAGCCTCGCACCCTCCTCGTCCACTTCCTTAAAGCCTGCCGAGACGATTATGGCGCCCTTGATCCCCTTCTTGCCGACCTCCTCCATCACGGCCGGCGTGAACCTGCTAGGCGCCGCCACGACTGCAAGGTCGACGCTCTCCGGTATGTCAAGCACGCTCTTGAAAGCCTGCAGCCCGCCCACCGTCGGGTTGGACGGCGTGACAGGATATATCTTGCCCTTGAAGTGGCGGGCAATGTTTGTGAATATCGTCTTGCCGACGCCCGGCTTTTCGGAGGCGCCTATCACGGCTATCGACCTGGGGGAAAAGAATATCGAGTTTGAGGACGACGTCATGTTGTACTATCTGCTGAAAGGGTGCGTCGGGGAGGTTATAAAAGTTCATCAAGATGGACTTTTATTGCAGGCACGCACCAGTAGATACGCGTACATGTCGGGGATCCTGTTCCTGATAGTGATACCTGCAGTCATCGCCATAGCGTTTGGCGTGTTCGTGATGGCAAGCATACTGCCCGAAGTCGAGGAGAGGCTCTACTACTATTACGGCTACCCGAACGCGAGGCAGATAATAGTGGGCCAGGGCGGTCCGTAGCCTTTGGGGAAGCAACCTTTATTTCCGCTCGGCTAAAAACTGTCATGCTGCATTGACTACCACAACAGCAGTGAACAAGCTGGACGCGGCGGTGGACGCCGGAATGGGCGGACTGATTTCCGACCTGCAGGCGCTGATACGTCAGCCAAGCGTCTCTGCAAAAAAGCTCGGCCTCGTCGAGTGCGCAAACCTGGTGGCAGCAACCATGCAAAAGGCAGGCATCAGCGCCGAGGTCCTCTACCTTGACGACGAGAAAAAAGAGGTGCCGCCTGTCGTCTACGGCGAGGTCCGGTCCAAGTCGAACCCTGACGGAAAAACGCTGCTGTTTTACAACCATTACGACGTGCAGCCGGAAGAGCCGCTGGAGCTCTGGGAGGCCGCGCCGTTTTCCGGCGAGGTAAAGGGCAACCAGATATTTGGCAGGGGGAGCGCCGACGACAAGGGCGAGCTCATGACCAGGATAAAGGCGGTAGAATGCTTTTTAAAAGAAGCAGGCGACGTGCCGTGCAACATAAAATTCCTGGTCGAAGGCGAGGAGGAGATAGGGAGCATCCACGTCGAGCAGTACCTGAAAAAATACCGGAAAAAGCTGGCGTGCGACGGCGTGATATGGGAGTTTGGCTACGTCGACGCCAAGGACAGGCCCATCGTGAGCCTCGGGATGAAGGGGCTTTTGTACGTCGAGCTTGTCGCCCGGGGCCCGTCCAGGGACGCCCACTCGTCGCTTGCAGTCCTCATCGAAAACCCTGCGTGGAGGCTGGTGTCTGCGCTCAAGACGCTGCGGGACCCTTCCGGCAGGATACTGGTAAAGGACTGGTACAGGGACGTCCGCGGTTTTACAAAGCAAGAGCTGGCAGTCATTTCCAGAGAGCCCTTTGACGAGCAGGAATTCCGCAAGGAATACGGCGTTTCCAGGTTCGTCAACGGGGCGAGGGGCGTTGACGTGAAAAAGGCGCTTGTGGGGATGCCGACCTGCAACATCGCCGGCATCGTTTCAGGCTATACCGGCCCGGGAGCCAAGACGGTCCTGCCTGCCGAGGCCACCGCAAAATTAGACTTTAGGCTCGTTCCGGACATGGATCCGAAAAAGCAGCTTGCCCTGCTCAAGAGGCACCTGAAGGAGAAGGGGTTTGGCGACATCGAGGTGAGGTTCATCCACGGCGAAGCTGCCGCCCGGACGCCGGTGGACGACCCGTTTGTAAAGCAGGTCCGGCAGGCGGCTGAAGAGTCGTTTGGCAGCGCCGTGCTCAGCGTCTCTGCCGCAGGCACCGGCCCCATGCACTCGTTTGTCAAGGTGCTAAAGGCGCCGTGCATCTCTGTGGGGAGCACGTACATGTTTGCGCGCATACACTCGCCAAACGAGTTTGCAAGGGTGGACCTGCTGAACAAGTGCACCAAGTGCGTCTGCCGGATAATAGGCAGGTTCGGAGCAAATCAATAATACCCAGAGAGCCGCAATAATGCCTGCACTTGAAGCGCGGATACTATCTGCTAATCGGAGGCGCCGCCGTCTTTGTCGCGGGGATCGTGCTTGCCGCGGTGTGGGCCGTCCCGATAGCGCAGCAGATAGAGCGCGACACCTCTTCCCTTGAAGGGACACGGCTTGCACCGGGAGAATCGCAGACGATCACTTTGCAAGTGACAGACATCACAAGGCCACTGTCAGTGGCGATCTCGGCAAGCAACGACTCGCCCGTCAACGCGTTGCTGCTCGACCCTGAAGGCAGGCCAGGCATCAACTCTACGTTCACCGGTGCCAACTTTCAGACGGCCCCGGCGACTGTACAGGGCAGCTACAGGCTCACAGTCACAAACCAAGGCGACGAGGCGACCGAGGTGGACGTGCTGTTTGGACACTTGCCGGGCGTGGGTCAGAGCGGCCCCAATGTCGAGATGTTCTCCGGCCTGCTAGTCGGAGTAGGCATGGTGATTGCGGGCATCGTGGTGATGGCAGTCGGCGTCGTGGTAGTGATAGTGGACAGGCGTAGCAAATAGCTATTATTGTTGCTATTATTTCATGTCGAGGCCGAGCACGCCGGCCGGCGTCGCCCCAGTTCTCTTTTGACACCTCGTATATGAGCACCCTGACTGCCGCCTCCTCTGTCTTCAGGATGCGCGCCGCCTCCCTCGTCAGCACCTTCACCAGCTCGCGCTTTTGCTCGACCGTCCTCCCCTGGCTCATCGTCACCTGTATGACTGGCATATCTGTGTGTGCGGTTTATAAAAAAAGCAGGCGAACTATTTCAGCTTTCAAGCTCTCTTATGCGGGCCTGTGCCGGCGCCGCGTTTGCCCACAGCGTCTCAAACATCTCTTGCTGGGCCGCTACCAGCTCTGGCATGCTGCTGTAGACGAGCTTGGCAATCTGCCGCCCGTTTTTGCCCCTGATGCCTGCCACAAACTCTTTTTCGCTGACTGCAAAGCTCCCGCTGACGTTCCCAAGGTGGCGCAGCTCGGCAAACTCCATCAGCTCCTTGCAGCGCGGCAGGTTCTCCCGGGTTATCTCGGTGACGTACCTTATCCTGACTCCGCGCCTTTTGGCGGCGACGTAGCCGGGCCTTATCTTTTCGCTCATCGAAAACGCCGGTATCGAGGAGTCGACGCAGGCGCACCAGCTCTTTTTGATGTTTGACTGGAACCTGCCTATCTTTGCGGCAATGCTGCCGGCGCCAGAAACGGCCTGCGTCCTTGCTTTTCTTTTTCTTTCTCTTCTCCCTGTACCTGCCATGCGATATGTACTTGACGCCAGAGGCAGACGATGTAAACCTTGCGTTGTCATGCCAGTCGTTAAAAAAGTGGTGGGCATTGGGTGATTTGAACACCCGACCACCGCTGTGTAAGAGCGGTATCATAACCGAGCTAGACCAAATGCCCGCAAGGTTTGCAAGTTTCACAGCCTTATAAATTGCAAACTACCTGCTTTTCATGCAAAACTTGCTGCCAGCAGCAGGCAGCCCTACGGCTTTGTTATCTTGAGCGTTACCGTGTCGCCCACCATCAGGTCAAGGCGCCTGACGTCGTCTTTCCTTATTATCACAGAAGCGCCCTGGTGGCTCAGCTCCTCGACAAGCGGCATGAGATTCAGGCTCACATAGCCCGGCTCTATCTCTGGCATCCTGGGCACAGGCGGGCTGGTTGTCATAAAACTGGCTGACATCATCTGCTTGTAGACTGCGCCTATCGAGCTTATCTGAAGCTTGATCTCTGCCGACTCCTGGTTGCTCATATTTATATATCATGAAACTGCACCTTGGCTTATCTGTTTCGTTTCTCTTCAGGCGCCAAGGAAAAAAGTCGGCCTGCGCCCCGGCGGATTTCGCAGTCTCTAGAGCGGGACTGGATTAAAAATATATACTGAAATTGCTTTCTGTTTCTCGGATGTTTCTGGGCAAGAGGGCTCTTTCGATTTTCGCATTTGGGTTTTTTGCGACAGTGCTTTTGGTGGCCACGCCGGCGCTTGCATACGCGCACGGCGGCATGCAGCCGCCGGCTGCAGACCTTGGAGGCAAGAAGGCGAGCCTCTTCCTAAAGCTCGACCCGCCGGTGGTGACAGACAGCAAGCAGCCCATCTTTATCACCGCCCGCTTTTTCGACGAGAACACTAACCAGAATTTCAAGGAAGTCACGTACAGGATATTTTTCAAAAAGGACGGAAAGGAGATCCCAATCTCCACGGAGGGAGGGATGTTTGGAGGGCAGGGCTTTTTCTACGACCCAAACGGCAACCTCGTCATAAAGGTGACGCCCAAGAGCTCTAACACGGCAGTCGCCAAGGGCGAGCCCGAGTACCAGTACGGCGGGATATGGAACCGGGGAGCCCCGGTCCCTATCGAGGGCCCGATATTCACAGAGCCAGGCCTGTACAACCTGTTTGTCGAAGTGCACACAGTGGGCACGACCAGGACGCAGGTAGAGCCCGTGCTCCAGTACGACGTGTGGGTGACGCCGGGCAGGGAGGAGGTCATCAAGGTTCCAGACGGCTCCAAGACGCTCGACGTGACTGTCCGGAACTATTACGGCACAATAGAGGATTCAAGCTATGACGCCAAGACAAAGACCATCAGGTTCTCGATGCCGTTTGACTGGGCGTCGCCCATGGTGGACAAGATAGGCATGCTCCACACAGAGATATTCATCCCAAAGGCGCTTTCAGACTTTGACAAAGAGTCGCTCAGGGGCACCGTGAACGGCATCGAGTCGCCCGTGTTTGTGGACAACTTTGGGGAAAAGGAGACCATAGTGCACTTTACTATATCGCAGGCCCACCTGTTTGAGCTGCGCGACCAGATAAAGGCAGGCAACCTGACGCCTGACAGGGCCGCATTCACGCTGAGCCCGCCGGAGGCCGAGGCCAGGGTCTCGCAGACGACCCTGGAATCCAAGAGCTTCAAGGTCATCCTCACGACCCCTGAAAAGCTGTTCTCGTCAAGCCCCACTCCTGTCGGGGTGCGCATAAGCGACAAGGCCGGCAAGCCGGTGCAGGCGGCGACCTACGAGATAGTCATAGCAGGCAAGGACAACAAGGAAGCCTACCGAGCCGGCGGCGTGACCACGCCGGAGGGCATCTCTTCGCAGGACGTGATGCTAAAGGAGCCCGGCCCGTACACCGTCAGGGTGGACAAGATAAACGCATCCAGCGAGTCCGTGCAGGTGGGCATTAACGTCGAGGCGGCCAAGCCTGCGTTGCCATCATCATCCTCCTCATCAACAACAGCAGCGGCAGGCCCGTCAGACGCCAAGGTCACGGCCAAGATAAGCGCCAGCAAGGGCACGAGCATCAAGATTGTAAACGGCAAGTCCGGCAAGGCGATAAGCAAGGTGACATTCGAGTTTGACACCGACAAGCTTGGAAGCAGCATCAAGCCTCCAAAGGGCTGGAAGGTGGACGCCAAGGGCAAGGTGGTGACCTTTACGACCGCTGCCGACGGGAGCGACACCAGCAGCAGCGGCGGCAAGCCTGTCAAGGCCGGCAAGGCCGCGATATTCATCATACCGACTGCCGTCAAGTCCTTCAAGTGGACCACGTTTGACGGGTCTGGCAAGCAGCTGCAGGCAGGCACCCTCAAAATATAATAGCCGCGGCGCCTCTCAATTACCCTGTACGGGGCACCTGGCATATATGCAGGAAGACTATCGCAAACTGGGCAGGGCCGAGCTTGAAGGCGCCCTTGCACGCCTGAAAGGCTGGCAGGTGTCGGCAAAGGGCAAGCTGCACCGGGATTTCGAGTTTGAGGACTTTGCCAGCGCGTTTGCCTTCATGACGAGAGTGGCCCTTGAGGCAGAAAAGCTGAACCACCACCCCGAGTGGTTCAACGTGTACAACCGCGTCTCGATAGACCTTGTGACGCACGACATCGGCAACGAGATCTCAAACTATGATGTCGAGCTGGCAGGCAGGATAAGCGCCATCTATCATGGCAGTCGTCAAGGCATCAGCGGCGAGCAGTAAAACACGTCCATCCTGGACAGCTCGGCGCTTCCGCAGGCGGGGCACGACTTTATAAAGCGCGACTTTATGCAGGAGGCGCACCAGTAGCAGCCTGGGCAGATGACGAAGTACCACGCCCTGTCCCGGGCGGCCGCCAGTCTGGACGGGGCTGCTGTTGCCATTTGCGGCGGAATATGAAGCAAAGTCATGTTAAAGCCTTTATGTACAGGTTTAAGCGCCACTTATCACAACCGTTATTATCTTCTGCTAGAGGCGCCCTCTGCCGTTTTCTGTCGCTAGTCAGAGTGCTGGTTGAGGCCCCAGCGCGACCTGATGCGCTCTTCCAGCTTGAAAAAGATCACCCTGTCGACCACCATCCCTATCACGAATATCACTATCATGGTCGCCATTATCCAGCCCATGTTTGAAAGCTCCCTGCCCACGCTGAGGATGTGGCCAAGGCCGACAAGCGATATCAGTATCTCTGCCCCCACGAGCGCGTGCCAGGCAAACGACCACGCCTGGCGCAGGCCGATTATCAGGGTGGGGGTGGCGGCAGGTATCATGACGTACCTGAAAAGCGTAAAGCCTTGCGCGCCCATGTTGCGCGCCGCGCGCATGTAGATGGGCGGTATGTTGCGTATCCCGCTGTAGGTGGACATCATGACAGAGAACACGGAGCTGACCACCATCACAAACAGTATCCCAAAGTCGTTAAAGCCAATCAGCAGGATGGTGAACGGCACCCAGGCGATGCTCGGAAACGACTGCAGCCCGACAGAGAACGAGCTCATCGTCTTGCCAAAGTCGCGAAAGCGCACCATGGCAAGCCCGACTGCGCCCCCGATGGCGACAGAGATGGCAAAGCCGGCTGCAAGCCTCCCCATGGTGACTGCCACGCCTGCGCCAAGCGAGCCCTCTGAGGCAAGGTCTGCAAACGACTGCGCCACAGATATCGGCGACGGGAGCGACTGCGGCGGGAATATGCCAAGCAGGTAGACCACCTGCCAGGCCGCGCCAAACGCCGCCAGAAAGAGGGCGATGCTTGCCAGGTCGTCAAGCGTGGCCCGGGCCCCGTTCTTCGGGCGCGCAGAGACCGACTTTTGCATCATTGCTGCAGCCCAAGCCCCCTTTCTGCAAGCACGTCTTGCAATATCTCAAGGTCGAACATGCCAGACAGGTCCGGCTCCTCCTTTTCCAGGAACCCGAGCCTGTATGCGTCGTGCGCGACCTTGGCGACTGATTCCTGCAGCGGATCGTACGTAAAGTCCATCCTTGTCAGCGCTATTTTCAGGTCGCGCTCGTCAAAAGGCGAGCCCAGCAGCCTGGCTATCTCCTGGTTGAACGCCTGCACCGCCTCTTCCTTGTGGCTGTTTATCCAGACGGTCTTGTCGACGTGGGCGCCCACCAGGCCCTTTACCGCCTGCGGGTTGGCCTCGATATAGTCTGACCTGCATATTATGAGCGAGGTGGCAAACCTGCCTCCCTCCCACAGCTCCCGCTCGTCAAGGAAAATGTGCGCGCCGGCCTCCCTCACTATCCTTGCGCCCCACGGCTCGGGCACCCACGCGCCGTCAATGTCGCCTTTTATCATCGCCGTCAGTATGTCTGCCGGCTTGGCCGGCTGTATCTCGGGGTCGCCGCCGGACTTTTTGACGTCATAGCCGTGGTCCAAAAGGTACGTCCTGAGGGCCACGTCCTGCGTGTTGCCAAGCTGGGGCGACGCAAGTCTCTTGCCTGCAAGGTCGGCAGGCGAGTCTATGCCGGCGTCGTTCCTCACGACAAAGACCGCGCCGCCGGACGAGACGCCCGATACGACTTTGATCGAGCCGGCGGATTTCAGGTAGCCGTTTATCGCCGGGTTGGGGCCCACGTACGAGCAGTCTATCCTCCCTGCAAACAGCGCCTCGACTGCCGCGGGGCCTGCTGTGAACAGCTGCCGCTCGAGCCTGACGCTCCCAAGCGCCTTCTGGTAGTCGCCGTTTCCGACCCCTATCACCGCCTGCGCGTGGTTGATGTTTGGAAAGTACCCCAGGCGCAGCGTGTCTGAAGCCTGCTCGCCTCTGCTCGACACGACAAGCGGGCGGTCGGCCAGCGCCACCGAAGTGCCTATCACGAAAGCGACAAGGGCGGCCGTGATGCCCAGCTTGACTCTGGCGTCCACCTGCAACCTGCAAGCGCCGAGCTATATAATTGACGACATGCACGCAGTTTTTGCACATTCAACCACGTCTTCCACCCCCGCCCACCCACCTACCCACCCACTCCGCCCCCTCTTTTCTACCCCGGGGACCCTGCAGGGCGTTTATGTGCACATACATGCATGCATGCATCATGCAGATGTGCATCGCAGGCGAGGGTCAAGCCTGAAAACTATGCCTGCGTTGTAGCTTTCCTACCGACATACAGCTATTATTCACACCGGCGATATGGTGGAGGTGGAGAGAGATAACCGGATATGGCGACGATGGAAAAAGGATGGTCTTCTGAGCTGGATGCCACGCTGATGCTTGAAAGGGACCTGCGTGCTGGAATGGCCGCCGCGGCCGTGATGAGCGAAAAGAGGCTGGTGTTTGCAGAGATGCTTGTGCTGTGCCAGACATACCGCGAGATGCTTGAGCCCGGCAGGACGGAACCGGGAGAGGGCTGCGACTGGCAGCACTTTTGATTCGTCTGTCCGTGTATGCATCATTGCGTGCAATGCAATGTTTTGCGATGGCCCGGTCCGTCTTCTTTTGAGCAGCGCGTCACAGTCAGAGGAGGGAAGGAATTTTTGACTGCGCTACAGAGATGCATGATAAAACCCGTCTCTGGATGCTGCACTGTTTTTCAGGCTGCGTTGTAACTCTTTGACTGACACGCTGCTATTATTTGCGCCGCTCCCAACGACAGGGCGGCAGAAAGAAAGACATGACGACGAGTGGTGCACATCATACTACGACAGTAATAACAACAACCGCCAGGGTACTGGATGCCATTGCAAACGACAAATCGATGGAGCTCTTCAAGCTCATTGCTGCAAGAAACGGAATAGGCAGCAAGAGCCTCAAGGACCAGGCCCGGCTTACCCGCAAGCAATACTATTCCCGGCTTGCAACGCTGGTGGGCGCCGGCCTGGTGGTCAAGAGGTCTGGCGAATACATGCTCACGTCGCTTGGCAGGGTCACGTACAACATGCAGGCGACGGTGGACGTTGCCTTGGCAAACTTTTGGAAGCTCAGGGCAATCGACTCTCTGGACGCTTCAGGCGAGATTGCTGCGGAGGAGGAAAAAAGGCTCATTGATGCGCTACTGCCGGACAACCAGCAGCTCAGGTCGATCCTTGCCAAGTAGGGGGCGCGCTCTTTCAGAAAGCTCGACAGTAAGCGCAAACCTAGAAATATATGCAGAATCTGCATATATCACATCTTGCTTGACGGCCTAGTAAAGAGCAGGGTCGACTCGAAAAAGCCCCGCAAGGAGGGCCTCACGTGCACGATAGACCGGCTGCAGAGCGTCGACCGGGAGAACTTTGCAATCCTGGCGCCGTTTGTCGACATCGTCAAGATCTATGGCGCCTTCCCTTTGCTTGCGCCCGAGGACGGGCTGAAGAAAAAGATCAGGTTCTACCACGACTTTGGGGTCAAGGTGTCGACAGGGAGCACTATAACCGAGTTTGCCATAGTCGAAAACTCGCTTGAGAGGTTCGCCAAGGAGGCTGCCAGGGTGGGGTTTGACGTGGTCGAGATAGGCGAGAGCAGCATCGACTTGCAGATGGAAAAGAAAAAGAGGATCACTGACGCCATCCGCGCGGCGGGGCTTGAGTTCCACTGGAAGGTCGGCAAAAAGGACCCGAGGCACCAGCTGGACATCGACGCCATGCTGAAAAAGGTGGGGGAGGCAGTCAGGCTCGGCTCGAAAAAGGTGGTAATCGAGGCAAACGAGGGCGTGAACGTGGGCATCTATGACGAAAAGGGGGCCGTCAGGTGGAGCACGGTGGGCGCCCTGACAAACGAGTATCCTCCAAGCACGTTCATCTTTGAGGCGCCGCTTGAATCGCAGCAGTCCGCCCTCATCGCCGAGTTTGGGCAGCGCGTCAACCTGGCAGAGGTGCACCAGGACGCCATCGCTTCGGTCGAGTCGCAGAGGAGGGGATTTCTGGCCAAGTCGGCGTTTGGAGTGTCGTACATACGCAAGGACCCCGAAGGCGGGCCGGCCCCCAAGTTCATCTACTACCTGATAAAGGCCAGCAAGAACCCCGTCGAGCAGGGCGAGCTGATGTCGATGAGCCACCTGCCGAGGAGGACGGTGCAGGCCGCAATCGACGACCTGAAGAGGCAGGGCCTCATCATCGAGCGCAACAGCCTCGAAGACGCCCGCAAAAAGGTGTACCAGCCGGTTCACTCGGACTGGCTGTAATGATGATGATAACGATGATGATGATAGTAGGCAAGTATGGCCGCAATGCTCTTTGCGTCAATTATCTCGCCGTTAAAGCATTTTTTCACGGCGCTTGACAGCTTTACCCTGCGTGCGACAATGTTCTCGTCGTCGTCCATCTTGCTGCGCTGTTTCTCTTTTATCTTTTCAAGGCCGGTCGCCACAAATAGGTGCATGAGCTCTGTATCGTAGCCGGGGGCCAAATACCATTTCAGGAAGGGCTGCAGCCTGCCCGGGTAGTAGCCTATCTCCTCGTCCATCTCCCGAAGCGCGGCCTGCCCGGGCGTCTCGCCATCCTCTATCTTGCCTGCCGGGATTTCAAGGAGCGTCCTGTCCGGCGCCCGCCTGTACTGCTCGACCAGTATGAGCGAGTCTTCTTTATCATCGACGACTGCAAGAATCCCGACTGACGGCCGGTGCTCCACTATCTCTTTTTCCACCACCCTGCCGTTTATCAAGAACCTGTCCCTGCGCAGCGAGACTGCGCCCTGATACAGCCTGTCGCTTGCAATGACCCTGATTGCGGCTGCTTCTTTTTTTCTTCTGGCAGGAGAAGGCAATACGGCTTGAAACAGGATACATGGGTTAATTACTGATTCGCTCGTCCGGGCTTCGCTAGTTTTATAGCCGAGCCTGCCCTGCTTGTTATGATGACAACAGCAATGATGCCTGCTGCAGCAGCAGAGTTTGTGGACGCCGACGGCAACATTGTCATCCCAAAGGAGGTGAGGCCGGTGGTCGGGCTGCAAGAGACCCTGCTTGGGGGCAAAAAGGGCGCCGCCAGGCAATACAGGTACGGGAACCTCCACGTGCGAGACTATGGCAGCCATTACACGGCCCACCTGGACAGGGTGGACCCCCGGACAAGCCCCGTAGGTCACCTCATCGAGGATGCCCCCGAGTACCTCGTGGGGGCCATGGCGGCAGTCATTGCGGGCCGGCACGTCGGCGCCAAGGTCTACGAGCGGCGTAAAAAGGACGGCAGCATTAGCAGGGGCAGGGCGCTTGCAGAAGCGGCGCTTGCTGCAATCGTGGCAGGCTCGGCTGCAGGCAACGTGTTTTACAGGGCGGCAAAGCGTTAACCTGGTCGCATTTTTTCTCTAGGGTGGCTGTTTTACGGCAGAGGCGTCGCAGAGCCGCGCCTGGCAGAATCCAAGCCGGACAATGTTTATACGGGAAACCTGCCTAGATCTTTTGATGGCACACGAGGGCAGACCTCATAACCCGTGCGACGACTGGATGCAGTACGTTGCGGCAGAGCTTGGCAAGAACCCTATCGTTAACGAGATATTGTTGCGCCTAAAGCAGTCCAAGAGCGGCAGGTGGCTTGGATACGTGCCAGCCTTTGAGGCGCGCGTGACGGAGGATGCCGACAGCGTCAGGGTGAGGATAGACATGCCCGGCCTCGACAAGGCAAAGACGAGCGTGCGCATCGAAAAGAGCCTGCTCCTGATAGACGCGCAGCGCAAGGCAGAAGAGGGCATGGCTGTCCCGCAGCCGCCAAGGCCGATAAAAAAGCTGGTCGTGCTGCCGTTTGCGTTTGACGAGGGCCAGCAGCCGGACGCCAAGGCCACCTATGTGGATGGCGTCCTCGACATCTCGATAAAAAGGCCAAGGCCACGCAACCAGATCCCTATCAGCTAATTGTTGTGGCTATCAGCGCCTCTTGCGCACAAGCGCCCACGCGGCGGCCGCTATCCCGCCTGCCAGCGGCGCCACGGCCACCGCGGGGTTCTGGGAGAACAGGAGGGCCGAGCTGACAAACAGCCCCGCCGATACTATGCTTGCCGCCACCACGCCGGCATTCCTGCTGTTCCTTTCCGACTGTACCTGTATCTCGGCAAGGATCTGCTGGAGCGCCGGCCCTGCCGTCAGCGCAGATCCCAGACCTTTGGCAAGCCGCTGCACCGAGTATTTCACCTCCTCGACGTACGCCTCTGTGACAAGCCCCTCCTCGCGCAGCAGGTCGCCCAGCACCCTTACGAACTGGAACTTTACTCTGTGGTGCAGATAGATCCCTTCGAGGATCGAGGCCATGCGCATGTACAGCGCCAGGTTCTTTGGCAGGCGGAAGGGGAACCGGCTCATCGTCTTGTTGGCAAGCTCCATGAGCGCCTTGACCTCCATCTTGTCGACCTCCTTGCCGTACAGCGACTGGATGCTCATGTCGACTGCCTTTTCCACGAAATACCTGTTGATGCCAGGCTCTAGCGTGTTGAGCTCAAAGAGCATGTTGACGGTCCTCTGCGCGTCCTTTTCCACAAGCGCAAGGTACAGCCGGACCAGCTTCAGCCTGGTCTGGTTGTCAAGCCTCCCCACCATGCCAAAGTCATAAAGTATTATCGCGCCGCTGTCCGAGACAGATATGTTGCCCGGGTGCGGGTCGGCGTGGAAGATGTCGTGGCGGAGGAGCATCTTGAAAAATAGCCTGTGGACCCTGACCACAAGCTGCTCCCTGTCTATCCCCGTCGCGTCGAGCGCCGCCACGTCTGTTATCTTGATGCCGGGGAGGTATTCGAGCGTTATCACGTGCCTCGACGTCCTTTCGTGGAACAGCTGCGGGAGCACCACCGAGCTGTCGTCTGCAAGGTTCTGCCTTATCGCCTCCAGGTTCCTGGCCTCGACCCTGTAGTCCATCTCCTCGTGTACCGTGTCGATGAACTGCGAGAGCATGCCCTCTGCGGAAAAGCGCAGGTTCGGGTCTATAAAGCGGGTGGCAAGCGGCAGGATCTTTTGCAGCGCGTAAATGTCGCGCTCCACCATCTCCTCGACGTCCGGCCTGCTGACCTTGACAATGACGTCCCTCCCGCGGTATTTTGCAAGGTACACCTGCCCGAGGCTTGCGCCTGAAAGCGGCTTTTGGCTGAACGAGTCAAACGCCTCCTCCACCGGCATGCCCATTTCATCCTCTATTATCGGCCTCACCCTGTCAAAGCTGGCCGGCGGCACGTCGTCCTGCAGCTTGCCAAGCTCTTCAAGGTACGGCAGCGGGAGCATGTCTGCCCTGGTGGACAGCCACTGGCCGAGCTTTATGTAGGACGGCCCGAGGGAGATAAAGGTGGCGACCAGGCGCCTTGCGTGCCGGCGGAACGCCTCCTCGTCGATCCCCTTGCCCTGGGTCCTGACCCACTTTTTGCGGTCGCGCCGCAGGTCGATTATTATGGGCACGAGCCTGAGCAGCACTCCCAGGATGTAGGGCCACGAAGGGGGCCTGCCCCCGCCGCCCTGCCTGCTCCTGACGTGCTGGAGCGCTACCTGCTCCTTTGCAGGGTCTCCCGTGGCGCTCCACCTCCGCCTCTCACTATCCTCTTCTCTATCGCCGTCGTGCTGTATGTTGTGATGATGATAATGATACTAAGACATGCCGGCGGATATAAGAAGACTGCTTGCCTGCGCCGCCACCACGCATCGCGCGCATGCAACTGTGCATTCTGCAAGCATTTCCACTCCATTGGGTCTCAGCCGCCGCCTATTGCCCTGCTCAGTGCGAGCAGTTTTGCCTCTGCCGCCAGCGCGCCCTGCGCCTTTCTCAGCTTGGCCTTGTACCTCCCGTCCCTCGGCCTAGTGCGCAGCCTGTAGCCGCAGCACGGGCAGGCCGTGCCCTTGACTGCCATAAAGATGTCGCACACCTGGCACCTCCTCTGCCCGTTTGCGTATCTGGAGGTGCCCGTAGTCGCCCTGTACCTTTCGCATATTCCCCTGCACGCCATCAGCCGGTTGTCTCTCCCGCCACTGCTTTTTCCATGCCAGGCGGTGTTGATGGCAGGACAAGGTAAACTCTTGCTTAACAAAGTTACGCAAGGCATTATTTGCGACACCACATGCCTTTGCCTATGGCAATAATAACGCGGTCGGCAATGGCGCTACTCGTAGCCGGCCTGGTGGTCGGCTCACTGGCCGGAGCAGCTGCTGCCATGGCATACCTGCCTGCTGCTGCCGCCAACACTACTACTGCTTCTTCTGCTGCGCAGCAGAAGGCGACGGCAGGAGGGGGAGGAGGGGGAACAGAACTCAAGCCCGAGCACAGCGTCTCGTCGCCGGCCGCTTCCGGCTCTGCAGACTCTTCTCCATCTTCACAGCAACATTTTGTATCAAATTCTGACCTTGTCGGGCTCTTTAAAAAGGCGGAGGGCTCTGTGGTGCAGATAACCAGCACAGCCTCTGTGGTGAACAACAACATCATAATAAACGGCAGCCCGCTCCAGAGTGAGTCAAAGAGGCTGGGCTCGGGGTTCGTGTACGACGCCGAGGGCCACATAGTCACCAACAACCACGTGGTGGACGGTGCCAAGGTGGTGGACGTCACGTTTGTGGACGGCAACACGTATCCCGCCAAGGTGCTTGGCAGGGACGCATACAGCGACCTTGCAGTCATCCAGGTAACAGGCGACGACGACAATAGCAATAATAACTCGGCAGAGCGGTTCTCGCCGCTACCACTTGGCAATTCCTCCATGCTGCAGGTGGGCGAGCAGGTGGTGGCAATAGGCAACCCGTTTGGGCTCAGCAACACCATGACATCGGGCATCGTGAGCCAGCTTGGCCGGCTCCTGCCAAACGGCGAGGGCGGCTTTTCCATACCAAACGTCGTCCAGACGGACGCCGCGATAAACCCGGGCAACTCGGGCGGGCCGCTCCTCAACATGCGCGGAGAGGTGGTCGGCGTCAACACGGCGATAACGTCTAGCACCGGCGACTTTGCCGGCGTCGGCTTTGCGGTGCCTTCAGACACCGTCAAGCGCATAGTGCCTGCCCTCATAGCCAGGGGAGAGTACCGCCACCCGTGGCTCGGCATAGCAGGAGCAAGCATCAACTCCGAGATGGCTGCCAAGCTGGGCCTGCAGAGGAACCATGGCGGCGTGCTGGTCAGCTCGGTAGTGCCCGGCGGCCCCGCCGACAAGGCCGGGCTTTTGGGCTCGGAGGCCGCTGCTGACAGCGGCAGCGGCAGCAGGGGCAGCGATACAGGCAAGCAACAGCAGCAACAGCGCGGCGACATCATCATGGCAATAGACGGGCACAAGGTGAAGCGGATCGAGGACGTGATAACGTACCTTGAAGAGCACAAGTCAGCAGGTGACAAGGTGACCCTCTCGATCGACAGGAACGGGCGCCAGCTAGACCTGGTCGCCACCGTCCAGGCGCGTCCTGACCCACAACAGCAGCAACAACAATGATGGCGACACTCTGCCCCTCTGCGCACAACAATATATAGCGCGCCTGCCATCCCCTGTCACAGGATGCTTGGAGACCGCAACCTGCGCGGCATGGTGGAAAAGGCGCTCGATAGGCTGTACGGGGACATCAACATCAAGATAGACCGGGACAACAGCGACCGCATCCACGCGTTTGAGGCGTCGCGCTGCACCCGCCTTGCCTATTACGAGCGCAAAGACCCGCTTCCACCGGACAACGCCGCCCGCGTCTCGATCCTCCTCGACCACGGGATACGCAAGGGCTTTAGCCACGTCAAGGGCGAGTACAGGGCAGACAGCCTGATCCTGGAGGCCGAGGCCGACATGGTGGTGGGTGACGACTTTGCCGTGCGCTTTGAAATAGTGCCCTCGCTACCGGAGGTGCCGCATCCCCGGCACATGCTGTACCTCAACGCATGCCTCTTTGCCCTCAACAAGAGCGAAGGGTTCCTCGTCTACATGACTGCCGACGGCAAGACCGTCGAGTTTGACATCACCAGAAACAACAGGATGTTTGAGGAGGTGGTGCGGCGGGCCCGCGTGCTGTCCACGCTGCTCAAGGAGGGCAAGACGCCCATAGTGGAGCCGTCCGACCTGTGCATGACGTGCAAATACTATACGCGCTGCTACGCGCGCGAAAAAATCAAGGACCAGCCGGGCGACTTTATCGCCGAGATATTTGGTAGCGGCAGCAGTAGCAGCAAGAAAAAGAAATGAGAAAGAAAGAGAGGAGGAGAGGGAAGGGAAAGAAAAATCGCGGCTATCCGCCGTGACCTGACGGGGCGGCCGCTGCCGGCGTATAACCCTGGCTGTACCTCCTTGCCCTTGCAGCAAAGATCAGCCCCACAAAAAAGGCAAAGACGCCCACGGTGACTCCGTACATGAACAATTGTTCAGTCATGCGGTAAGCGTCTCTGGCTAAAGTTATTATCCTTATCGGTCTTGCATGTCCGCCAGCATGATATTATCATAAAGCTTGCACGCGGTGATGGTATATGCTGGCAGGATCGCACCTGCATTGCTGCAAACCCCTGCGGCCAGAACTGAAACTCCTATGTCTTGCAGACAGATGTACGCATGAGAACCGAATGTCAAAGTCAATCCCGGAGGGGATGGGCTGGAGGAAAGGCCCAGCCTGCGGGCATCGTGATTCTGGTGGTGGCGGCAGCGGCCGAGCTTGTCCTTGCTTTCACATCCTGCAGGCGGCAGCAGGGTCGAAACGCGGCCCCTGCGAGGGGCGCGGTTTTCGTGCTCAAACGGGGATTCTAAAGTTATATTATGCGCCAGCCAACGTGTCTTTGCCTTGTCTGGCAGTCCGGCCTCCTACCGCGATAGGATATACATAGTCAAGGACATCATACTAAAGCTGGTCGAGTACGGCGAGCTCAACCAGACTGCACTCGTCAGCTTTTGCGGCCTGAACATGACCAAGCACCGGCCGATACTCGACGAGCTGGAGGCAAACGGCCTTGTTGAGAGGACCGAAAGGCCGTCGGGCAAGCGCACCGTCACGTTTTACCGCCCGACGCAGAAAGGGCTCGAGTTTTTCAGGAACATCCTTGAGCCGTACGAAAGGATGTTCCCGCGCAGGAAGGACGGGCAGCAGCCTGAAAGCGGCGGGTCGGGGCTCAACCTGATGGCGACGATGATGTTAATCCTGATCTAGCCCGAACTGGGACGCTATCTTTTGGTCCATCTCTTCCTTCTTGGAAGAGTATTCCTTGTACCTGTCCTTCCACGCGCCCATGGAGCGGTACTGCCTTATCCCCGTGAACAGCCATATCGCAGAGATGGCTATGACGGAGGCAAGGAGTATGCTGAGCACCAGCCCAAACTCGTTTTCGATCTCTAGCACGGCAAAGAACGAAGGGTGGATTATCAGGTAGAGCGAAAGGGCTATGGCAAGCGGGGCGAGTATTATCGCAGACAGCGACATGCCAAAGAGTATGTTCTTGATCCTTTGGACCTGTTCGATAAAGTCGTCCATCAGGCTGAGTATGTCCTCTCGCTTGACCTCTCCGCTACCGCTGCTGCCCTCGCCATCGCCGCCTTCTTTACCGCTCATCTCTGCCGAACCATCCTCTCTCCTGCTTTATCATTCGATCACTATATTTCCTTTCATCTCCGGGTGGATGGTGCAATAGTACTCGAACGTGCCTGTCTTGTCGGGGAGGAACGTCACAGTCTGGCTTTCAAAGTAGCCCAGGTCTCTGGTGTGGACGTTGAAGGCGTCGATGTTAAAGTTGTGCTTGGAGTGCGTCTCGATGTCCTCGTTTATGAAATGGATCGACTGCAGGTCGTTCTTGGCAAAGGTATATGTCGGGTTGGCCGCGCCGGACCCTCCGCCGCTGCCCCGGAGGCCCTTGACGGCTCCAGACGACTGGCTGACGTACAGGTAGCCGCCCTTGCTCGTGTGTATGGCCTTGATAAAGTGGTTGGCGGCAATCCCCAGGACGGGCGCCGTGCCGTTTGACGGAATCAGAGCGTTATAGCCTGCGATGCCTATCCCTGCGACCAGGGCCGCAATGGCGCCTATCGCAATGACCCTGTTCCTGCTAAAGCCCCTTGAGGCCTGCTGTTTCTGCCTTTTTCCCATGTGTGATTGATCGACATCGTGGCTATTTAGGGGATGATTAACATGGTTAACCGACTCGCGCAGCTTTTTTCTCATATTCTGCGTGGATCATCGCACTTGGGGCTGCCTGTCTGCCTGTCTGCCTGCTGTTGCCGCCTGTCAACCACCTGCGGAAAAAGCCGGCTCAGGGGAACGTCAGGCTAAAGTCCTTCTCCTCAAATGTCGTCTGGAAGTTGCCCGCAGTAAGCCTGTAGGCGTACCTGCCTGCAACCGTGTAGCTGATGCTGTCCTCGCCCTCGGCAGCCGCGCTGGTCATCTTGTCCCACGCGTCTGCTACCGAGGAGCTGCGGACCGAGTTGCTCTGGCCTGTGGGCGAAATGGTGGCCCCGGGCACTACAGGGTTCAGGTTGGCCTGCCCTCCGAGGAACCCTTCTGCGACCTCGCCGACGCCGCCCGACGTGACTGCCTTGTTGTCCACAAAGACCTCGTACTGTATCGACTCGAGTATGACCGTGGCCTGGTTCGGGTTCTGGACCGTGAACTTGACCTTGACCGTGGCGTTCCTGTCGTCCACCTTTTCGACCTTGATCTCCTGTATGCCTATCGCAGGCGGCGTGACCTTTGGCGCCTGCGACTGCTGCTGCTGTTGTTGCGCGCCCTCCCCGCCGCCAGTGGGCGGCCTTGCCGCAAGGCCGGGCCCGAGCAGAAAGAATATCACGACTGCCGCAACTGCGATGCCACCTGCAGCAGCGTAGACGAGCTTGTTCACGTTAGCTGCTCTAGCGCCCTGTCCGCCGTTTAAATCTGTCGATTGTTTTTTCCATGCGCCATGTGATGACAATGCTTATACCTGCGTCGAGAAAAAAATGACAGGATAGCAGTGCAGTACCACAAGGCCGCGCACCTGGGCAAGCAGAGGGCGCAAAAGGCGCAGATGAGGCTGTTTGATTACACGGGCTTTGCGATGCTCACCTACACGGTAAAGCAGGGCGCAGCAGGCGGTGGGTTCGACCCAGTCGGGGAGGAAGAGCTTGCCGCCAAGATGACCCGGGGCGACGAGGCGATGCTCTTTATCTGCGACGCAGACGGCTACGCCAAGGCGCAGTCCAAGCCGCTGCCGGCGCAGCAGGGCGAAGAGATCTTTGCCAGGATGCTGGCCGACGGCATGGCCGCGTACAGGGGCGAGATCAAGACCGTGAGCTAGTCTTTTGTGGACTTTTAGAACGTAATCCTGGTGCCTTTCACGTTCTTTTTGCCAAGCGCCGCGTCCCTGACGACTGAGGGCTCTGACCTGACCACGACCGTGGGTATCCTTGACCTTTCGATCACCTTGAGGGCGACTATGTCCATCAGGTCGTACCCGCCTGCCATCGAGTTCTCGCCGCCGAGGAGCTCCCTGCACTGCTTGGCAGTTATCGCAGAAAACATCCTGGCATCCTTGTTTGCGCGCGGGTCCGAGTCGTATATGCCGTCAACGTCTGTGGCGTTGACAAACCTCTTTGCGCCCACCTTTTCGGCAATGAGCGCGGCAGTCGCGTTCGTGCTCTGGCCGGGGTGCAGGCCGCCTGTCACCACCACTTTTTTCCCTCCGGCGACTGCGTGCGTCACCTGCTCCAGGTCCTCCGGTATCGCGGCGTGCGCTTTTTGCGGGCCAAGCGCCGCCACAAGCAGCCTGGCGTTGAGCCTGGACACCTGGATGCCGATGATGTCCAAAGATGCTTCATCGAGCCCAAAGCTGCGCGCTATCCCGATATAGTGGCGGGCTATTTTGCCGCCGCCTGCCACCACGACCGGCTGCAAGCCCTTTGCAGAGAGCCCTGCCAGCATCGCCGCGTATCTCTTGATCTCGTCGCCCGAGTCGCCCGAGAAGACCCTGCCGGAAAGCTTGATGACTACTCTGCCCTTGCTACCACTACTACTACTGCTGTTGTTGCTGTTGTTTTTATCGTCGTCGTCATCATCTGCTACTGCCATAGCCCTGGTGCAGCCCCGCTCCCATTTTCATTGAATCCTGATCGCCAAGCACCTTTTTAACGGATCGCTCGACCCTCTCCCTGTTCTCTGCGGTGGTGTAAACCCTGAGCATGTCAAAAAAGCCGGCTATCGAGTCGACAAGCGGCATTTCCGACACGGGCAGGTCGTAAACTCTCCCCTTGTCTGCCACCAGGACGGAATACATCTCTTGCTTGCTGGGCGTGAGGGGCATCGACGACGCGCGCGAGGCGTCCACGAAAACGTACCTGCCGTCGACTCCCGCCCCGTCGGCTATCTCTGCCGCAAGCGCCGAGAGCGCCTTCCTGTCCATCCTCTTGACCCGCTTTCTGTCCCCGCGGCCGTGCAGGAACTTTTCATAGACGCACTTTAGCAGGCGCCTGTCGCAATAGTCGCGGGCCAGCTTTTCTGCCGTCCCTCCAACCCTTGCAAGCCTCTCAAGCGTCGCCTCGTCCGTGAGCGACAAATAGTTCGGAAGCGACGTGTCGGTGAGCCCGAGCGCCTGGTCTGCTGCTATCATCGATTCCAGTAGCATCACCTCGGCCGAGCGGACGGTCTTGTGGAAGTAGACCGCCTTGAACATCTCGTACCTGGATATCAGCATCGACTCAAGCGAGTTGAGCGCCGACCTGTCAAGGGCCAGTTTGCCCCTAGAAACTTCGAACGAGCTGACCAGCCTGTAATAGTCCACCTTGCCGTACTCTGCCCCCGTGAAATACGAGTCGCGGGGCAAATAGTCCATGATGTCTGCCGACAGGCCGCCCGAGATTATCTCGTTCAGAAAGCCGGTCTTGGACTGGCCAAACGAGAGCTTTGACACGTGGCCGGCGCTGTAGCCGTTCCTCTCCAGGATGTCGGCTATCTCGCTCTCTGCTATGATGCGCCGGCCCATCTCCTCGTGGGAGGTGCCGCAGCCGGTCTCCAACACTTCTTCAAACAAATGAGAGAACGGCCCGTGCCCGATGTCGTGCAGGAGCGCCGCCAGCCTCAGCTCCTGCACTGTCTCGGCGTTGTCCACGTACCCTTTCAGCAGGAGGTTCTCGCCGGCAAGGCCGGCGATGTGCATGGCGCCAAGCGAGTGCTCAAAGCGCGAGTGCTGCGCGCTCGGGTACACGAGGTGCGCGCCTGCAAGCTGGCGTATGCGCCTCAGCCGCTGAAAGACGGGGCAGTCGATGACGTCCCTTTCCACCTGCGAGAACCTGATGTACCGGTGGATGGGGTCCGTTATCTCGCCTGCAAAGTCCAGCGACATCTTGCGTGTATATTCGAGGCGGGGCGGAATTAAACTTTGAGAAGCTTCCTTGCCATCTTTAATATCTCCTGGTGCACCTGCTCCTTGCTCTTGGAGCCGTCAAGCACTTTCCAGCCAAACTTTTTTGCATATTTGACATAGTTCCTGTACGCCGCCGCCGCCAGCTTGGCGTCGCCCTCGAATGCGTCCAGCACCTCGGCCCTGTTTTTAGACACCGACGGATTCACGAGAAGGACGATGGTCAGGTCCTCCTTTGGCAGGCCCTTGTCTATTTTCAAGAGCCAGCTCTCGTCCATGCCGTTTGCGACCCCGTAGACGAGGTTCGACTGGTAATAGCGGTTCATCACCACTATGGTGCCATTCTCAATCATGCTCTCTATCTCTTTCTTTTTCTCCCACCTGTTTGCAGAGAACAGCAGGTGCTTGACCTCTGCGCTATAGTCGCGCCTGCCGTCGAGAAACGCCCTTATCTCCATCCCTATCGGCGTCGTGTAATCCGGGAAATCGATGACCACGCATATCTTGCCCAGCGCCTTGAGCGCCTCCTGAAGCATCCGGGACTGGGTCGTCTTGCCCGCCTTGTCGGTCCCCTCTATAACAATTATCTTGCCCCTTGCCACGCCGCCGTTTGTCTGGCCGCACGTCAATAAAAAGCTGTTGAAAATTTGGGCGCCGGCATGGTTTGTGTGATTTGCCCGCCCCCTTTGCCGAGGATTTTAATGCAAAAAACCAACAAATTAAAATATTAACTCTCTTGCTAAGAGCCTGTAGGAGCTCTGCGCTGGTTGAAAGACGCCAAGTCAAACATTGCAATATTTGACACCTTCAAGACCCGCCGGAACAAGTTCACCGGCGAGGCCAAGAGGCAGCGCGGCATCATCGCCCACCTAGCGCTTGAGCAGAGCCCCGAACTTCGCACCCGCACCTCGATAGCGCACGCCATTGCGGAGCAGCACGGCATCCTGTGGCAGAACATTTACTCGGGCATTTTCCGCGACCTGGACGAGGTGCTCATACCCGCCGGCGTGGTCAAGGAGGGGGGCCGGCTCCCGCTCAGGCGCGGGCCAAAGGCTTTGCAGCTGGAAGGTGTGCCGTTCTACGAGCTCACCGACACGGGGCTGCTCGTGGCCTCCTCCATCGAAGAGCTGGGCGACAGGCGTATGGGCATACTGAAATCGTACGTGTCGTCGCTCCCTTCCACAGACGCGCCGTGCAGGGCCATGAAGGAAGGGCTTTTGCTCCTGATAGAGAGCGCGCCGCTCTTTGTAGCCAAGGTGATAAGCGAGTATATCTACGCGTACAGCACGGGCGAGATAGACAGCATCGCGCCCCTTGACAGCAAAAAGCTGCGCGCCGTGATAGGAAAGCAGATAGCAGTCGAGCGCCAGCTCATCGAGGCTTTTGTCGGCCTGCAGCCTGACGAGAAGGACCAGGTGCGGGGCTTTTTCAAAGTGCTCTCTTAGTAAAATTACTTGCCTTCGTGGCCGCACTCGGGGCATTTGTATTTCTTTGATTTGCCCTTGCACCCTTCGCAGCGCCATATCCTGGCCTTTTTGCACTTGGGGCAGCTGAAACTCTCTGATAGCTCCCCGGGGTGCACCTGCTTGCCGCAGGCGTTGCAGTTTGGCATGTCGTACGAGCCGGCGTACATCTGTCTTTCTTCCGGTGCTTGCAATTCCGGCCTATTTTTACTTGTCGCCGCAGCGGCGCAGGGTTTATACAAAGAGCAATGAAAACAGAAAGGCGATGATGGAGAAAAAGAAGGGCGCCGGCAACCTGTCGCGGGAATTTTTCGAGTTTGTCATGCCTGCCGTCGATATAGTGGAGCGCCAGGGCGAGCTTGTCGTCTCTGTCGACCTGCCGGGCTTTGCCAAGGACTCTATACTCCTCTCGGTGGAAGGGAACATGCTTTCCATCAGGGCGTCGAGGAACGAAGCGAGCGAGCAGGGTGCAGTAACAACTTATCAATTGCACAGGCCGCTGCGCATCGACAAGACAATCCCTCTGCCGTACACGTTCACCAACGATGACGCCAAGCTGGAAGGCAAGGCTGCCTATGAAAACGGCGTAGTGACCCTCAGGTTGAAGCTGCCGACAAAATCGACGATCCAAATATCCTAGGCCGCTTTTTCCGAAGTTTTCTGACGGATTTGTGATAGGCGAGTCTGCAACCCTGCTAATGTTCCTAAACCAGATTTTGTCCCATTGCTCATCCCTTTTTGCTGTACAGCCTGATCCTGAGCGGGTATATCTGGTCAGCTCTGCTCACCCAATCACTTTGGCTTCGCAGATAATCCCTCCTGTGAAGGCGGGGTTCCGTTAAGGAAATCCGCTATCCTTCCGGTAGGACACTTGACTCAAAATTGAGTGGGCAGGGAGTAGGCTCAATTTTGAATCAGTGACCCTGGCGGGTTACCTGCGATTTTCTATTCATTGTATTGTTTTTAGATCAGAAATAGTTAACGGAATTTCATACACCCAAAAATTAGTTGATGACAGAAACACCATTCTCATCGTGACAGATCTCACCGAAGAGGAGGTTGCAGGTCTGAACATAGTGATCAACATGGAAAAGCAGATGTTTGAAAAACAAGTATCCTAGGCAATAAAGTAAGACAAGGCATTGCTTAGAAGTCTTGCTAGCCGCTAGTTTCCGGTTGTT
>NZ_JBBIHK010000009.1:62278-80695 GCF_037447015.1 Nitrososphaera sp. | reverse complement strand
GCAAAGGCCGGCCCCATAATGAGCAAGTCGCCAAACAAGCACAACAAGATATTCATGCGCGTCGAGCCGCTGCCAGAGGACATCGTAGACCTCATCAGGACGGGCAAGCTCAAGGAGGACATGGACAAGAAGGAGATGGCCAAGATCCTGCGCGAAAAGGGCTGGGGCACGGACGAGTCGAGGAGCGTGGTCGCCATCGACCCGTCGGGCAACATGCTCGTAGACGAGACCAAGGGCGTCCAGTTCATCCAGGAGTCGATGGACTCTATCAGGTCGGGGTTTGACGACGTGATAAGGAACGGCCCGATAGCCAAAGAGCAGGTGAGGGGCGTCAAGTTTGTGCTGCACCACTTTGTGCCGCACGAGGACCCTGCGCACAGGGGATTGGCGCAGCTGATGCCGGCGACGAGGAGGGCGATGCTGGGCTCGATCCTGATAGCCGACCCTGTCCTGCTCGAGCCAATCCTCGGCATTGAGATCAAGTGCCCGCAGGAGCAGATAGGCACGGTGGCAGGCATCCTGTCAGGCAAGCGCGGCAAGCTCCTGAACGTCGAGCAAAAGGGCATCATCGCCATCATACAGGGCGAGGTGCCGGCGTCGGAGACGTTCGACCTCTCTGAAGTGATGAGGGGCGGGACTGCCGGCAAGGCCATGTGGACCACGTTCTTCAAGACGTGGGCGCCGGTGCCAAACTCGATATTCAAGAACTTGGTGGCAGAGACGAGGAAGAGGAAGGGCCTCAATCCGGAGCCGCCCGGGCCGGACGAGTTCATCGACAAGGAGTAAAAAGACTCTCCACATCTTTTGTGCTCGCACTTGTGCCGCTTTTCTTGGGCACTAACTTTTTTTAGCAGAATTCTAGTATAAAGAGAGTGTGACGCGCCGACATTGAAAAGGTCGTCAATACCGCAGCGGCAAGATACGGCCCGGAAATCAAATTCTAGTTAATCTTATCTGGATCCGGGCAGAATATTTTCCATCATGTCAGCAGCAACAACAACGGGTGCAAGAGCAGAAAGACTAAAGAAGGCTACTCTGGATGCCGCAAGGGCGTTTGGCGATCCTGCACGGCGCTCCGACTATCTCGAGCTTTACGACGACAATGCGGCCATCTATTATACGCCGCAGGGAACGATAAAGGGGATCGAGGCCATCAAGCAGTATTACAGCGGCTTTTGGGCCGCCTTCCCCGACGCCCGGCTGGAGCTGGAAAACGTGATGGCCGAGGGCGACAGGGTGGCCTGCACCTTTACTGTGACTGGCACCCACACGGGGTCGGCGTTCAACGGGATACCTGCGGCCGGGAAAAAGATAGCCGTGACCGGCGCGTCCGTGCTCCGCTTTCTTGACAACGGCAAGTGCATAGAGAGGTGGCACGGCGCAGACACGCTGCCCCTGCTGCAGCAGCTGGGCGCGATGCCTGCCACGCCGCACTGACAGCCAAGAGCGTCATCCTCGCTCCCCGCCCCTACCACCCTAGCCCGCACCATTTTTTAGGGCTGGAAACAACCACACTGCCTGTCAAGAATTTTTAGAATAATAAAATAGCGCCGCGCCAGTGCCTGCAATTATCACTGCGACTATTGCAAATTCTGTGCTTGCTATTGGCCGGGTCTGGGTCGTCTGCGACGTAAATCCATTGGTGCAAGACTCGTCTGCCAGTCCCTCTAACAACCCTGAGGACAGGTAGCACGCGCCCTGGATCAGGTAAGCGACGTTTGCCAATAACGAAAGCAGGAACAGGAAAATGCCGGCTCCGGCCAAGAATATGCCGACTTTTCTGGTATTGACATGCCGCGTCGCCGAGACCGTCAAATTGTTTTCTATGATATGTAGGACAGGAATTACAATGTAAGTGTATGTGTCAGCGAAGACCACGTAAATCCGGTCAGAACATCTAATGCTCTTCTTTTTGCATTCAACTTTGTGCCGCTTCTTGTCGTTATGCGAGTTAGTACGTATGACAGAAGCAATTGGGCGCTGGGTTATTAGACTGGAGCCGCAATAATACGATATGAGCCGTGGTCGGCTGGAGACCACCGGGCGCAGGCTGAGGCGCAACTATGACATCTTGATGGCTGTGGCCGGAGTCGCCATTCTGCCGCTGATAGGGCCGGCTGAGAGCTATGTCGCCGCCACGTACACATCAGTCTACAGTGGCTCGGCGGCGTTCTGCATTATTCTTGTTGCGTTTGTGCTACTCATGATCGGGCTGATCGCAAGAATCTGCAGGTATGTGTTTGGCAGCGGGCTGGACTAAGGAGCCACCACAAAACAACGTCTTCTTCCTCTCTTCCTCTGGTTCTCTTGCAAGAGAATGCGGCCAAGGCTTCTAAGTGGGTGGCAGGCATCCGTTCTATGCTGACAATGCAGCTGCACGAGCTCTTTTCGGCTACCGGCGAGATCTGGTTCAAAAAGGGCAACTACTATTACACGCTTGGGCAGGTGCAGACGATCATGAGGGATACCGTCAGGGTGCAGCCGGAAAACGCCGACAAGATTTTTCAAGAGTTCAAGATATGCAAGAACCCGCCAAGGTACAACAACGACGACAACAAGAAATAAGGAAAAAGAGCTTTTACTGCTACTGCTCTTCTGCCAGCTTGTCTATCGGCTCGCCCGTAGGCAGGGGCGCATCGCGGTCTACCCTGTACTTCAATATCTCTGGAAAGTCTGGCCTGACTATGACGTTCCTCCCCACCGCGATTATCTCTGACTTGGGGATGTCAAACCTGTAGTCATAGTGGCCAAACACCACTATCTTGTCGGCAGTTTCCTTCACGACGTGCCCCACATGGTCTTCGTTGTTTGTCCTCACGCCCTTGTTAAACAGGGACTTTGGATACTCTTTTTCGTATGAGGCTAGGTCGACGTTTTCCGGCCTGGTCCAGGGATCCCTAGTTGCCTTCCCTGTCGGGAGCGGCACCTCTCTGCTGACCTTGTACCTCTTTGCAATCTCGTACATGGGCAGGTCGACCAGGACGTTGCCGCTTGTAAACTTGATTTCAGACTTGGGGATATCGTACCTGTCGTCGCCGCCTCCAAACACCACTATCTTGTCGTCGGTTTCTCTCACCACGTGCCCCACGTGGGGCGAATCGAGCGCCTTTACTCCCTTGTTAAAATACTGCCCTGAAGTCATGAGATATAAACACGCACGCTGTATTTAATATAGCTTGAATTTATTCGCGGCGTACGATGCGGACTGAATTATGTTCTTGGACCGTATTCTGTATTGCAGGGCAAGAGCTGCGTCTGTTGTTATGACTTGACGCTGTGGCACAGAGCTACTACATAAAAAGTGTGTTGCTGAGAAGAACTTTCGCGCAAGCGCTGCAGCTGATCATCTCTCTGCGCCGGCGTTAAGCCTAGCTCTTTACGCGCCAGCCAGTAGCTCTTTGAGCCTTGGGTCGCTGCACGATTCCAGCTTCAATATGTTGTTGTTGGCGCACATCTCCTTCAACAGTCCAAGGTCATTGCAATCGCCAGACGCGGCGCACTTGTCTATCATGGCACTAGCCTCCTGATCTATCTCTTGGCGCATCGTCTCCTTCATCTCGGCGTTCTTTGACGCAAGCGCCTTCAGGCCCTGCGCCGCTTCAGTCGCATTGTTGCCGCCGGCGGCATTGTTGTTATCTGCCAGCAAGGGTGCCGCCCCCTTGGCAAGGCCAGACAGCATTGGCAGCATGCCTGCTGCTACGACAGTCACTATGAGGACTGCAAAGATCGCTATCCCGATGCCCATCGCTTTTGCCGGACCTGTCATGCGAGCAGCGCCGTAGAAAAGGAAGGGGCCAGCCGTGCATATAACGTGGGGTACGGGTGTTTTTCTACAGACAAGCCGTCTTACTGCTGCTACAACCCCGGCCGCTTTTGCGCGCAAGGGGCTGATTGCGCGCTGCCCTGCTACTCATCATCATCAGCCGCCAAGCCTCTTTTTTGTCAGGCATGCCCTGCATACCTCGTCCCGGGAAGGCTCTTTCTCTGCAATCGAATACTCGTGGCTCTTGTAATACCGCAGGCACTTTGTGCTTGCGTTTCCGACAGAGCCGGGGTTGGAAGTCTCGCCCTCGCTGATGATCTTGGCGATGTGGTATTCAGGGCCGTTGCGGGCCAGTATGTACGCGCCCTCCTTTTGGTACGGCGGCAGCCTCTCTGCTCCTCTCAACTCTCTCTTTGCTCTTATGCCCGCCGCGCCCTATAAAAGCTCCAGCTGCCGCAAACCCGCCTTTTGCAGCCGGATGGCGACGGCTGCCCGCCTGCACTGCGCCCTGACAAGCAAAGAAGCTGCCTCTGCAAATATTCCATAATAATGGCTGCTTTGACCGAAAAATGGTACAAAATATTCACATTATTTTCACACCTAGAATCTGATCATAGTTTTCGATTAGCATAAAGAATTATGGAATACGTACAGAGAGCGTGCGCACAATCGCTTTAAATCATGATCCAAGTCTCAAAAGAGTTGCATCGTAGACAATACCAGAAGACAATGAGGGAAGCGGTTTCGCTTGCCCTCGCAGCGTTGCTGTTTTCCGGAGTCGCCGGCGGCATCTTGTTTGCGCCGGGGCCCGCGGAGGCGGCAGGCGCGAACCTGATCGTGGAGGGCTACTCTACAGGCGGCTCTCCTGTCAGCATGTGGATCACAGTCGAGTCGGGGGGCTCGACTGTCAAGACAGGCTTTACAAAGCTGGTCCATTCCGGAAGCACGGGGACTACTTACAAGGTGACTGCCTCCGATTACTCGGCAGGCGGGATCTATTTTGACCGCTGGGGGAACGGGAGCACCAACAGGGAGCGGTACGTCACCCTGAGCGAGGATACGTGGATCACGGCCTACTACCGGACAGGGGGTGGTGTAAACAGCAGCAGTGGTAGTGGCGGCAGCAGTAGCCCACCTGCTCCAAGCAGCAGTACCGGTGGCAGCGGCAACAGCATGCGCTCCACAGGCGTCTATGTCCCGCTGTACAAGTACCCAGACTTGTGGGACTCTAACGGCATGTGGAACGCTGTGATAAAGGCTAAAAAGGCGCACCCGCTCGTGCCCTTCTCGGTGGCCTACAACCCGTCGAGCGGGCCCGGAACCTCCTATAGTTCGACCATCCACAACGCCGTGCGCCAGCTGGACGGCGCCGGGGTGGAGCACATACTCGGCTACATGGCGACCAAGTGGGGCAGGCAGCCGGCCGGCTACACCCTTGCCGACCTGAAGGTCAAGATAGACAGGTACAGGGCATGGTATCCGGAGACCGACGGGCTGATGCTCGACGAGATGGCAAGCACGGCAGACAAGGTGCCCTTTTACAGGGACCTCGTGAATTATGCCAAGTCCAAGGGGTTCACCTTCATCAAGGGCAACCCCGGCGCCAAGGTGGACAGGGGCTACATCGGCCTTTTGACCAACATCTCTGTGTACGAAGGGTCGGGCGCACCGTCGCTTTCCAAGCTGTCGTCAAACACGTACTACCCCGGCTACTCCAAGTCGAACTTTGCGTTCACGGCAAAGGATGTCTGGAGCCTCGACTCTAACTATGTCCGGCAGGCAAGGGCGTACGTCGGGTACATGTACATGACAAACGACGGGAGCGGCAATCCGTACAACACGGTCCCGCCATACTTTAACAGCATGGTGGCCGCGCTGGACAGCCCGTGACCGGGCCTCCCTCTCCATCCCCTCCCCGCCCATCTTTTCTTTTCTTGCTCTCTTTTGCACATCTGTTGCTACGGGACGTTGTGATTGTTACCTGTACGCGGACGATATCGGGGCCCTGGATCTGGCGCTTGGCTCGAGCGAGAAAGTCTCGGCCACGCGCAAGAGCCAGACCCGCTTTGGCTCTGCGTTGATGCCAAATTCTCTCAGCTTTTGCCCTGCGCGCTTTATGACCTCCGGGTCCGAGACTATCTCGGCAGAGCCCTTTAGCTGGTATCCGCCTCCCTCGCTGTCCCTGTCAAAGACTGCTACTGCCACCTTGGGCCACGAGCCAATGTTGTGGAATGTCTTGTTCTCAAAGGCGTCCGCAAAGAGCAGCTTTTCGCCGCCCATGACATCGAGCACGTACCTCGGCGAAATGTTTGGGGTGCCTTCGGGGCTGACGCTCCCTACGAGCACGACGTTGCCCTGCTTGATTATGAGCCTCATCACGTCCTCGCTTATTGTTGCCTGCGCCACAGCCAACCGCTCTTCGCTTGCAGGACTGAAGAGATAAGCGTTTTCCCAAAGCCTGCTCTGGCGCCTGCACCCGCCTTCCCCCACTCCATCTCTCCTCCTCAAAAAATAGGCATGTAAAATTGCAATAGAGGCGTGCTCCCTAGTATGTATATGGTAGGCGATTCTGGAACGGGCATGCATAGGCGCCACCATCGTCCTGTCACGCTGGCAGCCCTGTTTATTGCTGCAGCAACAGGCATGCTCTTTGCAGCAGCGTCAAGCCCGGGGATCTCGTACGCGCAGGAGGCTACTGCTACTGCCGCGGCAGCAGTAGACGAGGAGCCGCCGGAGCAGCCCTGAACGGTGCTCTTTTGCGGCCGGCCCCTGTCTTCATACGGCAGCGTCATAGACGGCACGGTCGGCGACGACGTGCTTGTCGGGACGCCCGGCGACGACCTTGTCAGGGGGCTTGGCGGGAGCGACACCATGTTTGGCAACGCTGGCAACGACTGCATTGAGGCCGGCGGCGGGAACGACATCGTCTGGGCCGGCGCTGGAGATGACACGGCGTACGGCATGGAAGGCGACGACAAGCTTGTGGGAGATGCCGGCGACGACCGGCTGTTTGGGGAAGCCGGTGCCGACTCTGTCTGGGGCAACGCCGGCAGCGACATGGTAGCAGGCGGCCCTGAAAACGACGCGCTGCACGGGGATTCAGGAAGCGACAGGGTGTACGGCAACGAGGGAGACGATCTCGTCTGGGGCGGGCCTGACGGCGACATTGCAGTCGGTGGCAGCGGCAACGACTCGGTGAACGGGGACGCCGGCGACGATCAGCTGTGGGGCGGCGAAGGCGAGGATACCCTGCTCGGCTCTGACGGCGACGACAGGCTTTACGGGCAGGAAGGGCGGGACACGCTCTACGGCGACGCAGGCGACGACGGCCTGAACGGGGGCAAGGGCATAGACGCCTGCTACGACGTGATAGCAGGCGCCACTACCAACAATGTGTTCTTTGGCTGCGAAGAGCCCGGCGCCAAGGACGAAAGGGGAGACAGCCCGCTTGCAGACTTTGACATCAAAGGCTTTGGGCTCGACGGGGACGGCCATACCTACATACAGGTGTACGGAGCAGCCGGCAGGACGCTCCCGTCAGGAGAAAAGACGGTCTATGCCTACGTGGTGCAGACCGACGCCGGCATCTATGCCTCTGACTCGCACGAAGCCCAGCACGCCGACGATGAGGAGGTGGCAAACAGGTCGTGGCACGGGCACAAGGTGGTGGTCGGCCCGGACGGCTGCATCGACGAGATTGGCAGCTTTAAAAGCCAAGCGCGCCTGGCAGGGGACCGCGTGACGATAACCGAGACCGGCGCCACCCAGATACTCGGGGTGCTGACAGTGAGGCTTGATCTGCAGGTAGACGAGCCGGACAACCCTCCGCCCGGCGTAACCTGCCTGGCAAAGGTGATGGAGGTATACGACGAGGCCGGAGGCGCGCCGTAAGGCCGGCTCAGATAAGCCGCCCTGCTTCATCTCTCGCCCAGATGCCACCAGCCGCTTCAGCTTGGACTAGAGCAGCAGGAATTTGACTGCGACCATGCCTGCTACGATGATCGCCCCCACTACACCCGCAGGGGAGGGCTCTACTGATGCTGTCTATTGCCATTTTGCTATCGTCGCCATTGTCGTCGCCATCATCATCGTCATGCCTTTCTTCTCTCTCTGCCAGCATTGCCGGCACACCCATGATATTTACGCGCTTTTCCTCCTCTTCTTCCCGCCGTTTTTCACAACGTCTTCGTATATCGAAATTGCCGCCCTGACGCCGGCGGCAGCCGCCAAGACCACAAAGTGCCTATCGGTGTCGATGTCGCCTGCCGCGTACACGCCGGGCACGCTCGTCCTCTGCTCGCCGTCGACCCTGACGTACCCGTCGTCGTCAAGTCGGCAGCCAATCTCTGTCGCAAGTCTGTTCTGCACCACGTATCCAAGCCTGTAGAACACCAGGTCGGTAAAGTGGCGCCTGCCGCTTGCGCAGGTCAGGCGCTTGACTCCCCTGCCCTTCCTGCCGGACATTTCTGTGACCGTGTCGTCGATTACCTCGATCCCAAGCTCCTCAGCTTCCTCAAGCTCCTGCCTGTCGATCCGTGAGTCGTGTAGAAAGATGGTGATGTCGCTTGTCCACCCGAGAAACTCTCTAGCGTATTCCAGCTTTTTCCTGCCTGCAACTATCAGGGCCAGCCTCTTGCCGGCAGTCTCGGGACCGTCGCAGTGGGGGCAATGCCATGCCCCGTCGCCGTCAAACCTGTCAAAACCTGCAATTTCGGGCTTGATGTCCTGCACACCGGTCGCAAGGACGACGTACCTCGCGCTGTACGATCTGCTACTGTTGCTACTGTTGTTATTGTAGTTGGTGTTGCTGCCTGCATTTATGGAAAACCCTTTCCCGCCTTTTTTTGCGGCGACATGCTCTACGGCCTTTTTCAAAAAAGTCACAGACTTGTACTGCCCTGCGTCCTGGCGCACCCTTGCAAGCAGGGCGGCCGGCGACGAGCTTTCAAACCCCGGATAGCCGTGGACGCGCCGCGTGGCTGCGTTTCTGGTCTTGCCCCCATCAAAGACAGCAGTCCTGAGCCTGTACCTGCCCAGCAAGAGCGCGCATGCAAGCCCTGCGTAGCCGGCGCCCACCACTGCCACGTCAAAATCCTTGTCCACGTGGTGATTGCCCCGGCGCGCTATATCTGCACAGCAGCCATGCGTAAATGCGATGAATGCGAAAATACGCCATGGAACTTGAGTGTCCCCGGTGCGGAGCGCACTTTGAAACGGCAGAGGAGCTTGCCGCCCACCGTCAGGACGAAGAAGAAGGCGGAGGAGAAGGAGTGGAGAACCTTATGCTGAAGAGGGCAGGCGACGAGGAAAAGGCGCGCAGGCGCACGAGGGGCCCGTACCGCAAGTCTTCTCCCTCTGCCACTGCGTAACAACGCAACGACGCGTCCTTTTTTTGCAAGCCAGGCGAGTCGGAATTTTTTTATCAAAGGAGCGCACACTTGCGCCTGCAAATGGTCGCATCCGCAGCCACCGCCGCCAAGGGCGCCAGGCGGGAGGCCACCTACTACAACGTCATCGTCTACGGTGGCCCTGACGGCTACCAGACCAACAGGGCGCAGATCCAGCTGTCCGACAGCAACAACAAGACGATAGCCTGGATAAGGTTCAACGACCCGGACATGAAGTTCGAGAGCGACTACGAGCAGGACGGGATAATCCGGATGCACCTGCCAAGCTCGATGTTCTCAAGCATAGTCGACATGCTGCGCAACGAAAAACCGATATTCGTTTATTTTGCGGCCGGCAGGGCGTTCCTCGGCACGTCAAGCGAAGCAGTCGGCGAGGGAGAAAAGTAGGAAAGAAAGAAGGAGAGACAAAAAGACCTCTCTCTTTCTACTCTAACTAACTTTTCCCCGCAAAAAAGCCGCCGCCTGCCGACGACGATGCCATCCTCCTTCCAAGCAGGACGGTCGCGCCTATCGCCGCCGCAGCCGCGACTGCGAGCGCCGCAGCCGCCGGGAACTCGGGTATCGCAGGCGCCTCTATCGTGTTATCTATCGACAGCGTCTTGACCGAGTCGTCGAACTTGGCCACGTTATCGTTGTAGGCCGAGTCCGAGTTTGCGCCAAACGCCACAGTAAAGAACCTCTCTTCGCTCTGGAACGAATACATCTTGGTCTTGATGAACTCGCCGTCCTGCGTGGTGCACTCTATGATGACCATAACGCCTTCCATGCCGTTCACGGTGGCCGGCTCTTGCTGCACTGGCTTGCATTCTGTCTTGGAGTCTTCGGGAAGGGCTGCAGGCCTCTGCGCCGTCTCGGGCACGGTGTCCTCCTGTGCGCTCTTTTTGTCGACTATCATGACCGACATAAAGGCCGACGGCGTGCTGTCGCCCCCTCCACCGTCCTGCCCGTCCGTGATAAAGTCCTCCGGCGACGCTATGAGCGACGTTACGCCCGTCGCCCCCGGCAGCGCGATGCCGTTCCAGCCGTCAGGCAGCGTTATCTCTAGCCCTGCCTCGTCGTTCGTATAGGTGCCGCTTACGGTGTTAAAGGAAGGCGGCACCGCAGGCGGCGCCGGCTGGGCACTGGCCGTGGACAAGAAAAGTGGTGCGGCAAAAAGCGACGCCACCGCAAAATATGCAAGCAGCGCCATCATGATCATCGTTGTCGTTGTTGTCGTCGGCATCATTATCATCCCTCTCTTTCTTTGCATTCACTGGCATGAGGTATCAGGAAATATTTAACACTGGACGCACCCGGTTTCCGGCATCCTGTTCTATCCCGCGGCAGGCGCGACCATAACATATTATTATATTATGCATGCTCGCCTGAATCGTCTGTATCATACCGCGACATGCCTCCTCCATACATTGATCTTGACGACGGGCACAGGACCGGCATAGACGACGTGATGCGCCACGCCCTGTCTGTTTTCGAGCAGGGGCTGCAGCTTGAGGCGATACTTCTCGCACACGAGTACCTTGAGCAGAGGCTCAACTCGCTCTATTACATGAAAACGGCCCATGACAACGTGCACAGAAAGTTCAAGCAGGTGATAGACCAGCTGCGAGCGCGGGGGCTGCTTGCGGAAGGCGACTATGCGGTGCTCAACGAGTTCAACAGGCTGCGCAACGTCAACTCTAACCAGATCCTGAACCCCGACCTTACACTAAAGGGGGCGAAAAAGGGCGACATGGCAAAGGCCATGAGCCTCGCAGCCGAGTGCGAGCGGATAATAACAAAGATGATGACGGCTACTACCGGCGGCCAGAAAGAACGTAAAGGCGGGGCGGAAAAGCAAAAGGAAAACGGGAGAAAAGGTAGCCTCACCCGGAGCAACAAACGCAAAAGAGAAGGCGCCCCCTAACTGTTTAAAGCTGTCGTGCAGATATATTATCTTGATACATGCCAAAAGAAGAAGACCACGTCAATTCCTCATCCCAGTCTTTTCGCTATTCCTCTTTGTCCAGCGATCATACAGCCGCGCAGGCATCTGACTCAGGCAGGCTTAACAGAGCTGCGGAGCGTGTTGCAGCAGGCGACGACTCGCTTGTTGAAAAAACAGTCGCCAGCCTGGATGGGTTGCGGTTTCCGGCGTACAAGCAGCAGATACTCGATCACGCAAAGAAGCGGATCCGCGACGACCCCGACGTTGCCGCGCTGCTCGAGATGCTGGACGGGTACACAGTATACAACGATGTAGCTCAGGTCCGAAGGATGGTATCCGCGCACGGGTCAAAGGGCAAGCTGCAGCGCCAGCAGATGACCGATGCGGCACGGGTAGAGCCCAACGTAAGGACCCGGCCCACCTCCTCCGACAGGAGGAGCATAAAGGACAGGGAGGCCGTGAATGCGCGCGAGGAGCGGTCCGACTACCCTGAGGTGACGCCTACTGCCATGTCAAACTTTGTGTGCAGCCGGTGCGGCAAGCCGTTTCAGAATCAGGACGACCTTGCGCGGCACCAGGAATTCGAGAGCGGGTGGAAATACGAAAAGTACAGCCGCGGCTAGAGAAAGAAAGAAAAAAGCCGTCACATGACCTATAAGCCGGTGCTCCCCTTCACTGATGGCAGGAGGGGCGCAGGCGCAAAAAATGTTCTTTGCCGGCCACATGGCGGTGGCGTATTTCCTCGACAGGGCCTTCTTGAAGAAAGGCGCGTCGTTCTCGCTGCCGCTCATCTTTGCAGCGGCCATGCTGCCAGACATGGATTTCATGCTCTCGCCGCTCTTTCCGCACCATTCGATAACACACTCGCTCACCTTCTGGGCCGCAGTCTATGTTCCCATTTTCGCGGTGTTTGGCTGGCGCAGGACCGTCCCCTACGCTGTTGCCACCTTTTCACATTTCCTGATAGGCGACGTGATAACCGGCAACCCTCCGCTCCTCTTTGGGCTGTCTGACGCAAGGTTTGGCCTGGTGGCCCCGTGGGTGTTTAAGAATTACGGGCTGGAATACGGCGCCCTCTACCAGTCGCTTGCAGACGCCGCAATGGCGGCCGCCTTTGCGCTGTTTGCGTTCAGGACCGGCTCGATAAGGACGGTGTGGTCGGGCGCGCACAACCCCTGGCACGTGCTTGCCCTGGCCGCGATTGTGGCACTCGTCTTTTTTGGCGCCGCGCGGGCCGAAGTCGTGGCGGGGCTGAAACAGTCGCCGGGCACGATACTGTACGTTTCATACGCTGTGGTGGCTCTTGCCCAGCTGGCCTTTATCCTGCCATTCATAATCGGGCGCAGGGCCGGTAGCGGGGAGGAGGGAGAAGAATTGGAGGAAGAAGGCAGGTTGCCGGCAACTGCTTCCTCTTCTTCTAAAGCTACCTTGCGCTGAATCGTTTCTGGGGTCCTGTTCCACCGCGCCGTCTCTCTCCCATTTCTTTCCCGCGTATGCACAATGTGTTAATATAAAACGACGCGCTGGCCTCTATTGATGCCCGCTACAGCGCCAGCCGCTGCTGCCGTGCTTGTGCCCGCCCTGTTGCTGCTGATGTTATTATTGCCATCACCGTCGCCTTTGTTTCCTTTGCTTGCGCCGCAGCCGGCCGGCGCCACTCCTACCGGCGTGATGCCGCAGCTCCGCGACCCCGCACTTGCAGTCGAGCGCTTTTCGTCCATCATCCCCAACAGCCCGACCACCTTGGCCTTTGTCGGAGAAGGCGACGTGCTCGTGCTGCAAAAGACCGACGGGCAGGTGCGCCTCATCCGCGACGGCGTTCTGCAGGGCCAGCCCGTGCTCGACGCAAATGTCGCAAACGCAGGCGAGCAGGGGATGCTCGGCATAGCAGTGGTGGTCGCAAACGGCGAAGGGGGAAGCAGCAACAGCGGCAGCAGCAAGAAGGTCTACCTCTACTTTAGCGAGTCAGACAGGGACGGCGGCGAGGCGATAGCCAAGCGCGTCTACAGCTACGACTGGGACGGGAGCTCGCTTTCAAACCCGGTTCTGCTGCGCGATTTGCGGGCGACCCAGTTCTACCACAACGGCGGCGGGATGGTCGCGGCTCCTGACGGCGCCGTATACCTCGTGCTTGGCGACGCCGGCAGGTACGGCGCCCTGCAGAACCACTCCAAGGAGCTGTTCGAGGACACGAGCGTGATAATGCGCATAGACAGAGAAGGCGACCCGTATCACGCCATCGGCGTCCGCAACAGCTTTGGGCTTGCCATAGACCCCGTCACGGGCAGGCTGTGGGACACGGAAAACGGCGACGACTATTACGACGAGATAAACCTGGTTGAGGAAAAGATGAACAGCGGCTGGGACGTGGTGATGGGGCCGGCGACAGAGGACGCGCTGGCCCGCATTCCGCAGTACCTGGACTACAGGTACAGCGATCCCGAGTTCAGCTGGGAGCGGCCGGTCGCGCCCACCGGCCTTGCCTTCGTAGGCTCCGGCCCCCTCCAGGAGGAATACGGGGACAGCCTGTTCGTCGGGGACTGCAACAACGGCAACCTCTACAGGTTCGTCCTGAACGAAAGCCGCGACGGGTTTGTCTTTGCGCAGGCAAGCCCTCTGCAGGACGGCGTGGCAGGAGCCGGCGAGCCGCAGGACGAGATAATATTTGGCACGGACTTTGGCTGCGTGACAGACGTTGAGGTGGGTCCGGACGGCCTGCTGTACGTGCTGTCGCTGTCGGAAGGCACGATATTCAGGATCGGGCCAAAGGACGTGATAGCGGCATTATTATCATCGTCCGCTGTATCAGCAGGAGGAGGGGGGCCATTGCAGCAGGCTTTCCAAAGTCCTGCCCAGCTTGCAGTCTATTCTTCTGTGGCCGCAGCGGGGGCCGCTGCCGCCGGCGTGTATGTGCTCCGGCGCCGCAAAAGCAAAAACAACAATAACAAGCCTCTATAGGAATCTACCGTAAAGGATTTACTATGCCTGGCAGGCTCGCCTATCGCTGATGTCGCTACGGAAAGGCAGTAGGAAAAGCAGGGCTACCGCAGCAACAGCTCTGCCTCTCTTTGCTGCCGCTGCCGCCCTCGTCGTCTTTGCCGTGCTTGTGTCGCCTGCCGGGCCGCAATGCTGCTGGTGGCTGCAGCCTGCCTACGCCTATACTGGAGAGACCTTTACCCTGGGCCTGCTCGACGGCCTGTTCGAATACAAGGTGGACGTTGACGCAAGCCAGCTCTTCCCAAGCACCAAGGCAAAGCAGGACGTGCTGTCCAGGCCCGGCGAGTACGTGGTAGACAGGATCGACCGCAGCGGCATCATGGGGTTTAGCGTAAGCGCCTCGGACGTCAAGGTCGGCGTCAGGCCCTCCAAGCTCGACAGCGCAAGCACCCGGCTAGACATGGACATCCGGGGAAGGGACGTGGTAATCGACTCTGCCTACCTGCACAAAAAATTTGACAGGCTGGACATCGACGGCGTGTACGGCGTCTACAATTCCAAGACGGATGTTGTCACCCTGCACATCCCGTTTTCGATTGCTCTGTCGCTCTTGCTCGGCTGACCTTTGCTTGGCGGCGCCCAAATTGGCAGAACCCTTAGTCTCGCTCATGAGAATCTTTATAGGCTTGCCTGCTACTGCCACGCCCGATGGTCAAGGTAGAAGCCTCGAGGACTGTCAACGCCGCCCCGGACAGGGTGTTTGCGCTGATAACCGATTTTGAAAGGCTGCCAGAGCGTTTCCCGGCCAGGTACAGGTCGGTCAAGGTTCTGCAAAGATCTGACGGCAACGGCAGTAACGGCAGTGCGCTGGTCACCGTGGAGGAGGATGTCACGGTGGCAGGCAGGGAGATGCACCAAAAGACGCAGCACACCCTTGAGAACGGCTCGGTCTTGCGGAGCGAGGTGATAGAGGGAGACGCAAAGGGCACGGTCGTCGAAATACGCCTAGCCCCTGCGGGCTCTGGCGAAACAAGGGTGGATGTCAGCGCCGACCTAAAGCTGGGCAAGCTCGGGTCGATGCTCGGCGTCTTTGCCAAGGGCAGGATAAAGGAGGGCCTTGACCGCATGATAGGCGAGTTTGAGGCCAAGGCAAGGCAGCAGCGGTAAAACAGTGACGGCCGCATAGGAAAACAGGCCGGCCGCTGCCCTTCTCCTGCTCATAATAAATAGTGCCGCTCCAATCAATAATGTCGTACAGCATGAAAAGGAGCGATTTTTCACGTCTGCTGGTGCCCCACGACGGGTCCGAGATGTCCGACAAGGCGCTTGACGAGGCCATCAGGTTTGCAAAGCCTTTTGGCTCAAAAATCATACTCCTCCATGTGGTGGAGGACAGGGTCGCCCCGCCAAGCGCCCTGCTTGCGTTCATAAAGGAAAAGGCAACCCTTGGCAAGGCCAAAGCGGACCTGATGGGAATCATAAGGATGGGCGGCGAAAACATGCTCGGGGACAGGGTGGAAAAAGCGCGGTCGGCCGGGTTGGAGGCAAATACAATGATAGAGGTGGGCGACCCAGCCGAGGTCATACTCAAAACCGCGGAAAAGGAGGGCGCCGACATGATCATAATGGGAAGCAGGCAGCTAAAGGGCGCCCGCAGGCTGATGATGCTTGGAAGCGTCGCAAGGAGGGTCGCAGAATCTGCAGGCCGCCCCTTTATGCTCATCCATTAAGAAAGATGAAGAGAGGGTGAACGAGTGAGAGAGAATGGCAGAAAAACAACAACAACGACAGCAGCAAGAAAAAAAGAAGAAGACAACGTACAGGAAAATCCTGGTGCCCCATGACGGTTCTGACCCTTCAGACCGGTCGCTTGAATGCGCCGCCAAGGTGGCCCGGGCCGCCGGCGCCAGAATAACCCTGCTGAACATAGTCGAAGAGATCCCCGTCCCGCCCCTGCTACATCCGCCGCAGATGCACTCCAAGGCGACTGGCGAGACCGTCTCGATGGAGAAATACCTGAAGGAGCTCTATCAGGAGCTAAAGGGAGAGGCGACCAGGATGCTCAACGCCAAGAGGGAGAAGCTCTACTCTGAGGCGGCACCGGATGTTGTCGTCGACGTAAAGGTGGTCGTCGGCTACCCAAGCGACGAGATACTGCAGTTTGCAAGGGAGGAGCAGTGCGACCTGATAGTCATGGGCACAAAGGGGCTGCGGGGGGCGTCAAGGGTCGCCGCCCTTGGAAGCGTCGCAAGAAAGGTGTCAGAGGGGGCAGACTGCCCCGTAATACTTGTGAGCTAGCGACATATGTGGCAACGGGGCGAAGCGGGGTCCTGCCTGTTCTTCGAGCGGTGCCATTATCATCATCCCTTCATAAACCCAAAGACGAACGCGGCGGCAAAGCTCCCGGTGAGCGGTATCCCGATGTTTGCAAGCGCCGAGGCGGTCTGGTCGACGGCGCCGGGGATGGCGCCTCCCCCTGTGGTGGCGTTCTGAATCCCCGTGACTGCCTGCTGCGAGCTTGCCGCAAACCTGTCCCAGTTGATGGTGATGATCTGCTGGTGTGCCAGGTACGCAATGGCTGCAAAGAACAGCCCTACTATGATCAACGCAAGCTTCATCACCTTCTTTATCGCGTAGCCTATCAGAAAGCCTGCAACCCCTCCAAACCCTATGGAGGTCGCTATTGAAACGGGCTCGATGGTCATTGCAAACAAAAGAAGAAGGACCTTGCCGAATTTAATAATACCGCCTATGCCTCTGTCAATTGTATGTATGTGCGTATGCATGCGTGCATGCGTGCATGCGTGAGCGCCGCCCTCTTTTTCAAACGCACCTGCGAGCTCAAAAAGCGCAGCCTGCTATCTTATGAAATGCGCCCCTCTGCCCGCAGTTCGGCCAGGATGCGCATGAGCGTGTCATAGTCGACATCGACGCTGTTCAGGATCACCGAGTGATCCACCACTCTGCCGTGCTTTTTGACAAACTTTTCCACGAGCGCCTTCTTTTTCTGGTACTTTCTGTCCTGCAACTGGAATGGTGCCGGCAGGGATGCCTATAAGCCAATCCCGGCAAACAATTTAGTGCGGTTGCGACCAAGGAACACCAGATTGACGCGGCTTGCAGCTTTTGACATGGACGGCACCCTCCTCTCGGGCCGGCTCGTCTTTGCCCTTTCAGAAGGGCTGGGGCTCGGCGGCAAGGTGCGCGCCCTGCAGGAGCGCAACAACCTGCCGAATTTTGTCAAGACAGAGATGATAGCGGCCCTGTTTGCAGGCGTGAAAAGGTCGGACATCGAGTCAGCAGTCGAGTCCATACCGCTGGCGGCAAACTGCGAAAAGGCCGTGCGCGCCCTGCAGGAGCGCGGCTTCAAGACGGGCATCATAAGCGACAGCTATACCGCCGCAGCAGGCGCAGTCGCAAGGCGGCTCGGCATGGACTTTGTGTCGGCAAACGACCTAGAGTTTGCTGGTGATGGTAGCAACGCGGTTGCGACCGGCAGGGTCAGGATGCCCCTTGGGTGGGAGCAGGCAGGCTGCGACTGCCAGCTGTCTGTGTGCAAGCGGTTCCACCTCGAAAAACACGCCCGGGAATACTGCGTGTCCCTTGCAAGGACACTTGCCGTGGGCGACACGCGCTCTGACATATGCATGATAAGGCGCGCCGGACTTGGGATAGCGTTCATGCCCAAGGACGACGACGTGGCCCGGGCTGCGGCGCACGTAATCCGCACGCCTGACATGATGCAGGTGGTCAGGCTAGCCGACGACGCTGCTGCTGCCGCCGCCGGCATTGCTGCTGCCGGCACCACTACTACTGCTGCCGGCACCGCACCGTGAAATCGACCTTATGCTCCTTGCAAGCAAGAAAGGCGCGACTGCCAGCGCCGGGATGCTTGCGGCAATGAACGCGCTCTGGAACGGGGCCAGCGCGCTCGCCCCGGTGCCTGCCGCGCCTGCCACTCCTAGCCCAAACAGCGCAGAAACCATGCTGCCTGCGCACGTGGGACAGCCCACAAAGAGGCCGGTCGCGGCACCTATGCCGCCCACGACCGACGTCTTTTTTCCGCCGCCTGCAGCAACGCTTGCCGCCGCCTGCACCATCCTGCGGAGCCTGTACGCGTAGACGCTCAGCGCGACGTTGAACCCCACCATGGCCGACACTATGGATGCAAGGATGACGTTTGCCGGGATGACCAAGAACAAAAAGTGGTCCGTGATGTAGGCGCTCAGCATCGGCACGTAGCCGGGCGCTCCGCAGCACGGGGTCACCTCAACGGACGGCACCGCTATGCCTGTCGCGGCAAACGAGATGTCTGGCCTGTAGACCAGTATCTGCGACAGGAACGCAAAGAACACCCAGTAGGCCGCCGAGGCGACAGCCATCAC
>NZ_JBBIHK010000009.1:0-62268 GCF_037447015.1 Nitrososphaera sp. | reverse complement strand
GCCTGTTATTCGCAAATGCGCCTGCAATGTGCGACATCAGGCCAGACGACGACCCTGCACGCCTCTGCTCTGACCTGAGTATGACGTACGCGCCATAGAACGCGGCGGCCATAGCCGCGGCGGTTATCGCAAACACTGCGTTTGCCAGGCCGGCCAGCTGCTCCGGCGGAACCGGCGTCAGCCCCGAACCTGCCAGCCTTGAGTAGATCACAAACGCGATGGCAAGCGAGGTCGCCCCGGTGACAAGTATCCTAAAGCCGCTTTCCCGCTCGGCCTGCCACCGGCTCCAGCCGCCAATGCTGCCACTACCACTACCGCTGTTGTTGTTGCCGCCGTCCATCCGCCTTTTCTTCTGGGTTGGAGGGCGCACTTTTGCAAATTAAATCTTGTGTCCTGTCCTCCCTCCCTCTGGGGCGTATATGTGCCCTTTTGCACGCCACGTCCGAGCTATAGCCTGCAAAGCCTTAATTCCGAGTGCAGCCCATAATAGGCAGTGTTGGAAGAGGACGAGTACGTCTCTGCCAAGATAAGCTACGTCGGCTTTGTAGACCAGATGGGGCTCGAAGGCGTGGTCATCCTGAAGGCCGAGGACGGCAAAGAGTTCCCGATGCGCGCCTTTTCAGGCGAGGTCGCAAGGCACATCTCGCGCTTCCAGGAAGGCGACAAGGGCGGCATCCCGACCATCTACAACTTGGTGGAAGAGATAGCGGCGATGGAAGACCTGCTCCTCACAGAAGTCAGGGTATACCAGAGCGGCTCGGTGCTGCGGGCAAACCTGTACTTCCGCAAGCGCGGGAGCGAGGTGGTGCTGCGCAACTACAGGGCGTCAGACTCGATAGCCCTTGCCGCGTACTATGACATCCCCATAAAGGTGAGGAAGGGGCTGTTTGAGGAGCCAATAGAGCGGTGAACCTTTCTTTCTCCTTGGATAACTAGGTGACAATGTCCCGCAGGCGCCTCTGCGCTATCGCGTTCTTTACCTCCATCGCTATCCTGCGCCCGACGCCCATCGTGTGCCCGTAATAGTATTTCGTGTACGGGCTAGTAGTCGCCATTATGGGGTTGCCCGGCACCCTGAGCGAGACGTCGTACACTACAAAGTCGAGGTCTGTTGTCACTATGCTCTGGAGCGAGAGCGGGCCTATGATGCCCGGCGGGTACTCTTTTTTGGCAGATGCGACAAATCTGTCTCCCATCTCGAACACCTTTTCAAGGAGCGACTCTCGAATGCTTGCCGGCGTGTGGCCGACTTCGATGTTCTGCGTCTCCACACCCTCGATTTCCATCTGCTGCCTGGCCGGCATCGATACAAAGTCGTGTAGGTTGGTCTGCAGCCTCCTCTCTATCCCCAGAAACTCGGTCTCGCCTGTCAGCGGCGAGTGGAAAAAGTTCAGGTTGAAATAGGTGCCAAGCACGTACTCCTCTATCACCGCGTTTTCAAGGTCACGCTTTGTCACCACGCCCTGCTCCACCTTCTGCTTTGCCTTTTTCTTGTAGTCCTCGTACGATGTGACGATGAAAAACGCCCGCTCGAGCTTGCGCCTGGCCTCCTGCACCTTGACCATCGCCGGCCCGGCAATATCTGAGGGCCTGCGGTATATCTTTGGGTGCCGCAATCCGGCTTTTTCGATGAGGTAGTACTGGTTGCGGGGGGCCGAGCGCTCCTCCGCCCTCAGGAGCGACCTGTTGCCAAACACCGGCACCTTGAAGTTGTTCTCGATGTTGTCGTACCCGAGGTAGGCGGTAAACGCCCTGTGGGCCACCATGACGCAGTTGAGGTCGCGCAGCCTCTCCTGGTTCTCCCTGTTCAAAATGTCAGAGAACTTGTCAAGCGTGATTATCTCGTCTGCGAGGCGCTTGAAACGCCTGTAGGGCAGGTCCCTGCCCTTCTGGCAGATGCACACCGTCTTCATGCCCTCGTCCTTGGCGCCGTCCATCACCTCGAGAGCCGAGTGACTGCCGATGGTGGCGATTGCGACGTTTCTCATGTCGTAGCGGTCGACGATGCCTGCGATCTGCTGGTGGCCGATCATCAATATATACGGTATAAAGGGGAAATAAAGTTGTAATAAAAAGCCTACTTTTTGTTGTTGCTGTTCGTCCTGTTCAGCTCGACGTCGATTGCGGCCCGCAGCTCCTCGTCGTTCTTGTTGGTGTAGTCGATGCCGAGCGTGTCTGCGATCTCTTCAAGCTTTTCGCGCCCCATCTTGCCGCCGCCTGATTGCTGGCTCTTTAACTGCTGGATCTCGCGCTTGGCCTCCATCCTCGCCTTTTCGTATTCGGCGCCGGCCTTGCCAAAGGTCCTTGCGAGCTCGGGGATCTTTTTCACTCCAAAGAATATCACCACTATGATGATGACGATAAAGATCCATTCCATGCCTTGCGGCATCTGCATCGTCAGGGCGCTGAGTAGTCCCAAAGAGGACATCTTCTAGGGCACAGCTAGCCTTTTTGAGGATTTAAGTGTTAGGTATCCGACTTACTTGTTGCCGCCGCCGGCCATGGCCGCTTCCTGCCTGGCGATCCGGCGCGCCCTCGCCTCGACTGCCGCCATGCCTGCCGCATAGAGGGCGAGCATGGGCAGGGCCACAAACCACATGGTTATCCCGCTCCCGTCGGGCGTTATCACGGCGCCGAATATGACAATGATTATGACTGCGTAGCGGAAATTGTTGCGCCAGAACGTGGGCGACATGGTGTCGGTGAGGGCTATGCCGTACATCAGTATAGGGAGCTCAAACGATATCCCAAAGCCGAGCAGGAACTGGAGCACGAACGAGATGAAATCGGTGATGTTGAACAGGGGGACGACGCCTATTGCCTCGCCGTACTGGTAGAGGAAATCTAGCACGAACGGCACCACGACCACGTACGAAAACGCCACGCCTGCCACGAACAGGGCTATTGCGGGCACAACCACGCGCGAGATGCTCTTTCTGGCCTGCGCGCTTATCGCCGGCGAGATAAAGCCCGAGATCTCTTTGACGATGACAGGCATCGAGCCTATGATTCCGGCAAGGACGGAGACGTACATCTGCGCAAAGAACGCCTGCCCCGGGGCCGTCTGCACCAGCGTGACGTTGTCCGGCAGGAGCGTGTCCTGCATGTAGAGCATGATCCGCGCCGAGAGGTTGTGGATGGCGTCCGGGTATGGATACGCAAGCGTCAGCCCACCAAACTCGGCAGGCCGCAGGTCGAACGTCATTGTAAAGATGGTGATGGCAATGACCGCTATCACGATGTGCATGACGCGCACGCGGAGCTCGTTCAGGTGCTCCCGCAGGGTCATCTCGGCCGCCATTTCCAGCGCCGTTTGCTACGCTGGCGGAGAATATAACCTATCTACCCACCCACATTATTATTGCTAGTCGGGGCCCGGGATGGGCAGCGCCTTTCCGGCGGGGAGCTTCCAGGCTTCCGAGTCTACCTCTTCCTTGGTGGCCTTCTCAAACTCTATCGTCAGCTCAACGGGCGCGTTGAACTTCAGGCTAAGCTCGTTTGCCAGGAGCGCGACCGACTTGCCGTCTGCAAACTCTTTTGAGCCCTGCAAAAAGCCCCTGCTCTGGCGGTAGAGCAGCTGCCCGCCGAATTTGCCCTGCAAAAAGGAGGCAAGCTCGTCCACCGTCTTTTTCGGCACGTCGTTAAAGTAAAAGCAGACGCCGTGCACCGGCTCCTTGTCAAACGGCGTGCCGTACCTGAACCAGAATACGCCAAAATGCTCGTACTCGCCCTGCATGCACTTGATGTCCCAGTGGTTCGCCTTCTCTGCCGGGTAAGCAGAGTCGAGGACGTCGGTGATGCCAAGACGCCAGTACCTGACGCGCATATACGGGATGCCTGTATTGTATGGTTGTATAATAAGGTATAAAATTAAAAGGGCGCTCTGCCGGAGCACAGTTGCCATACAATATGCCACCTGCATCATCATCACCACCGCCAGCAAAAACGACGACAAAATATTCCACTTCCCGCGAGCGCAACAAGCTCTTCGAGGAGATGGAGAGGCAGTTTGACGAAAAGAACTCGAAATACTTTGAGGGCCTGCTGACGCACAAGGACAGCGTCGTCCGCACCAGGGCCGTCTGCATACTCGCCGAGATAGCCGGCGAGGCTGCGGTGGCCCCGATAGGCAGGGTGCTCAAGGACGACGACAACGACCTGGTCCGCCACGAGGCGGCCTTCTCGCTGGGCCAGCTCGGCTTTACGTCCGGCATCCCGGCGCTTGCAGACGCGGTCAAAAACGACCCGAGCCTGTTCGTCCGCCACGAGGCGGCAGTCGCGCTGGGCGTAATCGGCTCTGAGGAGGCCCGCAAGACGCTGGATGCGGCGCTGTCAGACGAGAGCGAGGAGGTGCGCGACTCTGCCGTAGTCGCCCTTGCAAACCTTGACTACATAAAGGCGGTCAACAGGCGCAACGACTTTACGAGAATGACCGGCGGCTAAAATTATAAGCCGCGTCTTTCCTATCCTGTGGAAAGCGTAAACAACATGTCTTCTTCCCCTTCTTCTCCTTCTCCTGGCGACGGCGACTGGCTGCGGAACATAGGCGGCAACTGGCGGGACGTCCGGTGTCCCTGCGGCAGCTCTTTCCACTACCAGGGCAAGCTTGACGAGCTGTTTGCGTGGGAGCGCATACACCTGCGGCACATGGCGTCTGACTATGAGAACCACGAGATGCTCTCTTTCTACCCAAAAGACATGGTGATCATCTATCATTCATCGTCAGGCTATGTCATAGAGAGGCGCCGGCACCGGGGCGAGGAGATAAGCGAGGTGCACCAGGCGCGCCTTCACGGCAGGGCCCGGCTCGCAGGCGTCTGATCGCCGCACCGCAGGTTGCGCCGGGTTAGTCGCTATAGAAAGGTAAATTTATCGAGTTAACCCAGGGTAAGCAGGTGAAACCAGGGTAAGTTGTTGGACGCCCGGCTGATGGCAGCTATGGACAGCAAGCTAAAGCAGTGCCCGATAAATTTCACGTTCCAGGTGATAGGCAAAAAGTTCACCCTGCTCATCATGCGGAACATGATGCACTTTGGGCACAGGCATTTCAACGAGTTCCTGACGATAGAGGGGATAAACCCAAAGACGCTCTCGCAGCGCCTCAAAGAGATGCAGAGGAACGGCCTCGTCGACAGGAAGGTCCACCCCGGCACGCCGGTCAAGATAGAGTACTTCCTGACAGAGAGGGGCCTTGCGCTATCGCCTCTGCTTGAGCAGATGATGCTCTTTTCGATGCAGCATTTCCCGGACCAGGTGTGCAGGGACGGCAGGCCGATGACCCTCGACGACCTCATCAAGCCATAGCTTTTTGCAGGATTTCTTTCATCCTGCGCCTGCAACCCTGGTGCAACCCTTAATTACAATGCCTTCCTTCTGCATTTATAGATAGATAATGGCGTCCCCCTCCTCCTCACCATCAGCAGCAGCCACCGCTAGCAATAACGATCTGGTTGTCCGTTTTAACGGCGTGCTACCCGACGCAGGCGAGACTTCTGCTGCTGGTAGTGATGAAACAGCCAACACATCGATCTCTATTTTGTACAGCAACTTCCATCTTTTGGTGGACGCCGGCCCCGGCGTCGCGGCAAGCCTCGAAAAGGTATCATCATCATCTGCGTCCGGCGGCCTTGCAGGCCGGAAAACTCCTGACGCCATCCTTGTGACAAGCTCCAAGCCGGGCCACACCAGCGACCTTGCGCGCGTAGGCTCGGCACCACCTATCTATTGCACGGCCACCTGCGCCGACCAGGTGTCAAAAGAAACGCAGATACCGCGGCAGCAGTTCACGGAGGTGTCGCCGGGCCAGAGCTTTCAGGTCGGGCCGTTCCTTGTCATGCCGATAGCGGCAGAAAATGCGGCCGAAGGGCCGGGGGCACCGGGCTCGCTTGTCTACGTCATCAGGGCCGGCGACAGAAAAATAATCGCAGGGTGGGACTTTTTGAGGCTGGTGGGGGCCGACCCGGGGATAACCTGGAACCCCGACCTTGCAGTGCTCGGGACAGAGACCTACAACTCGCACCCGTCTACCGGCATGATCTCTGTGACAGAGGCGTACGACATTGTCCGGCGCTGGAACGCCAAGGACTGCTACATCGTCCACTATAGCGGCGAAAAGGACAGAGAGGACGCCCGGAACCAGTGGCACCGGGGGCCCGACAAACCGCTGCCGCCGGACGAGCTGCAGGCAGTGATAGACGAGCACCTGCGCGCCTCCGGGCAGGGCGGCAAGTTCAAAATCCGGGTGGCAAGGCAGGGCATGGTGTGGCGGCCTGCTACTGCTATTACTGCTGCTGGGAGGGAAGACGAGGAGAAAGGAGACGAGGGGCCGGTCGGGCCCAAGATAGAGGTGGAAGCCACCGAAAAGTACGTGTTCGCCATAGAAAAGCTGGCGGCAACAGCAGGTGGAGGGGACGGCAGCGGCAGCAGGGTCTCCTTCACGCTCGAAGACAGCATCAACCGGCTGACTGCCGAGTTTGTGAACCCGCGCAGGCAGGGCAATTCACTCCACGCCGACGCGATGAAGAGCATGATGATGAAGGGCCCAGAGCTGCATCTGGAGATTCTGCCCGGCGATAGCGCACTAGTCAGGGTGAACATCACCAAGGGCAAAAAGGAGGTCTTTGCCGGCGACATACCGGTGAGCGAGCGCGACGCGCGCCGGCTTTCAAAATACCTGGCAGAGAACTTTTGAGCAAGTAAGTGTAAGTATCACAGGATTGCAGGAATTTCCATGAACTGTTGATATATACAGCATGCGGCATTTCCCCTGTCTATGTTCAGCTGCCCGCGCTGCGGCAACGCGCTTGCCAAGAAATACTTTGACTGCGAATACTGGACTGCAAGCCGCGACCCTGTGTGGACCTGCGGCACCTGCAACCTGTTCTACAGCCCCAAGGAGATCAAAAAGAGCCTGCTCTGTGCGTAGTGGCGTGAAATAAATAGAGAAGCGGGCCCGGTGGTTCCCTAATTCTCCAGATATCGAGTCCGAACTCAAACGGTTGATTTCGGACATGCTTACTCTATTGCAGGGAGCAAATTATATAGTTTTATGCAAGCGACAATGTAGTATTACAGTCGGATGAGACGTTATGATTTTGTTTTCTGTTATTCGTGTACATGGGGTTCAAATCTTACAATCAGTGTTTTACATTACTGTTTTGGCCGTACTACATTTTGCCTTTAGAGTGTAGGTATACAACGATCCCGACCATCGCCGCTGCTGCCGGAGTAACGTAATAGAGCAAGAGCTCGTCAAACGGTATGCCGGGTGCAAATGCAGAGATGTCAAAGCTTGCCACCAAGGGCTGTGACTGGTACTTTTCATGGCCAGCAATACGCGTCTGCAATGTAACAACATAATCGCCTACGTTGTCGAACCTGTAGGGGACTGTGATGTCGCTTGTCTCGTACAGCCGGTATGGATTTTGGTAGACCACCTGCCCCGACGCCTTTTCTGTTATGATGAGTGCGCAATACACATTGTAGATGTTGCTTCCGTTCTGGAGCACACTAAAATTGAGTGTCGAGTTGGTGCCGACGACTGGGGCCTGCGGGTACGGCTGAAACACCACTTGGTAGCCGTCGACATCTTTCGTTGCACCAAAAAAGTGCGCATCGACAGGCTTGGCAACCAGCGCGACGGCTGCAAGCAGTATTACCACCAATAATAAGAAGCGCAGTATCACTACCGAACCAGATAGCACTCCCTGCTCATTTTAACTATTGGTACATTTTACGAATGAACCACAATCGCTAATATGCAATGAGTGCAATAATGTCGTAAAGGATCTCTACGGAGAGCCTTGTTCATTACACGGAGAAGGGGGATTCTCTCCTTTCCCCTATCCGTGTTATATCTGAATTTACAATTCGTCCAGAATTTCAACGTAATTGTCGATGACTCTGTCAACAAAGCTAGCTCTATACTTTGACAGCACGTCTGCCACCAGATCTTTGTCGATGAGGCTATACAGCTGGTACTCGCCGTACCGGACGTTTAGGATGCCTGCATTCCTGAGCCGCTTCAGGTGCGACGAGACAGTTGACGGTGCTTTTTTCGTATGCTCGACTATCTCGTTGAAGGTGCACATGTCTCTCTGCAGTATGAATGAAATTATCTCGCGTACAGGCCCGTGCCTGACATAGCCAAGCAACTGCAACTCTTTTTCAGGTATATTGACAGGATAGTACCGCGTGGTCCTTGACTTCCTGTCTACCTTTATCAGGCTAGCCCTTTCAAGGGCCGCCAGGTGGTATGTGAGCACGCCGTTGGCAAGTCCGGTGAGACGCATGAGCTCCCTGTAGCGTACGCCCGGCTCTCTTTCTATGTGTCGAAGGAGTAGCTCTTGAGTGCTTGCCACTTCTTGCTCCAGCTTCATCTACTTGTTCACCTTGAGCACTCCAAGCCCAAACAGGCTGAGCATTACCAGCAAGATCAGGTGAGGTGCCTCTATGTTGAGATTTGGGATGTCGAGCAGAAATGGTATTCCCGCTGCCTGCAACAGGTAGGATACTTCTACTGCTCCAAGCGCCAGGAAGCCAAGAGTCATGAAAAGCGTGCGGCTGCCACCAGCTCTCCTATAGGCGAGAAGGGACACTATGCTTAGAAATGCGGCAATGGTGACGCTGGCCATGTGTAGGACAACATGGTAAATCATCGACTGGTGGGGGACGTGCGGGAGCACAAGTGGCGCTATGATTCCAACTACTATAGCAGCGGTAAGGCCCAAGAGCAGCGGCTTGCTGGCAGCTTCTTGAACAGGCCCGGTACCCGTCTGCATGTTCGTGTTTGGACCTGTACCACTAATAAAGAGTGTGGTACAGGTCACGAACTTCCTGTACTGCCTCCTTACGCCTTCACAGACATGTCCCTCTCCACCTTGTCGGCCAAAGGCTCTGGTGTCCTGTCTATGCCATTCCACACAAACACCTGAACCTTGTAAGTACCAGACGAGTTGGGTGTCCACGAGCGCGACGGCTGGAGAGTCTGCCCGGGGTCGAGATGGCCTTCAACCCATGACACCGATGCCGTGAACCCCTCTTTGTCTACCACCTGCACTATGAATGCATATGGCTGATGCTGGTTCAGCGCATTTGTGATGGTTGATGATATCTGCAGTTGTTGCCCTACAGTCGCCTTTGCAAGTACATTACCCTGTAGGCTAACAAGCGAGATAGTCCCCACCTTTATCCTCCCTGTTTTAGCAACGAAAAAGCTATCCAAGGGTATAGTCGAACCTCCTCCACCGCCGTTGTGGCTGCCGTGTCCGGCACCACCACTACTCCCTCCACCACCCACACTGCCACCATGACCACCATGACCACCACTACTTCCACCTCCGCTGCTTGGAGGAACAGCGGCACCGTTGTTGCCAGCAACTACATAGTCCGAAAAGTGCGGAAGCTTTTGGATGTAGCCGCACATAATCCCGTTGTCAACGGACGGGTTTCTTGTTGGCGCCTCAAGCACCTGCCAAGCATTGGTGACAGGATTTCTCAGGTACGTCCTTGCGTCAGGGCACCCGTCAGGAAGAGATCCTATCCCCGTAAGGCCCTTCTTCACGCTGAACTTGGTAGTTGGTGAAGACTTGAAGCTGGCAGAGTTGCCAAAGTCTATGTTGCCTGCGGTATTGACTCTCAAAAACAGTGCCGCCTCGCCTGATGGAGGCAGAGGGAGGCCGGAAGGAAGGTCGTCATCTACTTCAAGCTTGAAGCTAACGCCCTGCCCAGCTCCGCCCACAGGTATTTCCAACATGTCAAGGTCCGAGTCTACAAGCCCGAGATCCTTGTCCTTCAAGTTCATGACCACGTCTAGGCCGTCAAAGACCTCATCAAGTCTTGGTAGAAACACCAGCTTGCCGGCGCCATCATCGTCTGGCGCTATGAACGTCGGTGGCACATATTCGCCGGCGCCGTCTGAGAACACAGTGTCATCCGGCGCATCGTAAGTCGGAATCCCGAGAAGGTCAAGCAGTGCCTCAAAGTCCATGTCCCCGTCAAGAGCTGAAGCAAATAATACAGCCTCCGGTTCCTTATCAGACTCGTCAGAGTCAGAGACAAATGCGTTTGGCAGGTTGCCGGAGCCTAGAGCAATGCCGTTTATCTTTGCCCCAAAGCCTTGTAGCTTTGTTAGAGAAGTAGTGTCTATCTCTGGCGGCTCCACAGGTTCTTCCTCAATGGGGCCTAGGGGAACACTGTAAATCTCAACGGTCGAAGTTAAACCGTCCGTTATCTCGACCGCCGCTGGTTCCTCGTTCGTGTCAAAGCCGGAGGGGCCAGCAACTTCGATTATGCTGTATTGCCCGGGGCTGACCCCTACAAGCTCGATTATGCCCTCCGATGGATCAGAATCAAGCAGATCGTTGTCCCTGATGAGCAATGTGAGGCCCCCAGATTCCATGTTATAGTCAGGGCTTTCTGTAACGGCTGTATGGGAGAGCGGATTTGGAGTTATGAGGAAAGACGTCCCACCAGTTGTGAAAGGCATATCCTCTGTCTGGAGCTTGAATATTGTAAGGATATTATTCTGATTGTTTACTATAAAACCAGAGTCGGCCCATGCTGGTTGAAACAACAGGCCTGCAGCCGCAGCCGTTGTCAGCATTAGTGCAATTAACGAAATGATATGATCGACCATATTCATCACCAAAAATAAAATGGAGGGGGAGGGGGCCCTTAGTGGGCATGGACTCCCTCTGGAGGAACCGGGTTCATGCCAATCAGGCTTGAGATCTGCTTTGGCGTGTTGAATGGCGCAGGAAGCTGGCCGTTTCCTGCCGAAGCTGGACCGTAGCCGTTTGGCGGGTTGATCTCCCCGGCCACGGTGAGCACCGTGAATGAGACTGTATTTCCGGTCCTGAATACCACGTTCTTGGTGCCAACGTTGAGGAGGCCGATGTCAGTGACCCTTGGCGGGCCGGCATTGGCAATAGAGCTGAGCTTGACTGCAGGCACATGTGAGTGGTAGACGCAGGATTTGCCTGGCGCCGAGGCGTGTGCGATGTAGTTCATCTGCAGCTGGTCTACATAGGTCCTATTAGCAATCTCGTCGATGTGTCCTCCCACAGGTATGACCGCAGGGTTTCCGTCAGCGTCACAGGGCGCTCTGAGCAACAGGTGGCCGGTCACGTAGTTTGGTGAAAAGTCTACAACTGGCATGTAGTCGCCCGGCCTCATCACTTGACCTGCGAGCAGGACGGTGGTTGCTACGGGCAATGTGCCTGAAGCCGCGCCTGATTCAAAGGCGTGGCCTGCAAAAGCGACTACTGGCGTGGTTGCTGCAATCCCTGCGATGATTGCAATGATTGCTAGGTTTCTTAGGTTCATTGGATGGCTTGATAGACTGTAATTTTATAAGGTTTGTAGTTCATTTATCGAAATAGTTCTACTATTGTACTAGAAATTATAGTACAATTACCGAACTATTTCAAGGTTTGTACCATAATTTTTAATATTTTCCCAATATCAGCAGGTTCGATGACCAACAAGTATGTAACGATGACTATAGCGACTGTGGCAGCCGCTATCTTGCTGCTGTCTGCGGGCGCAAACATCGCATGGGCCCATTCATCGACGAACTTGCCGCTGCCAAGCGACCCAAACCGCGGTGTCAAACTCACAGTCGGTGAGACCTCCGAACCGGCGTATGATGACGAATTCCACAACATAGACATCATCATCCGCGACAAGCTGACCAACATGCCAGTTGGCAACGCTCACAAGAAGCTCGATGGCACCCAAGGTCTGAAGGTAGACTCGTACTTTTACCCCAAGGGGACGACTCCTTCTGTAACTGGGACAGAACCGGGGCCATTATCTCCGGGACCAGGCTTTACTGACAAAAAACTGGACCAAAGTGTCCGCCCACAGTTTGGCAAGCTTGGCTCATATTCGGCTTCAAGTCAGTTCTATACTAAAGTCGGCCTTACGCTCTACCACATCTATGGTGTTGTCAACTATTACGGTGATGCAGAGATCCCTGTCGACGTATGGGTGGCAGGCGACGGTCATCACGGATTAGCTGTCAAGCGAGGAGTGAGTGGATCCACCACGGTAACATGGAGCGGAGGTTTCGGCCTAGGTGACAGGTCGGATAGCTACTGGCCTGGTTCTGACGGTGGAGTCACAACATCCAACTATCCTGAAAACATCAGAGATACCCTTGGCTCAATTAAGAGTGACATAGCGCAGCTAAAGGCGGATGTTGCTGCAACAAAGACCAACACTGTCGACATCTTTAACTTCCTAAGACAGATAGCCGAAGGAATCAACCAGCTCTTGGCGGGCAAGACGCCTATAACGATCCCTGCAGCCAAGTAGGCCCGCCCTCATCTTTTTCCTTTTTTGTTGTTTTTGAACGACTTTAATTGGTTACAGTCTGTTGATACCTTGCCCAGAGGTACATTTTACGAATGTACCAGAATCATTAATAGCACACTTTCATTACTGTGACATGCATATACCATAAGCAGGTCAAGTCGCATCCCTGCGCAGGATAATGAGCCTGCGCAGATTATTTTTTCACGTGTTGTTGTTTCTGAAAGGTTGTATTCTTACGCGATTTTAACGGAATTTCGTTTTGAAAATAAAGAATATTGTCAGTAACGATATGCTGGCAATCAACAGCATGGCTGATGGAAACTCGCGAGTCACCGCCATGGCAAACTTTGCGTCGTCAGTCTCTGTAGAAATCCAGCTAACATACGACCTGTCGAGTCCACGGTTTAGAGGGGGTCGCCCCTCAAACCGTGTAAGCAAGGTTTCCCTTGCAGGTCATGGCTAGACGGATATGATGCGATCAGAAAATGGTGTGATCAAGTTTTATCATTTATGATTCATTCGTAGGATGAACCATTGGTTGGTCGATGACAGGTTATTATTTTGCATCAGCTATAATCACAAAAATTCCTCAAGAGCGCTGAAACATTATGTGTTGCCGCCACCGTGCGCGCGTATCAGATCAGTTTCATGCAACTTGCAAGAGAGGACTAACAGCACAACTTCTGTCAACAGGTTAGTTCATTCGTAGGATAAACCACATTCCTTTAATTTTTTCATGCATCTTCTTCTTGCATGGAATTCGCTACTCGGTACCAAAAGTGGATGTCTGCAAACTACCTGAAGATGATGACGTTTGGTCCGTTGCCGCTGAGGATCGTGGCCGGAGCCGCGTTCATCCTGCACGGGCTCGTCAAATTTCAGGACATGCCCGGAACACTTGGGTTCTTTGCAACCCTCGGTCTGCCGCAGGAGCTTGTTGCTCTGGTCGCAATCCTGGAAGTTGCAGGAGGAATTGCGATACTTACAGGCGTACTCACAAGGATAACTTCGGCACTCTTTATAGCAGAGATGGCCGGCACAACACTTGCAGTCAAGCTGCCCAGGGGCTTTATCGGCGGATACGAAATAGACCTCTTGCTCCTTGCAATGACTGCAAGCCTGCTGCTCACCGGGCCCGGAAAGCCATCGCTTGAGTGGCTGCTCAGGCGCGAACTGGTACCAAGGGGCAAATGGATAATGAACGGCATCCGCGCTTTGGAAGCAGCATCAAGCGTACAGAATGCCTCTGCAGGTGGTTCAGGAAAGGTGAAGAAGTACACATCAGATGGCAAGCCCTACCAGAGCTAAACTCTGCGAGCTCCCCCCCCCATTTTTTGCTACTTTCTTTTATATATAAAAGTAGAAGAGCAAAATCTTCTTCCCGTCACGTCCGTCAGACTTGACGGGTTTCAGACTTGCAAACCCAGCATTTTACACGACCCAAAAATATGGTACATTCCAAGAATGAACAGTTCTGTGTGGTAAGATATGTGGAAGCTACTCGAATCATCTCATAACTCAGTGGCCAGACCACGCAGCAAGTTGCAATTTACAGAAACACAGTTGAGGGAGAGTGTGTCTCCCTCAGCCGTGTAATGAACAGGGCGGTCATGCAGGTTGGCTGCAGACGTATACGATGCTGGGAAAGAGTTAGGGTGGAATGCTATTATTGCTTGTGATTCATTCGTAGAATGTACCGGTCAACCGCAACTTGTTATTCTGCTTCTGACCGCCGGATTAAAGTCCATCGAGTACTTTCTGAAAAACTTCGTAGGGTTGCGAACCTGCAATTACGACAGGATCCTTATTTTCAGAAATTACTATGAAGCTTGGAGTTCCTTTCAATCCTAGCTTAACTGCCAAGTCTTGGTTTTGTTCAACAACATCAGTATATCTACGAGATTCCAAACATTTTGAGAATCCGTTGATGTCTGGGACTTTGATGTCGGCTGCAAACTCTTGCAATCTGGCTGGAGTCAGTATGTTGACATTGTTTTCAAAATCATAGCTGCGAAAAACCTTGTCGTGGTATTCCCAGTACTTGCCTTGCTCTGCGGCGCAGTAGGAGGCTTCGGCGGCGTAGGCAGACGACTGGTCATCAGGTGTATCGTTGACAGGAAAATCCTTAAAGAGGAAACGAACCTTTCCGGAATCGACATAGTCTGATATCAAACGATCCTTGACCTCCGAATTGAATTTGGCGCAATGCATGCAACGGTAATCTCCAAATTCTACGAGCGTTATTTTTGCATCTCTGCTCCCTAACACTGGCGCATTTTCTGTTGATGGCACAAGTAATTTTGTGATTATATCCTGTTGTTTATCTGATGCAGACGGCGCGGCGATGGATAACGACACCAGTGTCCCAGCTACCGCACCAGCTACAACCAGAATCGCAGCAACAACGTGCGGTTTTCTAAACCTCACGTACGTTTTAGCATCCAGTAGATATAAAATCGGGCCGGTTCATTCGTCGAATGTACTGCCACCTTTTAATTCAATACGTGTTGACGTTGTTAGCAGTCTTATGTCACATACTGCATTCTATAATTGTACCAGTCTCCTTATTAAGTGCGAAAAGAAAAATTCGATATGCAGACAAGCAGGAACGCGGTTAGTGATGGAACAGAGAAAGCCCGCCTGTTCGGCATCACGGCCGTGGTTGTTCCCGGCATTCTGGCCCCATTGATCCTGCCCCACGTTTCCCCTTCCACTGTTTACCATGCGGTCCTGCATATTGCCAGCACCACCATAGCTGTCTTCATCAGCATCGTATCTCTCATTGCATATTCAAGGAATGCGAGAGCAAGGATGGCACTTATGATGTTGGGCTTTATGTCGCTGGTTGCGGTAGAGCTGTTCTACCTCCTTAGTGCCTCCGGGCTGGCGATGCCCTTTCTAATTCCTGCCGTCAACATAGAGCTGCCCCACGTTATACTGCTTGCGATGCTAGGCCTGTTCGGGCTTGGAGTGCTCAAGGTGAACAAGAGCCATGAAGACATACGTCAAAAATGAGGACATCGATGCGCTCCTGCAGAAAGGCATCGAAGGAGTCCCCGGTATAAGGTACAGGGAGCTTTTGAGGCTGACAGGATTAGCAAACGGCGTTCTTGCATACCACATAGCCGCCCTTGAAAGGTCAAAAACCATCAGGGTGGAAAGGCAGTCGAGAATCACGCGGTACTATCCTTCGAACATCTCTGACAGAGAAGCGCGGATCCTGAAATACGTCAGGCATGGCACAATCAGGAAGATAGTGGTTTTGCTCCTAGAATACGAATGCCTGACGTTTAACGAAATCATTGAACGTACTGGTAAGGCGCAGTCCACGGTATCATCGCACCTCAAAAGGCTCAGGGAGGCGAGAATAGTCTCTGTGAGACACGGCGAGCGCGATCTCTACAGGCTGTCCGAGGCCGAGCTTGTAGGAAAAGTCATGTCAAAGTATATTGGGTACCGTAACATCCGCTGCGGCTGAATGATGACAATGTTTGAGAGGTGTTAGATCAGCCATTAACGTTACAGTACCCTTCAATCCAAAATGAAATTGCGTCAGTCTTGCCTCATATAGAGGGACTTGAAGTCTTCTGCAATGTTGTACGCCAAGTCCTGTATCTTTTGCGATTCTATAAGCGGCCTGTCCTTGGCCATGGTCTTCATCAAGGTCATGCACTTATGGATTTCCACTTCGTCCATCTTGTCCTTGGACAAGTCTATGAAGCAGCTGTTTACGTCAAGGCAAAAAAGGAGCACCTTTTCCTGCCAGTCGGCCCCTGTCGTGGGGTATCCTATGTCCAAGGCTAGCTGCTTGAGCTCTGGCTCTCTAGTAGACAAGAGGATGTCGAAAGCTTTTCTCGCCCGCTCCCGGTCATACTGTACAGGAAATGCCTTTGCCATGGCGAAACTCCTCCGGTGCAATATAATAGAAGCATGTTTGCAGTGCACATCAGTGCACTGCTGAGAAAGAATCCATCGATTGAGGTACAAAATACGTATAAAAGAGAATGTGTGGTGGGGGAAAAGGGTTTATCCGTCAATTCTGAGTTTATGCTGGCGCCGGCTACTTTTCAATTGATTGATGACGATTTTACGGCTTGCTCTGCCTAACGCCTCCTTCCTAAACTCGGCGCGTAGCCCTTAAAGCGCGCAAACCCCATGACTGCCACAAGCGAGACAGCAAGGATGAGCGTTGCCATCATGCCAAATTCCGGCACCACAGTAGCGCCGGTGATCTCGACAGACTTGTCTACTTCAGGCACAGTGAACTTGATGGTGGTCTCCATGTCAGTCGAGCTTACCTCCTCAAAGTCAAGCTCCTGGCCTCCGGCCATCACTGCCGTAATGCCGTCGACCATATTCTTTGGCAAAGTCAGCTCTACCTCGCCAGAATTGTCAAATTCGACCCTTACTGACGCGCCAGGATTTATGGCTGCTGCGGTCACCTTTGCAGATGCAGATTTGCCGACTAGGGAGTAGCTCTTGCCATCAAATTCCGCAGTGGTGCTGCTTTCTTGGATCCGCGGCTGTTGCTCTAGCTGCAGGTTAAAGATCTTTTGCAAGCGTGGGTGGACTTCGCCGTGTACCAAAATCTCGACATCATAGACAGGCCCCTTGTTGTCCACAGCGGATTTTAGCTGCTGAAGAGCGCTATCCAGCTCTGCAACCGTTCCGGCTTTGTCGGCAGGAGTCTGGCTTTTTAGTTGGTCAAACAGCTCTGGAATTCTAGACGCAAGCCCCTGTGAAGTCTGGTAGTCAAACATACTGGTCATGGTGCCGGTTTTATTGCCTGCGGAGACCGCACTATCAAGTGCTGGTGGGAGAACCGTTATCAGGAAATCGACAATCTCTCCGCTGTTGTTGATGTTTGATATACGCAGTGTGGCCTGTCCAACGCGCTTTTCCTTGAATGCAAAGGACTGTTGGGCCTCGCCGCCAGAGGCAGACTGGCTCCCTCTGTGGATGATCATGACGTCAGGGTTGTCTGCAGGCATGAACATAAAGTCGTATTTCACCTTGTCAAGTTGCTCGCCTGTCTTTGCGTCAAAGAACTTGACCGTATACGTGTTGACCTGCTCCGCCCGGATTTCCGGCGGGATCCATGACACCTGTATCTTGTAGCTCCCGCCATCCGTGACGCCCTCTACCGGAGCCGATGAGCCGCCATCCGTGCCTTCAGGAACTTCTCTTGGAATTGCCTTGTAATAGTGGTCAAGCATCGTGTTGACAAGTATTGAAAGAGCTATTGCATTCACCGTCGAGTTGGTCAGTTGCTGTTTTTCTATCCTAGCAGATACGGCTTCTCCCAACAGAGAGTTAATTCCGGCGGTCCTTTCGTTTACAGCCGCGGCATCCGGACTTGCTGCAACAGAACTCTCCAAATCCTTCAATGCGGCAGGAAGGTCGGTCCCTATGCGTTTGTTCTTCTCTAATATTTCCTTCGTGATATTCGCGTCCAGTAGCCTTGTCGCGTACTTGGCATGCTGCAACGCTAGATCATTGTTGGAGGAAAGGTTGTTGTCCTTTACCAGCTGCATCTCGACTTTTATCTGCTCAACCAGCGCAAGAAACGACGCGTTCTCGTCTGAGGTAAAGGTGTGGGCGTATGCCGCCCGCATCAGTGGCGTTACGATAAATCCAAGAGAAAGCAAACCAAGCAGCAACATCACAAGAAATGTTCTGTTCAATCGCAGCTATGATTCATTCGTTCAAGGCTAAAATCTTTGTAGTACATCCTCCGAAATGCACAAGGTCTTTCTTACTGACGGCTTGCTTGAATTAGAGAAAAAGAAAGAGGAGATGGATCGTATCCAATTAGATAACATCGCCTATGCTAGTGTCCCTTTTCCTCGTGCGATTCTGCACCCGGCATGATTTCATTGACGCCTATGACCACGCTGGCTGTTGAAGGTAACCTTATGCTCTTGCTGGTTGGGTTGTGAAGTGCGATATCCGTAATCAGTGAACCTGCAGCGACATCTTCACCGTGTTCAGAGGCCAAATCTGCATGGTAGAGACACAGCTTGCCAGGTTTTGATAATTCTTTAACCAGCTCTAGTTCCGCTGGCTGGAGGTCTGGCGCCTGTCCAACCATTATGTGCAGGGGGGTTTCATAGTTGGCATCACATGGAAGCTTCGCTGCTACGTGGCCGTTCATTATCATGTACGGTGTGGTGTCGTAGAGATGTATGAAGTCGCCGGGCGGAAGTGTTTTGGGTCCCACAAACAATGCAGAATCCCTTACGACGGTGGTTTTCATCGGTTCCATACTTGTCTGTGCACTAGCTGTTCCTGCGAACCAGAACGCAGAAAAAACTGCAGATGTCACAATTCCGGCAAGTATGCCTAGAGCAATTGTCTTGCTTAGCATGACTGGACTCTCCTGTGGATTAAATTAAGATTTGTAGTTTATTCGTCGAATGTACCAACAATATGCATTGCGCATTATCGAATTCGTGTTTGTTCTTGAGGCTATAACTGATTAGCAGACACTCGCATACAAGGCCATTACATTTCAGGCTGTTGAACTTGGAGTCATATGATGTGTTATGAATTTGGTTGTCAAGGGTTGTGTATCATTTTTGTCGGCTGGATCCATTACAAGACAAAAGGCCGCCAGACAATAATGACACAACACTCCTTAAAGCGTGAATCTCCACTATGTGGAGATTGAAAGCTCAGGCTGTCAGCGGTTTTTCCTTCTGCTTCTCCTTCGCCAGTACGCTGTCCACTTCAATACTGGCCAGGGCCAGTCCAAACTTGCTTGCTATCATGCCTGTCTGCGACTCTGTGTCCATCCTGTACATCTTGGATTTGCCAGATATCCTTGTCATCTTTATCAGCTTCAGCCGTTCTAGCTTGGGAAGCTCGCGCTGCGCATGCCTTATGGAGACGCCGGAATGCCTTGCAATATCTGATTCTGAATAGTCGAACTCGCGGAACGTCGACAGAAAGTCCAGCATCTTTGCTGTGGCGTTTCCGGCAAACAGGCGTTCAAGCGGGCCTGATTCTAATGCCTTTTCTGATTCTTTCTTTCTTGCCATGCCATAGCTATGTAATAGCCATTATTTAACATGTCGTTACCTTACGTCATGTATGTCATGATTATTATATAAATCAGTGCTAGTAACTACGGGCGTGAATCCCATCCAGAAGACGGTCCTGGAGAGAATGCTCAAAGACACCTTAATAGGCGGCAAGCACACTGCTGTTGAAAACCTCAAGAAGGGATTTCCAAAGCACATGCGAGGCGAAGTGGAAGATGAAGTGCACAAGCTGATAAAGATGGGATTCATCCTACCAAAGCCTACAAGCTATGGGATGCAGGTGTCGCTCAATCCGCGCATGATTGAAGAGATAAAACAGATTCTTGGAGTATGATATTATTTGCTGGCAGTGGCAACGGGAATTGATGATGTAAAAATTATGGTAAACATTCAGAGAGAGCTTGCAGCTGATATCCGCTTGAAGAGAATCAAAGGTATTCTTCCAAAATAGCCATGATGTCGGATAGTAGCTAGCACATGTGTGGAACAGTACCATCAAAAATAATCTGAATAGAAAATTGGACACGGATTATTACTATGCACAATGCAAAGGACGGACTGCAGATAGCAAATAGGGAAACGAAGTTAGAGTTACAAATATCAATCATAAACAAACGGCAGAATCTTATCATACAACGTAGTTGGACGGATAGAAAATGTATGATAAGGTAAAAGAGAATTGGACATGAAAATGGATAATGCGGGGAGAATCTCTGGTACCAGCAGCAACTATCTTTTTGCATTGTAGGTACACACAGCTTTATTGCCATTCTGCGGCAGAACTAAAGCAAGAGCTGAAAGCGCAAGAACAGTGCCCTGCGACGGCAAATATCTTTCCGATCATTTTGGTGAGTTACGGGGTTAACCGGTTTGGCAGCACCCGACGGATGGTGCATTGTCAGGTCTATCAAGTCGGGCCACGACCGTTGTTCTTCATGTTATTTCCCACCGTTTGCAGGTTATGCATTGTGGTACCGTTTGATCCTGTCTGGTGCCATCGCTGGTACCAGGTTCATCCTGCTGAAAGTTGGTACCAGTGGTACCACTGCACATGTTTGACATCACTGGTGCCATTTTTTGATGCTGGTATCAGTCATTTTGGTACCAGTGGTACCACATATCCGTGCTCTGGTGCCAAAAATGGTACCACTGGCATCAAAATTTGGCACCAGCCTGCAGGAGTGGCACCACTGGTGCTAGTTGTTTAGCCATTCCTTATATATCATATATTTAAGTTCTTTGATGCCCGGGGCACCAAAACTGCACTGCTTCAGAGAAACAATATTTCAAAATAGGTTGGTGCTACGGCACCGCGTTCTTCTGGTACCACTGGTACCAACGGTTTTTTGTCCTGGCGGACAACATAGGTCGTTTGGTTTTTTAGTTTATACTACACCATAATACACGTCGTAAATATTTAAGGCGGAAATCGACGCCCGATTTTTGCAGCAGAATAGCCGGCAATTGTCTTACGCTACCTACGTAGCTTGTATTTAGGTTCTTTGATGCGTCACGCATCAAAACTGCGTTTTCCCTAACAAATCATGATTCAAAAGAGGCCGGTGTTATTGGTCCCACCAGATAGACTGTAGTTTGTCCTTGATTTGCTCTGCGCTATATTGTGCATCCATGATATTTAAGGTGAAAACCATACTCTCATCATGCACTAAATTTCAGTAGTCTTCGTGTGGTTTCACGGCTTTTATGCATCTGACTTATCATTTGGCAATGAATCCAAGACTTGAACAAAACGGCTTCTCACTCATCCTCGAAGAAGAGCTGGAAAGGCTAAAAGCTAGGGTAGGCATAAAGACCGACTTTACGGTTGTCTGGTTACCAAAGGCAGATTCAAAGAAAGAAGGAGAAGTCGTTGGCAATACCATATTTGTCTATTCATCAGACATCGACGAGGCGCTACAGACTCTGCGGCATGAATTTGTCGACATAATTGTAAGCAGCGCCATCCAACCTTATCTGAAACTGGTCAACATACTTTTATCAGCGATATCTGAAGACGCATACAAAAAGAAGGAAGAGGCTGTAGAGGCGCTGCTCAAGTTGCTAGTTGATGACAACAAACCTTCTTCCTCCTGACAAGAACCTTGCCGCTCCTCAGCTCCTTTACGATATCCCACCCATCCCGGACGCAGGAGACAAGCTCTTCTTCGTCTGACACCAGCCTGCTCTCGTACTTTCCTTCTTCATTCAATTCCCGCGCCTTTGTAATCGCCTCTTTTATCGCAAGCATCTCATCTTCAATGCAAAGAGGCTTGCTGCTGCCGTCTTCTCTCTGCTTTTCTATCTTTATCTTCATTGGGTCTATGCCGTAAAGCTTTGCCTGCTCACGCCACATTTCAAGCAGCAGCTGTTTTCTGTCTTGTTCTTGGACCTCCGCTGTGGCAGTGCTCAAGAAGCGTTCTGATTCTCTGAAGGCCCTTCTCATGTCCGTCAGCAACTCGTCAGGCAGCCTTCCCTTGTTTGTCGTGTACCTTGCCTCGATGTCGCCCTTGTGCCCCATGAAGAACTGTCTGTACGCGTGAGCAATCTTGCCCTGGCTCTCTGCCAAAAGCAGCTGGGTGTCAAAGTACGCTCTAAGAACGTAAGGTCGGACTTTAATCACCGGCACCATAGCTTCTCTGATATCCTTTGTGATTGCCGGTGTCGTAACAAATTTTTTGCCTTTGTCCTTGTTCTTTCCTTTCATCAGATACCCTTGGCTCAGGGTTATCACAGCCGAACTTTCGTTGATGGTTTCGCCTGCTGCAATTCTCTTGTCAAGGTATGCAGCGACATATTCGCATCCTTCGCTTGTAAGGAACGTAAAATACCTGTGCTTTGCCTTGCTCAATGTGGACCTTACGATGACCATCGCCGGCACGGTCTGAAACACAACTTTTCCGTCGACTATCTTCAGGTCTGGAATGTCTCGAACAGTCAGCCCGTCGGAAGCAGACGCGTTTCCCAGAACCTGCGGCCTCAACCCTGCAAATGCGATCAAACCTGCGCTTGCCCTTGCTCTTATCGAAGCGTGATTCAGTATGGCTTTCAGCTCTTCCCTTGTGGGCACCCTTTCGTCCTGCAGGGTGACTGCCATGTCTGCATTTGCCACCCGGATTTTTCGCTTCAGGTCAACATAGTTGTACGAAAGCCATGATTTTACTGCCTTCAGGACACCCTTGACGTAAGATGGCGCGTACCCTTGTGTTTCAAGCTGCTGAACGTGGTCATGCAGCATGTCTTCGACCTGCTTGGCGTTAGCGGTACCTATAGTGACGAGCTTGCTTGGTGTCGTGTGCCTTTGCTCGCAAAAGAGCCTCAGCCTACGCAGATATACATCTGCGTTCAGCTTGCTGCTGCGGCACAGATTTTCGTACCATCTTCTTACATCGTCATCTGAAAGAAGGTCTTTGCTTCTCTTCCTGCGGTGTTTGCGGCTCTTGGTTCCCCGTATTCCCTCCGCTAATTCCGTGTTTTCTGCGCTTTTAAGGCATGGACTCGATATTTGGAAAAAGCGGGCCCGGTGGGCTTCGATCCCACGACAACTGGCTCCGGAGGCTTGTACTCTTCAAATGAAGATCAGCACCCTGTCCTGACTAGGCGACGGGCCCTAGCATCTTCCACGCTGGGGGCCTTATATGAAAGATTGGGATAGTGAAAGATCTTCTCTGCACAGACATTGCGTCCATGCGCGGATCCATCTTGGCGCTATGATCCGCGGCCGGTCGAAGAAGAACTGCCTGTATACGGGGGATATTCCCTTCGAGCCTGCGACGACGAGCCAGCTGCCAAAGGTAAGCATGGCCAGCGACAGGACGGAAAAGAGGTAAAAGTTGGGCGTCCTGCTGCACGGCCTTTCCTGTATCTCTGCAATGTTGCCAATGTCTGCGCAATCCAGTACTGTATAACCATAGATTATCACGGACGGGAACGTTGCTGCTACCCCGACAAAGGCAGCGCCGGCCGCCACCTTTTTGCGATCCGTATGATATGACGCAATAGCATAGCCGTGCTCCTGATAGATAAAGAAAATGTCGGCTTGACGAAAAGTCTCGGTAGTTTTTGTCGCCGGACATGATGTAATATCTGCACATAAATGCTACCATTGCCATATTTTCCATAAATAAAACAGCAAAAATATTTTCTCTTTTACAATAGTAGGAGGATTTAGCAAAAATCTTAAATGCGATGCTATCCTTACAATATGGCGTAATGTACGCCAAGTTTTGCAGCATAGAGATCCTTTCAAGCTATATCAAGGAGGTCAGCGTCGGCGACATGCTGACGGTCCAGGCGCTCGTGACAAACCCGCTTGACTGGCAGCACTTTTACGAAAAGATCTCTTCGATAAAAAAGGGCGACAGGACCGATTTCATGGTGGTGACAGGCGAAGGCGACCGGCTGGCCGGGCAGGGCGACGTGGTCGAGGTCGAAAAGTGGAGCAACAAGGGCCACTACGGCTTCAAGATCAAGCTGCACATCAGGAAACAGAAATCGTTGACTGACAGGAGGACGAGGGCTCCAAAGAAGCCGCCGGCGGCAATGGCGGCGGCTCCGGCAATGACCGCCGCTGGAGAAAAGGCAGCGGCGGCGCCGCAGGTCGAGGCCCCTGCGCGGCTTGCCCCGCCGGAGGCGGTGATGGCCAGTGCCGAGGACATTGCCAGCTTTAAGGAAATGCTGAAAGGCTCGCTTGCGATGGACATACCCGCATAGACTTATAAAAATCTGGCAAGCCTTACCCAATGTTTGGCCATCAGGGTTTTTGCGGTGGACATCGACGGCACGCTGACCGAAAACGGCGGCGGCGCAGTCCACCTGGCCGCCCTTGCCCGGCTGCGCTACCTTGAAAAGCTCGGTTATAGAGTAGTTTACGTCACCGGCCGGTCGTCGATAGAGGCGTTCGTGCTCGCAGTCTTTGGCGGCACGACCCGCCTGGCAGTGGGCGAAAACGGCGGGGCCATAACCGTCGCGCCGCAGGAGCACAGGCTGCTTGCAAGCAGGGAAAAGTGCATGCAGGGGTACGAGGTATTGAAAAAGAGCCTGGATGGCGTGCAGGAAAAGCCGGTGTTCCCGCGGATGACAGAGGTGGTCATGCTCAGGACGTTTGACCTGCGGGAAGGGCAGAAGGTGCTAGACGAGCACGGCCTTGCCCTGTACCTGAACGACAGCAAGTACGCGTTCCACATCAATGAAAAGGGGGTGGACAAGGCGCTCGGGCTGGCAGAGGCGCTCAAGATGCTCAAGGCCGACCCTGAAGAAACAATAGCGATAGGCGACAGCGAGACTGACATACCGATGTTTGAGCTGTGCGGGAAAAACAGCATTGCGCTTGGCCACTCTGACGCAGCGGTCAAGAAAAAGGCCGCCCACGTCGTCGCCGGGAGCGAGGGGGCCGGCCTTGTCGACGCCATCGACCACGTCGCGCTGAACTACCTTGGAATAACCACAATGGCAGCAGAAGGAGGAGCGAAAAAACAGTGACGTTCCGCGCCCTTGTATCAGAGATCAGGCAAATGATCTCGGCAGCGGTGGAGCAGGCAGGCTACCCGCAGGTCGCATTTGACGTGTCAGAGCCCCCAAGGAAAGAGTTTGGCGACCTGACGTGTAACGTCTGCTTCCAGCTGAGCAAGCACCTGAAAAAGGCGCCTGCCTTGATAGCACAAGAGTTTGTCGAGTCGCAGCTGAAACCCGTGCTTGCCGGCAAAAAAGAAAAAGAAGAAGAAAAAAAATCTTTTGTAAAATCAGTCGAGCCGCACCCCGCCGGCTACATCAACTTTACAGCCGACTATACTGCGCTGGCTCCTGCCACGCTTGCCTCGGCACTTGCAGAGCCTGACTCGTTTGGCAACTTTGACGCAGGCAGGGGCAGCCACGTGGTCATAGAGCACACAAGCGTCAACCCGAACAAGGCGCTCCACGTGGGCCACATGCGAAACGTCATCCTGGGCGACACCCTTTACAGGATAATGAAGGCCGCAAACTACAGGACGACCGTGTTGAACTATGTGGACGACTCGGGCCTTCAGGTGGCCGACATCGTGATCGGCTTTCTGTACGCCGGCTTCCCGGTCGAGCCGCCAGACGGGCGCAAGTTCGACCAGTACTGCGGAGACGAGGTGTACGTCAAGGTCAACCAGCTGTACGAAAAAGAGCCGGAGCTTGCAGAAAAGCGCAAGGTCGTCCTGCGCGAGATAGAGGAGGGCAGGTCAGAGACGGCCCGGTTTGCATCTGCGATAACAAAGAGGGTGCTTGACGAGCAGCTAAAGACGTGCTGGCGCATGAAGGTGCGCTACGACGTGCTCAACTTCGAGTCGCAGATAGTCACTTCAAAGATGTGGGCCGCCGCGTTCGAGCTCCTGAAAAAAGAAGGGCTTGTGAGGTTCGAGGAAGAGGGCAAGAACAAGGGCTGCTGGGTGATAGAGGCGCCGCAGCAGGGCGAAGAAGACAAGGTGGTTGTGAGGAGCGACGGCACCGCGACGTACATAGCAAAGGACATCCCCTACGCGGCGTGGAAGCTCGGCCTTGTGCCCGACCCTTTCAGATACAAAAAATACGCAGACCAGTGGGACGGCTCGGCGCTCTATGCCACCACCCTTGACGCCGACGGCATGAAAAAAGAGTTTGCAGGCGGCCAGCGCGTCGTCACGATAATCGACTCGCGGCAGGCCCGGCTCCAGCGCATCATCTCGCACGTGCTCGGCAGGATGTCTGTACCGCCACCGGCAGCAGGAGAAGAAAAAGGAGAGGACAGGAGGCATCCGGAATACCGGCACCTCGGTTACGAGGCCGTGACGCTGAGCGCGGCGACTGCCAAGGCGCTTGGCATCGACATCGGCGACAGGCAGTTCATGCACATGTCCGGGCGCAAGGGCATCTACGTCGGCGCCGACTATGTGCTTGACACCCTGCGCGACAAGGCAAGAGAAGAAGTAAAGACGCGCAACCCCGACTTTGCCGCCGAGCAGATAGACGAGATAGCCGAGGAGGTCGCCATCTCGGCTATACGCTACAACATGGTCAAGCAGGACCTTGACAAGATAATCACGTTTGACATCAACGAGTCGATGAGCTTGGAAGGCGACACCGGCCCCTACCTGCAGTACGCGTACGCCCGCTCGCAGCGGATACTGGAAAAGGCCGCAAGCGCAACGGTACAAGGGGGCAACGAGAACTTTGCGCTCCTCGCCCACGAGGCCGAGACCGCCCTGATAAAAGAGATAGCCAAGCTCGACCTGGCAGTCGAAGACGCCGCCAGGTCGCTGTCGCCAAAGGCGCTTGCGAGGCATGCCTACGCGCTTGCGACCGCCTTCAACATCTTTTACGAAAAGGTGCCTGTCCTGAAAGAGCCGGACAAGCAAGTACTGGCGGCACGCCTTGGGCTTGTCAGGGCGCTTGGCGTCGCGCTGAAAAATGCGCTTGGCATACTAGGGATAACTGCGCTCGGAAGGATGTAAGCCGGCGCACTGCCTCCTCACGCTCAGCCCCTTTTCGCCGTGGTACTGCGGGCGCGTCCTCAGCCCTTTGCCGCAGCAGGGGCACCGCACGTCCTGCAGCATCATGAAAACGGCCCTGTCGCAGAAGATGCACACCTTCATCCCGCGGGCGTACTCGATCTTTTTGGCAGGGATGTAGTTTGGATGTCTTTTGCAAAGGCCCCTGCACATGTCTCTGTGGTCACCTGCTGGCTAGGGCAAGGCCGTAGTTAAGCTTGTGGAGACTGCGACTAGATTACATGTCTATGCCATCATCATCATCGCCACCGTTTGGACATAATTTGAAATAGTTATTTCAGCTGAATTGTTCCATGAGGCGCAGCGGCTATGCGGCAATCGTCGTCATCATTGCTTCTGCAGCGCTCGTCGCCTCGTCGCTTGTCGTGGTGCCTTGGCTCTCTACAGGAGCCCTTGAGCAGCACGAGGCGCGCAGGATAGTCACTTTTCAATCAAAATACGATTATGACTCAAGGAAGCTGGTCTGGAGCGCCGGCCCGGTCAAGCTTGGCGCCCTGCGACCCGACGAGTCGGCCACTTTTCTGAGCCCCTTCAGCAAGGACATGGAGGTAGAATATTACCGGCTAAAGCTGGACAGGAGAGCCAGCTCTGACAAGATAGAGGAGTTTTTGCGCAAGTCAGAGGCATACTCTCGCTATATCCTGCTGAGGCTGCCAGAGTGGTTGGGCGGCAAGGAAGATCAAGTCTCATCATACAGGGCGTACAGCGCGCTTGCGATCTCGAACAGCTGCGTGGCGAGGTACTGGGGACAGGACAGGTGGGCAATTGAGGACCCCTGCCACGGCGACAGGTACCGGCCGTGGGACGGCCTTGTGGTGGAAGGCCCGGCGGCAGTCGGCGTGTACAGCCACAGCGCGGTCGACAGGGCAAGGCCGGTGGCCCTTGCCGACATCGACCTTGGGGTCGACGAAAAGGGATACCTCGTGGCATTCAAGCCCGACCCAGCCAGGAACGGCTCCGTGGGGGCGGGAAAAACCATAGACGTGGACAGCAGCACGCAGGCCATGCTTGCTGCAGCCAGCAAATACGCCGGCTACGACCTGCCGTTTCCGGCCAGCGTTCTTGGAATGCGCCTGGCAAAAATCACGCCTGCCCACATCCAACCCGTTGCCGCAACAGGTTACCATTCAGCGCAGTTTTTCTCGGCCACCTACTACTCTGACCCGGGCTTTGGATATGGCATGGTGGAAATGACCGCATACCCCGTCGACCAGTTCCCAGAACTTGTGCGGGGTTCGTCGCCTCTTAACATGACCGCTGCAAAGGCGCTGGCCGGCTTTGACCCGTTCATGCGGGAAGTCCGGGCCGGGCCCGGCGTTGCCGGCGGCCAGCATGGCTATCTGTATGCAAACGAGAGCGGCGACTATGCCGTCGCTGCGGTGCTTGGCGAAAAGAGCGGAACGGCGTGGTTCGTTGCAGCGAGGGCGTCAGGAACCGACGCGCAGGACAGGGCGGCTGCCGCAGCGGCAAAGAGCATAAAGCTAGATTGATTTTTATCTAGAGTCGGTTGCTGCCACATGTATATTGAAGATACAGGAAGGCTCGTACGTCCTCCTATTCCATACGCCGCGCAAAAAATGGCTGACCAAGGTCACCGCAGACAAAAAGATCCACACCCACCTGGGGGTCATCGACGTGGGCGCCACCGTCGGCATGGAGTACGGCTCGGTCATCAGGACGACGGAGGGCAAGGTGATCTTTCTCCTCGAGCCCACCATTCACGATTTTATCATGAAGTCCGAGCGCCGGACGCAAATAGTCTACCCAAAAGACCTGGGCTTTATCGCGGCAAGGACGGGCATGAAGAATGGCTCCAAGATACTGGAGGTAGGCACCGGGAGCGCGGCCACAGCAACGTTCTTTGCAAGCATCGTCAAGCCGGACGGGCACGTGTACAGCTACGACGTCAACCCTGATTTCATGGAGATCGCCAAGCGCAACTTGGAAAAGGCCAGCATGGCCGATTACGTCACGCTGAACCACCATGACCCGCACCTCGGAGTCGAGGAGAGGGAGATGGACATTGCCATCGTCGACCTTGGCGACCCCTGGACGGTGCTCGACCAGGTGCACGACGCCCTGAAGGGCAGCGGGGCGTTTGTGGCCATCTGCCCGACGATGAACCAGATAGAAAAGACGGCGACAGAGCTGAAAAAAAGCGGCTATGCCGACATCGAGACAGTCGAGCTTTTGATAAGGGTGATGGAGGCAAGGGAGGGCATGACCCGGCCTTCGATGCGCATGATCGGGCACACCACGTACCTGGTGTTTGCAAGAAAGGTGCAAAAGAAGGCCCATACAATTGACGAGCAGGCCGAAGAAGGCGACGAGGAAGAAAGAGAAGGGCCGGAAGAATAAAGAGGATGGCCGGTTTTTTACTGGCCCAGCTCGAACTCGGCCTGCATCCCTACAGTAACGTTGTGGCGCTCTGTAAATCCTGCGACCGTCTCTAGCACATACAGCGCGTTCCTGTCCGGCGTGTACGTCTTGCAGTCAAGGACGTTTGGGCACGGCTGCAGGTTCTCTTCAATGTGGACCACCTTTTTGTCGCTGCCGAGCCAGATGATGTCTATCGGGAACTTCATGCCGTTCATCCAGAACCCGTGCTGGGCCTCTACCTCCATCGGAAAGAGCATCGCCTCAGTCTCGGTCATGTTGTCCCTGACGCCAAGGCCGAGGCCCTTTTTCTGGCTCGTGTCTGCAATGTCTGCCAACAGCCTGACGCCGCCGATCTCGACGATGGTCTGGTTGTAGCCCAGCAGGCCGCCGACCCTCTGTATGGGGGCGGTAGTAGTAGAATTTTCGCCCCCGTTGCCGCCGATGCTGTTGTTGTTATTATTGTCTATTGGAGGGGTGACGGGTGGCAGGAGCATGGCAGTCACAAGAGCTACTGCCGCTGCGATGCCGCCGGCGATGGCGGCTGCGACTATTGTCCGCATATACGACGCCCAAGAGTTGCCGCTTTCGCTATTTATGCGATTGGCCGGGCGAGCCTGACGTGTGCAAGCTGCGGGCTGGAGCGGGACTGCATCATTATGCGCGGCTCGTTGCCTGCCCTGCGGAAATACGATGCCACGACCACTGCCCAGGGCAGGACGTGCCTGCCACCGTCGGCCCTGAGACTGATTATGTTGTTGCCCCTGTCGTGCCTGACGCTCCCTCCCACTCCCTGGCAGCTTATCTTGAGCGCCGAGTCGACCAGATCAAGCAGGTCGCCGGCCCCCATGCCTGCAAGTTTCAGCCCGTACTTTTTCTCTATCACGTCCAAAAGATCGGAAGAGGACGGATCCTCGTTGTTGACGGCGTATTCGAGCATGTGCGAAGCAAGGCCGTTGTCCACCGCCCTTGCAAGCTCGAGCGCCTTTGAGGCGACTGCCGGCTGCGCCTCAAGCACCTGCTTCAGCTCTGCCGCCCTCGCCCAAGCCTCCTCAAACACCTTGGCCTGCAGCGTGCCATACGCGTCGAGCGCGGCAAACAGAGCGGCCTTGCCGTTGCTCGGGTCTATGGACACCATGTGCGCCGCGTCCACCATTATGAGGTTTGACTGGATTATTGCGTCAGCCGTTGCCATGCGGAGCTCTATGCCGTCCGGCAGGAAGGACAGGCTCTCGCTCCCGACGCACCTCGGGTCGATGATGAACCGTATGCGCGCCCCGCTGGTCACGGCCTTGACCAGGTGCGGCTTGCACTGCGATGCAAGGCGCAGGCCCCACGCGTCAAGCGTGGCCGCTATGGACGACCTTGCGCCGGCAAGCAGGCTCCCCACCTTGGGCAGCGCCGAGTCGGCGTCGAGTATAAAGTAGCGCCGCTCCTCGGAGCCCTTGGGCCTCTGGCCCTCGTCGCTCAGCTTTTGCAGGCGCTCGACTATTCTTTTCATGTTCTTGACGCGGCGCTCGTGAAGGCCGACTATCTCGCCAAACGCCTCCTCCGGGGGTATCGCGCTGCAGATCAGCGGTTTTTGCTTCGACACGACTGCCAGGCGCTTTTTCTCCAGCTTTTTCACCGTCTGGTAGACCTTGGTGCGCGGCAGATTGGCGTAATAGGCAAGGTCGCTTGCTGCCAGCGAGCCCCTCCCAAGCATGGTGAGGTACGCATGGGCCTCGTATTTCGAGAGCCCAAACTCTTCGAGGCTTGAAGGCAGGTCGGCGGCAGTATTTGTAGTGGTCGTTGTTGTTGCTACGCTGGCAACGCTGTCCGCAGCTACGGCTGGCACGCCGACTTTAGCTGGAAAGGAAAGGTAAAACGGTTGGTCAAACAGTTTGTGCCGGTGCCAGAAAAAATGTCAAGCTGTTTGTTACCGCGTGCCCGTGTTACCGCGGTGACAGCACTTTCAGGCACACAGGTCGTATTATTGGATCGCAGGGAGCACCGGCACGTAAACAACATGACTGCATCAAAGTGGGTCAAATCAGAATCAGTTGTTACCGATGATGACTTTGTTTCCAACGCTGCTACGGCAACAGCAACGCCCCGGCCCGGCGGGCCGCTGAGGCCCCGGATAGAGGCCGTGCAAAAGAGGCTCGAATCCCATCTGGCGCGGCTGGACTCGCTCCAGTCCGACCTGAAGGCAAGGGACGGCGAGACGTTCCGCCGCCTGATGGCCGCCATAAAGGAGAGCAACGCCCAGTACTCGACGGTGCTGTCGGCCGAGCTTGCAAGGGCCCGGCAGGTGAGCAGGGTCGTTGCCACCGCCAGGGCGGCGCTTGAGCGGATACACGTAAAGCTGTCGTCCGTCTCGGACTTTGGCGACCTTGTCATCGTGCTTGCGCCGGCGATGGCTGTCGTCAAGAACGTGAGGTCGTCGCTCACCCCGTGCGTGCCAGAGATGGAGCAGGAGCTTGGCGTCATATCAGAGATGCTGTCAGGCATCCTGGTTGACGCCGGCCAGGTGGGCGGCTACACGATCAATTTCGAGACTGCAAACGAGGAGGCCGTCCGGCTAGTCGAGGAAGCGGCGTCGGCCGTCGAGCAAAAGATGAAGGAGGAGTTTCCGGGCATCCCGGATGTCCCGATGGTCCCCAAAGCCGCCTAGCGCTTTTATAATGTGGCTGTCCTGCGCTAGGCGGCCCCTCCCCACTGCACCATCATCGCTGCCGCTTTGATGGTGGCAGAGGCTAGCTAAAAACCCAACATCTTTTGACCCCGCCCTTTTTCGTGTTTTGCGCCTAGTCTGCCCCGGACTAGTCTGCTTGCTTTTCAAAAGGGAAGGAGGAGCATCCTCTGTCAGGGAGAGGGCGACCGTAGCCCTTGCAAACCTCCAGCGGAACGCATACGCGATGGGCGTGCTCCGCTCCAGGATAGAGTCGCGGATAAATTTCATCCTTAGCGAGAGCGCCGGCGGCAAAAGCGGCAATGGCGGCGAGTACCAGGAGCTTGCCCGGGTGCTGGAGCTTGTAAAGAACAGTGAGCTGATACTCAACGAGCTGTCCGGCAAGATCGAGTCGGCGCGCTTTTTGGAAGAATTCATCACGATAATCGACTCTGCCGCGTCCTCGGTGAGCGGGATAAAGGGGGACGTCGAGAGCCTAGTGCCGGTGGCCGAAAACGCCCTGCAAGAGATGCACGACGCCATATCAAGGATATCCGGCGGCCTCTATACCGAGCCGGTGCAGCCCGAGGTGCAGCAAAAGATACTGGACGAGGCGGAAAGGGCCGCCACCGCTGCAGCAGAAGGGGAGAAGAGGCCATCGCCGGCCGCGGCAGTTATCGTTACCGCTATTGCTGCCAAGCCTGCTACTAGCGCACAACAGCAGCAAAAGGAAGGAGCCGGGCGCCCCGGGGCAGCAGGAAAAGAGGGAGAGCCTCAAGAGGCCGAGCTGGCCTAGCTGCCAGATGATTGTGACGGGCAGGTGCAAAACTTTTCGCCAGCCGGGCAAGATAGATTTACACCAAGGTAATTCAAACGCATAACCAATTTCTGCTAGAGCTGTTGATTTATGAGTCTCGCACCCCAAGAACTTGAAAATAGCGCTAGCAAGTATGCAGCCGAGGCGATCAAACTCGATTCCCAGGGCTCGCGCGGTATGGCCATCCAGTCGTACCAGCGGGCCATCGAGGCGTTGGTCAAATTGGTCCAGATCTACCCTGATTACAAGCTGAACAAGGTCTACATGGAGCGCGCAAACGCCTACCAGAACAGGATAAAGGCGCTCCAGATGTCCCACGGCCTTGACGACGACTCGCCTGCGCCGGCCGAGAGTGCCAGCGCCGGTGGAAACGGCAGGAGCGAGCCGGCAAACGGCAAATCGGGCTCTTCTCACTCCGGCGGCGGCAAGTCATCGGGCAACGTCGAGACTCTGAAAGCAGACTTTGACGACCTCGTTATGAAGGACAAGCCCAAGGTGAGCTGGGACGAGGTTATAGGCCTCGACGACGCCAAGAGGGCCATCCGCGAATCCATAGTCTACCCGATGAAGAGGCCAGACCTGTTCCCGCTCGGCTGGCCCCGCGGGATACTGCTCTACGGGCCGCCTGGCTGCGGAAAAACGCTGCTTGCAGCAGCTGCTGCGGCAGAGATTGACGGCTACTTCATCAACGTCGACGCCGCGTCGATGATGAGCAAGTGGCTCGGCGAGGCGGAGAAGAACATATCGAAGCTGTTCAAGATGGCCCGCAGCCTCAACGAGAACGAGGGCGTGCCGGTCCTGCTCTTCATAGACGAGATCGATTCTCTCTTGGGCCAGCGCAACAGCGAGGTCGGGGGCGAGGTGAGGGTAAAGAACCAGTTCCTGACCGAGATGGACGGCATCAACGGCAAGAGCAAAGAGTCGCAGCTCTACGTAATCGGCGCCACCAACAAGCCCTGGAGCCTCGAGGCAGGCTTTTTGCGCAGGTTCCAGAAGAGGATCTATGTCACGCTGCCGGACAACGCGTCGCGCACCAACCTCTTCAGCCAGTACACAAAGCCGCTGAACACGGAGGGCAGCCTGAAGATAGAGGAGCTTGCCAAGATAACGGAAGGCTACAGCGCAAGCGACGTCAAAGATATTTGTCAATCGGTGCAGCTGCGCGTGGTAAACGAGCTGTTCGAGAGCGGAAAGGCGATGGAGGCAGGCGCAAACCCGAGGCCGGTCGGCAACAATGACTTTAAGGAGATACTGAAAATCCGCAAGCCGTCAGTCAGCGTCGACATGATAAGGGCGTACATGCGCTGGAGCGACCAGTTCAAGGCGCTCTAGCTGCCGACTCTTCTCCTTCTCTTTCATTTTCCTCCCTTTTTACATCCGTCATCATCTTTTGCTCTTCCAGCCAAGCCTGCAGCGCCGGATTGTTCTGGTACAGGGGCGGGTACTCGGTCGAGTCTGCAAGCACGCGCTGGCCCTCGCCTGTCAGCCACCTTGCAAAGTCCATCGCGGGGCTGCCGCTGGTAGTGGCATTATTGTTGCTGTTGCTGCTGGTGTCAACCGCCGCGTAATAGAATCCTACCGCGGGATACGAGATGCTTCTGGTATTATTGTTGCTGTTGCTGTTGCCTGGTTGCTGTTGCGATGGTGGCGCCGGCGGTGGTGGTAGTGACGGCATAGCCACCTCGGGGGGCGTGCCCTGCCCGAGCGTAGTTCTGTTTGCTATCGCGCTTGCTATGGACTCTGTCGAGGGCAGGACGTACTGGCCTGATGAGCCGTCTTGCAGCGCGGCGTAGGTCATGCGGGTCTGGACCGCAAAAACGAAATCGACGTACCCGACAGAGTACGGCGTCTGCCGTACGGTAGTCGAAAGCACGTCGGCCGAGCCTGCCGGCACGCTGCTGCCGGGCCAGTCTATGCGACTATTATTGCTGCCGCCGTTCATGTATCTTTCCAGGAGCAGCGTCGCGCTGCCGGGGTAGCCCTCACGCACGACTATTATGGGCTTGTCCGGAAGCGAGATGTCCGGGTTCAGCTGCGAAATCCGAGGGTCGTTCCAGCTCGTCGCGTTGCCCGACATTATCGCCCCTGTCACAGTAGAGTTGAGCCGCAGGCCCGAGGGGACGTCTGGAAAGCCCGGTATGTTGTACACTATGGCGACTGCGTGGGGGCTGACCGGCAGCAAAAGCACGGTCGCGTTACCTTGAGGAGGCGGCAGTGGCTCCCGCTGGCGAAGAAGCAGGCCGGTCACTGCCACGTCTGCCGAGTGGCTCTGCAAAAAGCTGCCATAGTCCGCATAGGCTGACATGGCGCGCACGTCGTCCACCGCTTCTGCGTAGCTGACCTGCACCGTCGCCTCCCTGCTGGCATTGCTGTTGTAGGCGGCGACCCACCTTTCGACGAACGGAAATGCAGAGGGGGCGGAAACGACCTTTACCACCGGCGGCGGGCGCGGGACGACGGGCGGCGTAACGGTGCCGCTGTTGTTATTGCCGCCGCCGTTCCGGGGCGGCTCTACCTGTGGCCTTTCCTGTGTTACCGACCATATGATGAGCGGAGTCGCCATCAGGGCGACGACTACAGAAGCCAGTAGGGCCAGCTTGGCCCTGCTCCTTGCCATTACTGGCTCTATTGCTGGCAGGATTTTAACGACTTACTCATACTACTATTACTGCTGTTGTTGTTATTACTGCTCATCCGCAGCCATGCTCTTGACCGTCATGTAATAGAGGAACGACGCTGCCGCAAAGAGCAGCGGGTACCACCAGACGACGCCGTAGAACGAGAGCTGGAGCGGCGTCATCACGTCCTTGGGCCACTCGCCAAACAGCACGAAATAGAACATGTCTTCGAGCCATATGAAATTGAGCATGTTGCCCGTCCCCCACGTAAGCGCCTGCTTTTTGAGCATGTTTGCAGACCTGAAAAAGAGCACGTCGAAAAAGGGGTTGAACGAGATCAGTACTGCAAGCAGCATCATGAGCACGTGGTAAAAGTACAGCTGGCCGACGAGGTGGACGCCAAGCGGATAGGCAAGGATGCTGATTCCAAGCGGGCTTGTCAGCAGCGTGTGCTCTATTATCCCGTAGATCATGGCAAAGATGAACACGGACACGGCCGACGTGAAGTTGATGGCCTTTATGGAGAACTGCCTTCCAAATATGCCCGCCCGGAACATGCGCCCCTGACTTGTACCACGGCATCCCTTTTATCTCTCTCCGCGCGTCCTGCATGACTCTTTTAATTCATTACAGTATACTTTACCGGTGTTTGACAGTCCGCTTGTTATACTGGCCATGTTCTTTTGGCTCTCCTATGTCCCGATCGCCGCAATACAGCTGTTCCGGCTGATAACCAACAGGAAGGTCTTTGTCGATAAAGACCCCGGCAAGGCGACTGTTGCAGCAGCAACAACAACAGCAGTAGTAGCCCACAATCACAGCACTACCAACAACAGCAATAGCAACAATAACAACAACGTGGACGCCACGGTGATATTCCAGATAACAACGCGGTCTGCCACAAGGACGCCGGTGGTGCGCCGCGGCATCGAGTCGGTTATCGAGTCGGCGCACGTGACTGGCTTTCACAACTACCAGGTGTCAGTCGTCACGGACGACCCGGAAGACGAAAGGACGCTTGGGGACATCAGGTGCGAAGTCGTAATCGTGGACAAGGGCTACCAGACGGACGCGATAAGGAAGGGCAGGGCGCTCCAGTACGCGGTCGAGCACCGCCGCCGGCAGGGCAAAAACACGAAAAAATACTGGATATTCCACATGGACGACGAGAGCTATGTCACGCCGCAGACCGTTCTGGCGGCCCTGAAGTTCATCAAAAAAGGCCGCGGCGTGGCGTCGGAAGGGCCCATCTTTTATCCTCTGAAATTCGAGTCTGCAAGCCGGCTGACCGCGATCGCCGAGTCGATAAGGCCGTTTGCCTGCTATGACTGCGTATCGCAGATGACGCACCCGCCGCCCCTGCATATGCACGGGAGCAACCTGCTGGTGCGCTCTGACGTGGAGGACGCAATCGGCTGGAAGTTCGGTCCGACGCTTGCCGAGGACCAGATGTTTGGCTTCAAAGTCTACGAGAAATACGGGCCAGGCTCGATGGGCTGGCACGGCGGGATGCTTCTGGAGCAGCCGCCACTGAACATACGTGATCATTTTTTCCAGAGGCGCAGGTGGGTGCTCGGCACGATGCAGAACATGGACAAGTTCCCGGCGCTGCACCGCTTCAAGCTGATGTACAAGTCGGTGACCTACTTTCTTGGGTTTGCGTCGGCAGTCGCGTCGACCTTTATAATGCTGTCAAACTACATACCGGCCGCGCTGTCGCCGGCGTCAAGCCTCGCTGCGTTCGAGGCAGAGGTGCGCAGCTTTTCAATCGCAAACGAGCTTGCGACCACCACTCCACTTGAGATTGGCACAGGCGCGGTGCTCCTGTTCACGTCCATAGTGTGGCTTGCGTCGTACCAGCTTGGCCTGTATCTGAACCTGAAATATTCGGGCATAGGATGGAGAAAAAAGGTCTCGCTCCACTTCCAGACGCTCCTCCTGAGCCCTGTGGTGGGTCTGGTAGAGACGTTCCCTGCATTCTGGGCCATGATAGAATACCAGCTAAAGAAAAAGAAAGAGCCCCAAAAAGTGCAGACCTACGACTTTTACGTGGTCAACAAATGAAAGAAGAGGAAGAGGCCGTTTCGACAACGCACAAATAGAATGATCGGGCCTGTATGCTACTGTGATGAAGGCGGCAGCAGTACGGCCGACCCTAATCCTGCTACTGCTTGCGATGACAGTGGCAGCAGCCGGATTATCGTTTTTAGGCGTTGCCATTATCATCATCAATCCCGCGTCAGCCCAGACCGAACCGCCAAAGCCCACCTCTGATCAGCTTGAGGAATGCAAATCCCTTGGAATCAGGCCCGAAAAATGTTCGGAGCAGGCGATCCTGAGCAAGCGCTGCCTTGGCGGGCCGGGCGCGCCGTGCGGCGGCAGCGGCGTCAACATCCCGATCGATGTCAACATGAACCTGATACCAATTTATCTCGGGATAGCCGGCGCGTTTGTTGCCGGCGTTCTCTACGTAAAGAAGGCAAGCAGGTGGCGGCGGGGCAAGGCCAACGTCCGTTAGCAGCGTTCATGGATGTTTTCTTCATAAATCTTTTATCGCCTGGCAGCTCCCTGCCCTCTTGTTGAGTAAGATTCTGGCGGCATTGCTGGCAGCTGCGATATGCCTTGCAGTTTTGCCGGCCTCTGGAGCATCTGCTGATGAGGGGTATCCGCTCAATCTGTCGGCTCCAACACTAGTCTCTGCCAGCTCTGGCATAAGACCTGTCAGGGTGGGCGACGGAAATATGTTCATAATTACGAACGCCAAGAACAGTTCCGGCGAGCCGGTCAGCGCGGTATTTGTGGTGCAGGTGACAGACAGGCACGGCTTTACGGAATCTATCAGTCTCCAGAATGCAACTCTTGCTGCCGGCGCCGAAGTGAATGTAGGGGCAGCTTGGATGCCGCAGTCGGCTGGGGTCAGCCTGGTCGACGTGTTTGCAGTAGATAGTATTAATTCCCCGCACACCCTATCAGCAAAATCTGGGCAGCTTTTTGACGTAACAGAAGGCACGACCGTGATAGCAATCAAAGGACGTTACGAGCCTGCCGGGGTTACAGTCGTGATCGGCTACAACAACACCGTAACTTGGGTCAACGAGGACAGCCGCCCCCGCTACGTCAGGGCAGACAACATCAACGATTCCGGCTTTGCCGACGCTGTCAGGCACCGTGGCAAGCTGGAACCCGGCGGCTCGTTTTCATACACTTTCAGAGAGCCGGGCGTTTTCGGCTTTCACGAAGACACAATGCGGGGAACGGTCACTGTGTTGCCCGATCCGTACGAGGGCTATGAGAGCATGGAAGACGAACGCGACACGTCAGTCGAACTGGAAATGTACGGAGATGTCGACCCGGACCTTTCAGGCCATTTCCTCAAGGGACATGTGCTTGACAGCGTAGGCAGGCCCATCGCTCACGGCAACGTTGACATTGCCGTGAACGGCGTGTACATGGGGAATGCGACGACCAACATTGACGGATGCTTTGAATTCAACAGGTGGCAACCAAGGTTGCTATCGGGGCAGAAAGAGGCTGCAATAAAGGAGGGTTACAAATTCTCACTCGATCTACAGGTGATTGCAAGGTATACTGGAGACGGCAGCCATTTCTGGAGCCAAAGTTCTGCAAGCTCGCAATGGTATTTCCGGTATCCTCCTATGCCGCCGGCGCAATACGAGATGTCGGTCAGCGGAGGAAATTACACGAGGATCGGCGATACCGTTTCCGTCGTCCAGGGCGGCGAATCCGACATGATCGTGCAAGTCAGGTCTTATTTGCCGCAGTACGATCTAGACAAGATGTCTTTTTCTATATCCCGGCTGCCATGCGCGGTTTCAGCCGACGTATCGAAAGGCAGCTCTGAGGTGACGACAGAAAAAGCCGGCCAGTTCGAGATAACCTTGAGCGCGCAGGATTATACCACGCCAGGCAAGTATGTCATCTACATAGAACAGGACCTATCGAAGAACAGAAACCCCTACGTCACGCAACGGCAGCTTGATAGGTTCTGGCTGGAAATACTGCCGTCGCAAAAATGATGGAGCGAGCTACTGCTCTGCCTTGTAGCGCTCCATCGCTTCCTTGATCTTGGCCCTGGCTGCCGCCGCGTCCTTCCAGCCAGTCACCTTGACGTACTTGCCCTTTTCCAGCTCTTTATAGTGCTCGAAAAAGTGCTTGATCTGGTCCTGCACGTGCTGCGGGACGTGCTGTATGTCCTTGACGTTTGAAAACGCCGGGTCGATCTTGGCGACCGGGACTGCGACGACCTTGGCGTCCTCGCCCTCTTCGTCGGCCGTGATGAGCACGCCCACCGGGCTTGCCCTGATCACTGCCGTCGGTATTACGGCGTCCTCGCCAAGCACCAGCACGTCGACGGGGTCGCCGTCCTTTTCCTTTGTCTGTGGGACAAAGCCATAGTTGCACGGGTAGAACATGGCTGTAAAGAGCTTGCGGTCGACGAACAGCGCGCCGCTCTCCTCGTCGATCTCGTACTTGATGTTGCTGCCCTTTGGTATCTCGATTACGACGTTTATCTCTTCCGGCGGGTTCTTGCCTGCCTTGACCGTGTCAACAAGTGCCAATTTTATCGAGCTTTACGCAAGCGCTGCTAAAGATATAATCCTATTGTTAGAGTAAGCAAAGACAGCGCAGGTAAGCCGGCCCTTACTTCTCTGCTTAAGTAATGCCCCTTTGCATATGCTGTATCGTGGCAAAAATAGTCCCTGCGCCAAACGGACCCCTTTACTACATTAGCGACCCCGAGCCTTCAGTCGTTGAAAACCTCGTCGGCCCGACCGGCGAGCCGCTAAAGACGGTGAAAAAGGTCGCGCTCTGCCGCTGCGGCCAGTCAAGGAGCAAGCCCTTTTGCGACGGCTCGCACATTGCCGCCGGCTTTAGCGACAAGAACGAGCAGAGCCAAGACTCGCCGCCTGACAGGCGCAAGGACTATGTCGGCAAAAGCATCACCGTCCACGACAACAGGGCCATCTGCGCGCACGCGGCAGAGTGCCTACGCAGCCTGCCTGCCGTGTTCAGGCTCGGTGAGAGGCCGTGGATGAACCCCGACGGGGCCGACGTGCAAAAGGTGATCGAGACCGTCAGGAAATGCCCGTCTGGCGCACTCTCGTATTCGATAGACGGCGTTGAACACAGAGACAACAACGACGGTCTGCCTCCGATGATAAAGGTGCTAAAGAACGGGCCGTACCACGTCACTGGCGGCGTCGAGCTGGCGGGAGCAAAGTGGGCGCAGGGCGCTTCCAAAGAGCACTATACGCTCTGCCGCTGCGGCGCATCCGGCAACAAGCCGTTCTGCGACGGGACGCATCGCCAGATAATGTTCCGGGACGACGGCCAGTAAAGAAGAGAAAAGAAGCAAGCCAAAGATATAAACGGGCCACGCGACGGCATTGCCCGTTGATGGAGTTTAACGCCCGTTTCGACGCCAAGGCGATCGAAAACGAGGTCAGGCAGTTCCTCGACAAGACGGACCTGAAAGGGATGCTCGAAAACGAGCTGACAGGAAGGCCGCTTGTGGGTTACATTGAGGGCCCGCCCACCATGAACGGCGAGCCGCATGCCGGCCACCTGCGCGGCCGGGTCATCAAAGACCTCTGGTACCGCTTTAACACGCTGCAAAAGAAAAAGGTCATCTTTCGCGCAGGCTGGGACACGCAGGGGCTACCCGTCGAGCTGGCGGCCGAAAAGGAGCTTGGCCTGACCGGGAGCAAGGCCGAGAACATCAGCAAGGTAGGCATCGAGAAAATCGTCGAGACGTGCAAAAAGCTGATCCACTCGTACAACGAGAAGTGGGTGGCTATGGACGGCCTGCTCGGCATGTCTTTCAACTACGACAGGGCGTACTGGACCTACAAGGACGAGTACATCGAGCGCGAGTGGCAGGTACTGAAAAAAGCGTGGGAGGGCAACGTGCTCACCGAGTGGTACCGCGTTGTCGCCTACTGCCCGTCGTGCCAGACGTCGCTTTCAAACGCAGAGGTGAACCAGGGCTACGAGACTGTCGAGGATCCTTCCTTCTATTACAAGGTCAGGCTGGCAGACGAGGACGCTTTTCTCATCGTCTGGACCACGATGCCTTTCACAATAGTCACCGACGAGATGGTCGGGGTCAACCCAGCCGCAAAATACTCGTACGTCTGGGTCACAAAGGACACGGCGCAGGGAGGCGAGCGATGGGTGGTGGGCTCTGACAGGCTGGCCGAGCTGATGAAAGAGCTCCGCATCGAAGACTACAGGGTCGAAAAAGAAGTGATGGGCAAGGAACTTGACAACCGCCATTACATCCATCCGCTGTTGCACCTGATACCGGGGCTTGCCGAACTTGCCAGCACGGGCTCTATCCACTTTGTGGTGGCAGAGGATTTCGTCGACACTGCAACCGGGAGCGGGCTTGTGCACCTGTCGCCGGCAAACGGCGAGGAAGATTTCGAGATAGCGCACAGGCGCAACGTGCCCATTTTCGTGCCGATAGACGACCGCGTCATCTTTACAGAAAAGGCAGGCGCGTTCAAGGACCTGTTTGTCAGAGACGCCGACATGAAGGTCTTTGAGGCGATGAAGGCGGCCGGCGCTTCTGTCAAGATGGGCCGGATAAAGCACCAGTACCCGACGTGCTGGCGCTCCCACCACAAGGTGGTGTGGCTTGCCCGGCGCGAGTACTTTTACCTCATCGACCGCCTCGGCAGCAAGCCCGTTGATTCGGCGCAAAAGGTGGACTATTTCTTTGAGCAGCCCAAGAACCGCTTTTTAGAAATAATCAAGGAGCAGCACCCGTGGTGCATATCACGCGAGCGCGTCTGGGGCACCCCGTTGCCGGTATGGTCCTGCGCCAAGTGCGGCAACAAGGAGCCTCTCTTTACAAGGGCAGAGATTGTAAAGAGGGCCATCGACCTCCCGGACGGCCCGGACTTTGAGCTCCACCGTCCGTGGATAGACAGGATAAAGATAAAATGCAGCAAGTGTGGCGCCGACATGCAGCGCGAGGCGTTCGTGCTTGACACGTGGCACAACTCTGGCGCCGCGCCGTACGCCTCTCTCACCGACTCGGAATACTCGGACCTCGTACCTGCCGAGTTCCTGACGGAGGGCATCGACCAGACGAGGGGCTGGGCCTACACGCTCCTGATGGAAGGCGTGATAATGAAGGGCGAGAGCCCGTACCGCTCGTTCCTGTTCCAGGGACACGTGCTTGACGAAAAGGGCGGCAAGATGAGCAAGAGCCTTGGGAACGTGCTTGACGCGCGCAAACTGCTGAGCGAGCACCCCGTCGATCTGGTGCGCCTGTACTTTATGTGGAAGTCGTCGCCCATCGAGGCCCTGAATTTCAGCCTGGATGAGATGAGGACCCGCACGTACCAGATCCTGAGCACGCTCCACAACCTCCACGTCTATTTCAGGCAGAACAGCGAGTTCGACAGGTTCGACGGGGAAAAGCACACGCTGGAATGGGTCCTTGCAAACAACCTGGCAAGCCCGACAGAGGTTTGGCTGCTTGCCAAGATGCAGCGGCTGATAGCAGAGGTCACAGACGCATTTGAGCGGTGCAGGTTCCACGAGGGGGCAAAGGCCATCGACGGCTTTATCATCAACCACCTCAGCCAGACCTACGTCCCGCTGACGCGCAACGTGATATGGGACGACAGCGCCGAGAACCTCGACCGCCGCCTGGCAGTGTACGCGGTGCTGGGCCACGTGCTTGAAAAAATCGACATCATGCTGCACCCGCTGTCTCCGTACATCACCGAATATTTGTACCAGACGTGCTTTGGCGGCCGCAGCAAGAAAAAGAGCGTGCTTTTAGAGACGTGGCCAGAACCTGACAGCCGGCTTGAAAACGCCGAGGTCGAGTCTGCATTTGACATGATAAAAGAGGTAGTCTCGCTTGCAAACGCGGCGCGCAACTTTGCCAGCCTGAAGCGCAGGTGGCCGGTTGAAAGCGCCATCATCTGCGGCACAGAAGCAGAGCTGGGCCCGCTGCGGGTGGCCGGCGTCGCCGACTCGCTCAAAGGCCAGCTCAACGCCGAGCAGTACCGGATGGTCAAGATAGCAGCAGCTGGCACGGGCTCGCAGCTGGAAAAGGTGGGGAGCCTGCTTGCCGAGAAGATGCCAATTACAGTAAACATCGCGCTGGTGAGAAAGGCCGTCGCGCCCCGGGTCAAGGCAGACATTAACGCCGTGGTGCAGGCTTTTGAAAGCATCCCTGACAAGCTGGCGATCATCTCTTTGCTGCAAAAGGACGGAAAATACGTCCTTTCCTACAACAACAACGACGACAACAACAAGTCAGTCGAGCTGTCGCCTTCCGACCTTGACATCACCTACAAGGCAGCAGAGGGCTACTCGATGGCAGAGCGAGGCAACCTGATCGTGTTCGTCTCGACTGCCCGGGACAAGGGCCTGATAGCCAAGGGCCTTTTGCGCGACTTGGCGCGGAACCTGCAGCAGCTGCGCAAGGAGAGGCAGTACAACCCGACAGACATTCTTGCCGCCGCGTACGTGGCTGGCCTTGACGACGAGGAAACTGCGGCGCTGTCTGCCATGAAGGACGAGATGACATACCTGGTGAGGGTAAAGGCGGCCGTGCTGTCCAAAGAGCCGCTTGACGGGGTCAACTACAAGCGGGTCGACATCGACGGGCGAGAGTTCAAAGTGTCCGTGGAATAACAGAAAGAGAAGAAGAGACACCGTTTAAAGGGCGGAAATGCGCGTCTTCTTGCGCCGTGCCAGAGACCCTGTGCCGCAGCTGCGGGACGGAACTTCGACCAAAATCGTCGTGCGAGCTGTGCGGAGTCACGCTCAACATGGTCTGCCCCGGATGCGGCAACTTTACAGACGATATGGTGCACCTTGACTGCGTGCTGGCCCGCAGGCTCCTGGCGCTTTCCTCCTCTTCCTCATCGTCGTCAATGACGACGACAGCAGCAGGATAAAAGAATAAGCCGCGGCGCGGATGAAGAAGATGAAAAAATAATTAACCAAAGTGTATGCAGTTTTGCTGCTATATTGTAATATCCTCCAGCCGGCTTTTTCCCGTCATTCGGGGGAGCTAGGAGCACACATTCTAGCAGTACTGGCAAGTATGGATAAAGAAACCTTTACCGCCAGGTCAACAGGCGTTGCCATACGATCCTATATAGACAATTCAGCGGCATTATCTGCGATTGACCAACGAGCAGGTAACCCTTGACAGCTGGGTCCTTGACAAGCTCAGAGAAAGGCTGCGCAGGGCGTCCATCATTGCCACGAGGACCGGCAGGCCCGTCGTGCTGTACCGCCACACCATAGAGGAGACGGACGGCGCGGCAGAGGAGGAGGTGGCGACGGTCAACGAGCAGTACGTGGTCGTGCAGGTTATAACGCACGGCGGGTTCATACCGCCCAATTTCCAGCAGCAGTACGTGTTCACGTTCGAGCAATTTCCAAAATGGATACTGAAGAGGAGCAACGAGTTGCTCGCCGCGTGCCTCGAAAGCCTGGACCAAGAGATAGCAGACTAGTTCAAATATTCCTGCCCGTGATACTAGTAGCCATATGGCCAAGTATGACGGCATAAAGGGTCAGGAGCTTTTGGACGTGGAAGAGACCAAGAACGAGATAACGCTGATCTTCAAGGACAACAGGTACCTCTTTGTCAAGGTGCAGAACGGACAGCTGGTGATAGACTCGGTACCCGAGTAATGGCAATAAAAGAAATTATTTTCTGCTATTGTTGTTATTCTGCAGGTATTTCTGGTACATCGTTATCGCCCACTCCTGCACCTCCGACTGCACCGAGCCGGGGCGCATGGCGCGAACCTTTTCTATCGACTCTTGCGGCGCAAGACCATGCTTTTTCATGAAATAGGCCGCAAGTATGACGCCGGTCCTGCCCTTGCCGGCTGCGCAGTGCACCATCACGGGCCGGCCGCGGCCTATCTCGCCGTCGATGAAGTCGACTGCCCTGTCAATTTCTTCGGGCGACGGCGCGTCAAAGTCGTCCACCTGCAGGTGCATGTAGCCCATCATCGCTTCACTATTGCCATTGTTGCCGTTGTTGTCTATCCAGTCGGCTGGCAGCGCCACTTCGCGCACGGTGACTATGGACCTGACGCCCTGCGCCACCACCCAGTCGAATTCCTGCCTGCTTACCGGCAGGCCCGAGCCTGCCAGCTTGCCGTCCACCACCCAGCCAAAATTGGTGGGCCTGTCCGACGCGATGCTCCTTGCGCGCCTGTACATGTCGCCTAGCCGGGTCAACGGCCGGGGATTTGTAATAGAAGCTTATAATGCTAACTAGCTATTTTTTGGTGATACGCACTTTCCAGAGGCCCTTGCCCTCTTCCAACACGGCAAAGTCCCACTTTCTGCGCTGGCACACACTCGGTATTGACTCGAGCGCCGACTCGCCGCTGTCAGTTATGACCTCGATGGTCTGGCCCGCCTTGAGCTGGGTGAGCGCCTTGACCGCCTCAAACGAGGGGTACGGGCACGCCATGCCGCGTGTGTCGACCGACTTGGTGATGACCTCTTCTTTTTCCAGCTGTGCGCCGGCAGCAGCGGTTGCAGTAACTTGGCCGGCCGCGGCCTTGTCCTTTTGTTGCTGGTGCATTTTTTCCAGCACAGAATTGCCAAGATCGTTATATAAACACGACCATCGCGCCCTTTTTGGCCGCAGGGAGGGCGGCGTTGAGGAACCCGATCACGTCCTCAAATTCCACGCCCTGTTCGAGGCTGCTCCTCGTTACGCCCATCTGGTGCAGCATCTCTTTTGACGGGCCGCACGCGGTGACTGCGACGCCCCCGTCTATGGCGTCACGGAGGTATTTGGAAAGCGGAGGGGCGCCGGGCATAGTTATCTTGTCGGCCCCGCCCTTTTTCACTATCTCCAGGGCCCCCATCGTGCAGTACAGCTTGCATTTCGTCCCCATGGCCACGCTTCCCAGAGCGAGCGCTAGGGCAGAATAGGCCCTTCCAGGCTCGTTTGACAAAAGCACGATGTGGACCTCTTGCGGCTCTTCTTCTCCTTCAGGCATATACTGTAACTCTTTTTGGCGGCAAAAGATAAAGCTGTCTATCTGCGTGGATGTTGGATGCAGGGTGGCAAAAAGCAGATATTCTCGGCTGCAGACAATACAGGCGTGGTGCTGGAAGCCAAGTGCCCCCGCTGCGCAAGGAAGGCGCACGTGGACGACGACATGGAGAACGTCAAGTGCGCCAGCTGCGGCTACTCGGCCACCTATGACGAGTACATCGAGGTGATGAAGGGCAGGGCGGTCATGATGGCAGACGATTTCCAGATGAACTGGGACAAGAACCCGTTCTGAGAAAAAGGATTACCATGTGCTGCCTTTATCCGAACAGTCTTCGTGAGCCCCGCAGTTTGGGCAGATCAGGTGGCATGCCTGCATGTGCTTCATCTCAAAGCCGCACCGTAGGCATTCTCTTGCTTTTTCCTGTCCTGCCGCTTCCAACGCAGCTGCCATTGGCATATCTTGTTTTTAACCGTTTCATGATGCCTCTGCTAATAAAATAGCTGGTTATGCTTATTGGCAAGTTGCGGTAAAACATTGCATGAAAACAGCCGACATCATAGCCGAGTCGCTGCTCGACTGGGGCGTCGATACCATTTTCGGGCTGCCCGGGGACGGCATCAATGGTTTCATCGAGGCCCTGCGCCAGAGGAGCAGCAGGATCCGCTTTGTATTGGTAAGACACGAAGAGTCTGCGGCGTTCATGGCGTGCGCCTACGCAAAATACACGGGCAGGCTGGGCGCCTGCGTCGCCACATCCGGGCCGGGCGCCATCCACCTCCTTGCAGGGCTTTACGACGCCAAGGCAGACGGCGCGCCCGTGATTGCGATCACGGGCAGCACCTACTCGGACATGATGGGCTCCAGCTACCAGCAGGATGTCGACCTGAGGCAGCTGTTCTCAGACGTATCAGTCTATAACAACATGATAAACAGCCCCGAGCACGCCGAGATGGCAGTCGACATTGCCTGCCGGAGCGCGCTGGCAAAAAAGGGTGTAAGCCATCTTACGATCCCGATAGACGTGCAGGAAAAAGAGCTGCACGGCGAGTATTCACGCCACAAGGTGCCCGGCCACACATCGGACGCCTTTGTGACTGCGGCCATGCCTGACCCTATTCTTTTGCGTCAGGCTGCAGACATTCTCAACGCCGGCAGAAAGGTGGTGGTGCTTGCAGGCCAGGGCGCGCTTGGCGCCACCGACGAGCTGATAGCGGTTGCAGACAGGCTGGGCGCGCCCGTGGTAAAGGCGCTGCTCGGCAAGGCCGTAGTGCCGGACGACCACCCGCTCTGCCTTGGGGGCATCGGGCTGCTCGGCACGTCGCCTTCAAGCGACGCGATGGCAGAGGCTGACACCCTTTTGATGGTCGGCACCTCCTTTCCATACATCGACTACCTGCCAAGGCCGGGGCAGGCAAGGGGCGTGCAGATAGACCTCTTTGCAGAAAAGATAGGGCTGCGCTACCCTGTCGAGGCGGGGCTCGTCGGCGACGCCAGGTTGACGCTGTCTGCCCTGCTGCCGCTTTTGCAGGAAAAAAGCGACAGGCGCTTTTTGAAGGGCAAGCAGGCGGCGATGAACGACTGGAACGGCCTGATGAAAGAGCGCAGCAGCCGCACTGATATTCCAATGAAGCCGCAGGTGATAGCGGCAATAGTCTCTGAGGAGCTCGAAGACGACGCCATAGTGTCAGTCGACAGCGGGACAAACACCATCTGGGCCGCGCAGCACATCTACCTGCGGCGCGGGATGAAGTTTTCCCTCTCTGGCACGCTTGCCACGATGGCCGCCGGCCTGCCCTATGCGATTGCGGCCAAGATAGCGTTCCCGGAGAGGCAGTCCGTGGCGTTTGTGGGCGACGGCGGCTTTTCCATGCTGATGGGCGAGTTTGCCACGGCAGTGAAATACAAGCTGCCAATCAAGGTCGTGATCGTGAAAAACAACTCGCTTGGCATGATAAGGTGGGAGCAGCTGGCCTTCCTTGGCAACCCCGAGTACGGAGTCGAGTTTGCGCCCATAGATTTTGCCAAGTTTGCAGAGGCGTGCGGGGCCGCAGGATATTCGATCTCCGACCCGCGCGACGCGCGCTCGGTGGTGAGGGAGGCAATGGCAGTCGACGACCGACCCGCAATAATAGAGGCAGTCGTCGACCCGTTTGAGCCCCCGATGCCACCAAAGGTGGCGCCGTCTTTTGTCAGCAACCTGGCCGAGTCGTTTGCCAAGGGGCAGCCCTACGCAAGCAGGATAGGGCTGACCATATTCAGGGACCAGGTGCACGAGGCGCTACGCAGGATGCACAGCCATCACCACGGCGGGCACGAAGAAGGAGGAGCAGAAGAAAAGAAAGAAGAAGAAAGGCAAGCCAAACGTTAATTAAATCCAAAAACGCGTCCTGAATCTACATTGGCACAGTTCAAACTGGTAGTCTCTGACGCGACAGGCAGGAGCGTGTCGCAGGAGCTCAAGGACAGGGCCGCGCAGCCGCTGGTCGGCGCCAGGATAGGCTCTGTTATCGATTCTTCGGTTATTGGCATCGCAGGCGGGAAAGTAAAGATCACTGGAGGCTCTGACAAGTCGGGCACGCCAATGCGCGCAGACGTGCACGGCGGCGTCAAAAAGTACGTCCTGATGTCAGAGGGCGTAGGCGCCAAGAACCTCGAAGGCGGCAGGGTCCGCAAGCTGGTGAGGGGCAACATGGTCACCGAAGAAATCTACCAGCTGAACCTCCGGCTGGTCGAGGGCAAGCTGCCGGAAAAGCCCAAGGAAGAAGCTCCGGCTGCCACAGAAGCAGCAGCTCCGACTAAAGAAGAAAAGAAGAAAAAGTAATTTAATTTCTCTCTCTCTTTCTCTCTCTATTTCTCCGTACCTTAATATCTGAGAGAATTTCACGTTACTGCTAGTTGCACTGGAAAGAGACCCTGCCGGACTGGTACGTCAAGAAATACGGCTACCAGCCCTGCGTCAACATCGGCACCTCCGGCCACGTGGACCACGGCAAGACCACGCTTGTAGAGGCGATCACGGGCGTCTGGACGAGCGCCCACAGCGAGGAGCTGCGCCGCGGGATTACAATCAAGGTCGGCTATGCCGACGCCGCGTTTTACAAGTGCTCCGGCTGCGAGCCGCCGGCCTGCTACGGGACGCAGCCTACCTGCGAGGGTTGCGGCGGCAAGGCCGAGCTTTTGCGCGTCGTGAGTTTCGTCGACTCGCCCGGGCATGAGAGCCTGATGGCGAACATGCTCTCCGGCTCGGCGCTCATGGACGGCGCCATCCTTGTGATGGCCGCAAACGAAAGGGTGCCGCAGCCGCAGACCCGGGAGCACCTGCTTGCGCTTTCCGTCCTTGGCATCCAGCAGCTGGTGCTGGTGCAGAACAAGGCCGACCTTGCGACGATGGAAGAGGCGCTTGACAATTACAACCAGATCAAGGATTTCGTGAAGGGGAGCATAGCCGAGAAGGCCCCCATAATCCCGGTGTCGGCGCAGCACAAACTCAACATAGACGCGCTCATCGAGGCGATGGAAAATACGATAAAGACGCCGGAGAGGGTGCAGAACGCCCCGCCAATAATGCACGTGCTGCGCTCGTTTGACATCAACAAGCCCGGCACCCCGATCAAGCAGGTCAAGGGCGGCATCATGGGGGGCGCGCTGGTGCAGGGCGAGTTCTCTGTCGGCGACGAAGTCGAGATAAGGCCCGGCTTGCTTGACGAAAAGAAGGGCAGGTACGAGCCGATAACGTCTTCGATAGCGACGCTTGGCACCGGCGCCGGCCTCGTGGAAAACGTCAAGCCCGGTGGGCTGGTGGCAATCGGGACAAAGCTGGATCCGACCTACACAAAGAGCGACTCGCTCATCGGCTCTATAGTCGGCAAGCCCGGCACGCTTCCAAAGGACGTCGAGGACATTACCGTCGAGACGCACCTGTTTGACACGGCAGTAGGCACGCAGGACATGGTCAAGGTCGAGCCGATAAAAGCAAAAGAGCCGCTGCGCCTCAACATCGGCACGGCCGCGTCCGCCGGCACCGTTACAAGCGTGCGCGACGGCAGGATAGAGGTCAAGCTGAAAAAACCGGTGTGCCTCCTGCCCAAGAGCCGCGTGGCCATCAGCCGCAGGATAGCCGAGAGGTGGCGCCTGATAGGCTCGGGGATAGCAGTCTAGGAAAAGAGACGTATATGCAGGTACTGTGCGACACGAGTTTTCTCATGGTGCTTGTCGCAAAGCCGATAAAAAACGTCGGCCGCGTCGAGCACGAGCTTGGAGTGCTGGATTTCATAGTGCCTGACATCGTAGTCGAGGAGCTGAAGAGGCTAGAGGCCAAGGCGGGCCCGAAGAGGGCCACGCTTGCCCGGACTGCGCTTGAGCTCGTGCAGAGCAGGTTCAAGACGGTCGCCGTGCCAAGGGCCGCCCACGTCGACGACTCTATAGTCGAGTACGCAACAGAAAAGAAATGCGCTGTCGCCACCATCGACACCAACCTGCGCCGGCGCCTCATCGCAAACGAGGTGCTGGTCGTCACGCTTAGCAGGGACCGGCTCACGGTTGCAAACCCGAGCCTCGTGTCCTAGTAGTCACCGATTCAGGTTAATAACAGAAAAAAGTTCTAATACTGGCCAGCATAGTACAGGTATGGCAGCGTATCCTGTCGTCGAGTTCGACCCAGATTTTCCCTACACCGAGAACGACAAAAAGATGCTAACGAGGGCCACAAAGCTGGTGTGCGACGAGTACCGGCGCCCCTTTCCCGGCGCAGGCGACCTCTTTGCAGGGATCAAGGTGCTCTTTACCGACAAGCAGCTGATGGCAGACGGCAAGCCCGCGCTTGAAATCTACGAGCACGGCGTCAAGACGGTCACGGTCAGGATGACGCCCCGGATGAACATGCGCGACTTGTGGCTGCACGGCCTACTGCTGTCGCACGGCCTTGCCCACTATGCGATAGACAGGCTTGACAGCTACAAGGCGTGCTGGCAGCTTGTCCATTACGCCGAGAACTGCAACCCGATGATGGTCTATAACGTCAAGGACGCCCGGCCGTTCATCGTCAAGGGGAAAAAGCAGGAGCTAAAGATGCGCGTGATAGACGTGTGGAGGCTGCTTCAAGACAAGAACAGGATAATGACAGAGATAAAGGAGGGGCGGGCGCCGCCGCCAAACCCGCACAGGTACGACTGACAAGAGAAAGAGAGAAAAAGTTCCAGCAAGCTTTAAAACAAATCTCGCCGGTTCTCTAACTCATGCTCGAGTTCAAGGGAGTCAAGTTCCACCGGACAGGCCACGACGGGTTCCGGCTAGTCGGCAGCGCATCAGGCAAGGCAGCAGCAACGACGACGATGCCGGCGGCACCTGTGACGGTCTGGATAGACCCGTACCAGCTTGCCGAGAGCAGCAACGACGCCGACATTGTGCTTATCTCCCACAACCACTTTGACCACCTGAGCATGGACGATCTGAAAAAAGTGGTGAAAAAGGACACCGTCATAGTGGCAGCAAGAGAGTGCGTCGACCAGCTGAAACCGCTGGGGCTTGAGGTCAAGCCTGTGCTACCTGGCGACAGGGTGACAGTCAAGGGCGTTCAGGCGGAGGCCGTGCACGCCTACAACACCAACAAGACGTTCCACCCCAAAAAGGACAACAAGGTGGGCTTTGTAGTCACGCTTGGCGGCCTGCGCATCTACCACGCTGCAGACACGGACGACATACCCGAGATGGAGCAGGTCCGGCCGGACGTGGCGCTCGTGCCTGTGTCAGGCACGTACGTGATGACTGCCGACGAGGCCGCAAAAGCGGTGGACGGGCGCATAAGGCCCAGGCTGCTTGCCATCCCGATGCACTATGCGGCAATCGTTGGCAGCGAAAGTGACGCGGCCCGCTTTAAAGAGCTGGTCAAGTCCTGCCCCGTGGAGATTCTGCCAAAGGATTAACTTAAAAGACGGCAACCCCTCCAAAACTGCAATGTTTCAGGGTAGCGCGACGCTTTTCAGGGCGGGGTCATTCGAGTTCCGGACGCGGCACCTGGTCATAATCGCGGTGCTTGCCATGACGTTCTCTGTCGCAATGATAGTGCGCACGTACCCGGTAAAGTACGGCTTTTACCTCAACGAGTTTGACCCATATTTCGATTACCGCGCAGTCAAGTTTATCCTGGACAACGGCCTCGACGCGTACTGGCGCTGGCACGACACCATGTCATGGTATCCCGAAGGACGCGACATTGCGGCAACTTCGCAGTCGGGCCTGCACGTCATAGCCGCCATAATGTACCAGATATTTGGCGGCGGCTCGTCGCTGATGGACTTTACCATCATGTTCCCTGTCGTCATAGGCTCGCTCACAGTTATAGTGGTCTTTGCGCTCGTGAGGGTGCTTGGCGGCACTACGGCCGGCCTCTTTGCGGCAGCGTTCTTTGCGCTCTCGCCCCCCATAATCCTGAGGGGCAACCTGGGCTGGTTCAAGTCCGAGCCCCTGGGCCTCTTCTTTGCCCTCATAGCCACCTACCTCTTTATCTCGGCCATAAGGCACAGGGAGGTAAAATACGCGATACCAAAGGCGGTGCTCGGCGGCCTGCTGCTCGGCCTTGCAAACGCGTCGTGGGGTGGCGTCCAGTACTTTAGCATCCCCATAGCTCTCTTTTTCCTTGCGCTCCCGTTCTTTAAAAAAGACATGACGGTACCGATGTACGTCGCAGTGGCGTTCACCGTGTTCACGCTCCTTGCCGCCGGCGCCTTCCCCCGGCCTGGAATGGCGTTTGTCACGGGCCTGCCCGGGATTGCGATGGCCGGCTCGGCTGCGTTCCTGGTCGCGGCCACTTTTCTGAACAGGGTCAAGCCAGGCACGCGCTATGCTGCTTTTCTGCTGATAGGCTTTGTGGCCGCCGGCATTGCCATCATCGCCGCCGGCTTGTTTGCCTCGCCCAGCTTTAGGTACCTCAACGCCATAAACCCGTTCCTGAAATCAGAGAACGCGCTGGTCGAGTCGGTGGCCGAGCACCTCACCCCGACCATAGTGGACTATTTCCTTGACTATTCCATCCTGCTGATATTTGCCGGCTTTGGGGCGTGGATGGCGTTCCAGAAGCGCAACGACGCGGCCGTGTTTGCCCTGATACTTGGCATAACAGGCGTCTACGTCAGCGCGACGTTTGCCAGGCTGCTGGTCTTTGCGTCAGTGGGCATCATCGTGCTTGCCGCCCTTGGCCTTGCCGAGATAACGAGGGTGATAATGGAGAACAGGAAGGAGGCGTCTTCCGGGCAAAAGGGCAAAAAGGCGGCCCAGATAAAGTCTCCCGTTTCACGCGGCTCTGGCGTCAGGATGATCTACACGGGCGTCATCATCGCCATGCTCGCAATCCCTGTCTTTTACCCTCCGCAGTCCAGCTGGCTCTCGTCTGCCGACGTGCCAACCGCGATTGCAAACGGTGGCACCGTCTTCCGCATCCAGACAGACGACTGGACGGACGCCATGCAGTGGATGTCCCAGAACACCGAGAAGGACGCCGTGGTGGCCGCGTGGTGGGACTATGGATACTGGATAACGACGCTGGGCCAGCGCACCACCGTCAACGACAACGCTACGCTCAACCAGACGCGCATCGAGTCGGTGGCCAAGATGTTCATAGCAGACGAGCAGTCGGGCACCAAGATAGCGCAGGATCTGAAAGCAGACTATTTGCTCGTCTACGTGGTGGGACAGAAGCAGCTTGAGGCAGACCCAGTCTCCAATTCCACTTCAAGCAAGGTCCCGGTGTTCACGCTTGGGCAGGGCGGGGAGGAGAGCAAAAAGCAATGGATAATCAGGATCTCCGGCTTTGACGAGAGCAGGTACGTAGAGCGCGATGCCTTTACTCCCAAGCCGGCGTTCTGGAACAACACGCTCCTTGGCAAGCTGATACCGTTTGAGCCGCTCTACTTCGCCTCGTTCGACGGCTCTACTCTCACAAGGGTGGAGGAGAGCTGGCAGCCCGGGCTGGTACAGCTGTATTCCAAACACGTGAAATACCCTGCCGACGGCGGGCCGGACCAGCCGTTCCACCTCGTCTACGCCTCGCCCAGCTTTGCCGAGAGCAAGGACATCGTGACTGGCATACTGATCTACAGGGTGAACCACGACTATGTACCGCGCCCTGCCGGCGACCCGTACCAGCCCACGTCCGGCCCGCTTGCAGACATGACCACCGGCGACCAGGTGGCAGAGATACAGACTGCGCAGGGGCCGATCAAGATCGAGTTCTTTACAAAGGCGGCACCGGGGCACGTCAACAACTTTATCACGCTTGCAGAAGATGGCTTTTACGACGGCACCGTCTTCCACCGGCTCGTGCCCGGCTTTGTAATACAGGGAGGCGACCCGCAGACTAGGAATGCTACCGCTGACAAGTCGCTGTGGGGCACGGGCGGGCCCGGCTACACCATCCCGGAAGAGTTCAACGACATACCGCACACGCGGGGGATAGTGTCGATGGCAAGGACGAACGACCCCAACAGCGCCGGCTCGCAGTTCTTTATCGTGCTTGAAGACAGCGAGCTGATAAGGCAGAGCCTCGACGACAAGTACACGGTATTCGGCAGGGTGATAGAAGGCATGGACACGGTGGACAAGCTGGCGGCGCTGCCGAGGGTGGGCGGCGATGGCGACGACAAGGATCAGCCGGTCAACCCCGACGACGCCCGGATACTGTCGGTGAAAATAGTGCCCCGCTAGCTAGTCGGCCCGAGAAGGCGAAAGCGAGCGCAGCAAGTCGCCGTGTACAAGGCCGTTAGTGGCGACAATGTCCAGCTTTTCAAAGACCGGAAAAGACGGCCTGCTGCCGTCAAGTAGCGACCACCTCCCGCCTGCCTCTTCAAGTATCAGGCCGGCTGCAGCAATGTCCCACATCGACAGGTCGTTGTTTATCGTGCCGTCCAGCCTGCCAGCGGCCACGTAGGCGACCTCGAGGCACAGGCTGCCCAGCTTGTGGAACCTCTTTATCTTTCGCAGAATGTTCTGGTTAATGCGCTCAAACCTCTCCTGCGCAAACTTGGTGTGGTTCACGTTGAGGTACAGCTCCTCAATTTTGCACCTTTCCGAGACTGCGATCCTGCTGCCGTTCAGCCAGGCGCCCCTGCCCCTGGCGGCGGTAAATTCCTCGTTGTGGTTTGGGTCCACAAGCACGCCTGCGAGCGTCTCGCTCCCCCTGCACAGCGCAATCGAAGTGCAAAAGAACGGGATGCCAATGACAAAGCTGGCGGTGCCGTCCAGCGGGTCGATGACAAAGTAATAGCCGTCTTTGTTTATCGATGCGTTCTGCACCCTGTCCTGCTCCTCTGCCACAAACGGCACGTCGGGGAACTGCTTTTTCAGATACGACATTATCAGCGCCTGGGACTCGCCGTCTACCCTTGTCACAAGCGACCTGTCGCTCTTGATCTCTACGTTGTAGGTGGAAGAATTGCCGAAATTCTCCTTCAAGAGCCTGGCAGCCTGCCTGCCTGCGGCAAGCGAGTGTGCGAGAACGTCATCCAGCTCCAAGCGCACTCTTTTGTGTGCCTGCGGCAGTAATAATAACCGTTACTTTTTCTTCTTTTCTTGCTGTTGTTGATGATGATGCTGGAGCATGGCCGCGTACACGAACGGCAGGAGCGTCGATGCCTCGCCGTGGATGGTCGTCTGCCTCGCTTTCGTGGTCACCTTGCCCCACGATATGGCCTCTGCCACCAGCGCGCCAGAGAGGCTGCCGTCCCATTCGGGCGCAGTGGTGATGTAAACAGCATAGTCGAGCCCGCCCCGGTACTGGTTCCACCAGAGCGTGTGGTGCTTGGATATGCCGCCACCTACCATGAACGCGCCCGACTTTTTGGCGTCAAAGACAATATCAGAAAGCCTGCTCTGGTCCTTCAGCACATGCAGCTTGAAATCCTTGTGCTGCTGGTGGTACAGCCATATCTGGCTCCCGACCGCGCCGTCGACGATGCCGGGCACAATCACGGGTATCCTGTTCTTGTGCGCCCAGTAGAGGAACGAGTCCTCTCCAAGCGTGCTCCCAAGTTTATCGGTGATCTCGTAACTGGCGACATCCCGCTGGCCTGCCCTGTACATCTCGTCAAGGCAGGGCTGCACCTTTTCCTCTATCAGCGGGCCGTAGGCCGACATTGGCACAAGCACGTTCCCAAGCCTGTGCACGTCCTTTTTCAAAAGCTCCTTATCGTCCATGCGAAAGTCGCCGGCATAGTATTTGTCAAAAGAGCGGGCGATGTCGTGGTCGAGCGCGCCGCAGGTGGTTATGACAACGTCAAACATCTTGTTTTTCAGCATGTCCCTGACGATCCCCCTGGCGCCTGTGGACATCAGCGCGGCTACAAAGGAGAGGAATTTCGTGCAGCCGGGCTCGTCCTGCATCCTGTTCAGGATGTCGACGCCGTCTGCCAGATTGCGCGACTCAAAGCCGCCAGAGCCTGCCATGCCTGCAAGTATCGAGTTGATGTCGCTGTCTGCTGTAATGGAGTGGTCCTTTACCGCGCTGTGGAGCAGATCCTTGTCGTCACTCTCTTTTCTCTTCTTTCCTTTGTTCTTGCCGGCCGCCATGAAGCGTGTGTGTATTGATTGCGCTGGAATAAAAATCTGCATACGAACAGAATTTTTTAAAAGCAAGCGTTTTCAAGGTAAAGGGTGCACGACCACAACGGCCACCATCCCCATCATCATCCCCATCATGATCATGACGGCATGGACGAAGACCCGCGCCACTCTTTTACGGGCCGCAAGCTAGAGCCGCCAAAGGTCTCGGCTGACATGACCGTGACAGACCTGATAAAATTCTACGGCTTGACCGGCTACAACGCCCGTCGTCTTGCAGAGGCGGCCGAGATACTTGAGGACATGATAAACACCAACTCGACTGTCTGCCTCACCCTTGCCGGCGCCATGACGCCGATAGGCATGGGCAGGACCATCTCTGCCATGATAGAGGCCGGCTTTATCGACTGGATAGTGGCTACCGGCGCAAACGTCTACCACGACCTGCACTTTGCCTACGGCCTGCCTGTCAGGCAGGGACATTTCGACGTGGACGACGACGTGCTCTACGCCAAGCAAATAGTGCGCATATACGACGTATACATCAAAGAGCTGGAGACTTTGCAGGCGCAGGATCTGCTCGTGCAAAAAGACATCAAAGAGCGCGCAGATGAAATCCCCAAGAACGCCTCCACGGCAGACATTGCCTATGCGCTTGGCAAGGCGGCCAAGGAGAACTCGCGCCATCCGGAAAAGTCGTTCTTGGTCAAGGCATACGAGAACAACGTGCCTGTCTACATGCCTGCGATAGGCGACTCGTCCATCGGACTCAACATGCTGCCCCTGCTGTTTGAAGGCAAGGGCGTCTTTCCCAACACTATTCTTGACGTGGCCGAGTCTGCCGCGATACTGTGGAAGAGCGAAAAATCAGGCGGCCTGGAGCTTGGGGGCGGGGTGCCAAAGAACTTTTTCCAGCAGACAGGGCCTGCCCTCTACCAGATATTAAAGATAAAGGAGGGCGGACAGGACTATTTGATCCAGCTGACCGATGCCCGGCCGGACACGGGCGGGCTCTCTGGCGCCACGCTGCAGGAGGGCAAGAGCTGGGGCAAGATCAAGACCTCCCACAGGGGCAACGTGATCGTATACGGCGACTCGTCCGTGTACTTTCCACTGTTGTGCTCGTACGCTCTGTCCGTGTGCAAGCCGAGGAAGCAAAAGCAGATCTATGCCAAGAAGGACGGGTGGGTGGAGGAGATGAAGAAGATCTATTTCGCCAACAAGAGCGGGAACAAAAAGTCAGGAAAACGCCTCTGATTTGGCGACCCATTTGCCGGACTTGCGGGTCATCTCTATCTGGCCGACGAGGTTGCCGTTAGAGTAGACCTTGGCGAATTCCGAGCTTGCTCCAAACATCGACGACAGCAGGTCCGTCTTTTCGTGGTAGCCGGATTCAAGCGTCTTTATCCTCAACTTGCCGCTTGCCTTCTTGATGATGTTCCTTGCCGCCGGCCAGTCGCCCTTCCACGAGATCATGTCAAAGCCGCCGAACTTGGCCGTTTGCAATACGTAATCCTGCAGCTTGGCCTCAAAGTTGGCCTTGTTCTTTTTTGCGTACTCGTTCATCCATTTTACCGCCTCGTCGCCCCTGCCCTGCTCGACTGCAAAGCTGTCTGCGCCCGCCACGGCATGCAATGGCCGGCAAAATAATATAAACAAACTTTTTCCAGTCTTCTCTGTATATAATTACAATGCGCGCCTTTATCGCGGTGGACGCCCCTTCTTCTTCAGAAGGCAGCAGCAACAACAACAGTGGTCTGGCAGACCTGCAGCGGGAGATGATGCAGAGCATGGACAGGCGCGACGTGCGGCCTGTCGACCCCGGGAATTTCCATTTCACCCTCATCTTTCTGGGCGAGGTCTCGGAGCAGCAGGCGCAGCAGGTGAAGGAACTGCTTGCACAGGTAAGATTCGAGCCCTTTACGATCACGTACGCCGGCGTCGGCGCGTTCCCAAACCCGCGCAACGCCCGCGTCGTGTGGGTGGGGGTCGAGCCTGAAGGCGCGCAAAAGCTGCAGGCCCTTGCCGCAGACGTGGTTGCAAAAATGGCTCAGGCCGGCTTTGTCCCAGACAAGCCCTTTTCGCCCCACCTGACCATTTTCAGAGCCAAGAACCGGCACGTGCGCGTCAACGTCGAAAAATACGTGGGCAGGACGTTTGGCTCCGGCGTCGTCGATGGCGTCCACCTGAAAAAGAGCGACCTTGGGCCGTCCGGGCCGCAGTACTCGAACATTTATACCGTCCGCGCTGCAACAACAGGAGAAAAAGAGGGCAAGCAGCAACACCCATGACCCCGTCTCCAGCCACCGCAGCCGATAACAATAACAAAAGCAACAGCGATGGCAACAACAGTAGTAATGATGCCTGCAGTAACAGCGGCAGCAGCAGTAGTAGTAGCAGTAGCCGTTTGCTTACCAGGGCCCTTATCCTCTGCACACCCACTGCACAGGAAACAAAAAAGATAACGGCAGTAGCGGGCCGCGTAAAGGGCCTTGTCGAGGCAAGGGCGGCCGCCCTGACGACAAAAGAAGTCGCAGACGTGGTCTTTGGGGGCTCGTTTGCCAAGGGCACCTGGCTGCGGGGCGACGCCGACATTGACATCTTTGTAAAGGTCAGGCCGGACGTGGACGAAAAGAGGTTTGAAGAGCTCGGAGTAAAGATAGGCAGGGAGGCGCTGGCCGGCTTTGACCCGCAGCTGCGCTATTCAGACCACCCGTACGTCGAGGCGTTCGTCCGTGGCATACGCGTAAACATCGTGCCCTGCTATGACGTGGAAAAGGGAAAATGGAAGAGCGCGGCAGACAGGTCGCCCTACCACACGCAGTATATCATGCAGGCGCTCGGCCCCGAAAAAAAGGCGCAGGTGCGGCTCCTGAAAAAGTTCCTCAAATCCGCCGGCATATACGGCGCCGAGATATCGACTGCGGGGTTCTCCGGCTATGTGTCTGAGGTGCTGATTGCAAAATACGGCTCGCTCGAAGGCGTGCTCCGGGCCGCTGCGGCAGGTTTCCGGCAGGGCCACGTCATAGCAGTCGACGAGGGGCGCTACGACCCTGACGTGGCCCGGGGGTTCTCAAGCCCGCTTGTCATCATCGATCCGGTGGACCCGAGGCGGAACCTCGGCACCGCGATATCGCCCGAGAGCGCCGGCAGGCTCGTGCTTGCCGCCCGGGCGTTCCTCAAAAAGCCCTCCGTGCGTTTCTTTGCAGGCTACAGGCCGGGCAGGGTGGACAGGCGCCTGCTTGGCAACGTGCTGGTGGCCGAGTTTTCGCACAGAAAGCGCAGCCCCGACACCATCTGGGGCCAGCTGAAGCGAAGCTCAAACTCGCTTGCCAAGCAGCTAGAGATAGCCGGCTTTACCATGTTCCGCCATACCTGCCAGACAGACGAGGAGGACAGAGGGGCCTTTGCGTTCCTGCTAGAATCGCTCACGCTCCCTCCCTACATCGTGAGGAAGGGGCCAGAGATTGCGATGGCAAAAGAGACAGAGAACTTTATCGCAAAATCAAAAAAGAAAAAGCCGCCGCTTGCGGTGTGGGCAGACAGGGAGATGCGCGTCTCGATGGTGACAGAGCGCAACGAGACCGACGCCGGCCGCCTCTTGAAAAAGCTGCTGCAGAACCCGCAATCAAGCGGCGTCGCAAAGGACATGATTGTGACGGCTAAGGCCAAGCTCGAAATTTATAGCGGGAGCGGCAGAAAGAAGATGTCCAAAGTTGCAAGAAAAGCGGCCTACGAGCTTGCGTCTACAGAGAGCCTCATCTTTTCCTGAAAGCAAGGAAGAAAAAACGACGACGACGACGCTGGACGTGGGCGCGCAAGAGCTGGCAGAGATACTGACCTACCCGCGCTACAGCGAGCAGGAGCACCTGTCCCGAGTGGAGGAGCTGAGGTCGCTTGGCGTGTCGCAGATAATCCTTGGCGGCAGGACGCTCGTTTCCGGCCTCCGCATTGCCGGCAAGGGCCAGGTCGGGCTCGTGGTGAAGGCGGTAATGGCCGGAAAAGGCAGGGAGACATGCGCGCTCAAGATCCGCAGGATGGATGCCAACAGGCCGGACATGCAGGCAGAGGCGCGCCTGCACAGGATTGCAAACGGCGCCGGCGTGGGGCCTGCGCTGTACGATTACTCCTCCAACTTTATGCTGATGGAGTTTGCAGAAGGTGAGGGTATAGTCGACTGGGCTGCAGCAGGCGACGGTCTTTCAGCCGGCAGAGAGCAGGCGCAAAGCGTCGCCGCCTCTGTGCTTGAGCAGTGCTACCTGCTGGACAGGGCCGGCATCGACCACGGCGAGCTGAGCCGGGTCGACAGGCACGTCATAGTCTGCGGCAAAAAGGCGACCATAATCGATTTCGAGAGCGCAAGCACCGAGAGAAAGAAGATGTGCAACGTCTCTGCCGCCGGCCAGTCGCTTTTCGTGAGTGGCCCCGTGGCCGGCTCGCTTGCAAAGGTGATGCCTCATGTGGACAGGCAGGCCGCCATTTCGGCGCTAAAAAAGTACAAGTGGGACCAGAGCCGGGCCAACTTTGAGTCGCTGCTCGCCCTCGTCGGAGCCTGACTGACTTGGGCAAACAAGCAAGCAAGCTATATTTTTAATCCCGAGTAGCTAAACTGCACCCAGAGTGTACTCTCCTCCACTGATAGACATACGCAGGATCCGCAACGTCAACCTAAAGAGCGGCATAGTAGTCGACGGCTTTCCTAGCATCGGCCTTGCAAACGCCATAGCGTCCGAATGCCTCATACACACGCTCAAGACGGACCTTGTGGCAGTCATCGACTCGCCGGCCTTCCCGCCGCTTTCGATAGTAAAGGACTCGATGCCGTCGTTTCCGGCCCGCGTCCATGCAAACGAGGATCTAAAGCTGGGCATGTTCGTGTCCGAGCTCAACCTGGACCCTGCGCTGTTCAAGCCCGTAGCCTACGCTATGCTCGACTGGGCCGCAAGCAGCAACTGCGACCTGGTGGTGAGCGCGGCGGGTCTGCCATACGGCGAGGGGGAGGAGCCGGAGGATGTCCCCCGGGTATACGCAGTCGGGAGCACCGAGAACGCAAGGAAAAAGGCAGAGGAGGCCGGCATACCTCCGGTCACAAACGGCTCTGTCGCAGGCATACCGGCGGTCCTGCTCAACGAGGGCACCTGGCGCAACTTTGACGTGATCGTGCTCCTGGTGAGGGTGGTGCGCGACGCGCCTGACTTTCGCGCAGGGGCCGCGATAGCCGAGGCGATAGCCCTGCTTGCACCCGGGGCGTCGTGCGACGTGCCGGCGCTCCTGAAGGAGGCCGAGGCGATGGAAAAGACGCTTAAAAAGATAAGGAGCGTCCAGGCGCTCCCGGAGCACAAGACGGAGCAGATGTA
>NZ_JBBIHK010000008.1:0-86923 GCF_037447015.1 Nitrososphaera sp. | reverse complement strand
CTTGTCGACGTCTGCCCTGAGCGCGGAAGGCGACCTTGTGCCATAGTCGTCGTAGACATAGCCCAGCATGATCACACCTACGCTACGTAGCTTGTCGACCCAGCTTGAAATGACGCTGTTGTCACCATAGCCAGGCCCGCTTGATGGGTTGAACACTGCCACGATTGGCACGGACGGGTGCGCCCGCTTGACATCATAGACCTTCTGCCAGTGATCGTCGCCAGAGCCTCCCGGATACATGTACAGGGCTACAAAGGCACCGGTCTTGGGGATCAGTGAAGTGATGCCGCCGCCACCCGAAGTAGGTGGAGGAGGTGGTGGTGGGAGAGATGGCGAAGGAGTAGAGCCAGACCTGTAGGTAGCAGTTGCAGTCACGTCGCTGTTCAAAGTCACAGACCTCGTCCTGCTCGTGCTCCCGTTTTCCCACTGGCCAAAGGTGTTGCTGCCATAGTCAGAAACAGTCACGGTATAGGTCGCGCCAGTGGTGCCAGCGAACGAAAGAGGCGTAAAGCCTGTCCTGACCGTCGACCCGCCAGACTGGATCGTCGTCCACATGTTGAGTTGGCCGCCGCTTGCAGAGTGTGCGTTCACGGTCAGGTTCTTTGTAGGCGAGCTGGAAGCAGAGCCTGTCCTGTAGTATGCGGTCGCGGTAATGTCGCCATTTAGCGACACCGTCCTTGGGTTCCCTGTGCTGCCGTTGCCCCAGTGGTCAAACACGAGGTTCTGATAGTCCCACACGGTTACGACATAGGTCCCGCCTGTGGCGCCGGTATAGGAAATCGGAGTGAATCCAGACTTGACGACCGTGTTCCCAGACCTTATCTCTGCATACATGCTGAGCACGCGGCCGTCTGACATTGCATATGCGTTTACGGTTAACCTGTTAGACGACTGCGCCTGGGCTGCACCCACCAAAGGGTGAACCGCGGAGGCCGTCAACAGCACCGTCAACGCAATTCCCAGTATTGTGGTTGCTGTTGAATTGAGTCCCATATCAATTCGGAGTTGGCAGAGACGCATGTTTTAAAGCGCTTCTGGAGGCAGACTTTTGAGAATTATACTATAAGATACATATTCTCGTTATGAGGCATCTAACCTTAAGACGCCTCTAAAAGTACACATCTGTCTATCTATCTGCAACGTCATCGAGAATTTCTACTAGGCGCTCAAGATAGCGCGGGATGGAGCTGTACGGGTTTGGCATGCCTCCGTCTGTTACGTAAATGAAACCAAGGCGGCGCGACAGTAACTTTATTGCGCGGCTGTCGTCAGGCAAGGGGACGCCGTACGAGCAGCACGACCAGTTCTGCTTTGGATAGGCTTCGTGCCAGCCACCTACCCAGTCCCGGGCAGGCAGGCCGGCGTTCTCGTATATGATGAAATTGTCGGCAAGGCCGAGGTGCTGGACAGGCACATCAGTCCCGGGGTTGCCCATAACAAACGTCATCCCAAGAGATCTGGCGTAGTCGCGTATTCTTTTATAGTACGCTGCAGTCTGCACGTCTGTAGAAAACTCGTCGACCATGATCCCATCGGCGCCGTACCACTGCCGGTAAACGGCGATCTCGGCAAGCGCCTGCGAGATACTGCGACTGCCCCATGATGTATAGATATAGCCAAGCACCACAATCCCTGCTGCCTGGAGCATGCTTACTGCGGCCTCGTAGTTCGGATCCATTTGCACCCCGGATCCACTTGACGGGTTGATTGCCACCATGACCGGGACGGACGGATGGGCCACGCGCACCCGGACCAGCCTCCTGTACTGCTCCAGCCCGTCTCCTGCAGGGTATACGTAAAGAGGCACGTACAGTCCAGTCGCCACCGCCTGCCGCGGGTCTTTTTTCAGGAACGTGAGAAACTTTGGGAGCAAGGCGCGCTTCTTCTTTACCTCCATCGCCGCAGCCGAACATACGCGCCTAGCTGAACCGTGCAAGCAGGTTCGTGGCCGGGCTCCCCCTCAGCAGTTTGATCATCACTGCAAACGATGCGGCTGCTGCTGCTGCCGCCGAGATCATGTACGCTATAGCAATGTCTGACGAGCTGTCCTGCCCAAACTGGTTTCCAAGCATCATAAGCACAACCGCGCCGGCAATGGCAAGGATGGCAGGCAAGCGGGCCCTGTTCAGAAAGATCATCATCGACGCATTTGCCGCAAACGCGGCTATCGCAATGTTGCCAAGGGACGAGTAGCGCATGACCTTCAGACTGTACTCTGTCCCGCTAAAGAAGGTCATCACGTCCGGCCCCAGCAGGTGGAGCAGCCCGACAGATGCCGCCGCCGATGCCAGCACGAGCGCGATCATGCGCCAGTACGTCCTCATTATGAATGAGTCCAGCTTGCCCAGCTCTGCGACACTGACCCCGAGCGTCTTGTTGTTTATCTGCGAGTACAGGGGCGCCATCAGCACGTACTGCATTATAGCGGCAGGCACGAGGGCAAACAGCGAGATGTCTGCCCCAACGTGGTATTCAGAGTTGAAGGCCATCGGCAGCACCGCCCCGTTTTGCTGTATGATGACGTGCGAGTTGTACATCCACGATAGCACCCTGTCGCCAAGCAGCATGATGAAGTAGAACGTGCCGTAAAGCGCGTACGGCAGGGACTCCCACAGCTGCACGCCGTACCGCGATCTTATAGTGTCCTCGGTAGCGAGGGGGGGCGAATAGAACGGCGGGGCGCCGGCCCTTTTCCGTATACTGCTGCCGGCCTTGCCCATCCTCCACAGGATCCTGGTGTGGTAATAGCCTGCAAAGGCGGACAGCACGAGGAAGGCGACTCCAAGCGAGATAAAGTACTTGGTAGACACGTCGCCGGGACCAAGCAGGTAATAGGTCAGTATGAGCGACAGGAACGCCGCGGCGTACGCAAAGAGCACCACCTTTATCTTTTTGAGCGCGAATACGATGTTGAAGCTGAGCCTGTGGACAGAGACGGTCGCAAGCGCGCCGATTGTCACGGCCGTGAGCTCGAGCGGGATCCCGTTTGCCTGCGAGTATGCCAGCACACCTGCAGACGTGAGAGCCAGTATGGCGGCAACTACGGCATAACTCCGGTGCACTGTCCGCTTGGTCTCCCCCACGTTCCTCTGCTCATAATATATCGAAAAGAGCCGGCTGAACATCTGAAGCGACCCTTCGGTCACAAATAGCCCGATGAACACGCCAGCGACAAAGGATATCGTAATGTCTGCCGGCAGCCCCTGGGCCATCCAGAGCGAAAAGCCGGTCATGTTGAGTATCACCAGCGCGCCAAGCCAGGGCGTGTGTATGGCAAGCGCCTCAAAAAGCCTCTTGCGCTTGTCAGGCACCGGCGAGCTCATGCTCGACCAGTCTGGCGCGTCGTTCTCGTTTTCATAGTGGTCCAGGAAAGGATAGATATAGTTTGCAAGCGCAGCCATCCCCCCTGCAAAGCCGTTTTCCTTGGCGATCCTGTCGTCGTAGCCGAGGATCTCTAGGAACACTATGACATCGGCGATGTTGTTCACGCCGTGCTGTATTTCAGAGACGGACCTTGCGGCCTTTTCCGCAAAAAGCCTTGCTTCAAGTGGCAGAGACGAGTCCGATTCGATGGCTGACGCAGTCATTCCATGTACCCCCTCTTCCTTTCGCCCTTGCCGATGCTGCCACTACCGCCACCGTTTAGCAGTTCAGAATAGAGGCTGCGGTAGCTTTCTATCGACCCCTGTATGGTGAACTTCTTGTCCACTATCCTGCGGGACATTTCGCCAAGCTCGTTTCTGACCCTGCGGTCGGAGAGGAGCTTGGCAAGCGCGTCTGCAAGCTCGTACGGGTGCCTGCTGCGGGCAAGCATCCCATAGTTCTCCAGCGCCTCGCGCACGCCGCCCACGTCGGTCGAGACGACCGCCTTGCCGCACGCCATCGCCTCTACCACGGTGTAGGGAAAGCCCTCGCGGATGCTGCTGAGCACCACCACGTCGCCGGCGTTGTACGCCTGCTCCGGGTTTTTAGTTGGCCCCATGAACTTGACGTTTTCCTCCAGCTTGAGCTCGCGCACCAGCTTCATGCACGCCCGGGCGTACTCAAAGTCGGTAGAAGACCCATAGATCAGGCACAGCACGTCCGGCACGGTCTCCTTGACGTAGGAGATGGCCTGTATTAGGCTCAGCACGTCCTTTAAGAGCTCTATCCTGCCGACGAACACGACAGTGGGCCTGTCCGGCCTGTCCATGGTCGCAAGGGGCCTGAACTTGTCGCTGTCCACCCCGTTGTATATAACCCGTATCTTGGACGACGGAGTGTGCAGCATCTCGGCCATCGTCGCGTTTGCCGCGCACACGGGCGCCACGACGTCTGCCGCGCGGTAGACCGTGCGTATGATGTTGTTTGATATCACCTTCCACAGGATGTTGTACGCTTCATTGTGGATGTAGAGCCGGTGGTAGAGGAGCAGGTCTTTAAACGCGACCCCGTGCTCTGTTGCTATCATCGGGCAGCCAAAGTCCACCTTGGCGCATATCCCTGCAAATGCAGGTATCCAGGCGTTTGACGAGTGGACTAGATCCACTTCCGGCAGGCGGACTGACAGGATCTGCAGTATGCGCTGTACAAAGCTGAACAGGTCGACTGCCTCCTTCATCTGCACCGACCGGTAGAGGTCGTCCTGCGCAAGCAGCCCCGCAAAGGCCCTGAAAGTGGCCGGGTGCTCGGCGCACTTTTTCACGTCGTGGGCCGCAAGCATGGAATGGAGCTCGCCGGCAAGCGAGCCCAGCGCAGAGTGGTCGCAAGAGTCAGACACGAGCTCTTTTGCAAACTTTTCAAACAGCGGGACAAACTTTTTCTTGATGAAAGACTCGTCGGTCCGCAGGATCTTGGCGGTGAGCCCCTTGCCGCCGGCGCCGTAAAACTCCTCGTACCTCTGGCAGCCGTAGAGCGGGATTTCCATGACGCGGACAACGTTGCCTGGCACCTTGTACGAGCCGTTGATGTTCGGGTTTGAAAGCACGTTAAAGACGGAAAACTCGACCTCCGGCAGGTTGTCCACCATCTGCTTTACCCACGCGTAGACGCCTCCGGATGTGCTGTTGGGATAGTTGTCCCAGTTTATCATCAGCACCCTTGTTGCTGTTCTTTTCCTCTGTTGTGGCATCATTGTTTGCGTACTACCTTTTTTCTCCCTCTATCCTTCTCTGATGCTATTGTTGCGGGAACGGCTGCCTTTTGGCGCCGCTGCCCGCCTTGCCCCTGCGCACCTCAAGGAACTTTTCTACCCACTCGAGGAGCTCCATCGAGACGCGCATCTGGCCCGTGTGCGCCGCCGGCAGCTTGTCGATGGCGACTTGCCTAAAGCCCAGCACCTTCATCGCCTCCTCCTTGCCATAAAAGGGGCTTATCCTCATGGCAAGCGAAGAGAACTTTAAGAACGCCTCCTGCGCCTTTTGCTCGTTGCCGGCAAGGACATAATTTTCATATGAGCGCTGGAGCGCCCAGAACGCCGACCGTATCGACTTGTCGAGGATCTGGCGCGAGTATTCTTCGTAGATGAGCGCCGCCTCGCTGTACAGTATCTGCGCAAGCTTGGTGTTGCTGGTGCGCATAAAGCAGCCCGCTGCGCACGAGCACGAGAGCGCCGCCCTGGCTTTCAGCCCCGCCTCCCAGCACTTGGCCGCGTCCTGGAGGTATAGCATGGTTGCCTGCGGAAAATTGCCGTCGTCTTCGGTGTTTATTGCTTCAAGCCAGAGGTTGTTCTTGCCCGTCAGGCGGTCGGACCACGTCCTGACTATTTTTTTAGGCTCGGCGCTGTACATGCTCGGAATGATTCAAATCGCGTATAAAACCATAGTATTCATTATTTGCCGATTTTGTAGTGCCAGAACTTACCCCGTGAAGGATATTATGGAAAGAGCTTCGATACAGAGGCTATCCGGGTATCCGGATGATCTGCGCCTGTGACGGTATGTCCTGGCTGTTGAGTATGTGGATCATGTAGTGGCCCGGCGGGGCTATCGAGGCGTTTATCGGCGCCGCGACGTTGACGCCGGACGAGTCCGTGCCTGTCACCTGCAGCCACACAAAGCGCAAGTTCGAGTCATAGTGGTGCGTGTTGGCGCCAAGGCGGATCAGCGAGACCCTGGTGATGTTCGGGCTCGTGGTCGGGATTCTGATCGTGCCGCCGTACGGGGCAGAAGTCACGCGGCCGCTTATCTGGGGCCGCGTCTGGTAATAGTAGGGAGGGTTGTAGAACTCGACCCTGTGCTCCCAGGTCGATCTGTCTGGCGTGCCTGATGCCGTCCAGACCCTGCCGTCAGGCAGCAGAAGCGCTGTCGAGTGGTACGTCCTTGACACGCCAGCATCGGGCAGCGTGCTCCATGTCTCGGTGACAGGGTCGAAAGACTCGGGCGTGTGTATGTAGTCGTTAGGGTCCTGCGCGGCCCCGCCAAACAGCACCAGCCTGCCTGTCGGCAGGAACACCGGCAGCGGGAACACCCTTGCGATGTTCATCGAAGCAGTAGACCTGTACACCGGTGCGGTTGCCGTGCCCTGGTTAAAGTCGATCATCTCGGCAGTGGCCGTTGCCGGCAGCAGATAGTTTGACTGCCCTCCGGCTATCAGTATCCGGCCCCTCTCTGACGTGGTGTTTTGCAGCGGGAGCAATACAGAGGTGCCATAGTCACGCCACGGATACTGGGTCTGGCCTGCAAGCGTCCAGGTCCCGGTCGTCGGGTTTATCAGGTAGACAAAGTGGTCCATGCCCGATACGCAGAGCATGCCGCTTGGCATCAGGTGCATCCTCGGGTAGAGCGAAGTGAACGGGGCGGTGCCCTGGCCGGGGCCGCCGTACGTCTGCGAGCCGGCGCCCGGCAGGCTGCTGTCAGCGCCAGGCGTGTACGTGAGGTTTGACGAAGGGTCGTACTTTATCGAGAACGTCCTGGTTGCAGGATCGTATATCTCGACCAGCGCGTTGCGGCCGCCGTACTCGTCCAGGCCGTCGTGCACCCAGACCTTGCCATCAGGCAGTATCACGTTTGTAGGGTACCACCTGCCCCGGACCATAGACTGCACTTTCTGGAAAGTATTGGTCTGCACGTTGAATTCATACGCCGCGTTGAGGCCCAGGAACCGGCCTTCTGGGTTCTGGACATCGTACTTGAGCATGCCACCCGTGATGAGTATGTTGCCATTTGCAAGGTGGTTGTGGTGGGAGCAGAAAATGTCTTCAGAGAGCGTGTACGCGATCTTGCTTCCTGTCGCAGGATCGATGACCTCTGCCCTGTAAGGGCCGTTCAGCGTTGAAACGTGGTAGCCAGAGCCGGCGATCGCCAGTATCTTGCCGGTCGGAAGCAGGATGGCGTGTATGGGTGCGATCGACGTAAGATAGCCAGTGGTCCAGGGGCCGCCTGACTGGGCCTGCGCCTGGCCAAACAGCGGACGCGCAACGTCTTTTACCATCTGCGAGTCGAGGAACTTGCCAACTGCAAGCGCCGCCGCCCCGGCCCCCATCAGCTTCAAAAAGTCTCTCCTGCTTATGCGGCTATCAAGCAATACAAGGGGCAGACAGCGTTGTTTGATATTTAACACAGATGCCTAATTTACAATGTTTTCTTGGCTACGCGCAGCAGATTAAGGCGGTAGTGTGGCATGGGACCGGGTGTCTGCCATCTTGCCGCCCCGCCTCTATCTCTAATCCCTCCTCCTTTTTTATCTGCCGCTGTGCTTTTTTGCCTGCTGCTATTACTACTATTTCCCCACCGTTATAGCAGTACAGCATCAGCTGCTGCTAGTTGTTGCGGTACACGGCCGTGAGCGTAGTGTTCTGCGTTATAGAGACTGTGCGCGAGTTGCTAGTCGAGCCGTTGTCTGCCCAGTGGTCAAACCGCCATACCCCAAAGTTAGAGACCGTCACGGTGTACTGCTGGCCCGATGTCACTGTGAACTGCACAGGGGTAAAGCCGGTCCCCACAGTCTGGCCGTTCTGTGTGAGGGTGGTCCAAAAGCCGTTCTGCGGGTTGCCTGCCATGTTCTGCGAGTTTACGGTCAACACTGAGGTCGGAGGAGTCGCTGTGTCAGTAAATATCGCAGTCGCCGTGATGCCCATCGCATCAGTCGCCCTCACCACGTTGGAGCCCTGGACGGACCACGAAGGCACCGTGAACGAGGCCGTAAAGGCGCCGGTGGCGCTCGATGTTACTGTCGCCGGCGTGGTGGCAAGAGCCCGCCCGTTATAGGTGAAAGACATGTTTGAAAATGTGTCATAGCCGTCGCCTGTCACTGTGACGACCGTGCCGACAGCGCCGCTGGAAGGCGAGAGCGTTATCGCGGCAGTCTTGTATACGGCGTAAAAGGGTGTGTCCTGCGTTATCGACACCGTCCTTGCAGGGTTGGTAGAGCCGTTGTCTGCCCAGTGGTCAAAGAGAAAGTTCTCGAAATTGGCGACTGTGAGTGTGTACTGCTGGCCGTTATTTACGTCAAAGTCGATGTGCGAGTAGCCCTGCCCGATGTTCTGCCCGTTCTGCGAAAGCGTAGTAAACATCCCGGTCGCGCTGTGGCCGTTTATCTCGGTGGTTATCACGACTGCCTTGCTCGTAGTCTTTGTCACCGTGTTTGCCACATTGATGTTCACAGTGGCAGGCGCGCTGTCAGACGTGCCGTCGTTTGCTACAAAGGTAAAGCTGTCAGGGCCATCGTAATAGTTCCATGGCGTGTACGAAACAGCGCCGGTGCTCTCGTTGAGCAGGCCAAGCGTGCCGTGCGCCGGCTGGCTTGCAATGTAGAAGCGGATTGGCTGCCCGTCAGGGTCCGACCCTGTGAGCGTGATGGACACAGACGAGTTCTCGTTGACGTTCACTGACTGGTTGTTTGCCACGGGTGCCGAGCTGGACGATACCGTGAACGTGGCTTGGGCAGAGACTGCCGACGCGTCGGTGGCTACCACCGCATTGGCGCCGTTTGCAGACGACTGCGGCACCGTGAACGCGGCGGTAAAGGTGCCGGTGGAGCTGGTCGTTATCGTAGACGGTGTGGTTGGAACTGGCGAGCCGGCGTAGGTTATAGTCACCGCAGAGTTGGGCGTAAAGGTAGAGCCGGCGACCTGAACCGAGGCCCCTCTTGGCCCACTTGCAGGTGTGAGTGTTACCGAGGCGGTGCGGTAAACGGCTGTCAGGGTCGTGTCCTGCGTTATCGACACCGTCCTTGCAGGGTTGGTAGAGCCGTTGTCTGCCCAGTGGTTGAACACTATTTGCTGGTAGTTTGAGACTGTCGCCACGTATTGCGCGCCTGGAGAGACTGTGAACTGCACAGGGGTAAAGCCGGTCCCCACAGTCTGGCCGTTCTGTGTGAGGGTGGTCCACATGCCGGTCAGCGGCTGGCCGGACTGGTACTGCGAGCTGACCGTGAGGACTGCCGTTGTAGAGACAGTGTGCGTAAACGTCGCGCTGGCAAACAGGCCGGCGGCTGTCGCCTGCACTGTGTTTGCCCCGGGGGTGGAAGAGGCCGGCACCGTGAAGGAAGCGGTAAAGGTGCCGGTGGCGCTGGTCGCTACCGACGATGGTGTGGTGGCGACGGCGCTGCCGCCGTACGTTATCGAGACTGCAGAATTGAACGGAAAGTTTGAGCCTGTGACTGTGACTGTCGTGCCGGGCGTGCCGCTCGCAGGATTGAGTGTTATCGAGGCGGTGCGGTAAACGGCTGTCAGGGTCGTGTCCTGCGTTATCGACACCGTCCTTGCAGGGTTGGTAGAGCCGTTGTCTGCCCAGTGGTCGAACACCAGAGAGCCGTAGCTTGACACAGTTGCAACATACTGCTGGCCTGACGAAAGCGTAAACTGGGCCGGCGTAAAGCCTGTTGCGACCACCTGTCCATTCTGCGCAAGAGTGGTCCACATGCCGGTCAGCGGCTGGCCTGACGCGTTTTGCGAGTTGATGGTGAGCGTGGCCGACGACTGGGCCTGAGCTCTTGCGGTCTCAGGAATGGCGACAGCGACAACTGCGGCAAATGCAAGCAAGACAACCATCGACGATGCAAGACCAAAGTTGCGCCCGGCTCCTCTCCCTCTGCTTCTTGTTCCCATACTACTATAGCAGCAAGCGTCATGACGGCCAGAGTGAATGAAAAGCTCGCTGTTCAATTTTGACAGAAAATAGGACATTATTGCCTGTCCGGATGCTGAAACTGCAACATTTCTATCACCGACGGTTAGCATACAAGGACGCAGCAGAATATGCACCCTGCCGCACGGCCCGGTATTTGGGGCAATTTAGAGGGCGGTTTGTGTCAAAAGTATCGACAAGAGTGGGCATACCGGTTATATCAAAAATGCTGGCGCATAGCAATGTTCCGATGAATGCGCGCATACCGCTCCTTGCAGCCCTTGCCGGGGCCCTGCTGCTGACCTCGTTTTCAGTAATCACGTATTTTGGGGGCAGCAATAATAATAGCGGCAACAATTCATCGTTGAGCGCCAAACAGACGCAGCTGTCGGGGATACAAGAGTCAGAAGCGGTCCAGCTCCCGGCAGACATGATAAACATCTACAACAGGAACGAAAAGTACTACAACAACATAGACGGCGGCTATGTATATGTCCATGACAACATCATAGACACCAGGCGCCACTGCGAGTTCTGCACCAGCATAGACTACAAGCCCGGCCTGACAACTGACAACCTCGATCTGTCCTGGGCGTCTGACAGGAACTTTAACATCAGCGGCGCCAAGAAGGTGACGTTTTACGTGATGGGCGACGAAGGCGGCGAGAAGGTGAACTTCAAGGCCGCCGGCAAAAAGATCGACCGTATGGTGAACGGAAAGGCAGAAAAGGCCGTCAACTTTGATGTCGTAACGCAGCCTGTCACGCTCACAAAAGACTGGGAAAAATTCGAGATCGACCTGTCCAAGTCGGACCTGACCGGCGTGTCAAATCCGTTTGGCATAGGGATCGAGAAGGGCTACAACGACAAGCCGGTGAGGATTTTTGTCAAGGCGATAATACTCGAAGAGGGCCCCGCCCAAGAGCCGCTGCCCGTAAAAGAAAAGGGCAAGGGTAACTAAGTTTTCTTGTTCATTCTCCTTCTTCCAGTGCTTGCTTGGACGCATACACTTACAGACAGGATGGCAGCTCTCTGCCGCTGTCGCTGCTGCGGGTTCGAAGCTTTGCAGCAAAAGAAGTGATCATTACTATCACCACAGTTGTTGCTGCGAAACGATGGCTTGCAAGTTATTGCTATTACGCACATGCCTGCCGGCTGCGACCAGATGGGCAGACTTCTGATACAGAAGGGCTCTTTCTTTAATCGTGTGATTTTGAAAAACAGAGAAAATACGAGAGCGGGAATGAGGCAGAGACAGAAGAGGTCAGGCGCTGCCGATTCCGCCGGCCCCGTCCTTTGCCTGGCGCTTTAGCTCGTCGATTTCGCGCTTGGCCTCCATCCGCGCCTTTTCGTACTCGCCGGATGCCTTGCCAAACGACCTTGCAAGCTCTGGCACCTTCTTTACGCCAAAGAACACGACCACTATCGCACCCACTATCAGCACCCATTCCATCCCTGACGGGATTATCTGAAGCAAACTGGGAATCATGTGTATTTGCATTCTCTTTGCAGCTGCGTAAGGATATTAGCTTTGGCAGAGCCGGCGCATGAATTTATAGCGTGAAACACCAGTCTGCGCAGAAAAAATGATGAAAAAGGTCAGTTAGCCAGCCAGTCAGCGTCTTGCGGTAACCCTGACTGCCTGCGGCCTGAACATCTCGGCTAGCGCCTCTTCCAGCTTGCCTGCGGGCAAATAGCCAAGCTTGCCCTGTGCCTGCGAAATGTCCACCTGCGCATACCTGACATCGCCCTTTTGCTCCTCCCTGTACACAGGCGTTACATCCACGCCAAAGACCTTGATCATCTGGCGCGCAAGCTCGTTTATGGTTATCGAGTGGCCGGTGGCAAGGTTGAACGTGCCCGATAGCCCCCTGTCGCCTGCAGCTTTTAGCGCAAGCGTTATCCCCTTTGCGATGTCGTCGACGTGGACAAAGTCGCGCGTCTGCATGCCGTCGCCGTTTATCAGGGGAGGAAGGCCCTGCGAGAGCCTCTCGGCAAACCGGGTTATCACTCCGGCGTAGGCAGGAGACTGACCGACGCCGTACACGTTGAAAAAGCGGAGCGAAATCGCATTTTCGATCTTTTTGCAGTTCCGGTACGCCGCTGCAAGCATCTCGCCGGCCACCTTGCTTGCGCCGTACGGCGAGAGAGGGTCGAGCGGGTGCTCTTCTTTTATAGGGAACTGCTTGGGCTCGCCGTACACGGCGCCCGTGGAAGCAAAGACATAGTTGGCGACGCCGTGCGCGCTGCAGGCATCAAGAACGTTTGCAGTGCCGTTGACATTGACGTCAAGAGTGCTTGCAGGGTCTTTAACGGATTCGGCCACGCTGATGAGCGCGGCCAGGTGGACACACGAATCGGGCTTTTCCTGTGCAAATATGGCGTTGATCGCGGCAGCGTCCCGGATGTCGGCGCGGTAGTACGACACGCCGTCATCTTGTACAAGCGGCCTGCCCGCGCTGCCGCCTCTTGCGGCCCTGTCGATTACTGCAATCTGGTAGCCGTCCTGCTTTAGCTTTTTCACCAAGTGGCTGCCAATAAAGCCAGATCCACCGGTCACGATTATCTTGCTGTGTCCGTTGTGATGCTGCATATATAAAAAATATCGACATCGCAGGAAATGAAAGACTTCCCACCAGCCCAGAGGCGATTCTGGCTGGCATGCACCGCTTGAACGGATTTAAAATGGCAAAAATAGCTCAAAAAAGGTTGAAAAGTGGGCAGCAGAGGCAGCCTACATAGGCTAACTCTGGATGATCCGCTCGTAAAAGCTCGTGTTCTTGCCTATCGATTCGATGGCTTCTGACCACGACACGTTGGCGACGCCCTCGATGGTCTTGATGCGCTCGATTATGTCGCACAGCTCCCTGTTGGTGCGGAAGATTATCTCCACCTGCAGGTCGGCCGCGTTCTCGCCCATGCACCTCTTTACAGCCACCACTTCCTTCTCCCAGGTCATCAGCTCCTCGCCTATCTGCCGGGTCGATGTGTTTGCCGTGGTGATAAAGAGCGTGGCTGTGCGCCATCCGAACTTTTCAAGCTTTAGCTGGTAGGTTATCTCGATGAGGTTAGCTTCGAGCCTCTTCCTCCTGCGCTGGACGGTGCTGAGCGGGATCTCTAGCTCGCGAGAGAGCGTGAGTGACGACACGTTGCAGCTCGACGCGATGAGCGACTTTAGGATCTTTTTGTCGGCGTTTGAAAGTATCGGTGGCTCGAGTGCCGACTCGGCGTCGCTCTTTGGCGGCCTGCCCCTCCTGCCCTGGTTGAACTGGTTTGTGAGGTCCTTGAGGCCAAGCAGCAGCTCGTACAACACCTTGTCCGAAAGCGACTCTATGCTGCTGGTGTTTATGCTCATTCCCTCCAGCTCTGAAAGGATCTCTTCCTTTGGAGGGATGGCCGGCGAAGATTTAGCAGAAGAGTCTGCAAAATTCGATTTATTGACCAGCGCGTCTACTGTTGCCATTTTGTTATTCGGAATTTTAGATACGCACCGCACATATAAGGCGACTGCATCTAGAAACTGGAATAATAATAGCGAACATAGTTAGGTGTATGCGTATCGATTCAGCCAATCTAATGGTTTCCAGATATCAGAGCGCATCAAACAGTTTTGCCGGCATGTTCGATGCTGCAGAAAAAAGTGCCCACAAGATGACAGATACATGTTTCGGTATCGACTGCGGTTGCCTAGTCAGGCAAAATCACAAAAGTTGCTCGCAGGACGGGACATTGCAATTGCATAACTTGCAATAACAGTCTTCAAATGCGAGGACACCTTCTAAAGTAGAATCAGGCTCTATAATTGGACACTAAAAGGGAATAATATAACAAGGTAAGTGAATAATGATGGTGAACAAAGCTTCAGCTTGGGTAATGGCGTCGTCTCTGGCCGTCATTATGATGGCCCTAGCTGGCCTGCCTGCCTATTATTATGGCGCAGGCGCCGCTGCCTATACAGTTTCAGACGAGGCATCCTGCCTTTCGTTGCCTGCCAAAGTGAGGTGGGAGGGCCCAAAGTGTATAGTGCAGGAAGGAACGCTGGCATTATCTGTGCAGGACAGGCTTGCCATCGGCCCGGGAATCACGCTTTTTGTCGAGTCAAACGGAAGGCTGATAAATTCTGGAGCCTTGGAGGTGCAGCCCGGAGCGGCCCTTGTTAACCACGGCAGGGTGGCAAATTCCGGGAACCTCACCAATACGGGCACCTTTACAAACACAGGCGTGCTGGTAAATTCAGGAGTCGCATCAAACACAGCTGATGCGATGTTCAAGAACTCGGGCAGGGTGGCAAATTCCGGCAAGCTTGAAAACTTGGCTGATGCGATGTTCACCAACACAGGAAGGGTGACCAGCGGCGCCGGCGGATCCATAGAAAACGAGAGCTACATCGACAATAGGGGAATAATGACGATATCAGAAAAGTCAAAGCTTGTCAATTCTGACAGGGCGGCGTTTCGGAACACCGGCAGGACCATAGTGTATTGCAACTCTGAAATAACAGGCACGATTGCAGGCAGGGCCATTACCGACAAGTGCGACGACCCTCCCTCCGCCAAGATGGAGGCGTGGTCTCCGTATAACCCGGCAGGGTACGACGGAACGCCTGACAGCGAGTTCACGTTCTTTGCAAGCGCCGCCGACGACGTGCGGCTCGCCCGGCTTGAGTGGGACTTTGATGGGGACGGCAATGTGGACGCAACCAAGCCCGTCATAGGCAAGGCCGCCAAGCTGGTAAACGCCACGTTCTCTTTTGGAATAGAAGGGACGTTTTATCCCCAGGTGAGGGCAGTAGATGGAGCGGGCATCAAATCACCTTGGGCAAAATACAGCATCGCAGGCAAGGACGCCCCGCTGCCACTCAAAGTTGCCGCATCCAACCTGCCTCCGCGGGCAGAGAACATGACCGTTGCCACCGAGCAGGGCAAGGCGCTTGCCATTACATTGAAGGCAAGCGACGAGGATGGCGACAAAATTGCGTTTTCAGTCGTCAGCGGCCCGTCACATGGCAAGCTTGCCGGCGATGCGCCAGAGCTGACATACACGCCCGATGCATCCTATGTGGGTGCCGACCTGTTCACTTTCAAGGCGACCGACGGTGTGCAGGAAAGCCGGCCTGCCACCGTCCTGATAAGCATCGTTACAACGTCGCCATCGCCAAGTTCAACAGACGCCCATGCAACGCAACAACAACAGCAGCAACAAGGAGTTCCGCAGTATGAAGAGTTGCCGGACAACGCTGCGCCGGTGGCATTCAGCCAGAGCGTGGCTACAAACGAAGACGTGCCGGCGAGCGTGACGATCGCGGCCACCGACGCAGATGGCGACTGGCTCGAATACAGTATAGTTTCAGAGCCGCAGCACGGCTTTCTGTCAGGGGCCGCGCCAAGCTTTACCTATATGCCTGATGCAGAGTACAGCGGTCCAGACTCATTTGCGTTTGTGGCCTCGGACAGCTTTGGCGGCAGGTCAGCCCCTGCAACTGTCACGATAACCGTGGTAGAGGTCAACGACATGCCTTCTGCATACGGCGACTCGGCGACGACAGACTATGGCACGCCGGTCACAATAGACGTTCTGGCAAACGACGAGGACATCGAGACAGAGGTGCTTTCCATAGTGTCCACGTCGAGCCCGCAGGGAGGAACGGTCACGGTTGCAGGCAGCATGATCACGTATACGCCCAATTCTGGCTTTTCAGGCACAGACTCGTTCAGCTATACGGTTTCAGACGGCAGCGGCGGGACGACTACTGCGCCCGTGTCCGTCACGGTGAATCCGGCCCCTGCCGCCCAGTCGCCGCAACCGCAGGAACAACAACAGCAGCCATCGCCTCCTCCACCGCCGGCTCCAGAGCCACAGCCGGTGCCACAACCACCACCGCCCGCTCCCACTCCCCCTCCAGCCACAGAGCTCTATTGCGGCAGAGAGGCATCGTCCTTTGCCAATATCATCAGGGGCACTGAAGGTGACGACGAGCTGAAAGGGACCGAGGGAGACGACCTCATCATAGGGTTTGGTGGGAACGACATATTGAGGGGTAAGGGAGGCAACGACTGCCTGATAGGCGGGGCAGGTGAGGACAGGATGTTTGGCGACAGGGGCCAGGACTGGCTTGAGGGTGGCGATGGCGAGGACAAGATGTGGGGCGGGGCAGGCGAAGACAAGATGTGGGGCGGCAGCGGCAACGACAGAGTGATAGGCGACGATGGCGAGGACCAAGTCTACGGTGACGGAGGGGACGACAGACTGTGGGGCGGGGCAGGCGAAGACAAGCTGTATGGAGGCGACGGGGCGGACAAGCTTGTTGGCGACTCGGGCAACGACCTCCTGTCCGGCGATGGAGGAGACGACATATTGTATGACAAGGAAGGTAACGACACGCTGGATGGAGGTGCCGGCACCGACAAAGGATACGACAGGGAAGGCACCAACCAGATAGTCAACTGCGAGCGAACCTAGGTGGAAAAAACATCATGCTATCTAGAGATTAGTTCTGTACGACGGATACACTAGGCTTTAGTATAGTACAACTGCCTATATGCATATGCCGGTCCGCCTGCTGGTCGTCGACGATGAAAAAGACATTGCAACAGTACTCCGGCGTGGGCTGGAGCACGCGGGCATGCAGGTGGATGCAGCGCACAGTCCTGCACAAGCCCTGCAAAAATTCAAAGAGCGCACGTACGACATGGTTCTGCTTGATGTTCGCATGCCAGGGATGAACGGATTTGCGCTGTACCAAAAGATGCACGATATGAAAAAAGACATCAAGGTGTGCTTTTTGAGCGCGTACGACTATGAGTACTGCCAAGAGGCCAAGGAAGAGCTGGGCCTGCCGGGCAGGTGTTTCATACAAAAGCCAGTCACGTTCCAGCACCTGGTAAAGGCTGTAAAGACAGAGCTTGCCTGCACGGCGCCTACGGCAATAGAGACATCATAAGAAAGACGTAAAAAACCCTCTGCAGTTGTTGAGGCAGTGGCGTCTGCACCACGCCTGTTGCTGGTCGACGACGAAAAGGATTCCCTCTACACTATGAGGCGCGCCCTTGAGAGGCTTGGCTACGGAGTAGCAGCCGAAACCAGCGCGCAAAAGGCTCTTGAGAGGTTTGCCAGAGAAGAGTTTGACCTTGTGATTCTTGACATCAAGATGGCCGGCATGGATGGCTATACTCTGTACGAAAAGATGGTGGCGATCAGGCCGGCTACAAAGGCGTGCTTTCTCACCGCCAATGCAGAGCACAATTCAGAGTTCAAAGAAAGGCACCCTGCGCTTGGCAGCAACTGCTTCCTCTTGAAGCCAATATCATTTGAGAGGCTTGCGGCGGCCATAAAGGCCCTTGTCGGCGACCCCTAGCCTAGGCCGCTCCTGCGTCCTGCACATACACGTTTTCTTTAATCACCGTCGCAGACAGCGTTTTTCTCTCGGCGACCCTTTCTTTCCGTATCACCACTTCTTCAAACACGCAAGGTGTCTTGGTCACCTGCACCTCTTCCCGCTTTAGCAGTATGCGCACTTCTTCTCCCTCCTCTTTTTCGTTTCTTACCCTGCGGGCGTCATCGGAGGGCGCCGTCTGAGTGGCAGCAGCATCAGCAGCGCCAAGGTGGACAGTCACAGGCCGCCGGACTATTTTCAGCTCTTCCCGCATGACTGGCACCTCGATTATCCTGTACTCCACTACAGGCTCTTTGACAATAACTGCTTCTTCGACCACTTCAGACCTGTCAAGTTCCAGCCGCTCTTCCAATACAGGTATCACTGCCTCGGCGCCGGCAGCCTGCATGCTCCCGCCCTCCGGCGGCCGGTATTTGCCGTAATCCTCTCTGAGGGGCGGCTCCTCCTTTTCAAAGCGCGCAAGCTGGTCTTCCGAAACATCGAACCAGAGCATGTTGCCGTCGTACTCCTTGAGCAGGTACTTGGGCAAATAGTGCGTGCTTGGGACAAAGGTCCCCTTTTGCACCATGATATAGAGCCGGCCGACCTGCTTTACCTCGCCAAGGTCGAGGTTGGCATTGCCTCGCGCCTGTTTGCCTGTCACTTTGTTCCAGTCAAGGGATCGTTCCTCCATAGCAAAAGTAGTTGGCCGTCAAGACTTTAATGATTTTAACACGACTGTCACGTTGGATTGTTGCGCAAGCATCTTCCGGCGACTGCGCTCCGCATTACGTGCACAGGGCAATGCCAGCAGCACCTTTAATTGTGTCTCTCGCTTCATAAACACATAACAATGGTTGATGTCATCTATGGCAGGGGCGTAACAGACCTTGCACGCGAAATGCCATTTTACCTCAGCATCTTCAAAAAGATAATCGCGTACAGGCTATTCAAGAGCAAGCAGCCCATGTACGCTTCGGTTGACGTCAACAACATATGCAACCTGCACTGCACCCACTGCTACTGGTGGCTCAACCGCAAGGAAGGCGAAGACCTGTCGGCAGAGGACTGGCGTAAGATAATCCGCGAAAAAATAAACAAGCAGCACCTGTTCGTAGTCACTCTGGTCGGGGGCGAGCCGACCCTGCGCCCGGACGTGATAGAGACCTTTTGTCAGGAGATGCCCCACAGGGTCTGCATCGTCACAAACGCCACCTTCCCCCTGAAGAGGTTTGAGAACCTCTACTTTTACTGGGTCTCGATGGACGGTACCGAGGAGACCCATGACAGGATACGCGGCAAGGGCTCGTATGCAAAGACAAAAAAGAACATACTCGACTATGCCGCCGGGCCCCCAAGGCGCGGCAAGCCCGCCTGGAAGGACATATGGATAACGATGACGATAAACTCGCAGAACTACCACACTGTAGAGGACTTAGCCGAGGAGTGGAGGGGCAAGGTGAACAAGATAGGGTTCCAGTTCCACACGCCTTTTGCCAAGGGCGACCCGCTCTTTATGCCGTTTGGCGAAAAGAGGAGCGAGGTTGTGGACAAGATAATCGCGCTCAGGAAGAAATACCCCGGCTATGTGATAAACAGCGTCAAGCAGATCTCTCTGATGAAGGGCAACTGGGGCGGAGTTGGAACCACGCCGGTCGACTGCCCGTCGTGGGCCATCCTGTCGTTTGACCACATGGGCAGGATAAAGCAGCCGTGCTGCATCGGAAGTGCAGATCCAAAGGCGCAAAAGCCGATATGCGAAGAGTGCGGGCTCGGCTGTTACTCTATCCTCGTGGCGCAGGGCATAACGGGCAACTAACGGCGATCCGAGAGGATGGCAAGCGCCCGTATGGGCGAGCCAGACGCCCCGGCAAGCTTTAGCGGCGTAGCCACAAGAGTGAACCTCGTCGTGTCATTTTTTATTTTGTCGAGGTTGCACAGATTCTCTATCACCAGCACGCCGGCAGGCAGAAGCACATTGTGCGCAGTAAACCCTGCGTCGTGGCCGGGGTCGATGCTTGGGCCGTCTATCCCCACCGCGTTCACCCTTTTCCTTGCAAGGTACTCTGCAGCCTCCCGCGAAAGGCCGGGGTTGCAGGTCATGTAGTCGTCCTCCTCGTAATGTTTCTCCCACCCTGTCGCAATGATTATCGTGTCGCCCTCTTCCACGCGGCCGATTTCGGCTGCGCTTATTGTCTCGCCGGCCTTTTTCTTCAACCTCGCCAGCCGGGCCCTTGCCACAAACCGCGAGGCGTCTATTCTGTCGATAGGAGCCTTGCCGCAAGCAAAATGGGAAGGGGTGTCCATGTGCGTCCCTGTGTGCGTGCTCATGTCCACGGTCTCTGATTCATAGCCGTGTGCGTCAAAGGTTGAGGCCGGCCTGAACAACGGCTGCGGCGAACTCGGAAATACCTTGATCGAAGCAGACACGGTCATTGTCAAATCTATGATTGTTGTTGTTGCCGCTGCCGTTATCCTTCCGCTTTTCCTCATAACCTGCCATTTGCTCTGTGTAGGATAAAAGGGCGGCGGAGAGCTGCGATTTGTTTAATAACACTTGCAGCCATACTAACCCTGCCATGCCTACAGCATACGTCCTTATCAACTGCGACCTGGGCTCAGAAGAGGATATCATCAGCGAGCTGAAAAAGCTGCCCGAGACGGTCGAGGTAAGCGGCGTGTACGGCGTCTATGACATCGTCGCCAAGATACGGTCCGATACGATGGACAGGCTCAGGGAGACCATCACCTGGCACGTGAGAAAGATAGACAAGGTGCGCTCCACCCTTACCATGATAGTGATAGAGGGGCAGGGCGAGAAGAAAAAGTAAGAATCTGGGTGGGGAGGGGCAGGCTTTATCGTTATGATGGTGCCAGCAGCGGCCTGGCAAGCGCGGCCACCCTTGCGGCTTCTTCCTCTGTGTTGAAAAAGTGGGGCGATGCCCTTACCGCCTTTTTGCCTCCACCCACGTCCCGCTCTGCGAGCACGACACCGTTTTCCTCCAGCTTTCTGACGACATACGCAGGGTCTTTTGCCGCAAAGGATACGATCGAAGTTCTCTTTGTCCCATCCTCCGGGCCGTAAAACTCTGTCACAGCTGCTGTCTTGCTCTCCAGCTCCTGCCTCAACGCGTTTGCAACCTTGGTGTTCTGGGCGCGGATGTTGTCTATCCCTATCCGCAGGACATAGCGCAGGGCCGCTTCAAGCCCGGCCGCGCCGGGATAATTGCGAAAGCCTGCCTGCAGGCGGTGCGGCATGTCCATGTATGCCAGAACCTTTTCTCCCCTTTCCCCGGACAGGATGGCCGACTCGCCGCCTATAGACTGCGGAGTCAGCATTTCAGACGCCTCTCTGCTGCAATACAGGATTCCGATGCCGGTCGGGCCGCAAAGCCACTTGAAGCCAGGGAACGCCATAAAGTGGCAGCCTATCCTCTTCACGTCCACCCTTATGGTGCCGGCGCTCTGCGCGGCATCGACGCAGAACAGGGCGCCGTTCTCCCGTGCAATCTTGCCGGCTTCTTCAAGCGGCATTATCGCGCCGGTGTTGTAGAGCGCATGGCTCATTGCAACCAGCCTGCTGCCTTTTGTAGCCTTTTCGAGGTCTGCCAGATCGAAAAAGCCGCTTGCGTCTATTGCAAGCTCGCTCAGCACCACGCCCCTGTCACGCGACAGCCGCAGCCACGGGAAATAGTCTGCATAGTGCTCGTGGCTCCCTCCCCTCACCACAACCGAGTCACCTTTTTTCCACGCAATGCCGTTTGCCACCATGTTGATGCCGTCGGTGGTGCTCTGCGTCAGCACCACTTCTTCAGGCTCGCAGTTTATCAGGTGGGCCACGCGCCTGCGAAGTTCCGCAAGCAACGACGTCGTGTATTCGGAAACAGGCGACGAGTCCGGCCCCTCCTCTGCGCACTTGACCATATAGTCGGTGACTGCCTTTACCACCGCAAGCGGCGTCGGGGCAGTTGCGCCATTGTTCATGTACGTCACCTTCTTGGTGAGCGCAAAGTCCCGGCGCACGTCAAAATCAATGGCGTTTGGTGTCATCGTTATATCCAACTTGTGTGTGCAATAAATTGGCATTGGGCTCCTATAACCCTGATGATCCCCGGGCGGTGTTGAGCACAAAGGGACTCAACACGGTGCTCTTTACCGACCCGTATGCCAAGCTGTGCTACATGGCAGAGCTTGCCCTGCCGTCATCATCATCTTCGCCAAGTTCAGAGAAAAGGATGATGGCAGCCTACATCGACCTTGATACCATGTTTTCGGCGTATTTCAAGGCGGGGCTTATTAATGGCGGCAAAGAGGATGACGCGGCAGTTGACATATACCTGCCGACAGAGGGCAGGTTCCTTTCAATGTTCAACAGGGTCCTTGCAGGCATCCAGCGGCAACAACAGCAGTACTCGCTTGTTATCGTCGACTCGATAAACAGCTTTTACACCATGTATTACGGCCTGTACAGCAGTAGCGATGGCCGCAGGGAGCGAGCGGCCGGCGGGAGCCTCAATCACCTGCTTTCCGTGCTCCTGATGCTGCTTGTGAGACGGGCTTCCTCAGAAGACGTGCCTGTGGTCGCCACGAGCATGCTGCGCTACCGCAAGGAGGGCGGGTGGAAACAGTCGCCGGCGAGCAGGCGGTTGCTCCAGCAAAAGAGCGCCACGAGGTCAAAGGTAGACCTAGTCGGAAACGAGCTTGTTCTCAGGATTCTGGCGCACGAGAACATCCCGGAGGGGACGGTTCTTTCCTACCCTGTCAGAGCTTTAGCCCGACAAGCAGGTAACCAAGGAATAGCGCAATAGCGACGACGCTAAAGCCGGCCGCAAGGTATGCCTGCTGCGACTTGGGCGTAAACACCTTGCCTGACCTGTGCAGCAGGATGGCGCCGGCGAGCCCTATGAAGAGTATGAACGTGATCGCCACGGTCTCGCCTAGGGTCTGTATGCTCCTGTATGGCAGTATGAACTGCTGCGCGCCTGCGCCCTCTATCGAGGCGTTGACGACGCCGGACGCCAGCGCAAAGAACACTACCAGATAGCCGCCTGCCACGATCATGGCGACCTTGGATGCGCCAGCGAACATTGACATTGCAAGGTTATTTAACTTGGGGCGATAAATAAAAACCTTGCATGAGCAAGTGCGCAGCCTGCGGCCGCGACGCGCCAGAGAAAAAGAAATACTGCAGGCACCACGAGCAGGCGCTTGGCCGGCTTCAGGAGCATTACAGTGTGTGGGTCAGGGCGTACGGCAGCGGCGACAACATTTCCTGGCAAGATTACCTTCGCAGGCTGTCAGATATGACGCAGGAACAGCAGGCGGGCGAATGGGTAAAAGAGGTAATCAGAGCTGAAATGAAAAAAGAAAAAGAAAGCGTGTGAGTGAGCGAGTGGGCTAGGAAAGACACTCACATTTCCATGCCGCCCATACCACCCATTCCGCCGCCTGGTGGCATGGCCGGGGCGCCGCCTGACTTGCTTGAGGCGATCACGTCGTCGATCCTCAGGATCATGGACGCCGCCTCTGTGGCAGACTTGATTATCTGCTCCTTGACTGCCAGCGGCTCCACCACGTCCAGCTTGGACATGTCGGCGACCTTGGCGTTCCTTGCATCCACGCCCGTCCACTTTGACCCTTTGCTCTGCTTGGCCCGCAGCTCCGTGAGCGTGTCTATCGGATCCATGCCGGCGTTTTCTGCAAGCGCAAGCGGGATCACTTCGAGGGCCTCTGCAAACTTTTCAGCGGCAAGCTGCTCGCGGCCCTGAAGGCCGGTCGCCCATTCCCGCAGCCGCGCGGCTGCGTATGCCTCTGGCGCCCCGCCGCCTGCCACTATGGCCGGCTTTTCAAGCACGTCTTTGGACACCATGAGCGCGTCGTGGACGGACCTATCGGCCTCGTCGACCACGCGCTGCGAGCCTCCGCGGATGAGAATGGTCACGGATTTTGGATGCTTGCATCCTTCAATGAACACCCACTTGTCAGTCTCTACTTTTCTTTCTTCCACAAGCTCGGCAGAGCCCAGATCCTTTGACGTAAGGTCGTCCAGGTTGTTGACAATCCTGGCACCTGTAGCACGGGACATCTTGGTCATGTCGCTCTCCTTTACCCTGCGCACTGCAAGCACGCCTGCCTTGGCCAGGTAGTGCTGCGCAATGTCGTCGATGCCCTTCTGGCACACGACCACGTTTGCGCCGCTTGACGTTATCTTGTCGACCATCGATTTGAGCATGCGGTTTTCTTCTTCGAGGAACATCTTCATCTGGTCCGGCGAGCTGATGTTTATCTTGGCGTCAAACTCGGTCTTTTCAATTTCAAGCGCCGAATTGACAAGGGCGATCTTGGCCTTCTCTATGCGCTTGGGCATGCCACCATGCACCACCTCCTTGTCAAGCACTATGCCTTTGATCAGCTTGGTGTCGCTGATGGAGCCGCCTGCCTTTTTCTCGACCTTGATGTCGTCTACGTCCATCTTAAAGCCGCTGTCGGTCTTTTCGGCGACCGCAAGAGCGGCGCTGACCACTATCTGAGCCAGGCCCTCTGCTTCCCTCGAGACTATCTTGGTCTGCATCGAAGTCCTCGCTATGCGGACAAGCTCGTCCTTCTCGTTACCCTCTATCTTTTGCGCGATGTTGTTGAGTACCTCGATGGTCTTGGCGGCGCTCTTTCTGTAGCCGTCTACTATGATCGTCGGGTGGACATCCTTGTTGATGAGCTCCTCGGCCTTCTCTATGAGAGCTCCAGCCAAGACCACGACAGATGTTGTGCCGTCTCCCACCTCATTATCGGTGGCCTTGCTTATCTCTACCATCATCTTTGCCGCCGGATGCTGCACGTCGATCTCCTTCAGAATGGTGGCGCCGTCGTTTGTGATTGTGACGTCACCCAGAGTATCGACGAGCATCTTGTCCATGCCACGGGGGCCAAGCGACGTCCGGACTATCTCTGCGATCAGCTTTGCAGCCGTGATGTTATTCTTTTGCGCGTCGCGACCTTTTGTCTGCGACGCCCCTTCCTTCAGTATCAAGACCGGCATTCCACCGGCAGATGCTTGTTGTATTGACATATTTCATATTCCACCCTAAAACGGGTGAAATTATTGCATCTTTCTGCTACATTTTAAGCTTGCTCTCGTTCTTCTTGCAGCGCGGTTGCCTGCTGCGCGCTATATGCGGCTTTTGCGCTTACTTGGACAGTCGTATCCTCGCAATGCCGTTCAGGTACTGGATGTACTGCACGACAGGCGGCCTGGCGGGCCCGTCTGGCAGCCTCGCAGTCATCTCGTACCGGCGTGAGCCCCTTGCAATTATCCGGACCCGCCTGCCTTCTGGCTCGTACGAGGCGCTGATGTCGGCCGCGTCGGCAACCCCCCGCATCTCTGCGATCACCTCGTAATAGTCGGGCCCTTCGATGACCTCGGGCGGCGACTCGCTTACGACGTCTTCTATCTTGGGCCTGACTTTTTTCACGGGCGGCCTGTACGCAGTCCCCTTGCCTGCAAGCGCGGCTATTTTCGGCAGGAGGACCGTGCGGCCGACGACTCCGGTCACGGCGCCTGCTATGAACCCGCCGACGTGCGCCAGGTAGGCCACGCTCGAGTCGCCAAACGGCGTGAGCTGGCCTATCAGCCCAAAGATGAGCTGCAGCGCAAACCAGAACGGTATGTAGACAAGGACGGGTATCCTGACCGTGTATATGAAAAACGCCAGGATGATCGTGTAGACCTTGGCGCGGGGGAACATGACCATGTAGGCGCCAAGTATCCCGGATATGGCGCCTGACGCCCCGACCGCAGGGACGGCGCCTTCTCCAGAAGAGACCGCAAATGCGCTGTGCAATAGCGCGGCAGCGGCGCCCCAGCCAAAGTAGATAAGGATGTATTTCACCCGGCCGAACTTGTCCTCTATGTTGTCTCCAAACACCCAGAGGAAGACCATGTTGCCTATGATGTGGGCGATGCCGCCGTGCATGAACATCGACGTTATGATGTTAAAGCCGCTTGCTGGAAAGTCCGAGAAAAGCCTGTCAGGGACGGTGCCGTAGGTAAGGAATATCTCGGCGACTGCACGCTCGTCGGTAAAGAACGAGGTGGCAATGACCTCCCAGATGAACACGGCGACGTTGACCGCGATAAGCGTATAGTTCAGCCACGGTCTGCCGTGGATGCGCTCCGTGTCGTCGTGTATTGGGAACATGTTATGCTATATCTTACCCCTTTCTTTTGCCTGCCCACTTTTCCCACAATGCTATTAGATTAAAGTCTTTTTAGCCAAGGCCAAAAGGGTTCATGTTGGGCATGTCGCCGCCCTTTTCGCTGTGCGCCTTTTTCACGTGGCGCTTCATTCGTTCCTTGTCGTCAAACTTCATGTCGCAGTATTCGCACTTGATCTTGCCGTCCTCAGTCTTTTCCTTCCTCCCGAAAAGGCCCAACGGGGAACGATGGTGGACACTGGCAGATTAAAGTTGCGATCGACCTGCGATGCCAAGAGGCTGCAAAAAAGAGTCATTCCATGACTATCATGGTGAGCGTCGACTTTACCCCGGAGAGCTTGCGCAGCTTCCACGTGACTGCCTCCTTGACCTTTTCCATTGTGTCTGCCTCCACCATTGCCACAATGTCATAGACGCCGTATACCTGGTAGACCTCCTTGACGCCGTCCATCTTTCTCAGCTCGCTGACGAGCGAGTCCTCACTTCCAAGTTCGGCGTTCATCAAAACAAAGGCTTTTGGCATGTATTGTGGAGGGTGCTCTGGCGTATAAAAAGATGCACCTTGTTCTCATTCTTTCCGCTAGCCACCACATACCCTTTTTTCTCCTCTTCTCTTCATATCATCTGCACCCGGGAGACCAGGATAAAGATCTCGTCCTGGTCGAACCGCCTTTCAAGCTCACCCTTTATCGCCTTCAACCTTTTGCCTATGGAGCCTTCCCTGCCGGTTATGTCGATGACCGTGAAAAAGCTGACAAGCTCTTCTTTTTCCAGACCTTCACCTCCCCTTGCCCAGAGCCCTTCGACAGGGGCCTTGATCGTAGTCGCGCCGCCTTCCTGTACCGCCATATTCTCTATGACGGCCCTTATCTGGCGCAGGTCCACGGGGCGGCCGTCCTTGGTCTTTTGCGGCAGAAGGAAATCGACCTTGATGGTCTTCTTTGTCGCCGTCGTGCCGGCAAGCAGGCTGGAAGGGGAAGAGGTTTTCCTTTTTGCCGCTGCAGTCGTTGTTGTTTCTCTTGCCACAGCTGTGTGTGTATATTCTGCGGCAGCGCTTTAATGGCTATCTTTGCTCTTCTTTTTTACCTACACTTCGCGCTTTAGCTTGCCCTCGTCAAACGGGCCCGCAAGGCGCCACTGGTGGTCGAAAAAGTCTGAGCACCATTCCAGAAACTCGGGCGTCTCGCCGTAAAACATAACGTTCAGATCGGGCTCGCCCTTTTGGTTTGGGAACATGACGCAGCCCTGCTTTTCGTTAAATATCGTCATCACCCGGACGTCCGGCAGCATCCTGCGCTCTACCATGCCCTTGTTGATAAAGTTGCGCCACCCGACCTTTTGCAAGAGCTGCGTCCTCCCCTTTGGGACGACCGCGTTGCTGGCAAATATGTATGAAAATTTCACGCCCTTGTCCACCCTCTCGCTCACCGTCTCTATGAGGTCGAGCGGGACCTGGGCCATTATCTCCTTGATGAACTGCTGCGACTCGCCGTAGAGGTTCTTCCACCTCTGCAGGATTGCCATCACGCCGTGCACCATCTCGCAGCCCCGGAAAGCGCCTATGCGCTGCACGAATTTCACGGGCAGGTCGCCGAGGCTGTGGTCGGCGAAAAACTCGCGGTTTTTGTACAAAAAGTCATAGCTTGGAACGAGCGACACAACGGTCTTGCCGTATGCGGTGAGCACGAGCTCGCCCTCCCTGCCCTTTGACACGAGGCCGGACTCTATCAGGCGCGTCATGTTCCTGTGCGCCTCCTGCATGGTCGCGTCAAGCTCTGACGCCAGCTGCGACAGGCGGTAGTCCTTCTCGTTCAGCCGGGCAAGCATCGACAGGCGCAGGTCGCCTGCAAGCTCAAAAAAGAGCGAGCCGACGCCTTCTGCTGGCTGTTCTGCTGACGACGACATGTTATATGATGACCACAGACCATACCATGCACGTCTTTAAAAATCTGTCAAGGGGTGCGTGAGAGGGAAGAGGACAGGAAAGATTATAATTTGGATGGTGGCACACGCATGCCGTAATGGGCGATAAAAAGTCTATATCCGCGCTGGTAAGCGGCGGAGAGGCTAACGCAGGCCCGCCACTCGGTCCGGCATTGGGCCCGATGGGCGTCAATGTCCTGCAGGTGGTCAATACTATTAACGAAAAGACCAAGGATTTCCCCGGCATGAAGGTGCCAGTCAAGGTCGAAGTAGACTCTGAGACCAAAAAGTTCACCATAGAGGTTGGCATCCCGCCGACTGCAGCGCTCGTGGCCAAGGAGGCAGGGATACCAAAGGGCTCTGGCACCGCCGGCAAGGACTATGCAGGCGACCTGTCGATGGCAAGCGCGGCCAAAATAGCCAAGATGAAGATCGACGGCTCGTACGCCAAGGACATCAAGGGGGCCGCCAAGGAAGTCATCGGCTCCTGCGTCAGCATGGGCGTCAAGGTCGAGGGCAAGCCGGCGAAAGAGTCGTACGCAGACATTGACGCAGGCAAGTACGACGACCTCCTAAAGTAGCAGCGTATAGCTGTTTTTCTTTTCCTCCTTTTCTTCTTCTCTTTGCTTTTCAAATGGAAATAATAATAACCTAGAACTACGTTCACGTAGCTCGCACTGTTTGATTCGTATATTGCCGGTTATGCTCGCCGTGGCACTTGTTGGCTCGATGCTGGTAGCGCCGGCATACTCGCTTTCTGCCGCAGCTGCAGCAGGTAGCAACAAGCAGAAGATCGTTGACATAATGTCAGGCGCCGCAGAATCCCGGCCGCTGACATCTCTGGTACTGCCACCTTCGACACATTCTCTTTCCGCGGCAGGGCCTGACGCGGTCAGCATATTCGGATATGCTGTGCCCAGGGACGCCATCAAGTCAGACTTTGGCGCCATCGACCTCGGCAGCGGGCTGGCACAATACAATGGCAGCCCGAGGAGGACACTGGTGTTCGGGCCGGGCAACCCGGGCGCAATAGCTACAGCTGGCAGTAATGTCCACCTCGTGGGGCTTGGCTCCTCTCCATCAGGCGGCTTTCTGGGAGTCGCAATGTCAAAGAACCCGCTCCCTCCGGGCACAGGCTTTTCCTACGCGGCAGACATGCCCCTTACGTTTGACTCCAAGCTCTCCAGCATACTGGCAAACTATACCGAGCCCATCAAGCCGGGGCGGCTCTCCGGGGCGTCTATCATCGGTGCCGACAGGGTGCGTGCAGACTATGGCATCACAGGCAGGAACGTGACAATCGCCATAGTCGACACTGGCACGGACTTTTCAAACGACGACATGCGTCACGCAGTCGCAAGGGACAGGAACGGCGTCCCGATAATGCTTGACGCAGACGGGCACGGCATCGTGCTCACAAGGGCGAAATACATTGCCAACATCGACCAGTCCTCCGGCAGGATAATGAACTATTCGTCGTCATCGGTACTGCAAGGCGGGCCGCTGCCGCACAACGCCACCTCGTATGTATACGTCAACGCAACCGGCGTCTACCTGAAAACGTCGCAGGGCAAGGTGCCAGTATACAACACGCTCTACCCATACTTTGGCCCGCCGGTTCTCGACGGGACGGCAACCGTGGACTGGAAGATAGGCAACAGTGCGACGGACTACATACGGTCCAAGTCGGGCGTGTACAGGATGGGAGTCCAGCTCCAGGTAAGCGTACAGTTTGGCACCTTGACGCTTGTCCTGGTGCCTGTCCTGGTGGTCGATTCGGAAAAGCCGGGCGCCTATGACACTATAGTCGCAGACATGTCCTACGCCTGGTACTCGTTTACGATAGCGATAGCCGGTGCATATCCGGGCACCAACCACCTGATACCTCCCAAGCTGACGTTCGACTATACCGACGAGACGCCGTTCAAGATAGGCGGCGGCAACGAGTTTTTGACCTACGACTACAACAGGGACGGCTTTGCCGACTTTTCCGCAGGCACGGCAGGGGCGCGCGTGCTTGACATCTGGCGCGTAATAGACAACAAGACACGCGTCGTGCAGGCCGGCGACGCGGACAGCAGTAGCGGGATGGGATACGCAGGGGCGATATCGGCGAGGCTGCTTGAGCCGATGGACCCGGCGGGCGAATACGTCGGCGTGATGTTTGACTTTCAGGGGCACGGCACGAGCACGGCGGCAACCGTGGCGTCAAAGGGAGAAGCCAAGTACGACATTTACAGCAACTCGACAAAGTACAGGCTGGCAGGGATGGCGCCGGACGCCAAGATAATCCCGGTCAAGGCGCTGTGGGCCGGCGACGCGCTTTACGGCTGGCTGTACGCTTCCGGCTTTGAGCCCGACTACAATGATAATAACAATGACGGCAAATGGCGCTACACAGGCGAGCACAAGGCAGACATCATCAGCAACAGCTGGGGCATCTCCAACTTTCCGCTGCTGAAATACGGCCCCGGCTTTGACCTGCTCAGCGTTTTTTCGTCGCTTCTGGTGGTGCCGGGCCTTTTGGCAGACGGCTATCCGGGCACCGTGATGGTCGACAGCGCAGGCAACAACGGCGTCGGGTACGGGAGCGTCGCGACGCCCAACGTGTCACCGTTTTCGATCTCTGTCGGCGCCACCACAAACAACGTGCACCTGCAGTACGGCCCCTTTGCCAACATCACCCGATTTGGCTCCTCCGCCGCTGCGTTTGACGATGTGGCCGAGTTTTCCAGCAGGGGGCCGGGCCTCATTGGAGACCCCAAGCCAGACATCATGGCAGTAGGGTCGTACGGCTTTACCCCGACTGCAGTGACTGCCAAGAACCTGGAGGCGAAAAAGAACGACGCCAACAACGACGGGGCGTTCTCGCTCTTTGGAGGGACGAGCATGGCCGCGCCGATGGTCGCAGGCGCAGCGGCGCTTGTCGCGCAGGAGCTAAAGGAGGGCGCAGGTGGTAAGCCGGCAGATCCGTTTGAAGTAAAGCGCATACTGATGGCTTCGGCCAAGGACCTGAAGAACGACCCGTTCGTGCAGGGTGCAGGCAGAGTAGACGCGCTTGCCGCAGTCGAGCTTGCGCGGGGCAAGACAGGCAGGTTTTCCATGCACACAACGAGCACGGCAGAGAACGTGCTGTCCGTCATGGCTCCGGCGCTGTATGCGTACAACAGCACCCTTGGGATAATAGAGGGCGAAAGGCTGTCGTCGCTGCTGTCCTTGCTGCCGGCGGCAACGACGGCGTCGACGACATCACCAACAGCATACCCATCGCTGCTGGCAGGGCATGCTTCTCTAAAGGATTCGCGCTGGTTTGCCGGCTACATAGAGCAGGGCGGCTCGTCGTCGACCAGGCTCGTGATAGAGAACCCGTCAAAAGAGAAGGACATTAACGTAGAATTGTCCAGCACGATAGAAAAGCTGGTGGCGCGGTACGAAGTGAGCAACACGACCAAGCTGTTCGTGGTCGACCCGACGCACAAAGAAAAGCAATTTGGATATGCGCCCAACTATTACAACCTGACCAAGGTGGCGGGTGGGAAAATCCCCCCTGGCGCAGACCTGATGGTAGCCCGCGTCAACTTTCCGTTCAACAGCTTTTTGAACTCGACAGAGCTCTTTGCAGACCACCTGCGCATAGCGTCCGTCTACGCCTATGACTGGCGCGACGCTGACGGCGACGGCAAGGTCGAGTTTAAAGAGACCACGCTCATCAACAGGGGTGGCTCGTGGGGCACCACGCAGGAGGTGAGGGTGGGCGAACCGGTGTCCAAGTTCAAGGGCACTCCCCTCATCGGCGTCTACCCCGTCCCAAGCGTGTTCTCGTTCTGGCGCGGCGACCGCCACATCAACTCCACTTCCATGAACTATACGCTCACAGTGGAGCTGTACAAGAGGATGCCAAACCCAGACGTCGAGATCGAAGGCACTCTGATTGGAGGAGACAAGGCGTTTGTTTCCGTGCCGGCAGGCGGCAGCGCCGGGGTCAGCGCCACCGTAAACGTCAGTGACGACGCCCTGTCAGGCGTGTATTACGGGGAGATCGTCGCAAGGAGCAGAGAAGGCAACAGAGACAGAGAGATGGTGATGCCGGTTAGCTATGTAGTCACGACCAGGCCCGTCCCAAAGGACGTGCCGGTGGTAATCTCTCCCCCGGCAGGCGGCAGCGGTATTGCTGCTGCGGCAGTAGGAGGAAGGCACGGCCCGGAGGAGATAGAAACGGCGCTTGGCCTGCGGCCAAACGGCTACGTCGGCGGCCTGTCTGACATGACGTCGCGCTACTCTGCCGGCGACTGGCGGTCGTACTATTTCAGCGTCAAGGATCCCACGATAACGTCCATGAACCTAAAGGTCTCGTGGCCCCACAACTCGACTTCGATAAACGCGATGGCGTACGGGCCCGACGGCAGGATGGTCGCCTCAAGCGTCCCGGCCGGCGTGTTCCAAGAGTTTGCAGGGTGGGCAAGCAACGACTGGCTGGGCACCTCGTCCGTGAGCGAGGGCGGCGCCTTTTACTTTGGACAGAACAACGGCGCCAATTCCACAGTACTGTCCGTCCCGATAAACGGCACGGGCATCTACTCAGTGCTTATGCACAATACCCTGTTCCACGGGGAGAGCCTGTACGAGTCCGTGATAGTAGAGGCCAAGTTCTCCACCCTGCTGCCAGATTCAGAGCCGCCCAGGATATTGGCAAGCGTGCCAGAGTTTGTGACAGGCGTGTCAAGGGTGCCTGTCAAGGTGGACGACGAAAACGCCGCAGGGGTTTCTTATTCCATAGACGGCATCATCCAGCAATTGCCGCCGCCTGACACGACGAGAGGCAGAAATGCAGGTGTGGTCATAATAGACGGCAAGGGTCTCACAGAGGGCCGGCACACCATCATCATCGAGTCGTCCGACACCGTGGGCCACTCGTCGTCGCTTGAATCCGCCTTTATCGTGGACAGGACCCCGCCGTCTGTCGTCCTTGCAATAGGCAACAGCACCCTTCCTCAGGAGGGCGGCAATAGCAAGATCTATGTTTCCAGCAGAGATATCCTTGCGTGGAATGCTACTGACGCAAACGGCGTGTCCGAAGTCAAAGCCAGAATCCCCGGACTCGAGGTGCCCATAATCAAGAGCGCGCGGCAGCCGGCGGCCAGCGCCGCATCATCATCAGCGTCATCACCATCAGTAGCAACAGGAGGGGTGATCAACTCGACCGGCCTTGCAGACGGCCAGTACAAGCTCCTGATCACCATGCGCGACGTGCCTGGAAACGGCATCACCAAGAGGTGGGACCTGGTCGTGGACAACGCTGCGCCTGCCGCCACCCTTGGTATCGCAGGCGAGGTGAGCGGCACGACGAAAATTGCAATCGGCGCGCAGGACGGAAGCGGCGTCAAGAGCGCGGTGCTGAGGGTGGGCAACACCGTCGCAGACGTCACGGGCATTGACAGCTATGTGCTTGACACCACTTTCCTGCCGGACGGAGAGCACGAGGCCACCCTGACCGTCGCAGACCCAGCTGGCAACGAGTCGACTGCCAGCGCGAAATTCATGGTCGCAAACGTCAGGCCAGTCATAGTCATGGTGGCCCTGCTCGGGGTCGCAGGAGGCGTCGGCGCTGGCTTTATCATCGCAAGAATAGTCGCGTCGAGGCGCGGCTAGGGGCACAGCAATATTAAATAGCAGGCCATACAAAATTTCAGCAGATGAGCGACAAGCAGCACGCCTCAAACCCTAACCTGATGGAGCTTGCAGAAAACAACTTTGACACGGTCGTGAACGGGAGCAAGCCGGTCCTCGTAGACTTTTGGGCGACATGGTGCGGCCCGTGCCAGTTCATGCTGCCGATATTTGACAAGCTGGCCAAAAAGTACGGTGACAAGGTGACGTTTGGCAGGCTCAACGTAGACGACAACCAGGGCGTCGCGATGCGCTATGACGTCTACGCGATCCCGACGTTCATCATATTCATGAACGGCAAGCCTGTCGACAGGGCGGTCGGCGCGGTCGGAGAAAAGGGCCTCGAGGGCCTGCTGCAGAAATACCAGTAGCGCCCATCAGAGGTACCCAAACGCAGGGTCTTCCTTTCTTTTAAGGGCCACCAGAAAGTCCAGCACCTCTTTTTCCTTCTCGTTGAGCCTGTGGCTGAACCTTTCCAGCAGCTGCTTGGCCTGGCGGCTGTTAAGATCGGTGTAAAAGACGTCGCCCTCGTTTATCTGTCTCCCTATCGTGGGCTCTTTGATCGAGACTGCCACCTGCATGCCTGTCGTGGCCTCCTCCATTGACTTGCCGCTTTCCTGTATCTGGTGCACGGTGCCCACCTTTCTGCCCTCCTCGTTGACCACCTGCACCTTCTGCCTCAGCCTGCCCACCTGTATCTCGGCTCCGAAAACGGCAGGGTCGTTCCTGCGGAACACAAAGCCCTTCATGAACTGGAACTTGCACACCGGCGGCAGCTCGTTGAAGAGTATCGACTCTTCATGCTCCTTCTGGTACGCGACCCAGTCCACGTAGCTCCGCACCAGATTGTAGATGATCTGCTCGTTGAATATCTTGACGTTCCTGTCCTGTGCCTCCTTTTGCGCGTCTTCAAGGACCTTGACGCTAAAGCCGAGCACGACCCCCCGGTAGCGGTCGGTCTCCTTGACTGCCGCGGCCTCGACGACGTCCCGCCTCGTTATGTTGCCGATGTCGGCCGTCCTTATCGGCACGCCCTCTTTTTTCAGCAGGTCGATTATCGCCTCAAGCGAGCCTATCGTGTCGCATTTCAGGATGACGCCGGTGGTCTCGGTGCTGCTGACAATCGCGCTCTTGACCTCCGCTTCCACCAGCGATTCCAGCCGCCTGCGCTCCTCGTCGCCCTTTTGCTTTTCAAAGACATAGAGAGGGCTCCCCGCAAGCACACCTTCAAGGTCGGGCGATGTTATCTTTAGGCCGGCCGCCGCGGTGACCTCGCTGACCGGCTTGAACTTGTCTCTCGGGTCGCGCATCTCATCGAGGGGCTTTGGCAGCAGGAGCGCCTTGACGCGCGTGGCTACTGCGCTGTCCCTCTTTGCCACGATGATGGTGTCGCCCTGCCTGAGCGTGCCGTCGAGCAGGATGACGTTTGCAGAAGGCCCGAGCCCCGGCTCCTCGTTTATCTCCAGCACTATTCCCCGCGCAGCCCCTTCGTGACGCTCAAGCCTCTTTGCCATGTACTGCTGCGTGAGGCCGACCAGCACTGCCAAAAGTTCAGGGATGCCGGTGCCAGTCCTTGCGCTCACCGGCACTATTGCGACCTCCTTTGTAAAGTCCTTGACGCGCCAGAACGCCTCAGACGGGAACCCCATGCGAGAAAGCGACCCGACCACTGTGTAGAGTTTCTCGTCAAGCATGTTCTGGACGCCGGCGTCCTGCTTTTTCACCTCCTCGGTGATAAAGCGAGAGTGCGGGCGCCAGCCTGTCACCATGTCGACCTTGTTGAGCGCGACCACAAACGGCACTTTGCGCTTTTTGAGTATCTCGATGCTCTCTATAGTCTGGGCCTCAAAGCCCTTGTTCACGTCTGCGACCACTATGGCAATGTCTGCTGCCGACCCGCCGCGTGCGCGCAGGTTGGCAAACACCTCGTGCCCCGGTGTGTCTATCACCAAGAGGCCAGGGATGGGAGTCTCGGACTTGGCAAGCTTGGCAAACAAAGGACCGGTGACCTCTTTTATCGTCTCGATTGGAAAAAAGCTGGCGCCAATGTGCTGCGTGATGCCCCCCACCTCGCGGGCTTGGACGGCGGTCCCGCGTATCTTGTCCAGTAGCGAAGTCTTGCCCGAGTCCACGTGGCCAAGGACGACCACCACAGGCTGCCGGAGAGCTAGTACCACGGTCAGCCGAAAATGACTCGCGACTCTTTTATGAAGCTTTCAGGGGAATCGGAGGCGTGTATGATGTTGTCAGTAAAGCCCAGCCCAAAGTCGCCCCTTATCGTGCCCGGCGCCGCCTCAAAGCTCTTGGTCGAGCCTATCATCAACCTCGTGGTTGCGACCGCGTTGTTGCCTTCCAGTATGCACGCCACGACAGGTCCGGACGAGATGAACGAGACCAGCTCGCCAAAGAACGGCTTGTCCTTGTGGACAGAGTAAAACTCTTGCGCCTTTTCCTTTGTAAAGTTATAGTATCTCAGGTTCTTTATCTGAAATCCCTTTTCTTCAAACCTCGCAAGGATCTTGCCGGTCAGGTTCCGCCGGAACCCGTCAGGCTTGACCACTATCAGCGTTTGTTCGACTGCCATTTTTGTTGTCCACTCTGCCCCTCTCTGCTATTGCAATAATAATAAAATTACTTTTTGGTGGTGCGCAGGCCGCCCTTGACGTACCTGGCAGTCCATTTCAGTTTCCTAGGGTCGCGCTTTAGCACCCGCAGGTTCTTTTTGCACTTGCTGGAGCACGTCCACTGGATCTGGCCGTCGTTTTTGACCAGCATGATGCCCTCGCCGGTCGGGATGTGCCTGCCGCAGAAGAAGCAGTTGCGAAGCGATGTGGATGTCTTGCTCATTTACCATTATCACCTGATCTTGCGAGCCTCGCGCTCGGTTTCCCTCAGCATCAGAATGTCCTTCATCCTTACCGCCCCTTTTACGTTGCGGGTGAGGATCCTGCCCCTGTCCTTGCCTTCGAGCACCTTGACGCGCACCTGGATGACCTCGCCAGCGATGCCGGTCCTGCCGACGATCTGGATGACCTCGGCGGGGACTACTTTCTCTTCGGCTGCCTTGCTGCTGCTCATCTGGAACTACCCCGTGTCATTCCTTCTTGGCGGCCTTCAGGCTTGCTATCGATGTCACGACCTGCTCGACGATGTGCTGAGCCTCGCCGGCTTCAACAATCGTGGCAGCGGCCGAGCCGACGTCGATGCCGAGCGAAACGCCCAGCTGCTGCTTGCTCGGGACGAAAATGTACGCCGCGTTCCTCTCCTCGCACAGTATCGGAAGGTGCGCAACAACCTCTGGCGGCTCGACGTCCTCTGCGATCACGACCAGCTTGGATATGCCGCGCTCGATCGCCTTGGTCGTCTCGTTCGTGCCCTTGCGGACCTTGCCGCTCTGCTTTGCCACCCTCACTGCCTCGTACACTGCGTTGACGAGATCCTTAGAAGCTTCAAATTTTACGTAATATGGTTTGCTCATTCTTCTTGTATCACCCTATGGGATCATCCGACTGCATACATTAGGAGGCGTATTAAAAACGTTTGTTGAGGCGCTCTTAGGACATCTTCGAGCGCACCAGCCGCGAGTATTCGTCCACCTTCGAGTCGAGCAGCGACTTGTCCGTCGACTCGGCGTACATGCGTATCAGCGGCTCCGTTCCAGAGGGCCGGACCATCAGCCACGTCTCGTCGTCTATCCATATCTTGGCGCCGTCCATCGTCTCTATCTTTTTGGGCGTGCCGTGCTCGATGCAGGCTTGAACCACGCGCTCGACGACTTCCCGAGAAGCGCAGGAGAACTTGCCCTTGTGCTGATATGTTTTTGGCAGTTTCTCTGCAAGGGCGGAGAACGACTCGCCGCCGGCCGGCGAGGAGAGCATGTCAAGCACCAGCGCGGTGGTCATCGAGCCGTCCCTGACCTCGTTCAGCGGCCCGTACATGAACCCGCCGTTCTCCTCCAGCCCCAGAGGAGCTCTGCGCCTGACCATCTCCCTGGACACTTCGACGCTCCCGACTTTTGTATGAATTACCTGCAATCCTGATTCCTGCGCGACCATTGAAAGGACCATCGACGTGTTCACGGGGCACACTATCTGGGCGCCTGCGTGGCGCGCAGCCAGCAGGTGGCGCACCAGGAGCGAGCCGGTCTTGTCGCCCCAGTACATGTTGCCCCTGTCGTCGCAAAAGATGCTCCTGTCGCCGTCGCCGTCGAACGCGACCCCAAAGTCGGCCCTGCCCGACCTCACAGTCTCTGCCAGGACGCCCAGGTTGTCCGGCGTAGGCTCTGAACCCCGGCCGGGAAAGTCGCCGTCTATCTGGCCGTTGACAACGATGACTTTGCAGCCTAGCCTCTGCGCTATCAGCGGGGCGCAGACTGCCTGCGCGCCGTTGCCCGTGTCCATCGCGACTGTGAACCTCCTTTGGCGTATCCTGTCTGCGTCGACGAGCGAGAGCACTTTATCCATGTATGACGGGATCACGTTCTCGTCGGCGTACTGGCGGCCGTGGCCGTCTATCATGGCGAATTTTCTGGAATAGTAAATGTCTTCGACCTTTAGCTCGTCTTCCCGTGCAAGCTCGACCCCGTCTGCCGCGGCAGGCTTGATGCCGTTGTACTCGGGCGGGTTGTGCGACGCAGTCACCATTATCCCGCCGCTGTAGCCCAGCCTTTTGGCAGCATATTGCAGGCAGGGCGTCGGGACGAGGCCGGCGTCTGCCACGTCGAGGCCGGCTGAATTGAGGGCGGAGCGCACCAGCCTGGACACTGCGGGGCTCGACTTGCGCCCGTCGTACCCGACTACCAATGGCCCCTTGCCGTAGTGAGTGGCAAGCGAATATGTCAGGTCTATTACCAGGTCGGCTGTGAGGGTCTGGCCCCACACGCCGCGCACGCCGTTGGTGCCAAAGAGCCTCGGCCTCGAAGTCGGTGTTGATGGTGATGGTAATGGTGATGATCCTTGCACGCCATTGCAACTGTACTGACAATAGATAAATTTGGCTGCCACCCGCTGCCTTTCGCGTGCGGGCGGGGGTCGCCAAGCCCGGTCAACGGCGCGAGGCTTAGAAAGATCTAGACAAAGGGTCCTGCAACCTCGTTCCTCAGGGATTCGTGGGTTCGAATCCCACCCCCCGCACCATTTTACTACCGTGGTATGTGTGTGTGTGCATGCGCGCGCGTTTCCAGTGCACTACAAATACAAGCGTAGTTGTAGATGTTAGTTCTTTTATGACGATGCCGCCGGAAACACAATAACACTGCAACACATTCATGCAGAGGTGCTGTCAAATATGCGGCGGATGGGTCATTGTTGGGGCGAAAAGTTACCCTCAGCCGCCAGCTTGACAGGGCCCCACTCGCATTCCTAATATCTGACTGAACCTGCTTTAGGGCGCCGTATAGTTTGCGTCGGTTAAGGAAATATAAGATGAAAAAGCCACCCGACGACAACGCTACAGTGCCCGCTCCAGAATGCTGTTAAATTCGCGGCTGGTCGCTAGCGATTTTACGAAGGAGAAAATGTGAAATCAGCCGCCAACTTAACAGCGTCCGCTCCAGTACACTGTTAACTCTGCGGCTGATTTGCCACATTTTCCCTCGTAATATCGCTAGTGATCCGACGAAGAATTACCAGTGTACGCTCCAGCTCTCTAGAGGAGCTTGGCGCTCCTTGCCACGGCGTACACGTGGTCTTTCAGGTCGCGCTCGTAAAGCGAGCTCATCTTCTCCCGGAGGGCGGCCTTTGCCTGCTCCCTCCCCTCCTCGGTCGGCGAGGTCAGCGCGGCGGCAAATATCTCGGGCAGGTTCTCCTTTATCCAGCCGTCCAGTACCAGGTAGCGGTTCTCGTTTATCCAGATCACCCTGTCCAGCGACTGGTCGACTTCGCCGTTGAACGGAAAAGTCTCCACCCTGTCAATCAGCATAAAGACGCAGTTGTTCGGGTCCGGGCTTGCCAGCACCTGCTTTGAGCGGTCGCCTGCCTTGCCGGCGCTCACGCGCTCGATGAGGCCGGAGGGCCTTATCTGGGTGCCTGCCACATGGACTTTGCTGCCCTTGACGGCCTGTATCCTGCCTATCGTGACCCTGTTATAGTCGCCGTCCTTTTGCACCACGAACACAAACTCGCCCGGCTTGATCCCGCCCCTGCCAAACAACATTCAGGCAACTTGAACTCATGCAAATTATATATTACTTGCTGTGTTTTTTCAAACGGCGCTTCCTGCGTGCAATTATTCTCCTGTATCGCAGTACAGCGTAACCAGAATCCCAATATATCTGGAAACAGCACCCTTACCCTTGACAACAAGCAGCAAAAAGCTCTCAGAGGCCGAAATCTACCGACGGCTGGCAGGGCTTGGCGTCAATGTGGACGAGATAAAGGGCATGGGCCTTGCCAGAGATGAATTGAATGATCTTTACATAGGGATAAAAAATCTTGTAACTTTGCGCCATTGATATTGGAAGATTTGCAATCATGCAAGCTTGCTTAAATATTTCTTCAAGTAATGTACAGGTTGACATGTCCGAACCGGCAATACTGCACTGGGAGCGGGTCATGCACAAGAACGTGAGGTCCAAAGACAGAGTAGACGTAGGCACCATCATCTCCGACGACGCGGAGACGATAACCATCCTGAAAGGAGCAAGCAGGGAATACAAGCTGCCAAAATCGTACGTGGAAGGGTTCGACGGGGCAGAAGTGTGGCTTTCAATACCGTACAACGAGCTGCAAAACTTCAAGATTCAGTAGCGTACCGCAAAAATGTGCACACACACGTAGTGCGTGCGCCGCTTGATAGTGGCGGAGGCGACGGCATCATGCATGTCGCGGTCCATGCCCTCCTCTCCCCCTCCACCACCTCCCGCGCTTTTTTCTGCCGCACGGTCTGACCAAGTTTTTCAGGAAATGCGCACGTATGCGCAAGTAATCATTTTTTTGGAATAACAATTATTGGAGAATTACATTTATTAACACAGGCATGGAAGGTTAGGGGGATATGCACAAGTTCGACGAGCTTGACATGAGAATTCTTTCCGAGCTTACCCGGGACGCCAGCATCTCTGTGCCGCGCCTGAGCAAAAAGCTCAACATTAACGCTTCTGTGCTTTACAGCCGGATAAAGCGACTGACAAAGCGCAACCTGGTAAAAAAATTCACGGTCATTGTCAACGAGGGCATGCTTGGCATCAACGTCAAGGCCACGGTGGGCATAAACCGCGACCCCAAGCTGAAGGAGCCCATACATGCAGAGCTCTTGAAAATCCCCGAAGTGCGGTCGGTCTCCGAGGTGACGGGCAGGTTCGACATGATAGTGACCGTCAACGCCCACACCCTTGAAGAGCTGCACAACGTCGTGATAGAGCGGGTGGGCAAGATAGAGGGCATACAGAACACAGAGACGTTTGTAGAGATGCAGCGCACTGAAAAAGAGCCGGTCTACACCACGAAATAGGTGCCCTAGAGCTCTGACAGCTCGCGCACTTTTTCAAGCACTACCCTTCCCCTGTCTGTCAGCGTGTAATGCACAAACGGCCTCCTGCCTATCTTTAGGGTGGTGGTGGTTACAAGGCCCCTGCCCTCGAGCTCTTTGAGGCGCTGCGAGCGCGTCCTTTCGTTAGGGCCATAATCCTCGAGGTCCGTAAAGCGCATGGGTTTTTTCGCCAGCGCGCCAAGGATTTCTATGGCGTACGACTGCGCCAGCATATAGATCATCGACCTCTTGCGCGGGTTCACGCTTATTGCTTGACGTTATGATAAAAATGACTTTTCGGCAGGCGGTTATAGAAAACTTTATCTCTTTACCGTAAAAACTTGTATTCAGGTTCCTTGGTGATGGTATAACCAGATGACAACGATGACAGCTGCCAAAGACGGGAGGGAAAGCCGCGACGGCCAGGTATGGACTGGCACGCCCTGCGTGCTGTGCGTCGCTCTTGCCGCCCAGGTGTTGTCTGCCGGGGGCAGGAGGAAGGAAGAGCTCGCCGCGGCCCTGTCGGGCCACAAGGACGCATGCCACCGCAAACCCATGTTTTATATAGCGCATGGAGTCTAGTGGTGCCTGCTCATGTCGCTTGTAGAGCGCAAGATAGGCGAGATAATCCAGACGCTCAGGCTCGCCAAAAAGACCAGCAGGGAGGACTATACCCAGCACCTGCGGTTGGTGGCCCTCGGCCTCGGCGCAGTCGGCGGCATAGCCTTTGTAATCAAGCTGATATCCGAGTTCATCACCATCGGCTTTGGCGGCACCGGCTCTGGCAGCTGACGAGGGTTCAAATACCGTTTATTCCAAGGGTCTTTATGGAAAATACCGCTACTAACAGCGCCCCGGTGGCGCACGTCACGACCAAGTCCTGGGACTCGGAAGTGCTCAAGTCGGACCTCCCTGTCTTTGTCGATTTCTGGGCCGAGTGGTGCGGCCCGTGCAGGATGGTCGGCCCCGCCGTGGAGCAGATAGGCAAGCTGATGGCCGGCAGGGTCAAGGTGGTCAAGGTAAACGTGGACGAGAACCAGGAGATAGCGATGAGGTACGGCATCCAGTCGATCCCGTCGCTTTTGCTCTTCAAGGGCGGCAAAGAGATCGCACGCACGATAGGCGCGATGCCCAAAGAGGCGTACATCAAGTTCATCGAGAGCTCGCTGGCAAAAGCCTGACCCTCATTCTTCCTCCTCCTCCGCCTCCTCCTCTGCCGCCTATCTTTTCCCTCTTGGCCGTGTCGTTCTACGAAAGCATTAATACCGTATCGGTGACGATTACGGGAGAGTAGCCAGCAAAATGGGCAAGAAAGAGCTAGCCGCCATGTTCTCGTCGGACCCCGACCGGTACTACCGGGTGCAGCTGTTCGACCGGCTCGGGTTCAAGAGGCAGAAATGCGGCGTATGCGGCAAGCATTTCTGGTCGCTTGCCGACAGGCAGTCCTGCCCCGACCACGAGGATTACGGGTTCATAGGCAGGCCGCCTACCAACAAGCGCCTCGACTATGTGGACGCCTGGAAGGAGACGGAGAAATATTTCTCGCAGAACGGCCACGAGATAGTGAGGCGCTACCCAGTGGTGTGCCGCTGGCGGGACGACCTCTATTTCACGATAGCTTCAATCGTCGATTTCCAGAGGGTGGTGGGCAACCAGATCGTGTTTGAGCTGCCCGCAAACCCTCTCGTCGTGCCGCAGATGTGCCTGCGCTTTAACGACATTGAAAACGTCGGCCTGTCCGGACGGCATTACACGGGCTTTTGCATGGTGGGCCAGACGTGCAACGCCGACGCGCCGGGCGGCTACTGGAAGGACAGATGCATCGAGCTCGACTATGGCATGCTGACGCAGGGGCTTGGCATCAGGCCAGAGGAAATAACGTTTGTGGAAGACGTGTGGATGGGCGCAGGCGCGTTTGGCTACTCGCTTGAATATTTCGTCAGGGGGCTGGAGCTTGGGAACGCCGTCTTTACCGAGTTTGAGGGCAACGAGAGCAGCTACCGCACCATGCCAAACAAGATAATAGACATGGGCGCCGGCCTGGAACGCTTTTCGTGGGTGACGATGGGGACGCCCACAAGCTATGACTGCTGCTTTGGGCCCGTGACTGAAAAGATGTTCTCAATGACGGGCAACAATAACAACAACAGCAGCAAAAACTCGGAGCTGCTGGCAAAGTATTTCGGCTCTGTCTCGTCGAAACTAGAGGCCACGGGCGGCAACGTCAGGGAGCTAAAGGCCGTCATTGCAAGGCAGATGGGCATGGACTATGACAGCCTTGCGAGGCTCGTGGCCCCTCACGAGGCCGTGTACACTGTGGCAGACCACGTCAGGACGCTCGTGTTTGCAATATCTGACGGCGCGCTCCCGTCAAACGTTGGCGGGGGCTACAACCTGCGGGTCATACTGCGCAGGGCACTGTCAGTCCTGGAGCGCATGGGCTGGCGCAACGTGAAACTGGAAGACATTGCAGACATGCACATCGACTATTTGCGCCAGATGTACCCAGAGCTTGAAGAGCACAGGGAGGACGTAAGGACGATATTGAAACTGGAATCGGCCCGTCACGTAGGATCGAGGGAGCGCATGGACGCCACCGCTGCCTCGCTCAAGTCGAAAAAGGGTGCACTTGCAGTCGAAGACCTCATCCGCCTGTACGAGTCTGACGGCATAACGCCGGACTATCTCGTCGAGCAGGGGGTCATCGAAAGCGTGCCCTCTACGTTTTACACCCGGCTTGCAGAGCTGCACGCAAACGTGGCGGCGGCCAGCTCTGGGGCAGCGGGCGCGCAGGCCCGGCCCCTGCGCGAGGCAGAGGGGCTGCCGCCGACCAGGCTGCTCTACTACCAGGACGAGAGCATACGCGAGTTCGAGGCCAAGGTGCTCAAGGTGATAAACAACAAGTATGTCGTCTTGGACCAGACGGCCTTTTACCCGCGAGGGGGAGGGCAGGAGCCCGACACCGGCGAGCTCTCCGGCGTCCGGGTGGCCGAAGTGATCAAGCAGGCAGACGTCGTCGTGCACAGGGTAGAGCCCTCTGAGAAGCCCCTTGTGGACGGGCAGGTCGTAAAGGGGAGAGTGGACGGCCGCAGGCGCGACCTGATAACCCGGCACCACACGGCGACGCACGTGCTCAACTCGTCGTCGCGCAACAACCTGGGCTCGTGGGTGTGGCAGAACTCGGCGTTCAAGGAGGAGGATTACGGCAGGCTCGACATCACGCACCACTCGGCGCTTACAAAGGAGGAGGTGCAGAGGATAGAGCAGACTGCAAACGACGTGATACGCAGGAACCTGCCGGTGGACATCAACTTTTTCGACAGGGGCGAGGCCGAGCAGAAATACAGTTTCAGGATATATCAGGGGGGAGTGGTGCCAAGCAACAACGTCAGGATCGTCAACATCGCCGGCTGGGACATCGAGGCGTGCGGCGGGACGCACGTGCGCCGGACGGGCGAGATCGGCTTGGTCAAGATAGTCAAGTCAGAACGCATCCAGGACGGCGTGGTGAGGCTGGAATTCGTTGCCGGCGACGCCGCGATAAAGCACGTGCAGGCGCAGGAGGGCCAGCTGGCGTCTATAGCGCAGGCGCTTGGCTCAAGCAGGGAAAAGGTCGTCGAGTCGTTTGCAAAGGCGATGGACGAGGCCGAGGCGGCCAGGAAAAAGGTGCGCACCATGCTGCGCGTGGCCGGCGCAAGCGTCGCCAGGGGCGCGTCGGAGCAGGCCAGGCCGATTTCGTCTGATGTAAGGCTGTACAGCACGTTTGACGAGGAGCTGGACGACGAGTACCACATCGCAATCGGGGAGAAGGCAATAGAGCTCGACCCGTCGCTTGTGTACGTCGCGCTGGTTGCCAAGGGGCAGGGCATGAGGGTAATCGTATTTTCAGGAGAAAAAGCGAGGAAAAAGGTCAGGGCCGGCGCGCTTGCGAAACAATTATCGGCAAAACTTGGAGGCTCTGGCGGCGGGGACGACCGCTTTGGGCAGGGCGGAGGCAGGCTGAAAGAAAAGATAAAGGAGGCTCTCCTCCTCGCCGAAGAGGAAGCAAGGGCAAAGGCAGGATCCTGATAATAATATGAGCTTTCTGGTAGACTGGGGATTCATCGAGGACAAGTGGATCAGGAGGTGGGACGAGCAGAAACTGTTCGAGGCCGACCCCGACCCCTCAAAGAAAAAGTACTTTGTGACTGTAGCATACCCGTACCCCAATTCGCCGCAGCACATCGGCCATGGGAGGACATACACGCTGGCAGACGCGCACGCCCGCTACATGCGCATGAAAGGCTACAACGTGCTCTTCCCTATGGGCTTTCACTACACAGGCACGCCGATACTTGGCATGTCGAGGAGGGTTGCTGCCGGCGACAAGGACCTGCTGGACACGTTCCACAACGTCTACAGGCTGACAGACGACGTGATAGCCACCTTTGTAGAGCCTGTGAAAATAGCAAGCTACTTCCACAACGAGATCAAGCAGGGCATGAAGGAGATGGGCTACTCTATCGACTGGCGGCGCGAGTTCACCACCATCGACAGGATATACTCCAAGTTCATCTCGTGGCAGTTCCGCACTTTAAAGAAAAAAGGGCTGATAGTGCAGGGCTCCCACCCGGTGGGCTGGTGCCCCCGCGACCAGAACCCCGTGAGCCAGCACGACACGATGGGAGACGTCGAGCCCGACTTTACGGAATATGTGATCGTGAAATTCAGACATGTAGATCCGTCTAATCTGCATGTACCTCTAATTATTCCAGCAGCTACCTTAAGACCTGAAACCCTGTTTGGCGTCACGAACATGTGGGTCAACCCGGACGCCGAGTACGTCGAGGCGACGATTGACGGCGGCGAGAGGTGGGTGGTGAGCAAAGAGGCGGCGCGCAAGCTGGAATTCCTCAACCATTCCGTCTCTGTCGTCCGGGCGCTCAAGGGGAGTGAAATGATCGGATGGCAGGTTATAAACCCGCTCAACAACGTCACAGCGCCGGTGTACCCTGCGTCGTTTGTAGAGCCCGACAGCGGCACAGGCATCGTGATGTCTGTGCCTGCCCACGCGCCGTTTGACTACCAGGCCCTTGCGGACCTGAAAGCAGACGCCGCGACTCAAAAGAGGTTCAACATTTCCGTTGCCGCCGAGCCGGTCAAGATAATCGAGTCCGAAGGCTACTCTTCTTCCGGCTCAATCCCTGCTGCTGAGGCGATACAAAAGGCAGTCCCCGGGCCAAACGAGAGCCGCCTCGAGAAGGCGACAAGCGACCTGTACTCGCACGAGTTCTACAAGGGCAGGATGGCGATGGAAAACACCGGCAAGTACGCCGGCATGCCAGTGGCCGAGGTCAAGGAGCAGGTCAGAAAGGACATCGCCGGCTCTGCCTCGGTGATGTACGAGCTGACCAACAAGCCGGTGCGCTGCAGGTGCGGCGCTGAGTGCGTCGTCAAGCTCTTGAGCGACCAGTGGTTCCTCAACTATGGCGACAAAGAATGGAAGGCCCTTGCCCACGAGTGCATCCAGAAGATGGACATTGTGCCGCAGGACATCAGGCAGGAGTTCGACTACGTCATAGACTGGCTGCGGGAGCGGGCCTGCGCAAGGAAATCCGGCCTTGGGACAAAGCTGCCGTGGGACCAGGAGTGGATAATCGAGAGCCTTTCTGACTCTGTCATTTACATGGCCTATTACGTCATTGCCCGGCACGTGAACGCCGGCGCCATCACAAGAGACGAGGCGATTTCAGACCCGTTCTTTGATTACGTGCTCCTTGGGAACGGCGACGCCCAGTCTGTCGCCAGGGAGAGCAACCTGCCCCTTTCACTTGTGGAGCAGATCCGCGACGAATTTCGGTACTTTTATCCCGTGGACTCGCGCCACTCGGGCCGCGACCTCGTGCCAAACCACCTCTCGTTCTTTATCTTTAACCACGTCGCCATCTTCAACAGGGAGAACTGGCCGGGGCAAATAGTGGTCAACGGCTCGGTGCTCATGGAAGGCAAGAAGATGAGCAAGTCGCTTGGCAACATCATCCCGCTGCGGGCGGCGATCCGGGAGCAGGGGGCAGACACCATCCGGCTTGCGATGCTCATATCTGCCGAGCTTTTGCAGGACGCCGACTTTTCCTTCGACACTGCAAGGGGCATACGGTCAAAGCTGCTCGGCGTCTTTGAGCTGGCCGAGAGGTGCAAGGGCGCTGTGCCTGCGCCGCCAGAGCAGGTGGAGGACAGGTGGCTCTTGAGCAGGCTTGGACGCGCCGCGGCCGAGACTGCCGAGTCGATGGACAGGCTACGCGTGAGGGAGGCCATACACCGCATCCTGTACTCGATGGAGCAGGATCTGCAGTGGTACGAAAAGAGGGCGGCTGCAAAGGGCAGGCAGGGTTCTGCCGCCGTAAAGGCGATGCTTGCGCAGTATTTGCAGACGCAGGTGCGCATGCTTGCGCCGTTTGCGCCCTTTACCGCCGACGAGGTGTGGGAGCGCCTTGGCAACAAAGAAGAAGGCGCAACTATAACCCAGGTGGGCTGGCCCAAAGAGGACAAGGCCGGCGATCCTGAAGCAGAAGAGTCCGAGTTCCTTGTTTCAAGCCTGCTTGCCGACCTGCAAAACATTGTCAAGGTGACCAAGATGGCGCCCAAAAAGATAGTCGTCTACACGGCGGCTGGATGGAAGGCGCCCGTGTACAGGACCGTGCTTGCAAACGTGGCTGCGGGCAAGACCAATTTCGGGGAGACCATGAAGCAGCTGATTGCAAATCCAGAGACTGCCAAGATAAAATCGGATCCCAACCTTGTCAAGAAGATTCAGGACGACATACTCTCGATACCGGAAGACGCAAGGATCAGGAGGGCCCGGCTGGAGCTCGACGAGGTCGCCGCGATAAAGGACGCCGTTTCGCTGATCTCAAAAGAGTTTGGCGGCGCAGAGGTCGTCGTCTACTCGGAGGACGACGCGTCGAAATACGACCCAAAGGCAAAAGCCAAGATGGCAAGGCCGTTCAAGCCAGCCGTATTCATGGAATGATGGAGCTAGCGCGCAGTCCTTCTTGCGTGTATGGACGACGCCATGTACAGCACAAAGCCCCCTGCCACCATTATGATGCCGTAGAGCGAGAGCGCCCCGCGCTGCGTGTATTCGCCAAGGCCAACGATTATCCCGCCCATTATGAGCAGGCCGATGCCTGCGCGGGCCGCTGCCGGCATGCGTATTTTGGGCTTTGACACGCTCTATTGAAAAGCGGACTTGTAGATAATTGTTGGCACTATCTGCGCAAACCCTGTCGCCAATGTTTTTATTGGTTCTTTTGCCACTCTCCTCCAGGAAAAAGAGATGAAGGTCGCAGTCGTGGGCATAGGGGTCGCAGGCGCGTACCTGATGAACCAGCTCAGCGACATGCATGACGTGCGGGTCACAGGATTTGAGCGCATGCCCGAAGACCAGCACGACGCCGTGTGCGCCTGGGCGACTTGCGAAAACGTCATGGCCGGCCTTGCGAAAAACTGTGGCCTCAATTTCGACGACTATGTGCTGCACGACGGCAAGCGCATGAGGGTCGACGTGGGGAGCGACGGCAGCGACTATGTCGACCTGAAGCTAAAGGGCATGGTCAGCTACGACAAACTGAAACTCATACAGGACATGGTCAAGGGCACCGAGATAAGGTTCGGCCGGGCCCCGGGAAAAGAAGAGCTGGAGCCAGACTTTGACCTCATTATAGACGCAACCGGCTTTCACCGCAACTATTTGCCCAAGCTGCAAAACGAGCTGTGGATCCCGTGCGTCCAGTACAAGGTAAAGTACGAGCGCGGCCAGGAGCCGTTTGACGACTTTTACCTGAAGGCGTTCCCGTCCATGACAGGCTACTTCTGGTACTTCCCGCTTGGCAACGGCTACGCGCACGTCGGCGCCGGCGACTTTTCCAAGGCGCACAACCAGTTCGTCGACGAATTCATGAAAAGGCATCCCGGCACCGCCCTCAAGAAGGTGGGCCGGCCGGTGCGCATAACCCCGCCTGCCAGCTGCGAGCCCTTTACCGACGGCCGCAAGACCGTGGGGGTCGGCGAGTCGATAGGGACGGTGTTCGCGCTCCTGGGCGAGGGCATAATACCGTCAACCTGGTGCGCCGACCTTTTCGTCAGGAACATGCACGACCTTGCAGCATACAGGCAGGCCGTGCTGAAAAAGTTCGAGATCTATTCGACCGTTTTCAGGTTCGTCCAGCTAAAGATACAGGGCAGGTTCTCCATGATAAAAAACGCGCCGGACATGATCAAGATATACAACCACATGAAGGGCGAAGAGGACAGGTACGGCATGGCTGTCAGGATGGCAGACATGCTCAAGGTTGCAAAACTTTAAAAATCGAGCAGGGGCAGTGACCCTGTAGGAACATATATGCACACAGATTCGGCAGGGCACCCTCACGATCACTCGCACGGCGATAACGATCACTCTCACCATCACGGTCACCCGCACTCCTCTCATTCTTCCCTGGAGCAGCAGCTCAACGAGATGGCACAGCAGTCAAGGATGCTTGAATCCTACATGAACGACATTGTGGGCCGCCAGGCAGCGGTGGGCAGGCTGCTGGAGGAGGCAAGGCTGGCGTCTGCAACCATTCAGGGCATTACCGCCGAGTCGGAGGTAGAGACCCTGATGCCCGTAGGAGTCGGCGTCTACGTAAAGACAGTCGTCCCGCCCGTGAAAAAGGTGCTGGTCACCCTCGGCTCGGGCGTGGCGATGGAAAAATCGCGGGAAGACGCGCTGAACTTTGTAGAATCGCGCATAAAGGAATACGACGTGGCCCTGCGCCAGCTAGAAGCGCAGCGGCAGCAGGTGGTCATGCGCATGGAGCAGCTGCAGGAACAGATGAACATGATGCTCCAGCAGTCGGCAGCGGTGGCAGCGGGCGCCCAGAGATAATGATGCCATCATCCCAGGGCTGATGACAGTCGGCAAATGTTTGACAAGCTAAAGAAGGCTTTTTCCAGCGCGGCCAGGAGCATTGGTCAGAAAGAGATAACCGAGAAGGTCCTCGACGACACGCTGCTCGACCTGCAGATAGCCCTGCTTGAAAGCGACGTTGCGCAGGAAGTCGTGGACGACCTCTCAAACCAGCTGAAGAAAGAGCTGGTTGGGCTAAAGCTGGAAAAGGGGCAGGAGGCCAGCCAGGTGATCGAGGCCAAGCTGCAGGAGGCCGTTGCCCGCATATTTGCCAAGGCGGGCAGGATAGACCTCCTCGGGCAGATAAAGGCAAAGAAGGAGGCCAAGAAGGGGCCGTTCGTCATCGTGTTTCTGGGCATAAACGGCACCGGCAAGACGACCACCGTTGCCAAGGTCGCAAACCTGCTCCGCAAGAGCGGCATTTCGGTCGTGGTGGCGGCCGGCGACACGCACCGCGCCGGCGCGATAGAGCAGCTGACGCAGCACGCAGAGAGGCTGTCGCTCAAGGTCATTGCGCAGAGGTACGGCGCCGACCCGTCAGCAGTCGGCCGGGACGCAGTCGACTATGCCCGCAAGCACTACATCGACGCCGTGCTCATAGACACGGCCGGCAGGATGCAGACTTCAAAGAACCTCATGGACGAGATGGCCAAGATCGTAAGGGTGGTCAAGCCCGACATCCGGCTTTTTGTCGGCGACTCGCTTGCCGGCAACGACACGATAAACCAGGCCCGCGAGTTCTTCCAGTACGCCAACTTTGACGCCGCGATCCTTACAAAAATAGACGCCGACGCCAAAGGAGGCGCGGCAATCTCGATAGCCTACCTGACGGCTAAGCCAATCGCCTACGTCGGGGTGGGGCAGGGCTATGACGACATGATACCCTTTGACCCTGACAAGTTCATCCAGTCATTATTTGGAGCATCGACGACAGCAAGCGTGGAGGACCTGATGTCAAGGGAACTGCCCACACCGCAGCCCATGCAACAACAACAGCAGCCACCAGAGCCGCCCGCCGAAGAAGAAGAAAAGCCGGAACCTGCAAAACCTGCGGCTGCTACTACTTCTTCTGCAAGCCCGCTGGCCGCCTCGCCGCTGTTCAGGCAGCCCACTCCACAGTCGCCACCCGAGCCGTCCGCCGAACCCCATGCTCCAAAGCCTGCAGAGCACATCGTCTCTCACAAAGATGGCAGCAGGGAGCCAGAGCCGCCCAAGCCAGTCCAGGCACCCCGGCCTCCTCCTCCACCGCCACCGCCGGCTCCGGTGCCCGAACCCGTCGTGAGGCCGGCAGCGCGGGAAGAAACAACGCCGCTACAGCCGCCGAAGGAAGAGAAGAAGAGCCGCTTTGGCTTCTTTGGCCGCAAGAAAGACGAAAGCCGCGACAGAGATGAAGAGGAAGGGGAAAGGGAAAGGCAGAGGGAGAAAGAAAGAGAAGAACAAGAAAAAGAAAAGCAGAGAAAGAGGGAGGAAGAGGACAGGCGCAGGCGGGAAGAGGAGGAGCGCAAGAGGAAGGAGAAGGAGGAGAAGAAAAAGCGCAAAGAAGATAAAGACAGCAAGAAGCAAGACGAGGTTGTATACCTGACAGATGAAGACATCGAAGACCTCCTCAAGTAAAAAGCGCGACCTGCTTTCAATGCACGACCTGAGCGGGAGCGAGATCGAAAACATACTGCGGCTTGCGGCGCGCCTGAAAAAGGCGCAAAAGGCGGGCAGGCCAGTGCAGCCTTTGCGGGGCAAGACGCTTGGCATGATATTCCAAAAGCCCTCGACAAGGACGAGGGTCAGCTTTGAAGTGGGCATGTACCAGCTGGGCGGAAGCGCCGTCTACCTCGGGGCAAGCGAGATCCAGCTGGCCCGGGGCGAGACCATAGAGGACACGGCCAAGACGCTCTCCGGCTACCTCGACTGCATAATGGCACGCGTCTACGACCACGCAGACGTGGTCAAGCTTGCGGCTCACGCTTCTGTGCCTGTCATAAACGGACTCTCTGACGCTTACCACCCGTGCCAGATCCTTGCCGACCTGCTGACCGTACAAGAACAAAAGAAAAAGCTGGCAGGGCTAAAGCTTGCCTGGCTTGGCGACGGCGACAACGTCTGCAACGACCTGCTGCTTGGCGCGGCCAAGACCGGCATCAGCATGGCGGCCGCCTGCCCGCCGGGGTACGAGCCGCTTGAAGGAGTGGTGGCGGCCGCCCGGTCCGAGGGGAAAAAGACCGGAGCCGACATTATGATAACCGGAGATCCTGCTGCGGCGGCAAAGGACGCCGACATTGTCGTCACGGACACGTTCATATCCATTGGCAAGGAGGGCGAGCGCGCAAGCAGGGAGGCAATCTTTATGCCCAAATACCAGGTCAACGCCGCCACGATGAAGCTTGCCAAAAAGGACGCGATATTCATGCACTGCCTGCCTGCCAAGCGCGGCCAGGAAGTGACGGCAGAGGTAATCGACGGCCCGCAGTCTGTCGTGTGGCAGGAGGCCGAAAACCGGCTGCACGTGCAAAAGGCCGTCCTGTGCCTCTTGCTTGCAAATAACAGCAAGAACAAAAAGAAGAAGAAGGAGTCCTAGAGCTCTTTGCTCCTTGTGCGCTTGCGGTAGTGGAAATAGACAGCGACTGCGCCGACTGCGACCACCACCACGATGCCTGCTACCGTAAAGGACGACGACAGCTGCTCAGACACGTTTGCCCACGCGTCGCCAAGGTAGAACCCGATGAGCGTGAGGGCAACGGTCCAGACAAGCGAGCCGGCAAACGTGTACGCCGCAAACTTTGCAATGTTCATGCTGCTGATGCCGGCAGGTATCGAGATTATCTCCCTGATGCCCGGCACCATCCTGGCGCTGAACACAGCTACCGCGCCGTGCTTTTCAAACCACCTTTCTGCCTTTTGCAGGTCTCTCTCGCCGAGCCTGACGTACCTGCCCCAGCGCACGATGGCGGCCCTCCCGACCTTCTTTGCGACATAGTAGATCAGTATCGCGCCTGCAGTCGACCCGAGCGCGCCAACGGCTGCCATCCCTATCGCGTTTTCCATCCCGAGATCCCTGCTGTGGGCCGTGAACCCCACCAGGGGAAAGACTATCTCGCTTGGGATGGGCGGAAAGATGACTTCGAGGAATGCGGCCGCAAACACCGCCGGGTAGCCGTACTGCGCGACAAGGCCGGTGACGCCGTCTACTATCCTGTCAAGCAACCCCGTCCCTCCTCCTCCTTCTTCTACTCCTGTTGCTGATGCGCCGGCTGCAAGGAGGGCTGCAAGGAGGGCTGCTGGGAGCGGCGACATGTACTCTGCAGTTCGCGTGCACTATATCTAGTTTCCATGGATCTCTTTTTTCTCCCATCCCTTCTCCACACCCCCACCCTCTCCCTGCGGTGCCTGCCCGCTTAATAGCAGGCAATACGCACTGCAGAGCGCAAATACAAAAAGAAGAAGGCAAAACCATGCAGCGCTCCCATTTCATCAACCTGCCCCTGCACACGGGCCACCCGCCGGCCTACCTCGTCAGGCGCATGATCAAGCTGTCGCACGCCATGTCAAAGGTGATAGTGGACTCGCACGGGCAGCTAGAGTTTTTGCGCCGGCTGTCCGACCCGGTCTGGTTCCAGGCGTTTGGCTGCGTGCTTGGGTTTGACTGGCACTCTTCCGGCGTCACGACCGTAGTGACGGGCATACTGAAGCAGTCGCTGTCGCCGGACGTGCACGGCATCGCAATAGCAGGCGGCAAGGGGGCCCGCGCCACTCGTGCCGTGCGCGACGTGCCGGCAATGGCAGAGAGCTTTGGCCTGTCTGACGCCAAGACTGCCGCACTCCTGCGGGCAAGCAGGATGTCTGCCAAGGTGGACAGCGCGGCCGTGCAGGACGGCTACTCGCTCTACCACCACGCCATCCTGTTTTCCGAGCGGGGCGACTGGGCGGTGGTGCAGCAGGGCATGAACGCCCAGAACAGAATGGCCCGGCGCTACCACTGGATTTCAGAGAACCTTTCGTCTGCCGGCTGCAGTGGCGGCAATGGGGGGTTTGCAAGCGAGCCGCACGCCGGCATCATCTGCGCGCAAAAAACAGAAGCCGCCCTTGACATGACTGCGGCCGGCTCGGCAGAGAGCCAGAAGGTCTGCCTCGACCTTGCGCGGGGCAACACGGAGAATTTAAAGTCATCCATCTACCGGATGATGATGCCTGGCGGGGAAAACACGCTTGACAGGTGGATGGCCGGAGAGGGCGGCAATAACAATAACAGCAACAATGGCATCCGCGGCCTGGCAGGGTACGAGATGCCGCGCCGGCTCGACTGGGACCTGTTCAGAGAAATATACGACGTCCAGCCGAAAAACTATGAAGAGCTGCTGGGCATGAGGGGCGTGGGCGCTGCGACGGTGAGGGCGCTTGCGCTCGTCGCCGAGCTGATATACGGCACGCCGGCGTCCTGGCGCGATCCTGTCAAGTACAGCTTTGCACACGGCGGCAAGGACGGCGTACCCCACCCCGTGGCAAGAAAGACGTACGACCAGTCGATACAGTACCTGCAGGGCGCAATCGAGGGGGCAGAGATGGAGAGGCAGGACCGGATAGCGGCGCTGAAAAAGCTGGCCGCGTTTTCAGAGCAGATGTTCCCCTCTGATGATGACGACGATGACTTGCCATCGTCCTCGTCCTCAAGATAGAAATATGCCTTTTTCTCCTCTCCTCAACAGGATTCAGGAAATGGCTAAAGTCATGGTTGGCAAGGCGTCAGACATTGGCGAAGGCAAGATGACGAGCGTCACTGCGGGCGGAAAGGAGATTCTGGTGGTAAACGTGGGCGGCACCTTTTACGCGACGGGCAACATCTGCACCCACGCCGGCGCACAGCTGCATGAAGGCGGGCTCAACGGCAAGGAGCTGACCTGCCCCTGGCACGGGGCCAAGTGGGACGTGACCACCGGCAACCTGAACTGGTTCCCCCAAAAGCTAAAGCCGATTGGCTCGTACAGGGTCGTCGTGGAAGACGGCACGGTGTACGTCGAAGTCTAGAGCCTGGCGGTGCTAAGAAGGAAGGAAGGAAAGAAAGAAAGGCAGGGCACAACGCCTGTCAATCTTTCGTGGAGCCTTATTGCTGGCCGACAGATGGTGTGCTGCCCGGGATCGCGGCATGTGCAAATTTCAGTGCAAAAGCCTTAGTAGTTTGTCGTTGCTAAAGGAAGCGTGGCATTAAAGGAAGTCGAGAAGGTAGAGATCACCTGCCTTGTAGACAATAACGTGGACGTGCTTTTGCCAAGTACCGAGGTGGCCCGCCGGCCGCCGATCGCAAAAAACTGGTACGACAAACCCCTGATAGCCGAGCACGGTTTCTGTGCCGCCCTGACCTTGCATAAAGACGCCGCCGGGGTGGAGCGCAGGCTGCTGCTCGACTCCGGCCTGGACCCTGTGGCCGCCTCACACAACATGGACGTGCTCGGGATGGACATGATGTCTTCCTGCGAGTGCTTGATTTCAAGCCACGGGCATATCGACCATGCAGGCGGTCTGCTTAGCCTCCGAAACAAGCTTGATCAAAAACAAAAGATCCCCCTCGTCCTCCATGAGGACGCCTTCAGAAACAGGCTGGTCAAGTTCCCGGACGGCCGGACAATAGATCTGCCTGCGCCAGACAGAACCCTTTTGGCCAAGGCACGATACGAGGTCGTCGAAAGGCATTGCCCGAGCTCGTGGGTCGATGACGGGGCTCTTGTCACCGGAGAAATCCCAAGGGTCACCGGCTTTGAAAAGGGATTCCCCAACCACTATCTGGAGCTTGATGACGGGAAACTGGAAGCCGACCCGCTGATCAAAGACGATCAGGCCGTTGTTGTGAACGTCAAAGACAAGGGGCTGGTGGTCGTCACGGGTTGCGGGCACGCCGGGATAATAAACACCCTGCAATATGCTAAAGAACTGGCCGGCGAAGACAGGATATACGCTGTGCTGGGAGGGATGCACCTGTCTGGCAGGTTGTTCGAGCCCGTAATCTCTCCGACCCTCGAGGCACTGGAAAAACTAAAGCCGAGGTTCATCGTGCCCTGCCACTGCTCTGGTTTCAAGGCTATCAGCGAAATAGCCAGAAGGATGCCTGACGCCTTTATCCAGAACAGCGTTGGGACCACCTACGTTTTCTGATCCTGCGGCTGTACGCGAGTGAGTGCAACCGCAGGTGCATCACATATTCGCTGCGCCGGACGTTTTCGGTAAAAACAGCCCTGGTTAGTGCGAGGTCGCCGGCGGCGGGGGCTGGGCGCTCCCTCTTCCTCCTCCTGCCTGCGCCGGCTCTGGCGGCTCTTTCCTGTACGCCATCTTGAGCCAGATGGGGGTTATTATCGTGGTGGCGGCGACCATGATGATGACTGCTGTGTACGTGTTTGCGGCAAGCGCGCCTGCCGACACGCCGACGCCTGCCACTATCAGGCCGACCTCTCCCCTCGATATCATGCCTATTCCGACCTTGCCCGCCTTCTTTTTGTCTTTCAGAAATATCATGGCCGGCAGCCCGCAGCCTGCAATCTTGGTCGACGCTGCTACTGCGACGATGATGCCTGCAAGCGCCAGCACCTCCAGGTTGACCCCCCTGAGGTCGACCTGCGCGCCTATTATCGCAAAGAACAGCGGCGCAAATATTATCTCGAGCTTGCCGACGTACTCCTCTATCTGCTTGATGACCCTAGTGCTTGCCACCGCCATGCCGACTGCAAACGAGCCGACGATGGGCGACAGCCCGAAAAACGCCGCGATGCCGGCGGCCGCAAAAAATGACGCCGTGGCAAGCCCCTCGACTGCGCCCTTGGACCTGAGCCTCTCGACGTGCAGTATGCGGGGCACCAGGAAGACGGCGCCTGCCAGCAGGACGCCAAATATGCCGAGGATCTGGGCGATGAGGATTATGATGTCTGGGATGGCAAGGACAGTCTCGCCCCCTGTCTGGATCATCGTCGTCACCACCGAAAGCGCGGCGATGGCAAGTATGTCGTCTATTATTGCAGCCCCAAGTATCAGCCTGGCCTCCTTTGACTGCATCCTGCCAAGCTCTGTCATCACCTGTATCGTGATGGCGATGCTTGTCGCCGTGAGCGCAGTGGCTATGAGCGTGGCTTCAAGTGCCTCGATGCCGTACAGGATAAAGACGTAATAGCCCACAAAGAACGGCACAACGACGCCAAGCGAGCCGACGGTGAACGACGCGGCGCCGCCCTTTACGAACTCCCGGGGCGTGATGTGCATCCCGGCTATGAACAGTATCACTATTGCAGATATCTCGCCAATGTGCCTCACCGTCTCGTCAAGGACGACGAGGGGCTCGCCGTTGAACAGGGGCAGGCCGCCGATTGCAAAGGGGCCCACCATGATGCCTGCGACAAGCTCGCCAAGCACGACCGGCAGCCTGACTTTGTGGAATACCTCGGCCATTATCTTGGCCGCAAAAAGCAGCACACCAAGGGATATGATGACATGCAGGAACGCTGACTCGGCCGCCATGGCTACGTCACCACTCTACTGCTCCTGCTTTTCTCCCATGCGCTCTACAACAGACCTGACCTTGTCCTCAAGCGTCTGGTCCTTGTCAAATCGCTGGTCTATCCTGACAGTCGAGATGATCCTTGCAGCGCCCGCCGCCCGCACCGCGTCGTGCGCGGCCCTGACTGCCGCAAGCGCGGCGTCGAGGCTTTCAGCCTCTATCTGGGTGCCAAGCGCAGTCAGCGTGGCCCGGACGCCCGCCGTCCTGCTTATGGCGTCAAAAGCCGCAGAGACCTCCCTGCTCATGCTGGTGTCATCCCTGCCTGCTACGATGGGCACGACGCTTATCTCTGCGTGGACGGCCACGACCATTGATGGGCGCTGCGATGTAAAAGGTTTTGTTGCAACATCTGTACTCTGCTACTGCTTTAGCCTGTTGACAACGACGTTAAAGTCCGTCAGCGGCACTATCTTGACCGTGCTGAACGCCGATATGCCCGAGTCTATGCAGAGCGCCTCGATGCCGTGCGCGTTCTCGGCCTCCATTATTATCGTCCACTCGTGCTCGAGGACCGAGAAGTAGAACCCTACTATTTTCTTGACGCCGTTCTTCTCCATAGACTGCTTCATCTTGCCGTCAAGCTGGGCTACGATGCCCTTGCTCTTTTCGTTGTTGAGCGGACACGACTCGGGCGTGTGCGACGCAAAGACGCCGAATAGCTGGGGGGCCATGTGCTTATCGCCTTTGTTTGACGCCAGCTATAATAACAATTTTTCCTTCACTTTTTATTATCCATCCGGTACAGTCGCTATTGCCTGACAACAACGATGATAATGAACATCGGCGAGTTCCTCTCGACGCTCCCAAAGGACGTGGTAAGCGGCAAGGAGGCTGCCCTTGCAGACGCTGTCGTCAGGAAGATGCTAAAGCTCGCCGGCGTGCGCAGGAGCGACGTATTTTACCACCTTGGCTGCGGGCGTGGAAACGCCGTGGCGATCGCAGCAAAGGAGTTTGGCGTCAGAAAAGCCGTGGGGGTGGAGGCCGACTCCCGGCTTGCAGCTGCGGCCAGGCGCGCAGTCGCAGGGCTTGAGAACGCCGAGATAGTCAAAGGCGATCCGCTTTCTAATGCTGCCGACCTGTCAAAAGCCACCGTCGTCATGTTCATGCCGCCTTCAGACCCAGACGTGGCGGAGGCGATTGCAAAAAGGCTGCGCTTGCTCAAAAAGAAAGGCGCCCGCCTCGTCACGGTGTGGTCGCCGCCGGGCATGCTGCTGCCAGACAGGGTCGATTTTCCATTCATCGTCTGCAAAAAGCCGTTCCGGCGCGCCCGGTCTGTCAGGCAGCAGATAAAGGCAGTCTACGGGACAGAGTGCATCGACTTTACCGCGTCGTGGCTGATGGCAGAGCGCTACATCGACGCGCTTGAGGCCGTGCCTGCCCAATACAGGCGCTTTGTCAACATGCTGCAGAGCATGATTATCTGGATAAACGCGTGGAACATGGGTGTCACGTGCGAGGACGGGGTGCCTCCGCCCGTCACGACCTACCTGGGAATACTGCGCGAATTCTTTGGAATCGACCTGTCAGACATGTTTGTCCGCCCTCCAAAGGACGAGAGCATGACGCCCCCTTCAAGCAAGATGGGCTGCTGACGGCCTGCCATGGACGCCCATAGATCACATAGAACTGGGACGTATTCTCCTTCTCTATAATGAGAATCAATGTCTATAATGATAATGTTGGCAATTCTTTTATGACTTTTCTCTAGCACGCAAGCCAATCTATGAATGTAAATGGCCTGACCCGCAAGTCGGTAGGCTCTATAGCAATGGCTGCCCTACTTTTGATGGGCATTGTCGCTATCGTGCCAAACCTGACAAATAGTGCCTTCGCACAAGCTGGCACTACAATCACCACTAGCGCAGATTCCAATGGCGCGAGGTTCTTTGGTCCAGCAATACTTGAAGTGCTGATCAGCGTATCTTCGCACGCCTCGGATACAGGACAGGGCACGCTCCCCGTGACAATTACAGCGTTTGGCGCATCCAGCACGTACCAGGTGTCAGAGACCGGCACTACAAGCGGCCTGTTCCTGATGTACATCAAGGCCGATCCGACTGCAGCAACACCTGACGAGCCGTTGGTGCCTAACACGCCATTTTCGTCGAGCGTCCTGACCCGGCTCTATATCGGCCCGGCCGGCGTCGCAGGCACGTACCCTGCCACTTCCGGCACAGCCCCGCACGACAACGAAAACGCCGAGCTTGCGGCCACCGTGGTCGAAGGCGGTTCTGTCCAGATATCTGCAAATGGCGTCACCAAGACAATCACGTGGGACGACAGCCCGGCGACGCTCACGCTTGACAGGGCGGCGTACGGCCCGGCAGGCACCATAATCGCGCAGATCAAGGATCAGGACGCCAACCTCGACCCGACGAGGGCAAACACCATAACCGAGACTGCCGCAGCAGGCGACGAGCTGATCACGGGCACCGACGCCCCGGCAACGACTGCGACGACGGTGTGGACAGAGACAGGCCCAAACACCGCGGCCTTTGAGCTCACTTCGATCACTGCAAGCGGGCTTGGACAGAGCGTCGACTCTATAGCAAGGTCGCTGAGCGCCAACGACTACAAGGCGTTTACTTCCGGCGCAGGCGGCACGCCGATAACGCCAAACGCCGCATCGGCATCATACGGTGCGATTGTGACGACAGGCGTGCAGGGGACTGCATCCACTTCGTACACAGTGCAGGCCGTCAGGGGCCAGTTCCAGACTGTCAACGCGACAACCTATGCCTCTGAACTGCCGCTGAGGATAAACGACCTTGACCGCAACACACAATCTAGGTCAGAACAGGCAATAGGCGGCGCCATCCGCGTGTCAGTTGCAAACGTTGCAGCAGGCAGCCTTGGCAGCTCGACAAACCCGCTGCTCTTCAACATCCGCGAACTGTCGCTGAACAGCAACACGTTCCGGCCAAACTACTCTGGCGACGACATCGACGTGACGCCAGGCACGCCGGCGTCAATCGGGGCGCCTGACACGGTACAGGGTATCCTCAAGGTGCAGCCCGGCAACGACATTGTAGTCGAGTATCTGGACGCGTTCTTCCTCCCTGCGGGTCCTGCGTTCAACGAGAACAGCATGACTGCCAGGATAGACCTCAACGGCAACGGCAGCTTTGAAGCAGCAGCTTCGCTGGCGTCAGTCAACGAGGCAGGCATCAGGCTCGACCTCAACGCAGATGGCGACACTGGAGACACTGTCAACGGCATCGTCGAATCGCAGACAAGAGTTGACCTCAACGGCGACCTGGACTTTTCAGACACGCTCGCACTGACAGGCTCGTTCAACGAGCAGACAACCGTGGTCACAATCGACCTCAACGACAACGACCTTACAGCTGCGGTGGCAATCACGCCGCCAGGACCGATCATCGAAGCAACGGCAAGCCTCGACATTGGCAACGACGGCACCATCCTGGCAGCTGCCAACGCAAACGGCATCACAGAATCTCGCACCGCAGTAGACTTTAATGCCATCGACCTCGGCGGCGTGTCCTCAAGGATCACGTTCCAGATCGGCAACACTGCACCAACACTTGCAGCCGACAAGACAACAGTCTCTCGCGGCGGCTCTATCCTCTACACACTGACAGACCCGGACCTCAACGACGACACAGGCGTCATCGAGTCGTACACAATCAACTTTGTGCCACAGAACAACGCATTCACAGACACTGACTTTGCAACAACGAACGGCGTTGCAAGCGGCACCACGCCAGCAACAAGGGTGATCGTCAACAGCGCCGCAGTGATGGACGGCAGGATAAGAATCTCGGGCTCTGCAAGGGACCTAGCTTCGACGTTCTCGCTGACCTTCACAGAGACTGGCGCCAACACCGGCATATTCACAGCAAACCTCAACCTCCAGACGCTGTCAAACGCACTTGGTAGCACGTTCTCGTTCGTCGACGGCGACAACGTCGAGCTGACGATAAAGGACGTGATGGACCAGACGCAGTCAGTGTTCACAGAGGTAAGCAGGACAACCCAGATTGGTCTGGCCAAGCCCGTGGTGACAGTCGACAGGTCCACGGTACCTGTGCCCCGCGTCGGGACAGGGAACGACGCGACTGACGAAACCCTGGCAATACCCAAGTCTGCTGCCAACCTCGGCCCGGCAATCATACACATAACCATCACAGACCCGGCAGCAAACACCAACTCTCAGACACAGGAAACACTCTTTGGCACACAGACAACAACAACCACAGCAGGCGTCCTGACACTGGGCGGCAAGCTTAGACTGACCTTCCAGAACTCTGCAGGCACAACCTTCACAGGCGCAACAGGCGTCACCATAAGCAAGGCCATCAAGGAAACAGGCTTTGACACAGGCGTGTTTGAAGGACAGATCCAGATCGACTCCAACCCAGCAGACACACCGGCACAGTGGATAGGCTCCAAGATGAAGATTGAATACGCTGGTCAGGACAACACGTTCGGCAACACCGACGATGCTGACACGACAAGCGTAGGCTTTACCGCAAGGAACGCTGTCATGACCACAGACACGACCATAGTCGCAAACGGCAAGGCCATCACGATCCTCGTGAACGACGCTGACGCCAACAGGGACGTGACCACTGCAGAAAGGGTCAGGGTCAGCATCAAGTGGGTGGACGACACCGGGGCGACCAGGTTCCAGCTCCAGACGCTTGACGAGACAGGCATAAACACAGGGCAGTTCCGCAAAAAGCTGGACGTGGGGACTTCTGTAGTCGGAGGAGTGACCTTCAGGGTCAACCCTGACCAAGACGTGCGGTTCCGCTACTACGACCTCGCTCCTAACCTCTCTGGCGCCAGCACATGGGCAGCGGCCAGCAGCACAACAACACAGATCGACCTGACCTTCAGGACGAGCGCAGACCTGGGCGGCCTCACCATCTCCTCACCAGGCAATGTGGTAGGTCCGGCAACCCAGATCAAGGTGTCCATCGTGGACAACGACCTGAACACCAACCCGTCAAGCAAGCAGACCGTCACCGGTAGAGTAACAGCAACCTCCGACAGAGGTGCAGGCAGCAGGGCAGACCTCAACATCGACGAGACTGGCCCCAACACTGCAGTCTTTGAAGGCAAGGTAAGGCTCAACCCGGCGCAGGCGGCAGGCGCGGCCAACACACCAAGCAACGACGTGACCATCAACGCGCTTCCGGGCGACCTGGTGGCAATCAGGTACGAGGACGAGAAGGGTGCCAACGGCCAGCGCACTACAGTCACAAAGACCGTCCAGGTGGTGAGCAGGGACCCGGTGATGAACTTTAGCAAGACCGGCTACGCAATCGGCGACACCATCGAACTGACTCTGAACGACCTGGACGCCAACCGCGACCCGGACACCGCTGACATCCTGACTCTGCGCGTAACCTCCACAACAGACGCTGTGGGCCTCACAAACGTGCAGGCAATCGAGACTGGCCCTAACACCGGTGTCTTCAAGGCAGTGATACAGACATCGAGGACCTTCTCGACAGGGGCGCTCCAGGTGTCAAACGGCGACAACGTCACCGTTGAATACGAGGACGCATTCCCGGCAGCATTCCGCCAAAAGTTCGACAACAACGGCACTCTGGCAGGCTCGACGCAAAAGTTCCGCGTCAACACAGTGATAGGCACGGTGCCCACGACGGACAGCACAACGCCGTCCAAGCCCTCGCTTGTCAACGTTGACGGAAGCTCTGTCAGGGAAGTCACAGCAGGCCAGCAGGTCGTGATAACAACGACGATCAAGAACAACGACGACCAGCCAAGGCCAGCGACAGTGATAGTCGAAGTCAGGGACGCAGACGACATCACCGTCTACCTGCAGTGGCAGACAGCTACCATTGCCGCAAGTGGCGATGTGAACGTCGGCCTCTCGTGGATACCTGACGGCGCCGGTACTTACACCATAAGGACCTTTGTCGTCGACGACCTGTCAACCCCGGCAATCCTGTCTGACATAGTCGAGTCCGAGATAACGGTGAGCTAAAGGCAGCAAGGAGCCTTTACCTCCCTCCTTTTTCTTTTCTTTTCATTTTGCTGACCGCGAAATAATGTTTTTAATCATAATGCCGTATATTGTCCTTGTAGGCAAGGCATATGCATCCAGCCGCGTTTGACCCGCACAGGGTTGTGCTCCAGGTCGAGTGTACCGACTTTGAATCCGGGAGCAGGCTGGTGGGATCGGTGCTTGGCAACCTGGCCAAGATGGTCGGGGCGGAGGACGCCGAGATACGGGCGGGCCCGGCCAAGTCTACCTTTGGGTGGGTGTTTTACCCGCTTGCAGTCAGCAAGCGATTCGTGACGCGCCTTGCAAGCCTGCCTGAAAACGACATCACGCGCATGAAGGGGGGCACGCTTGACCAAAAGTTTGCGGCGTGGCTCGACCGCCAGCTGAAGGCGCGCCTGCCAGAGGGAGGGGAGAAAGGGAGCGTGCACGTGCGACTGCTGTCAGACCTGTGCTCCCCGCAGTTCGGACTGTTTTAATACGTGCCAGGACAACAACAGCCGCAGCGGCGGTGGTAGCAGAAGAAGAATGGATCCAAGAGTGAGGGCGGCAGTCACGTCCAAGATCGCCGAGGCAATCGGCGCGGCAGGCGAGGTAAAAGAGATCCAGCGCCGCATACCCTCGTCAAGCCCCCAGGATCTGGCCCTTGGGATAGCCGTCGGGCGCATCTACAACTCGTTCCACTACCAGACCCGGCGCATACTGGGGCGCGACGCAACGGCGGCCGAGTTTCTCGAGTTTCTCGAGCTACTCGGGAGCAAGATGCCTGAAATCAGGCGCGCATTGCAGTAGCTCTGCATGCCTGCAGCCAAACTCCTGCTCTGCTCATTCTGTCACTGTGTGCTGCAATACGGCGCGGCCTCTCGCACCCTCAGCTGCCAGGCAAGCAAGCGGTCGCCAATATTCTAAGAAATGAAAATGCAGGATCGGTTTAAATCGGCCGCCACCATTAGGCTGGCCTAATGCAATGGGGTAAATCTGCAGCCTTGTTCCTGGCTGCAATACTGATGGCAAGCATTCTCACTTTCGGGCACGGTGCCAACAACAATCAGGCGTACGCCGCCGCCAAGAATGACAAGCTGGTCATAGTCGCGCAGGTGATACCTAGGGACAGGGTGGCAACGGAGGCTGTCGAGCTGGAAAAGTACCTTGAGAAACGGACGGGAAAGGACGTGGAGATATTCTTCCCGACAAGTAACGCGGCCATAGTCGAGTCCATGAGGTCAGGGCACGCGCAGGTCGCCCTCGGAGTGGGCACCCTTGTGGCCGCCCTTGCTGCAAAGCACGTCAAGGTGGAAGACCCGATGCTCGTCGAATACCGAAACATCTTTATCGGCAACGAGTCGAGGGTTGAGAGCTTTTACTATACGTACTGGATAGCGCACAAGGACTCGTGGTACGCCAGCGCCAAGTCGCTTGAGGACCTGAGGGGATCCAGGGCGTGCTTCCCAAGCGAGACGTCCGTTTCAGGATTTGTCATGCCCATGAAGACGCTGGTGGAGAAAGGGTACGCAAAGCCGCTCAAGAGCAGCCAAAAGATAAAGGACCTCCCGCTGCAGTTCTTCAAGGACGTCACCTTTGGCGGCGGCTATGCCCAGTGCTGGGAGGCGCTGAAGCAGAACAGGGTTGACGTCACGGTCATGGCCGGCGACGTTCCCGAGAAGGTCTACAAGGAGGCGCTTGAAAACAGCAACATCCTGGAGACAAGCGGCCCTGCCCCTGCACACGTGGTCCTCATGTCCAAGAGCCTCCCCAAGGACGTAAAGCAAAAGCTCACGTCGGCGCTCATGGACCTCAACAAGGACCCGGAGATGATGAAAAAGTTCGTCTCGGGCATATTCGTCAAGTTCGACAAGAAGCAGAGGAAGGAGCACCTTGCACCCGTGGCCGAGGCGCTTTCGAGCACGGGGCTTGACAGAGTGATCAAGTTGTGATGACAGACACCATGACGAAGGCGACGGCCGCTGAAGAGGGGCAAGAGTACGCGCTGGAGCTGCACGACCTGGCGTTCAGCTACGACGACCGGGTGCTCTTTAGCGGCGTCAACCTTTCCGTCAGGAGGGGCGACTGCGTGGCGATAATCGGCAAGAGTGGGCTGGGCAAGAGCACCCTTCTCAGGATAATCAACGGGTTCCTGCGGCCTTCCGCCGGCACGGTCCGGATATTTGGCACGCCTGTCAACGGGAGCTATGGCAGCGAGCTCAGGCGGAAGGTGGCGTACATACCCCAGAACCTCGGGCTGGTGGAAAACGCGACGGTGCTTGAAAACGTGCTCCTGGCCAGGGCCACCGAGTCCCCGCTGAGGACGCTCTTTGGGCTGTGGGACAAGAAATTTGTCAGCGAGGCAAGGGCCCTGCTCCATGACGTTGGGCTTGGCGACAAGGCTTCAAGGAAGGTGGCCAGGCTTTCCGGCGGTGAGAGGCAGAGGGTGGCCATCGTCAGGGCAGTGATGCAGGGCGCCCGGATAATACTTGCCGACGAGCCCGTGGCCAACCTCGACCACGACACCGCAAGTTCCATACTTGACCTCTTGACCTCGCTTGCAAAAAAAGACCAGGAGCGCGTCACAATACTGGTAGTTATACACGATCAAGAGCTTGCCGCAAAGTACATCGGGGAGGCGTACGCGCTCTCGCAGGGCTCTTTTACCAAGGTCGCCCTGTAGGAAGAAGAAGGCGCCGTAATTTAGTTACGCTATTGTTATCATCATTATCATTATCATCATGACAACTCGCTACTCAACTCTGGAGGGGCCGCCGGGGACATGATGTGGATCTTTATCATAGTGGCCGTCGTCTTTGCCTACCTGCTCGGCCTCCTCGACCCGGAAGCGTGGCTGAACGCCTCGGGCAACCTATCGCGCTTTCTGTCCGAGCTGTACATAAGGGAAGACCTGCTGGGCGACGCGCTCTATGCGGTGGGGGATACCTTTGTCATGGCCCTCTTTGCCACAGTCGTCGGCTTTTTGATCTCTTTCCACATAGCAGTCATGTCAGTCCGGGAAATAACGCCCCGCCCGGTCGCCCTTGCATTCCGGGCGGTGGCCAACGTCATCAGGACGGTGCCTGCGATATTCTGGGGGATACTCTTTGTCATAATGTTCGGGCCCGGCCGCGAGTCGGGCGCGCTGGCACTCGTGCTCTATACGACGGGCTATCTGTCCAAGTTCTTTTACGAGACGCTTGAGAACGTGGGCAAGGAGCACTATGAAGCGCTGCAGTCGATGGGGCTGTCGTGGCTCATCCTCGGCAAGGCGCTCTTCAAGCACACCGAAAAGCAGAACATTGCCAACATCATGTTCATGCTGGAATACAACCTCCGCACCGCCAGCATCCTTGGCATCGTCGGGGCGGGCGGGGTGGGCTACTACATAATCCAGTACGTCAACATCTTGGATTACGCGGCCGCGTTCACCTTTTTCGTGGTCATCCTGGTGTTTGTGTTTGCGCTCGACGGCCTCAGCCACCTGGTCAGAAAGCGCTTCTGACAGGCCGCCAGCCGGACCGACATCTGGTCACCGTCGAGCGCAAACAAGACGCTGGCTGGCATGCTGCGGTATCAGCCAGCCGCCATGACGATGATGATGACGATGACGACGACTACTAGCTGTCTCGTGCGCCCAAGACTTGACGGCGCGCATGCGTCAATAGCTGCGCGCCCCCGCCCGCCCCTGCAGCCGTAAAAGCTCGTTGTGGCGCCCGCAGGTAAAATTGAGCATAACAATCCTCTAAATCTTTTTAAGCTACCAGCTTTCACTCACACAAAGCTTGGCTCTCGACGCATCATCGGACGATATGGTGCCGCTGACTCCCGCCGAAATCGACCGCTTCATTTCCGGCCTGAAGGTGAGGTATCCATCTCCTTCTTCTGCTGCCAGAACCGCAGCAACTTCGACTTCCTCCGCTGCTACCACTGCTGCCGCCCACGCAAAGCACCGGCGAGCTGCCGCCGGGACAATACGCGCCTAAAAGAGTTTCAGCGGGCGCGGCGCACTGGGCACGCCTACCTCTTTTCATCGAATTTTCTGGCAACTATGGCGCAGCAGCGGGCGCATAAAGGGGTCAAAGGTTATAACCACTGGCCATGTGCTAGAGGCTGAAAGTGTTAGACATAAAAAGACCTGTTACAGAGCTTGAAGCGTTGGACATCAAGCTTGGCAATGCCCACGTCAACCTTTCCGTGCCCATGCTCGTCGAAATGATACTGGAAAGGAGGGAAGGCATCCTCTCTTCCACCGGCTCGCTCTCTGTCAAGACGGGCAAGTTCACCGGCAGGTCGCCGGACGACAAGTACATCGTGGACGACGAGGTGACCCACAACACCGTGGACTGGGGCAAGGTCAACCGGCCCATCTCTGAAGAGAACTTTGAAAAGATATTCCGCCGGATGAAAAAGCACGTCGAAAGCAAGGAGCTCTTTGTGTTTGATGGCTACGTCGGGGCCGACCCCGACAACCGCCTCCCCATAAGGGTGATTAACAACCGCGCCTGGCACAACCTCTTTGCCCGGCAGATTTTCATAAGGCCGACGCCGGAGGAGCTTGCGACCCACAAGGCCGAATTTACGCTGATAGCGTGCGACGACTTTGCAGCCGACCCTGCGACGGAGGGCACGCGCACCGAGACTTTTATCATCATCAACTTTAAGCAGAGGATTGTGCTGATAGGCTCGACCTCGTACGCCGGCGAGATCAAAAAAGCCATGTTCTCGATAATGAACTTCCTCCTGCCCAGAAAAGACGTGTTCCCGATGCACTGCTCGGCAAACGTGGGCAGGCAGGGCGACGTCGCGCTCTTTTTCGGGCTGTCTGGCACCGGCAAGACCACGCTCTCTGCCGACTCTGCCCGCAGGCTGGTTGGCGACGACGAGCACGGCTGGTCGGAAAGCGGCGTCTTTAACTTCGAAGGCGGCTGCTACGCCAAGTGCATCAACCTGAAGCAGGAGCACGAGCCGCAGATCTGGAACGCGATAAAGTTCGGCTCGCTGATGGAAAACGTGGTGCTCGACGGGAACCGCGAGCCGGACTTTGCAGACGGCAGCCTGACAGAGAACACGCGCGTAGTTTATCCATTGGATTTCATCGAAGGCGCAGTCATACCGAGCGTCGCCGGCCACCCCAAGGTGATCATCTTTCTTACGGCAGACGCGTTCGGCGTGATGCCCCCGATTGCAAAACTAACCAGGGAAGGCGCCATGTACCATTTCATGTCCGGCTATACGAGCAAGCTTGCTGGAACCGAGCGCGGCATCACAGAGCCCAAGGAGACGTTCTCGCAGTGCTTTGGCGGGCCGTTCATGCCGCTCCACGCACAGACGTATGCCAAGCTGCTTGGCAAAAAGATGGAGGAACACGGCACGCGCGTCTACCTCATAAACACGGGCTGGACGGGCGGCCCGTACGGCGTCGGCAAGCGCATGAACCTCTCTTACACGAGGGCCATGGTGACTGCCGCCCTCACAGGCGAGATAGAGAACAGCCCCGTCAAGCGCCACGAGATATTCAACCTGGACATGCCGACTGCGTGCCCCGGCGTCCCGTACGAGGTGCTCGACCCGAGGAACACGTGGCACGACAAGGACAGGTACGACGCGGCTGCCCGCAGGCTGGCTGCACTGTTTGTCAAGAACTTTGAAAAGTTTGGCGCCGTGTCAAAGGAAATAGTGAACGCCGGCCCCCGGCCATAGGCAAAGGAAGGCAGCAGAGAGCAGTAAAAGTGAGAATAGGGGAGGAAAATATGATGGTAGCCCGGAGCAGATTCGAACTGCTGTCTCCAGGTTTCTTTTCTCTTAGAGATCCAGAGCCTGAAATCCCTAGCCCTACCAGTTTTCTGGAGATTGGCCACTAGACGACCGGGCTGACCAACGAAATGGCTGTGACGCCGGTATTTGTGCCTAACGCTTTGTGTTGACTTCGCGTATCACCTGGCCGTACTCCAGGGGCGCCCTCTTGCGCATGTACGGTATCAGCCGGTAGTGGATGGAGTACATGTTCTTGTTCCTGGAAAGTATCCCCTTTATCAGGAGCGACACGAACCCGCCGGCCACCCTGGAAGCCGGGACTCCTGAAACCTTGCAGAACTCGTCCCTCTTGGCGTGGTATTCCTTCAGGGTAAAGTACGGCCTGTTTATTTCAAGTATCAGCGGCCAGACGACGTTTTCCCACACCATGCGCCTGTTCTCAGTCGATGACGCGTGCTTGCCCTTGCCATGCTCTGCCTCGCCAATACCAACTGCAGTTGCGTCTATCTGGTGGGGACTGAGCATCGCAAGTACATTTAAACACTGCCGGGTTTATAATTTAAGACAATCCCAACTTTGCAGAGTGGTAATTCGGTTAAAGAGTCGCTGGACGTGCTTGTGAAAAAATGGCCCGTTGACCAAAAGCTGTACGACATGCAGGTGGGGCTGCGCACAGACGCAGTCGACACGCAGGTCAGGGTCGAAGGCGTGGTCTTTCACGTACCGATGCTTTCGCAGGACAGCCTCTACGTGCTGTGGAAGTGCCTGTGGCCCGACTGCCACAACTGCTGCGAGAGGCAGGGGCGCCTGCCGCTGACAAAGGACGACATCGCCCTCCTTGCCCGGAAAATGGGGTACCAGTCCCGGGCCGAGTTTGTCAGGGACGAAGCAAGGGTGTCTAGCTGGGAGCAGGACGGCGGCAACGGCGTGATAACGACGCTTTCAATGCTTTCGCTCAAGCGCAAAAAGGACGAGTGCGACGAGGAAGACGGCACCCCGCTGCGCTGCAGGTTCCTGGACGACAGGGGCTACTGCGGCATCCACCCTGACAAGCCCGGCGTCTGCTGGCTGTACCCGTTTGCGTCCTGGCTCGAGTCTGAAAACGGCAGGCCGGTAGTGCACGCGACGTTCCAGTTCACCGGCGACTGCCCCGGCTTTTACCTTTCAGAGTCGCTCGATCCTGTGATGCCGGTCCTGCAAGAGTACGCCAAAAAGATATACGACTACAACATGGCCGTGCAGCGGACGACCCGGGAAAATTACGGGTTCATAAGTTTTGTAAACAAATGAAAAAGAGGAGGAGGACGAGGCGGCTGTTACGCCTTGAACCTGCGGGCCACTTCGTCCCAGTTTACCACGTTCCACCAGGCTGTCACGTAATCAGCGCGGCGGTTTTGGTACTTGAGGTAGTAGCTGTGCTCCCAGACGTCTAGGGCCAAAAGTGGCGTAAGCTTTTCCGCCTTCCACCTCGTCCACGGGCTGGTCTGGTTGGGCATCGTGATGAACTGCACTCCTCCGGAGCCGTTCTTGACAAGCCATCCCCATCCAGAGCCCTGAATCGCGACCGAGTCTGTCTGGAATTTCGTCTTGAAATCTGCAAAGCTGCCAAACGCCTTCTTGATGGCCTCTGCAAGCTCGCCCGACGGCTCGCCGCCCCCGCCCTTTTTCATGTTGTTCCAGAACAGCGTGTGGTTGTTGTAGCCCCCGCCGTGGAAATTGACGGCACTGCGGGCGCTTTCCGGCACCGTGTCAATGTTCTTCAGTATGTCCACCACGTCCATGCTCTGGAACTCGGCTCCCAGGTTCGCAAGGGCCTTGTTGAGGCCGTCGGTGTACGCCTGGTGATGCTTGGTATGGTGGATCTCCATCGTCCTGGCGTCAATGTGCGGCTCCAGGGCGTCGTACGCATAGGGCAACTGTGGAAGAGTAAAGTTAGCCATGGGGTGAGATCGCCGTCGGGGGTTATAACGTTTTATCGTCGTTTCACCGTATGTTTGCGCCGGTAGTTCCTTCTATTGCCGTCGCCATTGTCCTTTCTGCTGAAGGTGGGCAGGAACTGCGTGCCGACTATGCCTGCGTGCACCAGTATCGCCATCGCCGTGTAGATGCCGGTCCTGTAAGGGCCTGCAGTGTCCCTGTGCTGCCCCCACGAGTCTCCGACCCTTGCCAGGAACTTGATCTGCATAAACAGCCTGTCAAAGTTCAGCTCGTCGTCCACCTCGCAAAACCTGACGACCGGCCTCAGCCCGCGCCTGGAGCATTCGTACAGGATGTTCTGCTGCCCCTGCGCGTCGCCGGCGGCAACCGCGCTTGCGTACAGCATCCCTGCCATGCCGGGCGTGATCCTGGAAGCAGTCGAGTCGTCCGTTACCATCCCCAGGGCCTTGAGGAACGGCAGGTTTGCCACCACCGTGCGCTCCCCTATTTTTACCGTCTTGGCAACCTGTCCTGCGGAAGGGGCCGGCCCCGCTATCATCATCGTGTCGTCGAGGGCCACGAGGATCGACTCCCACTGGTGAAAATCTACTGCGTACGGGATTGCAAGCGGCTTGTTCGCACCCTGTAGCAGCATATATAAGATTGTTATAGAAACGAGTTTGGTATTTAATGTTTATCGGCTTCCGTCGATTATGGCGGCGACGGCGGTGGCAGTCAGGACCTCGTCTGCGGCGGCACCCTTGAAAGCGACAGCGCATGGTCGTCTATCATGGTGCCTGCCCCGACGCTCACGCCCTCTATCCTTATCGCAAGCCGCGACGCCTGCGCCTCGGTCAGGCCGTACTCCCTGGCAAGTGCCTGCCTGACCCTCTCTGCGGGGTCGGACACCTGGTCGAGGCCGGCCCTGACCGTGATGTCGAGCGTCCTGCCTACTATGGCGTCTTTTGGCAGCTTGCCGCTCGGGTCTGCAGTCACCGTGAACACTATTTTGTCGACCAGCACTTCGCGCGGCAGCTCCTCCAGCGCGTTTGCCGTGTAAAACACCTGGACGTCCAGCACGTCTACGGCGGAGGAGGAGCCCTGCCTGCCAGTTACCACCGTGGAACCTCCTGAAAGGGCGCCCTGCAGGCTGGCGTCGAGCGGGACGGTCACTATGACAAATCCTTCGACGAACTTGGCCTTTCCTCCTCCCACCCCTCCTCCCCCTACCAGCTGGCGCAGGTCCTTGCAGACTATTCCAGTAGACGCGTGCGGCTCCAGCGTCTTTAGTATCGAGTTGGTGCTCTTGCCGTCGTTTACCACGGCGCTCCACGTCATCCTGACTGCAAAGTCCTGCTTGTTGAGGATGCCGATGTCGGTGTCATAATGGCCCGGCCTGAGCGGGCCCTCGCTCCCGGATATTGTGCCGCACTCGAACTTGGCGGTGTATATGATGTCCTTGGCCGGCGGCTGGCTGGCAGCAGTGCCAGTCCCTGCCACGGCGTTTGAAAACGTCACCGTGATGCTGTCGTTATTGTTATCTATTTCAACTATTTTTGACATCCGGTTCCGCTCGTAGCCCGGCGGCGCCTCCGCCTGGGTGACGGTAAAGTTGCCGCCGCTGCGCATACCGGTAACCTGTATTATGCCGGCAGCCGGGTTAGAGTCGCCTTCCCCTCCGTCTCGCACCGTGTACGCGCCCTGGCCTGTAAAGGGGTCGGGGGTTATCGAGTAAGCCGCGCCGGTGAGGAGCGAGTTGGACGATATCGTGATTATTGTGAGCGAGCCGCCGACAGCGCCGGTGGCGCCCTGCGCGGCCGCCACCGTCTGCCTACTCTGATACTCCTCATCATCACCACTATTGGTTGGCGGCGGCAAAAAATACGTCGCTGCAGCCACAGTCGCTACTATTGCTGCCGCAACTATGGCAGCAGCTGCTACCAGCAATTGGAGGCTCTGCCCTGGTGTCAAACGGTGTGCACTCTGCCATGTATATGTCTCGCCTGGCGGTAATTAAACCGTCGTCGCAGAACACTTTCCATCAGGATTAAATATGCATGGGGGCAAATCTGGGCGTGGAAGCAGGAAGAAGACGCAAATTTCTTGCCGTCGCTTTCGTGGCGTTCCTTGTTTTGCCAGCAATTTTGTCGAGCCAGCGCGCCTTTGCAGACGGGCTGTTCCAGGAGAACCTGCCGCCGGCAACGATAGGCGACAGGCAGGCGAGCCTCTTTGTCCGGATAAACCCGCCCATCCTGACAAGCGACACCCGCCAGGACGCGTTTTTGCAGCTCAGGCTGTTTGACGCCAAGAACAACGAGACCATCAAGTTCACCACGTTCTTTATCACAATCAGCAAGGGGACAGACCCTGAAGCCCGGCCGCTGATGCCGCCGGACGCGTTCCACACCGAAAGCGGCCTGCTCACCCTGAAAATACAGCCGCAGGAAGGCCCAATCACCGTGGCGGCAACCCGGGAGGACTTTTTGAACTCCTGGAAGGCAGACCCAGGCGGAACCATCAACATCCGCGGGCCGATACTGCTCGAAGGCGGCCTGTACCATTTCAGGATAGAAGTCCTCACAGTGGACAACATACGCAACCTCTTTTTGCCAGAGAACGCGCCGGTCTTTGACACCTATCTCAGCGTGGGAGACGTCACCACGCAGCAGGTCGACTCTGGCGGCCAGACGTACCCTGTCACGCTCATCTCCTACTACGACCGCGTGAAGGACTTTTCCTTTGCGCCGGACACAAAGACGTTTTCGTGGGCGATGCCGTTTGACTGGAACGCAACCAGAATAGAGCAGGCTGCAAACGTCTTTGTCCACGAAGAAGTGAAAATACCTAAGTCGTTTGGCGGGGTGGGCGACGCCATGGCGTACGACGCGACGGTCAACGACAAGCCGATAAGCGGCAGGATGCTGGCCGTAGATCCGTTCTCCTCAGAGACGGAGCAGATACTGCACTTTTTGATAAACAAGAACGACATACTGGCGTTGGCCGGAGAGGTGCCTGCCGGCACGTCCGACATGACCTTCTCCTTTGCGCCTTCGTCAGAGGAGACGGGCGAAAAGACGAGCAGCGAGATAGCCACGGACACGGGCGGCGTGCACGTCAAGCTTGACTGGACGCCTGACCAGCTTGGAGCGGGGCAGGACACGAAACTTGGCTTCCAGTTCGTCGACGCGTTTTCCGGCAAGGACATCACGGCCGACGTCACGTACGACCTGAAAATAGTGGACAAGCAGGGCGAGCAGGTGTTTGCCGCAAGCGACCAGGTTGCAAGGGGCGGCAAGGGCGAGCAGACGGGCCTGACCTTCCCTGCAGACGAGGTGTACAACATCGAGGTGCAGGTCAAATCCATCCAGCAGCAGGGCCAGTCGCCCGACCTGACGCGCAACGGCATCGCCCGGGGCGTCGTCGTCGTGCCGGAATTCCCTGCAACAGCAGGCGCGGCCCTTGCAGTAGCAGGCGCGCTCGGCGCAGTCATTGCCGCAGGCAGGTTTGTCGCCTCTCGCAGGCAGCAGAAAAAGAAAAAGCTAGAATGAAAATGGGCAAGGGCGGCGGCTTTTACGACGGGCTGTCCGAGAAAACCTACAAAGAGATGCCTTCGACAGGCGGCAAAGGCAGGGTGCTCCTAAACATCGGCAGGTTCGAGATCGGGCAGAGCTATGTCACTGCCAAGGTGGAGAACCGCTACGGCGACAGGGTGGGCATAAACATAGAGGGCGGCCGGTCGGGCATTGACCTGCAAGAGACGCTGTTCCGGCTCGACCCTGCGACGATGCCGCGCCACGCGTACGTCGTCGCGGCAGTCAACGAGACCGGCAAGCTGCTCGTGAGAAAGCTGCCCGTGCTTGGCGTAAAGGACTGGCTCCTCATCTACGACGACGACCTGTTCATGCTGGCGGTCAAGGACGCCTACGACGAGCTAGAGATAACGGCCGTTTGATGATATTGATGTTGAATAACAAGATAGCCTGACTGGACGCGGCTTTTGGCCGCGCCAGCCAGACGTTTGTTCCCCATCGGTTTGGTCGATGTAACTTCTCTACTGCACAATGATAATTTAAACCTGATGCTTGCGTTGCACGAGGTTGCATGCAGGTCTAGAGTTTGTTAGGCGGGGGTCAAATCCGTCCAGAAATACCTTTAAATGACTAGGGGGCATACGGATTACCGTAATGCCAGTCGTAGGGATTGATGATCTGGCAATCTACGTCCCCAAGCTTTACATCGATTACAAGGACTTTGCCCTTGCCAGAGGTATTGATCCTCAAAAGCTAGAATATGGCATTGGCATCCGCAAGATGGCCATAGCCGACACGAACCAGGACCCTGCCTGCATGGCCGCAAACGCATGCCTGAAGCTGATGCAAAAGAACCACCTGCACCCGCAGGACATCGGCCGGCTTTATGTCGCGACCGAGTCGGCGCTGGACGAATCTAAAGCGTTGAACTCGTTTGTCATTGGCATGCTGGAGCAGGTGTACGGCGACGGATCGTTTGAGCAGGCAGGAGGCATCGAGTGCAAGTTTGCGTGCGTCTCCGGCTCGTACGCCCTGCACGACAACGCCAACTGGATTCGCGCAGAGGAGAACAACGGCAAGGCCGCCATAGTCATTGTAAGCGACATCGCCAAGTACGACCTGGGCTCTGCCGGCGAGTACACGCAGGGCGCAGGCGCTGTCGCCCTTTTGATCAAAGAGAACCCGCGCCTTTTGGCTTTTGACCCCAAGGTCGCCTCCACCGTCATAAAGAACGAATACGACTTTTACAGGCCGTTTGGCAAAGAGACCCCCCTTGTGAACGGCGGCTACTCCAACCTTCTTTATTTGATACAGGTGAGGAAGGCGTTTGACGCCTACAAGGAAAAGGCGATCAAGCTGGGCCTCATCAAGCTCTCCGAGGGCGAGGCTATCACCGACCATATTGACTTTTTCGCCGTGCACCTGCCGTACCGCAGGATGGGCGAAAAGGCGCTTGCCTACCTTATGAGGCACGAGTGGCGCCACCTTCCGAGGTGGAAGCACGTCATCAAGGAGGTCGGCATGGACGAGCCCATCCCCAAGGACCCGCGTGGCACGATAGAGTCGATACTTGCAGACACCGACTTTATGAAGGCCGACGAGGCGTTCAGGCGCGCCTTCATGCAGACTTCCTTCTACAACGAGACGTACGAGAAAAAGATGGCCAGCTCACTGGAGGCGTCAGCCGTCATAGGCAACGTCTACACCGCGTCCATGTACATGGGCCTGCGCAGCCTGCTCGAGTTCGAGTACAAGAAAGGGACGGATCTTTCCGGCAAGCGCATCGGCTTTGGCTCGTACGGTAGCGGCAGCAGCGCGATGGTCTTTTCAGGCGTCGTGCAAGAGACGTACAAGGAGCTTGTCGCCCGCATGGACCTCGACACGGACATTGGCGACAGAGTCAAGCTCTCTATCGAGGAGTACGAGCGCCTGCACAGGAACGAGCTCGACTCAACCGAATCAGTCACCAAGGCGCACAAAGAGTTCGTGCTGGTAGGCGTCGGCGGCAAGACCGCTGACAAGGCCGGCTTTAGAAGGTACGACTATGTCAGCTAGCTAATTGCGCTAGCTGACTACCTTGAACTCGATCCCCTTCTTTTTGAACAGGTCGATGAGCGCCTGGGTGCGCCTTTCGTTTTCAAGCTCCAGGCTGAGGTAGACGCCGGCAGTCCCGGCCGGTATGTTTGACGAGAGCCTGTCGTGGTCCACCTCGACTATGTTTATCGACAGCTCTGTAATGCCGTCCACGACCTCCTTGAGGGCACCCGGCTTGTCTGGCAACAAGATAAAGATCTTGACCATCCTGCCCATCTGCATGAGGCCCTTTGCGACCACCTGCCCAAGCAGGTACATGTCGACGTTGCCACCAGAAAGTACCGAGATCACGCCCTCGTCCTTGCCTGCCCTGTGGCCGTTTGAGAGCAGGTACGCGAGGCTTGCAGCCCCCGCCGGCTCGACCACCAGCTTGGCCCTCTCCATCAGCAGGAACATCGTCTTTACTATCGCGGCGTCGTCTACGAGCACAATGTCGTCCAGATATTTATCAACAATCTCGTACGTGAGCCTGCCGGGGCTCTTGACAGATATGCCGTCTGCGATGGTGTAGCCTGCCTTTATCGACTGGAGCGAGCCCTTTTCAACAGACGCCTTCATGGCGGGAAACGCCTTTGACTCGACCCCTATTATCTTGACGTCCGGCCTGCGCTCCTTGACTGCTATTGCGACCCCCGCCGCAAGCCCGCCCCCGCCCACGGGGAGGTATATCCTGTCCATGTCTGGCATGTCTTCGAGCAACTCGAGCCCGAGCGTGCCCTGCCCCGCAATGACATCTGGGTCGTCAAACGCATGGATTATCGTTCTGCCCTCCTTTTTTGCAATGTCTTGCGTGGCCTCCCACGCCTCGTCATAGTTGTAGCCCTGCTGTATGACCGTCGCGCCGTACGATTTCGTGGCGGCCACCTTGGCCGGAGACGCGTTCTTGGGCATCACGATGGTGCACGAGACGCCCTTTCTTGCGCTTGCAAACGCCACGCCCTGGGCGTGGTTGCCCGCCGACGCCGCGATTACGCCATAGCCTGCCTGCTTTTCAGACAGCCTGCTTATCTTGGCAAAGGCGCCCCTCACCTTGAACGAGCCGGTCAGCTGGAGGCATTCCTGCTTCAGGTAGACGTTGGTCCCTGCCAGCCTCGAGAATGTGGCCGAGTGCAGGAGCGGCGTCTTTCTCACCGTGCCGTTTAAGAGCTCCTTTGCCTTTACAATGTCGTCAAACGTGGGAGCCTTTTGCCTGCCGGGCTTCCACACGCTGTCATGGTTCAATTGTTAACATGCAACAGGAGCCGGGCGCCTTAATTATAATTTGCCCCGCCCGGTGCTGTCAAGTTTTCGTCGGATCTGGTTGCACCTCACTTCATTACCATCAGACGAATTTTTGACAGTACCTCCAGCTCAATACTTCAGACAGCTCTAAAGACACCTTGCAGGTCTATCTCAAGTATAGATAGATGTCTACACGACAATCTCGCTGATGGTACTTTTGAAGAATATCGTTACTATATCATGAAAGTAGAACCAGATACACGATTTCCGTAAGTACTGTAACAGCAGTGTTAGCCCCCCCCACACGAAATCCTTCATTTCGTACCTATGCTTTAACAACCGACGACTTGACAAGGTCTACTCGGACAAAAGTAAATATGCAGAACTACAAGATCAGCATCATTGAGAATTAGCAGGATAATTGCGGTTTCATCCGCCCTTATCGTTTCTCTAATTATCTCGTTGATATTTTCATACACGCCCTACAGCCATGAAAGTGAATCCAAGGCGCTGCAATCGGATGGTACTAATCCAGGTGACGGAAATGCCCTCAGCGCTCTCGAAACTGATGGTAGCAGCTTGCACGCTATTGCTGCCAGCGCAGATGGCAAAATACAGAGAAAGGTCATCACTGTTTCAAACACCACTGATGCAGGCAGCTATCTCGTAAGCCTGTCTTTTCTCCATCCAATTATAGCTGACAAGGAAAAGAACGCAGAGATGAGTTTTCAAATAACAGACACCAAGACCGGCGAGCCTGCAAGAGGCGTAGAATACATGCTTGTAGTTTCAAAAGCAGACTCAAAGGGTGGAGGTCTGCGACTCATCAGCCAGGGTCAGACAAAGGACGGCATTGGGCAGATCCAGATGCAGTTTGACAAGGTTGGCTGGTATATTGTGGAAATAAACCCTGCAAACGAAAGGGCCTCGTTCAGGGTCTTTTCCGCAGGGGTAGATTTTGGCACTGACAGAGAAGCGTATTTCCCGGGGCAAAATATCAAGGTAAGCGGCGTAACCTACCCTGATGACAAGGTCTTGATAACTTTGAGAGGGCCTTCATTCAAAGACGGCGGTGACAACGCCAGTTCTACACAAGCAAAATCTGGGCCAATAATTGATAACAAAACCATCCTAGCTGACAGGGATGGCGCCTTCAAAGATGTCGAACTGAGCTGGCCGTCGTCTGACGACGACGGTGCACAAGCAAAAGATGGGCTTTACACGGTAACCGCATTCTCCGCCTCAATTGGGGTGGAGGCTGAAAAGAGCGTTTATTTCTCTCATGAAAAACCGGCAATGGACATCGATGTTGAACCTATCCCATCGGTCATGCTTGCAGAGAAAGCTGATGAGAGCTGCATGGGACCCGCAGCGAGGGTTCTTCTAAAGGTAAAGGCCTTCTATTCTGACTCTGAAAAACCGGTTGATAACGCAACAGTCAGGCTACTTGATATTTATCGGCTGGATGATGCTGAATCCACCTCTCACGGCAATGGCAGCAGCGGCGACAAAAACGGGCAAGGCCAGCGCGTTGCATCATTCACAATCTCAGAATTTGAGAACAAGTTCAGATACTCCGATAGACACAAGGCATGGTTTGGGCCGGGCTCGAGTCCGCCGGGTGCGTACTTCTATACAGACCAGACGCCATACGTGTACGGGAATTACCTATTACCCGGCAAGTACTACTTTACGGTCCTTGTCGATGATGGCCAAATGAAGGTGGTTGAAAAATCAAGACCTTTTGAACTGACAGGGAATGTTACACGATACGTAGAGTCTGTGGGGAAGACAGGCTCAATTGGGCTGCTAAAGCCCGGATACAACGCCACGTTTGCTGGCACTTCTAAATATGCAGGCATGGATGTGGACTGGCCATACGAGGAAGGGAGTATCCATTATTATTCTCCTTCTCCACCTGTGATGTCAAACGCGAACAGGAATGGTGACTACGTTATGCTTAACGCCACCGGTTGGCTGCGCCTTTACGAACTGGAAAGTGCATACGGCGGCTTTGACTCCATAATTACCAGTCCCTTTAACGTCAAAGTCGACAGGTCAAACAGGCTGATGGCCTGCTCCAACGATCTATCTAGGATTGGCCAGTTCTTCCCATTTGCCATACATAACGCCTCTTCTCTGCAACCAAGCGACCAGATAGCCTGGAAGAGCGCCCCTTTCATGAATGCAACAGTCCTGGGAGACGAGAGGATCAAGATAATGAATGCGACTGTAGAGACCGTAAGGATAAGGGAGGATAATTCTATCCTGCTCACCAGCGCCTACAGCTTGGGGGACAAGTACGACCCGAACTATTTTGAAGGATCTCTCACCCGGCTTGGAGACGTGGACGCATGGTTTGAAAAGAGTACCGGCCACCTGGTCAAGCTTTCTGCCCAGACTGTGCGACACTTCTCCGAAGAGATGGGCTACAGGCCGGTCGAGGTTGTGAGCGTAATGAACTCGACCAACATGCCCATGGAAAAGACATATGAATTTCCGGTAACTGACAAGAACGGCATCACCCGAAAAGTGTTTATTGAAACAAACGCAATAATTGACGGGTTTGAGTACGGGGGTCAGCCAGATGAAGGCGGCAGCGACGACACTGCTTTGGCTAAATTCAGAGTCAGGCCCTCTATGACAGACGAGCTTCACTACACCATCAAGATCCCCAAAGCAATAATGACGACTCCTGTAGCATCACTTGAGGTACTAGCAGGAGGCATTGCCGATCCCTCAGCGCCGAGGTTAGACAGCAAAGTCGATGCCATAAGCGACCAATTTTACGCAATCATAGAAGTGAAGTTAAATAATAACATCACACCGCCCTCTTCTGACGGCGCGGGCTTGGGTACGTCGATCGCAGAGTTGATCATTGCGGAAATCGAGCAGACGCGGGTTGATGTGAACATGCATGATGGTCCCGAGGAACAGACAACGACTAACTATCCGTTGAAGCCTCTTCCGTTCTTCGCCAAGAATGCGACCGCTGAATATTATGCCCAGAAACTTTCAGACGTGCTTGGCACAGGAAAGCTCCGATTGCTTGACAGCAGCGCCGAATATGATGGCACATGCGGTTACTCTCCTGAGGACATCCATGCTGTATACCGGTTTACCCCTGTAGTTGGAAATATTGGCGGCGGAGGCATTAACGCCGAAACAGACGCATCGACAATAACGGTGTCAATGTGCGCAGGCCAACTTGAGGGAATAACGTACGACGCCCTTGATTCGGCACTGCAGATGGAGAGGCAGGGCTACAATAGTACAAATTATGGTTATGCCGGCCCATACAGTAATGAGTTTCAGTTTCTTCCTGTCGATGGAGTAAAGGACGCTCCGGTTGTCGTCAGGCCACTGTCTGATTACAGAACCTACCTTGAGAAGACAAGGGAAATAACGTTACAGTATCTTGACGAAGTTCCCCCGCTTGAATGCTTTTCAAGTGAACGCTCGTGCGATTCTGACGAGAGCCTGCTTGATACCTTCCCCTTGGCGCCTTACATACGATTGGGCCAAAAGATTTCCTTGAGCGAGAACAACACCGAGATTGGAAAGGGCATGGTGTTTTCAGGGACGGGCGTAACAGCTTCCTTTGACAATACAAGAGGTACTCTGCTACAGTACTCTATTACAAAGATGTACGATGCCGACGCCATATCGCAACCCGTAAAATACACTCCGGCAGACGCCAGAGACATAATGCGGTCATTTTGGAACAAGACGCTGAACCTTGACCTCGCCGTAGGCGGCGGATGGGAGAGGGAAGACGGCACGATTGTAGCTGTGGTCTGCGCTGGCAGGATCTACTACCATCTTGATTCGTATCACGAAGAGAGGACAGGGCCTGTCAACATACATTACTTTGAGAACAGTGTCGCTGCAGTTACAGGCGACATAGTGACTGATGCCCAGTTCTATGCTGTAAGCTCAGGTTCGTGTCCGCCCATTGACAGGTTCAAGAACTTTACAATCTCTGCCAAACCGGAGAAACAGGACTATGCGCAGGGACAGGACGTTGGAATCATTCTGGAGGTTACAAACAACGGCAACGAGGATGTCAAATACGAGTATGTGGTCGCAGGATTTGTGGCGTACGATTCGAAAACAGGCCAGCCCGTCGGAGGACGTATTATGAAGTACGCGGGAGGTTCCACATCTGACTATGTATACAGACATGGTTTCTTTGAATTCGCTGCAGGGCAAACGACAGTCCTTGGCAATGATGATGACGGAACAAATAGCAAAGTTGGCGAGATGAACAGGATGACGTGGGAGAGCGTGCCATCAGGAGACTACTTGGTCAAAGTCTTTGTCCTTTCGCCATTTCTGAACCTGGCAGAGTTTAGAGTCATGGTGGACTAGTCTTTGTGAGACACTGTTAAATTGGCTGCTGATTTTGCCCCGGCCAGCCGGGCGTTAACTTGCGGCTGATTTTCCGACATGCAAAAAGAGGGTGTTAGGACAGGGGTGATGGGCGAGCCGTAAACTTTACTTTTAAGTAGATTATTCTCTGGCACATGGCAACGTCCCGCAAGCTAATATTGATGACGAATAAAGCTGGAAAAGCCTTTGCTTCTGCTGAATTATTCAAGCGCGGCATTCAAAACGACGTAATATCAGAAGGCCATCAAAAGTTGATCAAAGTTAGTAAAGCAAAACAGTAGGATACATTCACGTGATAGCCTGTCATCCTGATAGAGGGAGTACCTTTCTTCTGACAGAAGGGCATGAGGGATGGGTTAATGCTGCAGATAATCAGTTTGTTATTTTTGTATGGCTCGGTTCTGCTAAAACTAATGGCAGTCCTTCGTTCTGGATTGCTAGGAAGAATGAAGTTGGTAGGATGTGTAAAACCCTTGCAAGTCATAATACTCGCAATTGGGAAAGAAGATTCGGAACGGATCGCCTCGATGCAAGAGGCTGGAAAAACAATTGGAAAGTGCTTAAGAAATTCGCCATATCAAAATAAGACGTAGCAGGCATCAAGCCATCCTAATCCAGCGGCGTTTCATCGCGCTCTATTCTTGTAGACCTTGGAATCTTCCTTGAACAAGTCCTCTAACATCTCTATTAGTTGTGGAGTATTCCACACGCCGCCGACAGATTCCCCTGGGAAATTCTATTGTTTCTTTTAACCTTCTGACTACTTCTTTGTCCGATACAACCATACCAAAAATCACTTGTATTGGAATAAAAAATTTAGGAAGTCGGCTTTAACCCGCAGCTATCCTTCCCATTTGACAGCCACGCAAAGCCGTTTATCCTGAGAATGTCGTTTATCTCTCTCACCAAGTCTGCTTCTCAAACTATGTCTTTTGCTTGAACTTGATGGTCCTTCTCCTAAGACGGCTGCTGACCATTGGCCTCTCGTTCCCTGCCGCAAGCGCCTGTTTTGCGTCTGCTATCTCTCTGCGCTTTGATTTCGGAGGCCAGCACAAATTTTGTCTGCCTGTCCAAAACGTTCCAGCACCAGCTGTAGAATCCTGCGTCCATCTTTTCGGTGTCCTTGATGTTTACCATCATCTAGTCTACATGGCGTACTTATCCAAGCTCGGGTTTCAGACTATCTACAAACCCTTGCAGGGTCTTTACGAACTTGGTCAGCCAGTGCTCGAAATCGTCCGCGCGATACTGGACATCACCGGGCAATTCTGCTAATAGCCGCTCAGAGCACCCCGCAAAGTATGACTACGCCAAGCTCTAACGATAACGCTAATTGCTTTGATGGTTGCTCAAGGTATTATTCCCATTTTTTATCAGTTTCCCAGCGAGGGAAGAGCGTAGCATGACGATTGTTCCTGCCACTGTTGCTGCGAGGATCAGACTAACTAGAACTAAATCAAATTCAGGTATGGCGGTTGTCCCAGTAATCCTTATGATATCTTGTTGGCCGGAGTGTCGGTAAAACAAGTCCACCGCCGACTGATCCGCATCAGAATTCACATTGAAACCAAGGTCGCGGATGTCCGCGACAGGCGCAAGTCTCCCTCCCAGCAGCGGATGAGGAATATGCAATCTTGTTTCGCCCTGAACCTCCTCTGGCCCATCCATCAGTAATCCCAGTGTCATGCCATGTTTGAGGAAGAAAGGCTCGTACGAGCTTGAGTTTGAAGAGACAAAGAAATTTTCATTTTTTCCTTCAGTGCTCACTTTGAAGAATCCAGGGGCGTGCACGTTCAAAAACTCGTATCCCTTAATCTTGGGTAGCGTGCTTGAGTCACTCTCTGCAGTTATCTCATATCCTCCTCCTTCAGCGCCCTCAGGAATTGTGTCGGTCAATACGAACCGTCCCTCTGGATCGGCGACAACTTTCTCGTCCAAAATTACTATTCCTGCGGCATTCTGAACGATTATCCTGACAGACCTGGCCTCGGCGTCGCGCCCCCCGGTTATCATCCCCGTTATTTCTACGGACTCGCCAGGTTTCACCCATCTTGTAGGCGTCTCCAGAGTCAGTAAGAAGGCTTCACCGGGTATCGAGCCGCCCGCGATGTCTACATTCTCAGAGCCGGCAGGGAATTCAAAAGCTATTGCAAAGCGCGAACCGACATGCGTAATGTCCGCTGGAACTTGTTCTCCGTCTACAAACACGACTAGGCCACTCAGTTCCTTGTCGCCAGTTGCCTCCGGCCAGAACTGCTTCAGGAGCCCATAAGGAAGTGCCAGTTCTAAGAGGCCGCCATTCTCTTTATCCGAATTAATCGAAAGGTGCAATGAGCCATTGTTAACTTCAACATCGCCCAGTTCTGCATTTAAAATAAAGTACGGAACAACATACTCCTTTCCGTCATGGCTGACCCTGACTGCCATGATTGACTCGCCACTTTGAGCGTCTGCAAAGGGGACGATTGGAATCATGCAGATTGCTATGATGAGCGCAAAGGTCACCTTGAACAAATCCATCTTCCTTTGGATCTCCTTTATTGGAAATAAAAAGAATGGGGTTTGCGCCTATGGAGGGGAACTCCAATTGACGTAAACCGTTGGACCGCTGTAGTAGCTGGTGGTGGTCTTCGAGTCTCTGTAGTAGACGAGGATGTTGTCTCCGCTTCCGCTGGGATTGATGCTCTCTGTGGATGAGTAGTAGCCGTCAGGGTTGTTTGTGGGCGCTTCGGTGGATTTCCACTTGAGTATCCATTCAGTTATGGTAGTACCTGCGCCGTAATTGAAGTTCAGCCATGGCGTCACAATCGGACTGTTATCTCTGATGTTGAAGGCAGTTCCAGACGTGAATTTCTGTTCAGTGTTGTAGGCCGTGTATGGGCTTGACGGGAGAGTTGCTTTGTCGTTTGCGTTTGTGGATGCTATGTCAAAGTCCAGATACTGGGTCGCTTCAAAGCTCTTCGAGCCCGAACCGGAATCGAACTTTGCGTATGGTTGGATCGCTCCACTGTAGACGAACCATATCAGCTGCACGGTATCACTTCCGATCTTGTACTTTACGTACGTATCCGCATGCGATGAGCCAGTGCCGTCGACTCTCGGACCGGAGAAGAGTTTGTCGTCGGTCAGTGTGTATGATATGCCCGAGATCTTTATTCCACTGAATGACATCTTGTTGAAGGTTTTGGTGCCCTTTATGTTGCCGTTGTGCACATAGATGGAACCTATGTTGCTGCCGTTCGTCTCCTTTCCTATATTGTACGTCACACTATCGCCTGCACCGCTTTGTGCAGTATAGGTCGAGAGGTTGATGCCATATGCGAGCGAGTAGTCTATAGTCGAGGACGTAAGGGTAAGTGCTTGACCGACATCGACGATGCCTTTTCCCCTCTGGTTCTCTGTCAGCGGGCTGAGATTGGAGTTCAGGTATGCCATCTGCTTGATGGCCGCCTTGATCTGTGCAGGAGTCCAGCCGGGGTTCTTTTCCAACAGTTGAGCTACGGCACCCGACACGGCTGCGGTTGCAAAGCTCGCACCGCTCTTGTCGCTGTAGGTAACGCCGCTAACTCCGGATTGAGAGTAGATGTTCCAGCCCGGAGCGACCACATCAGGTTTTGTTCTGCCGTCGCCGGTAGGGCCGGTGGTTGTGTAGGTCGTATCTGTGACCAGGGTGTCATCTGTCCTGCTTGATGTGTTCTTGTCATCGATTGCTCCAACGGTGATGACATTGAAGGCGCATCCTGGGATGGATACTGCGCTGCCCTTTCCTATCGCCGCGACAACAATGACTCCCTTGTCTATTGCCTCGTCTGCTACCCTTGCTATGCTGTTATATCCGCTCGTACAGCTTGCACCAACGCTGACATTGGCCACTTTTGCACCCTTCGTTATCGCCCAGTCAAGCGCGATGCCAAGGTTGCCGATATTGGTGTTTATTTTCGCGTTGATTATCTGGGCGTTATAGGCCACACCCCTGTACGGGTTGCTCGAACCTTGAGCCGCGATTATGCCTGCAACGTGCGTTCCGTGGTCGCTGCTGTCCGCAACGGCAGAATTCGCGCTGGTGTATTCTATGCACGAAGTGCCCGTACAGTCTGCTTGGTATACTATTTTTGTACCGACAGGCAGGTCAGGATGATCCTGTTTGATTCCGGTATCTATGACTGCTACCTTTATCCCGCTACCGGTGTAGCCAGTGCCGTCAGCATTGATCGTCGGCCTGAGTATATTCTGGTCGACTCCTATGGGATTCGGTTTATTCGTCAGGCTGGCTTTCCCTTGGTCAATCCCCTTGAGATTCGCGAGCTCGAAGGAGCCGCTGCCCAATGCATACCCTTCTATTTCTCTGTCGCCAATAAGCGAAACATAGTCGTACCTTGCAAGCGTGAATACTTCGCTAACAGGGATGTCGGCCGCTATAAATGAGAGTACTTGTGCCTTGTAGATGTTCTTGGCCTTGTGCGAAATCAGAAGCTCCTTCTCAAGGGCGTCTTTGTTCTTCTTTGCATCATTCAGATCTGACGAGTCCGACGCAAAGTCCGGATACACGTGTATCATGACCTTGTAGTCCCGGGTCTCGCCTGAATCCTTCATTTTCTTGATTTTATTGTATAGCTCTGGTTCGACTTTTTTCTTTGCCATTTCTTCCTCCGTCAGGGCAGAGTTCTGCGCCGATGCTGATGCCGTCGCGTATGTTGCGCCTAACAAAATCGAGGCCGCGACGATCGCAGCGATCAGCCTGAACGTCATCATGGTGTTCATGGCGACGATCTTTCTAGGAGACTATTATATAACTATTTTCTATATGGGCTACTATACGTACAAGTAGTCTATATAAGGTACAATATCAGCAACTGTCCCGACGAGTGGGCAATTAGCCTGAAAACGGT
>NZ_JBBIHK010000007.1:0-90503 GCF_037447015.1 Nitrososphaera sp. | reverse complement strand
CATAGTGTTCAACGGTAGTAGTGCTGCTGACGGCGGCGGCAGTGGCAGTAATAAAAATAATAGCTAGGCCAGCAGCGGAAGGGTAAAGTAAAAGGCCGCCCCTGCCCCGTCTGCGTTGTTCTCGGCACAGATCTGGCCCCCGTGTGCCTCGACTATTCTCTTTGAGATGTAGAGGCCAAGCCCCGTCCCGGCCTCAGACTTGGTCGCAAACTTTTGGAAGAGCCGGGGCATTATCTCTGGATGGATGCCCGGGCCAGTGTCCTTTACCATCACTGTAATGACGCCGCCAGAGCGCCGGGCTGCAACTGTGATGGTGCCCTTCTCTGTAAACTTGGCTGCGTTTCCTATCAGGTTTGCCACCACTTGGGTTATGCGCTGGGGGTCTGCATACACGATCATTGGCGGATCTGTTGGTGGCAGGTCGAGGACGAACCTGACATCCCTGTCGTTGACGAGCCGGCGGCTCTGCGCGTCTGCCACCGCCGTTTTCAGCAGGCGTCCAAGGTCAAACTCTTCCCGGTTGAGCCGGAGTGTGCCGCTCTCTATCCTTGTCACGTCGAGTATGTCTGCCGACAGGTTCTGCAGCCGGCGGGCGTTGCGGGCAATAATGTCGATCTCTTCCTGCGAGATGCGCAGGCTGCCGTCAGGATCCCGGTTCTTTGCGTCCGAGGCGATTATCTCGGCAAGGCCGAGTATAGGCATTATCGGCGTCCTCAGTTCATGGGCAGCGACGTTGATGAACTCTCTGTGCATCGCGTCTGCCTGCTGCAGCTTGCGGTAGAGGTCGGCCTGCGTCCAAAAGCTCTCAAACAGGCCGACGTACGAGGCCACCATCGCCCTGTTTGACGTGTGGACGGCTGCGCCCACGGCAAGCATAAAGTCGTCGCTTGCGTCGTCCCTGAGCGGTATGACAAGCGCCTCCTTTCTGTCTGACACTACCAGGGTCACGCCCTGCCGATCGGTAGCAGGCGCAAGGGAAGCCCTGTACACCTGAAGCCTCCCCTTTCCTCCTCCATCACCGCTGTCGCCGTCTTCTTCTTTTTTCCTTCCTTCATTTTTCCCTCCGTCGCCGTCGGCGTTTCCGCCAAAACCTTCCAGCTCGCCCGTGCCATCGGATACTATGACTTTGACCCAGACACCCCTCCTGCGCGCGGCGTCAAGCGCCTTTGCCACTCCAATAGCAGACTGCCGCCTGAACGCGGCAGGCGTCGGGAGCGCAAGCAAGAGCTCGGACTTGGTGCTACCGACAATTTCAAGGTAGGCGGACTTGATGGCAGAGGGGCTGTGGATCACGCGCGTCTGGCCGCCAGCACCCTGCCTGATCTCAATTATTCTGTCGCGCATGTTCATGCCGTCGTTCCATGCTTTTTCAAAGATCGACTGAAAGTGCGCGACGTAGGCAGGCTCTGTACTAAAGAGGACGCCCTGCCTTATCCTCCCGCCCTCCATCGCGTCAACCGTGGCAGATATCTCTTTGTCGGAGGTGGTAAAGCTCATGTGCGGTGTTTCTTGCGAGTACCTTATCTGGACTCCAAGCGCAAGAAAGAACTCTATCGCCTCAAGGTCCGGGGGCCCGACGCCGCTTACAACCCACCTGATGCCCCTGTGCTGGCCGCGGCGGTGCTTTTCCAGCACCCGGGCAAACCTGTCTGCCAGATGCTTCTTTGCAAACAGAACTCCGCCAGAGTTCATGTACGAGGACAGCTGCGATGATGCGTCCACCATTTTCAGTACTGCAGGCATGACGCTGGCCCCCTCCACAAGCTCGGTGCGGGCAGGCTCGGCTCCGCACTCGATCTGCATTATCCGCTCGGCTGCAGGCACGGCCCTTTGCCACAGTGTTTCAAACAGATAATGGTTCTGCTCCACCACAGGCCGGGTCGTGCTATATACAGCCTCCACCAAGTTTTCCATGCGGGCGGTGGCGACGTATGCGCTTTCGCTCACTGCAAAATTGCCCCTGATGCCGTCAAGGTGACGCACCTCTGCAAACTCGAGCATCCTCTTTACGGATTGCAGGTTGTCTTTTGTTATCTCGGTTATCTGCCTTATCTTGACCCCCCTCTCCTTCATGGAAAGGAGCATGTCGTGATAGATGATGCCGCTGTTATTGCCATCGTCGTCGTTATCATTGCCGGCAAGCACGGCTATAGAGCGGGCGTCATTGCAGTTGCAGCAGTATGCCCTGACGCCGTTTACAAAGCGCGCGGCAAGACTGTTCACCTGATCCAGACCGTAGGCTACCTCGGTCTTTTCTTCCCCTTCTCCTCCTCCTTTTCCTCCTGTTTTCATTTGCGGCACAATAACAACACCAGCTACTCTGCTATGTCTGTCAAGTTTGCAGCAGCATGGTAATAAAATGACATGATACTGAATTCTAGTACAGACCTTGCTGCCGCTGGCGACATGCGGTGCTTGCCGGCAAAAACACGGAGCTTTTAGCCTATCCCGGGGCCGTACTTGGTGGGCTCTTTTTTCTTTTGCAGATCCTCAAGTATCGACTCGTACTGCCTGTCGAGCTGCTTGATGTCAAGATGTATCTTTTCCAGCCTTGAAAACGCAGACAGGATGCTCTTTGCCGCAAGCGGCTGCGGCACCGTGGTCTCGGCTATCTCCCCAAACAGCCCTATGGCGTCGATGCCCCGCTCGGCCGCCAGGCCCAGTACCACGCCGTTGAACCAGGTGATGCTAGTTATCTCGCTTCCCACAGGTTCGATGCCGGCCTGCGCAAGCACGCTTTTCAGCGCAGGGTTGTTCACCACGCCGCATACCCGGGGAGCGCCGGTCAGCTGATCCCGCAGATACCCGCCTGCTCCGTACAGCCGGCGCACCCTGCCGCCCAAAGACTGTGCATAGTCCAGGAGGGCGTTGCAGAGCGCGTACAGCTGCGACGGGTCCTGCGGCTGCGACTCGCCGGTGAACACGAGCAGTTTTTCGGCGGGGGCGTAGAATATCCGGTAAGTGTCGCTTGCGCTCCTGACCACGCCGTCAGAGTAGGCGACCCAAGGCTTGTCGCTTGACGTGATCTCGGCGACCTGCTCGCATTTCAGGTTCTGAGCAAGAAACGACGACACGAGCCCGCCCACCCGCCCCATGTCCGGCAGGGACGCAAAGATGACAAAGTCGCCTTCGTCATTATTGTCTATCCGAAACTCTTTCTTTAGCACAGTCGTCCTCACTGCCGCCATATCTTATTTTTCCAGCCCGTTCATCCTAGCAAGAAAGGCGCAGATAGCAGTATAGTCATACTCCGATAGACCGCTGTTGCTTGCCGCGCGGAACATCTGCTGGGCAAGCGCAGTCACCGGGAGCGCGATGCCGGCCTGTTGCGCCGTGCCTGTCGCAAGCTCGACGTCTTTGAGCATGTTCTTTAGGTGGAACGACGGCTCGAAATTGTTCTGGACCATCTTGGGGCCCTTTTTCTCTGAAAGGCCGGTCCGGAAATAGGTAGAGTTTAGCACCTTGACAAACACGGCAGGGTCGATCCCGGCTCCGCGCACAAGCGTGATCCCCTCTGACACTGCGATCGCAATGAGCGCAATGTTCAGGTTCAGCGCCAGCTTGACTGCGTTTGCAAAGCCGTCTTTTTCGCCAATGTAGAACACCTGCGAGCCCAGCTTCTCTATGATAGGCCGCGCCCTTTCAAACGCCTGCCGGTTGCCTGCAACCATTGGCACGAGCTCTCCTGACTCGGCCGCGGCCGGGCCGCCCATGACAGGCATGCCAAGCATCTCTATGCCGGCGCCCTGCCGGAGCGCCTGGGCGCAGCGGGCAGACTGGGACGGCGAGATGGTGCTTGCGTCTGCCACCAGCAGCTGCCGGTTCTTTGACTGTACTATGCCCGAATCTCCAAGCATGACCTGCTCGACAGCAGAATAGTCGGTCACTACCGTGATTACAAGGTCGCACGAGTCGGCAAGTTCTTTTGGGCTTGCCGCCACCCTGGAAAAGCCGGCCGTCTTGGAGGCTGTGCGGTTGTAGACCATGACATCGCAGCCGGTGCCGGCAAGTCTCCTTGCAATGCCCGAGCCCATGAGGCCGAGGCCGGCGACACCAACCCTCTTCACGCATTTCCTCTGCCTGCCGTAAATAAAAACGTGTCACGGTTTCTCTGCGCGGTGACAAAAAGGTTAAATCACAGAACATTTTACTATAAAAATATACTTGTTACCACATCTTGCTTTATCAGGCTTTTTTGTCTTTGAATCTCGTAATATAGATAACAGGGCAGCAGAGGGGCAAAGCGGCGCATGCATGGCGACTTGCAGAGGCTGCTGATTCAGAAAGGCTACGCTCCTCTTGACGTGAGGGGCAGGGTGGTGTCGCATGCAGCCCTCTCGTCGCTTGCCGTGCTCGGCCAGCCATCGGCGCACGTCCTGCTGTACCACATGTCCTGCGATTCCGGCATGCAAGAGCGCGACCTGCTTGCCAGCCGTGCCGAGTTTGAGAAGGGCCTCCAGTCCATGCTCGGGCTTGGCGCAGACATCATCCTAAAAGAGTTCTGGGACAGGATAAGGCGCCTTACCTCCACAGCAGATCTTGGCATTGACGAAACGCTGGATGCAATAGGAAAGGACGGAGCCGTTGCTTTTGCGCGCACGCTGGACTATGGCGACCATGCGCTGGTGATCTACAGGACGCACTCTTTTCTTGAAAAAATGCTTGCAGGGTTTTTCGATCCTTTATACACCGGCGGCGACGATGATGACGGCAGCAGCAACATCAGGGAAGCAAGGGCTGTGGTGGTGGACGACGGGATCAAGTTGGTCTTGACTCCTGTTGTGGCCGCAACCACTGCTACTACTATTACGACGACGTACCAGCAGCTTTGCAAACGGTACGGCACGGCAGAGATAGGCGAAGGCATTGGCAGGTGGACGCAGGAGCTAAGGCAGGGAGGAAAAGGGCCTGTACGCCTGCGCATTGCCAAAGACGACACGTGGCTCGCACAGAGAGGGCTTGCAGCTGATCAGGGCATGGAAAAGCAGCCGTGGACGGACGCGGCAGTGGTCTGCGCCCTTGACGCGGGCAGGGCCGACCTCGAGTATGCTTTCAAGCTGGCCGAGCTGCACCGGTTTGTCGTGTTCGAAGGAGAAGAGAAAGAGGAGGAGAACGAGGAAGGCTCCGCGTCTCCTTCCATTGTCTTTGCCAGGTCACTGCCGCCTTAACGTAAAGCGCAGGCACAGCCTGCTGCCGCCACCTTCGGGCGCCTTTTCAATACTGAAAAAGCTTGGCACGGCAGAGTTGCCGCCAGCTATCTGCAGCTGCAGGGGCGGCGAGCACCACTTGCCCACCATAAAGTCAGAGGTCGCCATCCTCACTTCGTCGTGCCAGTTGGTAAAGTCGTACATGTACATCTGCTGGCCCGAGAGCGAGACTCGCGAGATGCCAGACAGCAGGTTGCCAAACACGTACTGCATCTGCAGCGTGCCATAGTTGTCCCTAGTATACGTAAAAGTCTGGACGTGTGGCGTCAGCGTGCTGTCAGAGACGAGCTTGCCGACCCACCGCCCGAGCACGTCTTCGACTGCAGGGCCCTTGCCGTGTTCCGAATAGATCTTTTCATGATCGGTCTCGGTCATAAAGTCGACGCCGTATTTGCGGGACATGCAAAAGACGAGCAGCTGGTTGCCGCCGTCTGGAGGCACGCCCACAAACGCCTTGCCAAGCACAGTGTCTTTGTCTATTATCTTGAGCAGGTCGTAAAACATGGCAAACTCGGCTCCCGTGTACTTCAGGTGGACTACTTTGCCGTAGCGGGGATGATCCATCATCTGAGGCACATTGTCAGCAAACACCGGCGCGTCGTACGGGTGCGTGATGCCGGCGAGGCTGCCGTCTTCCTTTTTCTTGAAGAAACGCTTCCAAAAGCCGCCGAAATACTTGACTGCCGTAGTCGCAGCGTCCTGATCTGTTGGGAAAAAGCCCTTCCAGTGGTTGTCGTTTCGGATCATCAGAGAATCCTTGTCAAACGACCAGCTCGAAGGCGTCGGCTCGGCGTCTGCCGCGTTCACCAGCGTCTCTAACGGGAGACGGTTCTGTTCCCGGTTGAACATGGTTTCCAGCCGTGCCGCAGAGCAGTACATGGGCTGGACAAGGGAGCAGCACTCTCCTTTGAGCGCGGCAAGTGGCATCTTTGAGAATGTGGCCTTCCATCCCCTGCTGATGTGGTCTGCAGTCATTGCCGCAAGTGCCATCACGGTCACCTGCGGGTTCACACCAACGGCGGTAGGGAACACGCTTGCGTCGCACACGAAAAGATTGGCAAAGCCGTGCACCTTGCAGTTCGAATCCACCACGCACTGGGCGGGGTCGTCTCCCATGCGGTTGCCCCCCTGCGGGTGGGCAGACGCTATCTGCAGCCCGTCAGGGTCTGCCTCCACGGCCCTCACCAGCCGGTCAATGTCTGCCCTGTTTGAGAGCCTGAAAACATCGCGGTGGCCGCCAATGACTTCAGTGGCGCCGGCGTCAAACCACATCTCGGCAAGCACGCGCAGCCCCCTGCCAAAGTCCCGGATTGTGCGCGCAGACGGCTCATAGTGAACCTTGGCTTTTCCGGACGCAGTCAGGCCGACCGTGCCTGTCGGCTCGTCTCGCACCATCACGCCGGCCATCGCATAGTGCACAAAGTCCTTCATGAGGAGCGAGTGCGTCTCAAAGAACGACGGAATCCCAAGTGAGAACTGGAGGATAGGGAGGAATATGCTCTCTATCAAAAAGCCGCCGTCCCTGACCCCGTTTGTCACCCCAAATTCATGGCACGTGTAACCCATAGGTATCCCGTCGTACGCGTGCACCGGCTTTTGGAATCTGCCTACCAGGAACGAGGCGGGGTGGAAGGTCAGCCCCCTGCCGGCCCTGTCCGGCGCAATGTTGTTTTTCAGCAGGAGCTGCGAAGACGCTATCGCCCCTGCCGAGACGACTATAACGCGGGCGTTGACCCTTATCTTGAATTTTGTCTGGCCCGTGACTGCGTCCACAAAGTCGCCTTCCACGCCGTCTGCCACGCCGTCCCGGCGGTAGGTTATGCGCTCTGCAGAGCAGTTGCAGTATATCCTTATCCCCGTGGTCGCAAGCGCCTTTTTTATATAGGTGGCAAGCATGTCCTGCTTGGTGCCATAGTGGCACCCTAGGTGGCACATGCCGCACTGCATGCAGTCGACGCAGTTGCGGTCGTTGTTGCCTGCCTTGTATCCCTTGGCCTCGCACGCCTTTTTGAGCAGGCGGTTATTCTGGTTCAGCTCATAGTCGGCGACCTTTGTCACGTGTATGGCCTTCCACACCTCGTCGATGGCCCCGTCCCACCGGGTGTCAGGTATGTCGGCACCCATCTTGCGCCATTGCTCGCGTGTCACCGGAGGAGTGCGGAAACACACGGCATCGTTTATCACGGTAGAGCCGCCAAGGCACTGGCCCTGGATTATCAGCATGCGCAGGCTGTCGGTGAACGTCGCCCCGCCGTTCTTCCACAGGAGCGGGATCATCTCGATCTCGCGCTGGTTCATGTCCTCCGAATCGTAATAGCCGCCCTTTTCTATCAGCACCACCGACCGCCCTTCTTGCGCCAGCTTGCTTGCAATTATGGCGCCGGCCGCGCCAGAACCTATGACGCACACGTCGGCGTCTTCTATGATGTCGTGCCTGACCAATTCATAGCTGCCGCTCTTGCGGCCCCGTATGTTTTCCAGCCCGTAAATCATGCCGCCGCCCGTACTTTTGCTGCCTGTCGTCATTTCGTGCGCCTCCAAGGGATCGCGTGGCTGTGCTTTGGAAACTCTTTTGGCCTTGCTATCACCTGCGGGCCGGGGTAGCCATATATGCGGGCGATCTTGGGGTCGGCATAGTGCAAATAGCTTGTGATGCTCCTCATGAGCAGGGTCGTGGTCCAGGCAGGGTTCACAAGCGCAGGGTCTATCGTGTCGCCTGTGGACGAAAAGAGCGTCACCAAGCGCTGCGCCGCGTTTGCATACGGGTCAAAAAACGGCAAAGAGTCGCCGGTTATTTTGATGTCAAATTTCAGGTTCCGGGCGTTGCTGCGCGTCTCGGTCTTTTTGATGACCCCGTACTCGTCGCTTATCACGAGGTAGACGTCGGGCTCCCTCTCCAGAATGTCGTACTTGCCCTTGAAGGACTCTGTCTTGAACTTTATCCTGAACTTGCCGGACTTGTCGGTAAAGGTGTTGCCTAAAAAGTCGTCGGCCGACCCCATGTCGCTGTCAAACGCCTCGACGAGGAGGTCTGCCATCGGCGAGCCCTGCGCGTCTTTGATGGTGCCCGTTATGATGTTGGAGAGAGAAGAGGAAGAGGGAGTTGCCATGGCGCGTTTACCTTTACAGATTACTTAAAGTTTCTCTGCAGGGTTACACTGTGGAATCTAGTTCTAGAAGACGATTCTGGCCGTTAAAGTAACCGTAATTAGCAAGTAGACCTTCTGGACGGTGTGGTGCAGGAGCGCCTCTGGTTCTCACACTGGACAAAGGAGTACAGGACGAGGCAGGGAGCAAAGGGCATGGTCTTTGAGTGGCTCGAAGACAGGCCAGAGATCAAGATGGACTGGGACAACTGCACGGTCGGGATCGTAGGCCACCCGGCTGGCGCAGGCATGGCCCGGTTCGTGGTCAGGAGCCAGACGAGCAAGAACAGCCAGTATATGGGAAACATCCCGGTGCGCCTCAGGTTCATGTTCACGCTCGACGCCGACGCGCGCACGATAGCGCCGCCTGTCTTGGAGCGGAACTACCGGATAGCGTCGCCGCTGAGAAAGCGCGTCCCCCAGTCTGTGAGGGACACCCCCCACGACAGGTGGGTCATGAACCTCGGGGACGGCGCAGAGGTGTGGGAGTGGACCAGGGCAGGCAGAGACATCAAGGAAAGCGCAGTCTGGCAGCTGTACGAAGAGATCCGGCTTTTTGTCGCCATGCCGGCGCCGGCAAACATCTTTCGCGCAAGCGTCGAAGAGCTTGACAGAATAGTCCCGGTGATATATCAGCCGGCAGTCGACTCGCTGGACAACTTTCTTCGGGAGATACACTGCGCAGCAAAGGTCGATGGCGACTCGGCAGACGTCGCGGTCTCGCTCGTGTTCAACAACGAGCACCTCCGCAAGTTTGCCATCGCAGACGGCATCTACCGCTGGCTCCGCCGCCTGATCTACGGGAGGCAGATAGACATAGAGACCTTCATCATACACTTTGTCAGGAGCGGCGAGGAGAAGGAGGAAAAAGACGATAATAACAACTATTTTATGTTTGCAGGGATCTATAGCGGCGACTATGGGCTCCAGTACGACACCATACACCTCGACAAGGTGCCTGAAAAACGGAAGGTAGAATACTATTTTGCAGACCTGAACCACCCAGTCGTCTTTGTCAACACGTCAAACCACGCCCTTGCACCGCACGACAACAACCGCTCGCTGTGGAAATGGGAATACGTGCCGTGGGTTGAAAAATCGCCTGTGGTGCTTGGCACAAAGACGCGCGCCGAGCTTGACAGGCAGTTCCGCTCCATCTTTGGCTGACCCCGTCGGCGACATCATACATACCCCCTCCCCCGCGAGTGTCTGCGGCCTTATAACAGTCCTGCACATATCGCTGCATGTTACAACATGTCAGGTCTGTGGTACAACGCATCTACGCCGGCGTATTCTGAGAAAAAGAGCAAGTCGATCATCCACCCCTTTTCGGTCAAGGGCTACACCGGCCTTGCCATCAACCCGTACCAGGGCTGCCAGCACAGGTGCGCCTACTGCTACGCCACCTACGAATGGTCGCCCGAGTTTTACGACAGGATATACGCCAAGAGCAACGCGCCGCAGGTCCTCGACAGGCAGCTTGCGTCGTGGAAGGGCGACACCATAGATCCGGTGATGGTCGCCTCCGCCACCGACGCGTACCAGCCCGCCGAGCTAAAGTACGGCTTGACGAGGGAGTGCATAAAAGTGTTGCAGAGGCACAACGTCCCGTACTATGTGTTTACTAAATCCGTTATCATAGAGCGCGACCTTGAACTTCACAGAGGATACAGGGACAACTGCTTTATCGTGTGGTCGGTTACCACGTGCAGCGAAAAGGTGCGGCGCATAATAGAGCCGGGCACACCTCCTGCAAGGAGGATATTCCAGGCAATATCCAAGTTTGCAGAGGCAGGGGTCAGGTGCGGCGTCAACGTCGACCCCATAATGCCGCTTGTCACAGACGGCAGGCAGGAGCTGGAGGAAATAGTCGAATCATGCAGGCGGGCCGGAGTGGGGCACGTGTTTGGGGCGATGCTCAGGCTGCGAGACGACATCTGGGAGAGGATGAAGGCCGCGCTTGCACTCTTGCAGGTACCAGACGGCGCCGCCCAGTATATGCGGCTTTACAACTTTAGCGAGCCCTTTGCCGCGGGCAACAACAGCAACTATGCCGCCTGCGACAAGAGGTATGCAGAAGGCATCCTTGAGGAGCTTGCCAAGATGGTTGATGAAAAAGGGATGAGCACAGACTTTCCGGCCTACATGGGCTCAAGAAAAATAGTAAAGGTGCCGGGGCAGACAACCCTCTGCAACTTTGCATGATCCATGCTAGAGGAGGGTCCTGGAGCCTACCTGCGGAACCGTTCAGTCCTCTTTCTCTGGCCTGCGATAGTTTTCGGCTAAAAAGACTGCCTCGCACTCGCAGTGGCCGTCTAGCCTCACCTGCCTGCCGCAGCGCGGGCAGATGCTCAGCGGGACAGGGGCCTCTATCGCCGAGAGTTCAAACATGGCAGACATATGCGTACGCGCCGGATACGTGCCCGGAATTATTAAGAGTTTTCATAATTTGTTCATTTGTCATGAATTCTGGCTGCCGTACCGCCGTCGATCATTGCATTTTTATGCTAACAAACGCCCAGCGTTGAAAATATTTTAGATGCAACTGTTATACATTGCAGGGCGGCAGACACACAGCGTGAGCTATCGCAACCCCATCCCCACCGTGGACGCCATCATGCAGCGCGGCTCCAGAGTGCTGATGGTAAGGCGCAAAAAAGAGCCTTTCAAAGACATGCTGGCGCTCCCCGGCGGCTTTGTGAGCGAGGGCGAGACGGTGGAAGACGCGGTCAAGAGAGAGGTCCTTGAAGAGACGTCGCTCCAGATAGAGCCCATAGAGATATTGGGCGTGTATTCGGATCCTGCCCGCGACCCCAGAAAGCACACGCTTTCAGTAGTGTTTGTGGTGATAATCCTTGGCGGGCCGGAAAAGGCAGGCGACGACGCGTCCGGCCTCGAGTGGGTCGAGCTGGACGAGGTCGGCAAGATGAAGCAGGTGGCATTTGACCACGCCCAGATCCTTGCCGACTATCGCAGGTGGAAGTCCCAGAACGCAGGTTCGACGTACTGGTCGTCCAAGCGCAGGAGCAGCTAATATTAGCCAGCAGAGAGCATGTCTTGTGTACATTGCGGTCTGAAAAGGACATCCGGCTGAGGATAGACCTGCTTGAGGGCCAGTCCAGCTCGATTGCCAGGATGCTTGCCAGGGCCATGCAGGAGGGCAACGAGCAGGCAATAAGGCAGTACTCGGACAGGCTTGCCCTCGGCAAGGGCAAGGTGGAAGAACTGCTGTGGGTGCTTGGGATCAAGCCGGGCCAGGGCGTACTCGACACCAAGGTGGCGCTCGACCCTAAAAAGGCAGACAGGACCGTCACCGTGCGCGATGCCCTCGAGATGCTAAGAGACGGCAGGATCAAGATGGACGACCTGCCCCACGACGTGCAGGCCCTTGTGAGAAAGGGGGCACTGGAAGCAAAGAACGCCCTGAAGTACTCTACGTAGGCAATGTCTGGAATTTCTGAAAATTAGGCTGTACAAATTCACAAATAACCCCCGGCGAAGTGGAAAATATATATAAAATAACAGCGTTATAACACTGCAGAGATGACCGCAGAAGACCTTAACATGGATTATAGCAAGTACGACTTTAAGGATTCAACAGAGCTTTACGTTTACCTGAGCAAAAAGGGGCTCTCCAGGGGCACGGTCGAGGAGATTAGCAAGATGAAGGGCGAGCCCGACTGGATGCGCGACTTTAGGCTGCGGTCTTTTGACGTTTTCATGAGCAAGCCGATGCCAGAGTGGGGAGGCGACCTTAGCAAAATAGACTTCCAGAACATTTACTATTATGCCAAGGCGTCTGAAAAGCAGGGCAAGAGCTGGGAGGACGTGCCCGAGTCGGTCAGGAACACCTTTGAAAAGCTGGGCATCCCGGAGGCAGAGCGCAAGTTCCTCGCAGGCGTCGGCGCGCAGTACGAGTCAGAGGTCGTGTACCACAACCTGCGCGACGACCTCCAGAAAAAGGGCGTGATATTTGTAGACACGGACACGGCGGTAAAGGAATACCCAGAGATTGTAAAGAAGCACTTTGGCAAGGTCATACCGCCTGAGGACAACAAGTTTGCGGCCCTCAACAGCGCCGTGTGGTCCGGCGGCTCGTTCATCTACATCCCGCCAAACGTCAAGGTCGACCTGCCCCTGCAGGCATACTTTAGAATAAACGCCGAAAACATTGGCCAGTTCGAGCGCACCCTCATCATCGCAGACGAGGGAGCTGACGTCCACTATATCGAAGGGTGCACTGCGCCGGTCTATTCCACAGAGTCGCTGCACTCGGCAGTCGTAGAGCTGATCGCCAAAAAGGGCGCCAGGATACGCTACACGACCATCCAGAACTGGAGCAAGGACGTATACAATCTGGTCACAAAGAGGGCCTACGCGTACGAGGGCGCGTCCGTCGAGTGGATAGACGGCAACATCGGCAGCAGGCTGACCATGAAGTATCCGGGCGTCTACATGCTCGGCAAGAACGCCCACGCAGAAGTGGTTTCAATAGCGTTTGCAGGCAAGGACCAGCACCAAGACGCAGGCGCCAAGGCAGTCCACCTCGCACCGAACACCACTTCGAGGATCACAAGCAAGTCGGTCAGCAAGGACTCGGGCAGGACGACCTACAGGGGCCTGCTGCACGTGGCCAAGGGCGCAACCGGCGTCAAGTCAAACGTCAGGTGCGACGCGCTGCTGCTCGACGAAAAGTCAAGGACCGACACATACCCGTATATCGAGGTGAACGAGGACGACGCCACCATCACCCACGAGGCTACGGTCGGTAAGATAGGCGAGGACCAGATATTCTACCTGATGAGCAGGGGGTATTCAGAGTCCGACGCGCTGTCCATGATAGTTGGCGGTTTCATAGAGCCGTTCACAAAAGAGCTGCCGATGGAATACGCAGTCGAGCTGAACAGGCTCGTCAAGCTCGAGATGGAAGGCTCGGTCGGCTAGGCGCCACAGCCCTCACATACACACATACTATTTTTGGAGCAAGATAGCAAATGACAAAAACCGCCGCCACTACCAACAGCAACATCACGCTTGCAGCAATCAAGGAAGGCAGCATAGACGCAATATCTGCTGGCGAGCCGGCATGGCTTGTCCAGAATCGCAAGAGCGCGTTTGGCAAGTACGCATCGCTGCCGGCAGAAGTGTCGCCGCTCTATTCGAAATACTCGGACGCAAACAGGATCAAGCCAGAGCACGTGCACCTTGCCACCACGACCACCGCTGCCGCTGCCACCGCCACTACGCAGGCAGCAAAGCAGGGTATCACGGGCGACCTTGCCAAGAGGCTCGAAGAGCTTGAAAAAGAGACAGGCATCCTCCAGCTCGGCCACGAGACGAGCAGGGTTTTTGTCAAGGATGCCGTCGCAAGGCAAGGAGTCATAGTCACGAGCATCAAAGAGGCCATAGCTAGGCACGGCGACCTGGTAAAAGCGCACATGGAGGCAAACCCGCTTGACCACCAGGAGGACAGGTACATGGCGCTCGAAGCCGCGGCGTTCCAGTCCGGCGTCTTTGTCTATGTGCCTCGCAACGTCGTCGTCGAGGAGCCGATAAGGATAATCACGTCGCTTGCAGACGACGGCACGTCGCTTGTTTCGAGGAATATATTTGTCGCAGAGGCAGGCTCAAAGGCCACCATCGTCCAAGAGCTGTACGCGCCCGGCACCGGAAGCGAGGCGCAGCAACAGCAGCAGGCGTATTTTGAGCTCATCGAAGCGTCGGTCAAGCCAGACGCCCACCTCGAGGCAGTCACGCTCCAGGCGATGGGCCCAGACACTGTTGCAGTGTCCAACAGGAAGGCGTTTGTCGAGCGCGACGCCAGGATGTCGTGGTACGTCGGCATGTTTGGCGGCATGCTCTCCCGCTACAGGACAGACAGCGTGATGAAGGGGCAGGGCGCGCAGGCAGAAGACATCGAGATCGTCTTTGGCGCAGGCAGCCAGTCCTTTGACGTCACGTCGAACCTGATCCACAACGGCCAGCATTCGAGGGGCAAGGTGCAGGTCAAGTCCGTGCTGAAGGACACGTCAAAATCCCTCTTTAAAGGCATGATCAAGATAGGCAAGGAAGGCAAGGGCACTGAATCATACCTGGCAGGGCACGCAATACTGCTTGACAAGGGCGCCAAGTCCGACTCGATACCGGGCCTGGAGATCCTCACAAACGAGGTCAGGGCGACCCACTCGGCGTCCGTCGCGCAGATGGACGAGGGCCAGATCTATTACCTGATGACCAGGGGCCTGAGCAGGGAGGGCGCCAAGCGCGAGATAGTCTCGGGCTTTTTGGAGCCGCTTTCAAGGAAGATGGGCCCGACCATCAGGGCGTGGGTCAACTACCTCATAGAGAACAAGTGGCAGGGAGGCTCGCTCATGCTCAGGACCGACGAGGCGATGGAGCAGATACTCGAAGTCGAAAAATCCAGGTACCGCGAGACGCAGGACATTTTCGAAAAGCACTACAAGTACAGGTAAAAGCACAGACATGCCTTCAGAGTGGGTGCGCGTCTGCGACGCCAAGTCGCTGTCAAACGGCGAGATGGTCGAGTTCGACCACGCTGGAAAAAAGGTAATGGTAGCCAAGGCTGCAGGCCAGCTCTACGCGACAGACAGGATATGCACCCACGCCTACGCCGACCTTGCAACCGGCTTTATGAATGAGGACGCCTGTACCGTCACGTGCCCGCTGCACCTCTCTGCTTTCAACCTGAAGGACGGCGTGCCGCAGAACCCGCCGGCCACCGAGCCACTGAAAACTTACAAGGTTAAAATACAGGACGAGGGAATTTACGTCGAGCTGGACCGGCAACCATGATGCAAAAGAGCGCCCTCAACGTCAAAAAGATCCGCCAGGACTTTCCGATATTAAAGAGAAAGGTGATGGGCGGCAAGCCTCTCGTGTACCTGGACAACGCGGCCACGACGCAGAAACCGCTTGCAGTCATCAACGCCATCAGCGACTATTACATGAACTATAACTCGAACATACACAGGGCGGTGCACCAGCTTGCAGAGGAGGCGACCTTTGCTTTTGAAGAAACCCGCCAAAAGGTAGCCAGGTTCATCAACGCCCGCCACACCGACGAGATAATATTCACCCGCAACGCGACAGAGGCGATAAACCTCGTCGCCTACTCGTGGGGCAGGGCCAACGTCAAGAGGGGCGACAGGGTGGTCATATCCGAGATAGAGCACCACAGCAACATCGTCCCGTGGCAGATACTGACGCAGGAAAAGGGCGGCAGGCTGGAATACATCGGAGTCAACGACTCTGGCTATTTGAAGATGCACGAGTACGAGAAATACCTTGCAAGCAAGAGGGTCAAGCTGGTCTCGGTGTCGCAGATGTCAAACGTGCTTGGCACCATAATCCCGGTAGAAAAGATAATCAAGATGTCGCACGAGCGCGGCATCCCCGTCCTGGTGGACGGCGCGCAGTCTGTGCCGCACATGCAGGTCGACGTGCAAAAGATGGACTGCGACTTTATGGCGTTTTCGGCGCACAAGATGCTTGGACCCACAGGCGTCGGCGTGCTCTACGTAAAGAGGGAGGTGCTGGAAAAGATGCCCCCCTTTATGGGCGGAGGCGACATGATAAAGGAGGTCCACAAGTACGAGACGCGCTATAACGACCTGCCGTACAAGTTCGAGGGCGGGACGCCAAACATCGCCGACGTGATAGGCTTTGGCGCTGCGATAGACTATCTTTCTAATTTGGGGATGGACAGGGTGCGCGAGCACGAAATAGAGATAACCAAATACGCGTTAGAAAAGATCACAGGCGTCAAGGGCGTCACGCTGTACGGCCCGCCAAACGCGATGGACAGGGGCGGAGTGGTGTCGTTCAACATCGGCGACATACACCCCCACGACCTTGCCACCATAATGAACGACCACGGCGTCGCCATACGCTCGGGCCACCACTGCGCGCAGGTGCTGATGGAGCGTCTCGATGTATCTGCGACCAGCAGGGCAAGTTTTTATATCTACAACACGAAAGAAGAGGTCGACATCTTTATTGGGGCGCTGTCTGAGGCAAGGAGGCTGTTCAAGATTTGAGTGACGACATTTACCGCGAGATAATACTGGACCACTACCGCAACCCGAGGAACAAGGGCAAGATACCGGACGCAGACGTGAGCATACACGACTCCAACCCGCTGTGCGGCGACGAGATCGACATCCACCTGAAAGTGGAAGGCGACAAGATAAAGGACATCAAATTTGAAGGAAGAGGGTGCGCCATCAGCCAGGCAAGCGCGTCGATGCTGACAGAGATGGTGATGAGCAAACCGCTGACGTCTGTCAAAGATCTCACAAAGGACGACATCCTGGAGAACATCGGCCTTACGAGCCTCGGGCCTGCAAGAATAAAGTGTGCGCTCTTGTCGCTCAAAGTGCTAAAGCTGGGCATGGTCAAGTATTACGCTGACAGGGACCCTGCGTCTGCCAAAAAGCTGCAGGACGACACCAGGGCACTTTAGCATGTCTTCTTCTTCATCTTCTGCTACCACAAGGGTAGAGAGGCAGGACATTCGCAGGATAATAGCCGAGAATTTCGGCGACACCGACATCCGCTTTTCAAACGACGAGATACTCGTGCACCTCAACGACGACGCCCGGTACAAGGCAATGAACCTTGACGTGCTGGACTTTGAGGACGTCTTGCTGGAGATGGAAGAATCGGGGTTCTTGCGCCCGATTGCGCAGAATTTCAACACGCGCTATTACAAGATAATGACAGACCTTGTCGAAAAAAAGTGCGGGGACTGCGGCCTGCAGTCGTGGTACGCAGAGGCAGAGGAGCCCAAGGCGTGCCCCAGGTGCAGGTCCAAGAACCTGGGCTAAACAGCGCACATACGCACGTCTTATCCTTTTACTTATATAGACGCGTGAAAACCGCTAGCGCGCGTTTCCAGTGGAAAATGGCCAAAACAATTGTTCTTTTATACTACCTCGGACGCCTTTGACGGCAGGTGCGGCGGGAGGATTCAGAAGCAGCTCTTGGTCAGGCGTATAAAGGCCGCTGCGCAGGAAAGGCCGCATGAAACCGGTCAGCAATTACAGGCTTTTCATGGTTGCCGGCGGCATCATCGCCGCGTCCGCAATCCTGGCAGCGTATTTCCTGTACATTTCGCAGGCGCCGCAAACCGGCACAGATGCTGCCATAACAACCACGCATGATGACGATGACGGCGGCAGAAATGCGACCATAGTTGTCGCAAAGGGGATCGACGCCATCGACTCGGGCGTCACGTTCAACCCGCCGTTCGTCAGGGTGATAGCTGGGCACAACGACACCGTTACGTGGGTGAACAGGAACGAGACTTCGATAACGCTTGGAGGAATACACGGAGGCTTTTTCCGCGCGCCATATTTTGAAAATGTGACGCTTGCCCCCGGCGAGTCGTTCAGCTTTACCTACGGCAACAGGACCGGCATTTACCAGTACTATGAAAAGAGCTCAGGCAGGTTCGGGACGGTGCTTGTGAGCACAGAGGAACTAGAGGAGGCAAGGGTCTCCCCTGCCAGCCCTTCCATATTGCAGAAAAGCCCGAGAGAAACCGCAAAGGTAATTGCAAAAGCAGTCGACCCGGGCGACGACATTGCATCGGTGCGGCTCGACAACACGCGCATGGTTGCCTACGTGACGCAAAAGGGCGCAGACATACTCGTCCCACGGCTTTGCACTACATGCGACCCGTCGTCATACTATCCCGTGCATTACGCCAGCGCGCCAGGCAAGGCGGCGTTTCCCATGTCCAAGAGCACCAGCAGGCTGATGAACTTTACAAAGGGCGTAATGGAGGCTGCTGGATACAGGATGGACGGGTCCGAGCAGATAGACGCCGTAAACTCCGGCGACACGGCGCACATTTCGATATACCAGAAGGTGAACAGAGAATGGGCGCTCCCTGTGCCGGGCGCATACTTTGCGTTTGCTAAAGACTATACAATAATAGAGCTTGGCAGGTGGTACGAAAACGGCAGCATCTCCACCTACAGGTTTGGCCTCAGCCCCGACCAGGCGAGGGAGGTCGCAGGAGATTTCATGGATGGAGAAGTTGCCGAGAACCCGCAGATTGCAAAATATGCCTACAGGCTCGAAGGGGTAGGCCAGGCACAGGTCAACATCATAGACGACAAGGTGATGTACATAGTCCCTGTCGCCTATGCCGCGACGAACCCGGAATATCTCGACGACAAGGACCACTGCAACAGGCCGGCCTGGCAGACCTTTGAGGTCATGGTGGACGCCGCGACAGGCAAGAGCTTTGACTGGCATCTAGCCACTTGCATGTAAAAGACAGCGGGAGGATGTCAAGAGGCTCTGCCTGCCAGCATAGGCAGTACACAAACAAACAACGCATGTGTTTTAATTGCATGGTTTTAGGAGAGCCATTTCCGATACTGCTAACCTGCTGCTTACGGGTTTGCCCTCCTTCATCGGGCGCTGCTGCTAACTTGCGGCTGAGGAGCAGACTTGACAGGAGATAAACGGCATCTTGAGGGTCAGTGGCTTTGCATGGCTACTCACTCAGTGGCAAAGACCCATGCTGGATAAAAAGATGCAGAGTCAGGCTCTGAAATGTGGCGCTCCTGTGCCGTCAATTTCCAATCCTACTTGCAGAGTGGCGCGCGTGCTATTGATCCGAAGGATGCCAATGGTGCTGACGGCGGAGGCGCATTCATCGGCCGGCTATGCATCAGGGGTACGACCGGCGCGAACAAGGCAAAGATTACAAATGCAGCGACTGCGCCAACCAAGGCATCTATTCGCATCTATTCTCTGATAGGAGAGTCGTGCATTTTACTTTTCTGGCGCCCTTGAGACTTTGCCCTTTTCCATCCGCCCTATCCTAACACCCTGCTTTCCCCTACACGTCGCAATATTCGCCTAAAGTTAACGCCCGGCGATGAAGGGCAGATCAGTAAGCAAGTCAACAGTGTCGCATTTCCTTACCCAAAACAATTTAACGGCAGTACGTGCGCATCTGGATTGTTGTCCGACGTGGCAGCGTCAGCCGAGAGCAAGAGCCCGCCCTGGCTCTTTCGCATCCGCTCGGCCAGGTTTGCGGCGTTTGTAGCTGCCTTTATCGCGTTCAGCGTGCTCGTCGCTTCTGGCGCCACCAAGGCGATAGACGACCCCGTCAACAGGTACGCGCATTCGCTTCAGGGCAACGCGAGCCTGGATTCGGCCATGATAGCGATAACTACCCTGGGCGACGTTGGCACGCTCTTTGCTTTTGCCATCGTTGTCACGATAATCAGGCGCACCAGAAAGGCCGGCATGATATTTCTGATAGCAATCGTCGTGCTTGCCATCACCGTCATGTACTTGAAGCCGTTCATTGGCAGGCCCATCCCGCCCTACGAGTTTGCGCCCGGCGTCCAGCTTCCAGAGAATTTCGGGATAGAGAGCGACAGCCTTGCGCCGTTTGCAGCAGGATTTTCGTACCCGTCCGGCCACGCTTCCAGGGCCACGGCCCTTGCGTTCATCATAGGCTACCTGATTTACAGAAAGTCGAGGGTGGCAGGGTATGCGGTATGGGCGTTCCCGGTGATGGTCGGCATTACCAGAGTGTACGTGCAGCAGCACTACCCGACAGACCTGATTGGAGGGTTCCTGATAGGCGTCATCATATCGACCGTCCTGGGCAACGCCATGAAGATCTGGCAGCCGTTCCAGCTGTCCAAGTTCAAGGGCAAGGAAGACAGCAGCACGCGTCAGCAGCAGACCTAGGCTGAACTATTTCCTTCAAACCTTTCAAAGACCTTCTGGCTTGCAAGCAGCCATCCGTAATGGCTGTCGTCGTGCACGTACCGCAGGTCGCGCACCACGGGCACGACGTTCCTTTTCCTAAGAGTCAGCACAAGCTCGCCTTGGAACGTCATGCCCAGCTTTTTGGCCTTGCCCGTCAGCTTGTCGCCCCTTGGCAACAGGACGCGGAAGGAAAAGTCGTCTGCGCTTTTGATATACGATTCGACCATCCGGTCTACAGCCGGCCGGATGTCTGCGACGTCCCTTAAATCAAAAGTCTCTTGCACTGGAAAGCTCGCGTATTTCGACAGCGTCATTTGTACTTGGCAAACGCTTGCTGCAAGTGCCCGTGCAGCGTCTTTTGCCACGCGGGGAATCCTTCCGGCGTCTCGGGGTAGTCGTAATAGTGCGCCGTGAGCACCTTGTTGATGTTGGCGCAGTACCTGAGGTCATCGGCAAGTTTCTTGTTCATCGCCCCGCGTATCATCATCCCAAGCTTATCGACTGTGCTGAACTCGGGGTGCTCGCCCTTGGTTATCTTGTCAATGTCCATCTTGGACAAAAAGTGCTTCATGCCATAGTTGATCTGCTCGTTTGTCAGGCCCTGCAGCATTCTTCTAAAGACTTCGAGGCCGGCCGTCTTGTACCCATAGTCGTTGATGAAATGTTTATTATATTTCCAAAGTCCGCGCTCGGACACGTCGTTTGCCTGCAGCGCCTCGACGATGTCCTTGCCGGCTATTGTCGCCGCTATGATGGCCGGCCCAATCCCGCCGGCGTCGAGCGGCTTGGGCATCCAGGCCGAGTCGCCGACGAGCATGTAGCCGTTTGACACCATGCAGTCGTTCTGGCGCCTGACAGAGACCTGCCACGTGCCCCACGCGTTGCCGTCGTCCATCGGGCCGTCTGCGAGCTTGGGGTCCTTGATCACCGGGTTGTACCTCACGTACTCGTCGATGAGCTGGGTGAGGTTAGGGTGGACGCCCATTTCCTTGTTCCTTGCTTCAAACGCCTTTTGCTGGACGCCAAGCCCGATGTTGACCTTGTTCCTGCCTTTCGGGAACACCCAGCCGTAGCCGCCAGGCGCCAGCTTTTGGTCGAGATGGATGATGCAGTAGTCGGGGTCGAAAAAGGTCTTGTCCTCGTGGTCCAGCGTGAAATTATAGATATAGCGGCCGGTCGCTTCAAGGTCGTCCCGGTCTATGCGGCGCTCTATGAACGATTTTATCGGAAAGTTGGTGCGCAGGACAGAGGTTACGCCCGTGCAGTCGACCACCAGCCGGGCGGTCTTTTTGAAAGGCGTTTTGGCGTCAAGGTCGTCGCCTTCCACTCCGACGACGGCGTTGTTTTCGACGATGAGGGAGCGCAGCGCGACGCGCTCTTTGAACTCGACTCCCATCTTTTTGCAGTCTGCCATCTGGCGCTGAGGGAGCATCTTGCGGTTGAGGATATAGCCCTCGCCGTCAAACGCCACCTTGGTTTCATGGTCTGGCGAGAACGCCACGACGCCCTTGACGGGGTGCTCTATCTCGGGGCTGCCCCAGCTTATGTGTATCCGCTCGGTCATGTAGTCGACGGTGTTCTTGCCTACCGCGTCGCCGCAGACCCACCCCGACACGGTCTTCATGCCCTGCTGCGGGAAAGAGTTGCGGTCGATAACCAGTATCTTTAACGACTGCTTTGAGTAATAGGCAGCCGACGTGGCCACTATCATGCCGGCGAGGCCGCCGCCTGCGATGATGACGTCATAGTCGCGTTGGGGCATCTGCAAGCGGAAAGCGCCCGGAACGCTATTTAAATCATTATAAAGTCTCTCCTGCCTCTGCTACATGATAGAAAAAAGAATGGGGCCGTTCGTGTTTTTCGACCTCGGGCAGACGCTCATAAGCGAGTGGGACTTTATCGCCCATTTTGACGCCAAATTTCTGGAGCTGCTCAACGGCTTTGGAGCGCGCATCGACGCCCGGAACTATCGCGCCGTGCGCGACGACATTATCCGCAGCAGGAGGATAGGCCACGGCAGCGTCAGCGAGCTGATAATGGAGGTCTGCGCAGTCGTCCTGCCGGCCGGCTACGGCCAGGTAATTGCAAGCAGGATAAAGCCAGAGATAAAGAGGGGCCGCAAAGAGTTTTTCAGGTTTGCAGACGGCGCAAGAGAGGTGCTAGAGTCGCTTTCCTCAAAATACGAGCTGGGCATCATCGCAAACCAGTCAGACGACATACTGGACCTGCTGCAAGAGTACGAGAAATATTTCAAGGTAAAGACTATTTCCGGGGTCGCGCACCTGAAAAAGCCGAACCCCCGGATCTTCCAGCTTGCGCTGAAGGAGGCGGGGCGACAGGCCGGCGAGTGCATAATGGTGGGTGACAGGCTCGACACCGACATCTGCCCGGCAAACCGGCTTGGCATGAAGACCGTCAGGGTCAGGGACTCCCTCTTTGCGTTGCAGGAGCCGAGGGAAGAGTGCGAGTATGCGACCGGGACTGTTGCGACGCTTGCAGACGTGCCGCAGGCCATTGAAAACATAGTGGCGGCCTGGAAGCAGTGACGCGCGTGGCGCAGATTTTTTTATACTCTGACTGAGAGTATAGAAGATGATGGCCATTGCTGCTGTCATCATGGTTGCCGCCTTTTTGCTGCTGACATTCTTGCTGCTTTTGTCGGCAGCAAGCTCGTATGCCTCCAGCGGCAACGAATGGAAGACCGCCTACATGGTCGGCAAGTTCCTCAATGCAGAGCCGCCCAAGCCGGACCAGATTTTCAAGATCCAGTACAGGGTCGTAAACGGGACGGTGGAGGACTTTGGCGTCAGCCAAGAGGTAGACGGCTACCTCATAAGCAATTCAATCGCAGTCAAGGTCAAAAGCAGAGATAGCGGCAAGGGCGTGCTGGAAATCAATTTTCCAAGGAACTTTCCGTACACCAGCAGCATGTCTGGCGGAGGAAATTTCCACTTTTTTGCCAACGACCAAGACATCATAGCGGATGTCACGGCAAAGACAGACTGCTTTTACACCCTCAAAGCCCCATTTACAGGCAGCACCGAGATCGAGCTGGTCATGCCGTCCATACTCATCAAATCGCCTTACCACGGCGATAAAGTAGATGACAGCTGCACGACACAAACAGTCGTCAGCGACGTGCCGACGAGAGAGGACGGCACCATTTCGCCTCTGCATCAGTTCAGGGCAGGAGTCGCCGCAGGTGACATACTGTGCCGGGAAAAACTAGAGCTGGTGATAGACCCGGCAGGCAAGCCGTACTGCGCCATGCAGCATACAGCAAAAATCCTGAAAGAGCGATGGAACCTGCAGCAAGGGTAATTAGCACTTGGCAACAACGATCTTTTGCCGTGTCTATCACCACCATCATCAAGATGCTCAGGGGCACCCACAGGCACCCTGCAAACAGGGCGCTCCATGCGGCGGGGCTGCCTTTCTATGCGGCCGGGATCGTGATTGCAATAGGCCACTTTGCTGCAGGAGGAGCAGGAACTGACCTTTTCTTGGGGCTTGCCCTGTGGTCGCTTGCAGTGGCAATGTTTGTAGCAGGCCACGCGATAGAGGGCAACGTAAAGTCGATGACGCCCATTCTCCTTTTCAGGCTTTTCAAACGCTCACTTGAGCGCAATCTTGGCGGCAAGCGCGTCCATATCGCCAGCAGATAATTTTGGGCGGTTCCTGAACATCGAGTGGACGGGGCCGGCTCCGTCGCCTTTCTTGCGCGGGATGATGTGGACGTGCACGTGCGGCACCTCCTGCCCCGCCTCCCTGCCGTTGTGGATCGCGATCGTCGACGCGCCTGCGTTGGCGGCCGACTCGACCCTGCCGGCAAGCTGGCGCACGAGCTCAAACACCGCCTGCGATTCCTGCGGGCCCATGTCCTGCACGCGCTCAAAGTGCGACCTTGGCACGACAAGCGTGTGGCCCGCAGCAAGCGGAAACGCGTCGAGGAATGCCACCGCCTTTTCGTTCTGGCCCACTACCCTGACGGAGAGCTGGCCGGCGACTATTTTGCAAAAGATGCAACTGTCATCATGTGTCATTGCGTATGCCTAGCCGATCGTTTGCACCGGGCAGATATTAACTCGCCGGCGAGGCCGCAGAAGATGAAGGTTGCGAGGGAGGCGAAGGAGGAGCCAGCAGCCTCGCCAGCTTGGCCTTTGCAGCCACGTACCTGTCCGCAGCGTTATTTTCAATTGCAACCGACGCGACGCCTTTCTTGGCCACAAAGCCCACCCTCTCTGGCGCAAAGTGGTGCTGCCGCAGCTCCTCTGCCACCAGGTTGAGCACGTCCTTTGTCCCCACTATCAAATGGCAGCCGTGCTGCGACGCAGTTGCGTTCTCCACCAGCCCCTCCTGCGTGGCAAGTCTTGCGATCTCTTCATGGCGCACCGGAAGCTCGTTTACCGCAAGGTGGCAGTTTGCAAGGGATGCAAGGTCGCCAAGCGCAAACACGCCCCTTGCGCCCACCGGATAGACGGCCGTTACGTGGGCCTGCCTGTCATAGGGCGCCCCAAAGTCGGGGCAGTACTTGGCGATTATCTTGCCAAGCGCAAAGTGCGGCTCGCTCAGGCTCTTTAGCGCCTCGTCACGGGCAGCGGTTATCGCGCTGGTAGAGACGCCGGCGCGCTCGAACCTCTCTGCGTTTGCCGGCTCCATGAGCGTCAGCGCGTGCATGCTGACTGCTGCGAGGCCGCCGAGCCTGTTTGTAAGCATCACCTCCATGCCCTCCTCCACCTGATCGTACCGGGTAGGCAGCTCCTTGTTCGTTATCGCTACTGCGCTTGTGCCGTAGAACAATTTGCCTTTCTTGAGCGAGCTGTAATCTTCCTGCACCAGGTTGTAGCGGGCCGTGAACGCGTCGATGTTTGTGCGTATCCTGTCCAGCATTTCTTCTGCGGGCGCGTCGTATATCGGAAAGAACTTGAAGAGCGCGGGGTTGCCGCAGCCAAGCAGGTTCAGCCGCTCTATGGCCCCTGTCATGGCCACCCTGACGTGCACATCTGCGTCCGGCTCTCTTGTAACGTCTGTCACCTGCGTAAACGAGGTCAGGGCCGGCATGTAGCCGTCCTTGTTGCCCCGGCGCAGCTCTATGTAATCGAGCAGGCCAAACTGCGCGTCGGCGTGCTCTGTGAGTGCTACGGGAGCATTTGCCACCGACACCTTGGCCTTGAACGCAGAGAAAAAGCCCTGCAGCTTTTCGGACAGGGCCTGCTGCGACTCGGCGGTTGCAGAATGGACGCGGAACAGGGCAAGGGCCCGCTTGACCTCTACCTCCTTGTCGACTGCAGGGCTTGCAAGGTCGTAGACGCGCCGGGTGAGCTCGGGCTCTTTTCCTTCTATGTGGGCGTACGCGTCGAACCAGGACGGGGCGACCTTGATGGTCGTCCTCTTGACTTCTGCAAATGCTGCCCTGACCAGCTGCGGGTCGGCTTCAAGCGAGCAGGAGGAGACCCACTTTAGCGGATCGAACCCCAGCTTTCTGTACTGCTCGATATTATCCCAAAAATTGTTAGCCAGCCCCAATCTCTCCTAGCAATCACTATCTCTAGAGTAACGAATACGCAATATATAGAAAATAACTTGTTAATAAACAAGTTTCTTGCGGCCCGGGCAGGCGAAGGAGGGGGGGGGCAACAATCAATATAAGGCGTCCGACAACAAGACTGACCGTATGAAGCTGGACGCGGCCCAAGTGGAGCGGCTTGCAAAAGAGTTTGAAAACAAGACCGCCCAGCAAGTTTTGAAGTGGGCCCTTGACAATTTCGGGAAAAAGATCGGCCTTGCCTCGAGCTTTGGCGCCGAAGACGTTGCCATAATCGACATGATGTCCAAGATAGACAGCACCAGGACAAACGTCTTTACCCTGGAGACGGGGCGCCTCAATCAAGAAACATACGACGTGATGGACGACGTGCGCGCCAGGTACGGCATAAAGATAAACGCGTACTTTCCTGACCAGAAGGAAGTGGAGGAGATGATCCGGTCAAGGGGCATGAACCTGATGTACGCAAGCGTCGAGAACAGGAAACTGTGCTGCGAGATACGCAAGGTGCACCCCCTTAACAGGGCGCTCAAAGAGCTGGACGGCTGGATAACCGGCCTGCGGCGCGACCAGGTGGCGACGAGGGCCGAGACGAAAAAGATAGAGCTTGACGCGGCGCACGGCAACATCATCAAGCTGAACCCGATAGCAGACTGGACGTCTGACATGGTGTGGGGCTATATCAAAAAGAACAACGTGCCCTACAACAAATTACACGACGTAGGATACCCGAGCATCGGGTGCGAGCCGTGCACGAGGGCTGTGCAGCCGGGCGAAGACCCGCGCGCAGGCAGGTGGTGGTGGGAAAACGCCGCTGCCAAAGAATGCGGCCTGCACTTTGACCCCACCAGGATAAAGAGAAAGAACAACAGCAACAGCAGCAAGGACAAGTGATCGCATAGTTTGACAATATCACCGCACGGCGGAGGGAAACTAGTAAGCAGGCTGTCAAACAGCAGCAGCCTGGACGGCATGACGACCGTAATAGAGGTGTCGCACGATCTGCGAAACGACATCGAGAACATTGCAGACGGCGTCTTTAGCCCGCTTGAAGGGTTCGTTGGAAAGGAAGATTTTGAGAGCATCGTCAGGACAGGCAGGCTGAAAAGCGGGCTTGCCTGGACCGTGCCCATAGTGCTGGACGTTGACGAGGAGACCGCTGCAAAGGCAAGGCAGGCAGGCGAGGTGGCCCTTGCCGCTGCAGGAGAGAAATTTGCTTCCCTGAAAATTGAAGAAGTGTACACGTTTGACAGGCTTGCAAGCGCCAGGGCAATCTACGGCACCGACGACCTCAAACACCCCGGCGTCGACAAGATGGCCAGGATGAAGAGCCACCTGCTTGCAGGCAAGATAGAGGTCACAAAGAGGATCCCCCAGTCGCCGCTGAGGAAATACAGGCTGACGCCGGCCCAGACCAGGGCCGAGTTTGCCGCCAAAGGCTGGAAGACCATCGTCGGGTTCCAGACAAGGAACGTGCCCCACGTGGCGCACGAGATGCTGCAAAAGGCCGCGCTCAACCTGTACGACGGGCTATTTGTGAACCCGCTCATCGGCAAGAAAAAGCAGGGCGACTTTAAAGACGAGGTCATCCTCTCGGCGTACGAGACTTTGATTGAAAACTATTACCCAAGGGACAGGGCCATGTTCGTCACGCTGCACACAGAGATGAGGTACGCCGGCCCGAGGGAGGCCATCCACCACGCCATAATGAGGAAGAACTTTGGCTGCACCCACTTTATAGTCGGCCGCGACCACGCCGGCGTCGGGAGCTATTACCACCCGTTTGCCGCGCACGAGATATTCAAGGACTACCCGGACCTTGAGATACAGCCCGTGTTCTTTCCGGCGTTCTACTATTGCAAAAAGTGCCTCGCCTACGCAAACGAGCGCAACTGCCCCCACGGGCCAGAGGTGCGCGAGGAGCTGAGCGGGACAAAGATGAGAAAGATGGTCAGCTCTGGCGAGATACCGGCCGAGCACCTGATGCGGCCCGAGGTGTCGAAACTGATAGTGTCGTTCAAAGAGCCGTTCGTGTCCTGACGCAGAAACAAAAAAATGCTGTTCAATCTTGTTTTTGATTCCCTCTGTCATGCCAAGTGTTGAATCGGGTTAACAGCCGGACTCTATTTTCCTCATTTCATTGTGATATCGTTCAACTAGCTGTTCAAGCCTTCAGACAGAGATTTGATCTTGATAGTTATAGTGGTTCAGACATTAAATTCCTTAATGAAAGACGTAAACATCAAAAGTATAAATCAGAGCAGAGAACTCTACGTTTCGCCGTGTCCGATTCAAGATTCCCGAACCTTCTATGGAGGAAAAAGTTGAAGCTCTGCAGAGGGACGTGGAGCTTTTACAGAGGGAAGTTCAAAGGAGGAATCAAGAGCTGATGGGCGCTTTGACAATACTATGCTTACCAATGTCAACGAATAGGAAGTTAGAGGTTGGATTCAGCGTCTTAAGAAGGCTTCCAGATGATGTTCTTAAGCTGATTATTGATAGATACACAAAAGAAGGGATAAGAAGTGACATGACTTTCGATCAGATTATGGAACCAATGATAAAGTCATTAGGGTTTGAACGGCTGTGGTCGATTATTGGGAAAGAAAAAATAAGAGAGGAGTTCGGGGAATGGGCATTGGCAAGATGGACAGAAATGTCTAAAGATCATGGGTGTGAAGCATAAATGGTAATGGATCTTCGTACAGCACGTTTAGATATTAGCTCATACCTTAGCAAAATGAATATCTCCGCATCATCTGTAACCATTACTTCTTTCGAAGACGAGGGAAAAACTGTCAAAATAGAGGGATTCTACGACTCTTTCCTTGGAGATAGCTATGACTTTGTTTGCAAATATGATCCGATTACACGAAAGATGATTAGTTTTAAACGACTCAATAAACACACAGGCGACAGTTTTCTTTAGATGCGACTCTTCTTAATCACATGAAATGGAAGCTTCCTAGGACGGTAGGAAATCAAAACAAGATTAAACAGCTTTAAAAAAGGGGGAAGGTCCGGGCCTATTGCAGCCCCGGGACCGAGTTGTTTGCCGAGCTGTACGCCCTGGCTTCCGTGAACATCAGGAAGGTAAAGAACACGGGCTGCGTCGGGTTGTCCACAGACCACGGGGTCGACTGCGGCAGCGGCTCCTCCACGTCCACGCCCCATTCCTTCAGCTTGGCATAGTCAAACGGCGGCGGGTTTGTCAGCGACGGGTCGTCTGCAAGCGGGGTAAAGCTCTGCGCCTGCTCCGACGTGAGCGGGCCTATGCCGCCGGGAAGCCCGGTGCCGCTTGGGATGTTCACGAGGAACAGGAGCACAAGGAGCGGGGTGCCGTCGTCGTTCTGCACGTTCTTTGCGAAAGCGGCCTCGTCGACCACCTTGCCGACCATCAGGTGCATGAATATGTTCTCTGCGACCATCCTGCCTCCGTCTGTCTCGTCGTAGACGTTTGCGTGGCCGTACACCACGACCTTGTTGTACGTCAGCGGCACGTCGGCCCTGTCTATCATCGAGTGGCCGTGCTGGTACTGGTCAAAGGCGACGCCGTTTCCTGGCAGGAGAAAGTCAGGAGTCCTCGTCGGGAGCGGGGTCTGATCCGGGTCGTCGTTGTTCCATTTCGTGTCGACCATCTCCACCCTGTATTTGTGGCCTGCGACCTGGTGGTCGCCGTAGGTTATCGGCGCCACGTAGGTGGCCGTGAATCTGTTGTCGTTGCCTTCTTCTTCGCCGGCCTCCCTAAAGACGCCCTTGAACGAGGCGTCGACCTGCACGCCGCAGCTCAGCGAGTCGCCGCAGGAGAACGTGTCGTTAAAGAACGGGAATATGCCGCCGGGCCCAAACACGTTGGTCTTGCCTGCGGCCGGCTGGTAGAGCGCCTTGCCGCCTGCAAACGCCTTGACGTACGGCTTGTCTGTCGCGTCTGCCGCCTCTGCTTCCAGTGTCGTTGCTGCTTTGGATGTTGTCATTATGGCCATCACGGCCGGCGCCATTGCAACCAGCATGGCTGCAAAGACTGTGCCGATGACGATGTTGGTTTTGATCCTTCCGTTTTCCTCTCGGAATTTCATTGCGGGTGCTTTTGCTCCGGCTATAAAGGATTTTTCCCCAATTCGCACCCAAATTTCTCCCCAATCCGTTGCCCTGATACAACTTTATATCTGCGGGAAATGGCGGGAAGTCCAATGTTCGGCTCTGCGGCCGCCGGTACAGGAGTGCTGGGCGGGCTTGCCTCGCTTTTGCTGTCGCCGGCTTGGCTGCTACACGCTTATCCGAGCGGGCCCGCCGCAGCAGGAGAGGGCAGCGGCGGCTACATCGACCCCCGCTTCAAGCGGGTGCTGTGGTACCTGATAGCAAGCAGCAGGGGAGGCATCAACAGGGCCAAGATAATCGACCTTGTCAGCGGCAGGCCGGCAAACGCAAACCAGATAGCGCAGGAGCTCAAGCTGGACTACAAGACCGTGCTCCACCACCTCAAGGTGCTTGCAGAGAACGGCCTCATCATCACCGACAACAAGGACGCGTACGGCGCCACCTACTTTCTCACGCCGCTGATGGAAAAGAACTATGCGTCTTTCCAGGAGATCATGGGCAAAATTGGGAAAAAGTAAATTAGGCAAGCTGGGGGCCGCAAACCCGTAATGGACTTTATGCTAGGCGCCGCTGCGGCAGCCCTTGCAAACATCGGGCTCTTAGGAGGCATCATTGCCATGTACATACAGAGCCTCAAGGTGATCAAGTCCTACTTTACGTGGGGGCTGGTGCTTGTCGCCTCCCTCTTTATCGTCCAGAACGTGGTCATTGTCATCTTTTGGTCGAACCTCTATACGGCAGGGCCTGCTGTCAAAAACGTGGTCGACGCGGCGGCGCCGTACCTGTTTGCCATCAACGTGGCCCAGTCGGCAGGGCTTGCCATACTTTTCTGGATAACAAGAAGGTAGTCAGTTAGTAATAATAAATATAATAGAAGAAGGAAAGGGAAAGGAATGATCAGGCTACAAGCTGTATCCTGTCTTCCGGGTATTCTTGGATCAGCTGCGCCATGCGCGTAAAGTACTGCAGGAACTCTCTGCCCTTCTCCGTGGTCCTGTATACCTGCGTGCCGTCCACCATGCCCTGCTCCAGCAGGCCCTTTGACATGAGCTCGCCAAGGTAGTAGAGTATCTGCTCGTAGCTCAGGTTTGCCCGGTACATGATGTGGGTCTTTTTGATGCCGACGGTTGAAAGCGTCAGGACATCAGCCATTATCTCGATCTTGCCCCTGTTGTTTTTTCGCTCAGACATCATAAACATTAGATTGTTATAGATTATTTTAGGGGAATGGCGGAATTCGTGCAGGAACGGCCGTTCCAGCCCTGCCGTGGAACGCCTGGCAGCATGCACAAACGCCTGAAAAGCTCGAAAAGCGGCTTTTCGTCAAATAGAGAATGCAGTACTGCCACACATACGTACAGCGGCACGCCAAGCTGGCAGGGCTAGCTGGCTAGCCGGCCACGATCATCTTTTTGGCCTCGTCGATTGCCTTTTGCGCCGACGAAAGCGCGTCCTTTGCAGAAGAATACTCGCCGCTCTTTGCGGCAGAACGGGCGTCGTCGATGAGCGAAAGCGCCAGCTCCAGCTTTTTCACCGCCTGCGGGGTCCCCTCGCTCTTGTCAAGGAGCGACTCTGCCCGCCTCTCCAGCTTGTCCGCAGACGAGATCAGCTTCTGGGCCTGTGCGTCGGCCGCTCTGGCTATCAGTTTGGCCCGCGTCTGCTCTAAAAGCACGCCTGCCCTGTCAAGTACGGCGTCGGCGCCCTGTGCGTCCCCCTCGTCAAGCATCTGCCGCGCCTGAGACAGGAGCCCGGCGACGCGCTCCATATCGCCCTTGACCAGGGCGTTGTTCTTTTGCACCAGCTCTGTCAGGCGGTTGTAGAGGTCCTCAAGCTTGGCGAGCTTTTCCATCCCGCCGCCCACGGACACCCTGTACTCCTGTGTCTCCACCTTGGCAAAATTCACGTTCTCGGCTGAAAGGGCGGCAATTGCCGCCTGGAAATGAGAGTATGCGGCTACCTGGTGCGCCCGCGCCGCACCTCCGTCGCCGTGCTGGATGGCCTGGAGCGCAAGCGACGTCTCGACCACGCCGGAGCGGTACTCGCCGGCTGCCTTTTCAGGCAGGAGCAGGCCGGCGTCGACCACCTCCTTGACCTTTGCCGTGGCCACCTCCTGTGCCTGCAGGATGGATTTCTTGATGGCGCGCAGCCGCAGGTCGTCAGAGGCGACGTCTTCCCTGTCTGCGGCCACCACGAATGAATCGGTGGCCTTTTGGCCCCCGTAGTGGGCAGTCACCACGTATTGTCCGGGCCCGCAGTTGCCCACCGCTATCGGCTTTGAGACAAACGACCCGTCGGGGGCCGGCCTGACTTCCACGAGCGCGCACTGCCTCTCGTCCCTGGTTATCTGGACCTTGACGGCCGCAGGCGACCGGCCTTCCCCGGCGCCGCTGCTGGAAGGCACGATGCCGGCCACTATTACACGCTCGTCCTTGCTGTAAATGTCCCTGTTTGCAGTCACCAAAAGCCCGTTGGCAGAGCTGCTGCTATCGTCGTCGGCATATGCTGCCGTGGCATGATAGGGAATAAAGAGAAAGGCTGCTGTTGTTGTTGCAGCAGTAGCAAGCATTGCCACCATCACAATCAGAGCAGCATCAGCTGCTGCTACTCCTGCCACTGTCGCGGGCGGTGCCATAGGTTATGCACCGGAATGTAGATGCGCAGGATATTTCAGGAACCCCTGAAACGGCCGTTCCAGCGCGGCCCTTGCATATATATTGCCATTTGGCGGAGAAGGCACATGCGCCCGATAGCTGCGGCGGCAGGGGCCCTCGTTGTGGCCGCAATTCTGGCAGTACCGATTTTGCAGGCAGCGGCCCAAGGGATTCAGGCATTTGACGTAGTCAAGGCCGAGCGTAGCGAGAGCTTCTCGATCCCGTACGCGGTCGCAAACCTCGACCGCAAGAACCCGTACGTCTACACGTACGAGACGCCAAAGGGGCAGAACTGGATATTCAGCGTCGAAAACAAGCTCTCATACGTCGCCCGCGGCGACGCCAAGGTGGTGGTCGTGCTGCACGACGCAGACTCGGCAGACAAATCCATAGAGCTCCATATGTACGGAGGCGAGAACAAAAAGTATGCGGTGTGGGTCACCACCCCGGAGGCAGGCCACTCCAGCGTCCACCTCAACGAGGTGCGCGGCTGGGACGACCAGCAGCCGATAGGGGTCAGCTTTGCGGCAAACAATGGGCTCACAGTCACAGACGGCAGGAGAATAGTCGTGGACAGGCTGCAGATAGGGAGCTTTAACCTGGGCTCCGTCGAGGTGTACGGCAAGGACGAGCAGGCAGCCCTGAGCAACGCGTATTCAGGCCAGTTGAACATAGCGGTGATGTACGGCAGCCCGGCAGACACGCCCATCTACATGGTGCCGGCAATAGTCACCGGCGGGGTCGGGGCAGTGGTCGGCGTCCTTTTGCTCCTGAAGAAGAGGAAGGACCGCTGGTAGCAGCATCGATAGCCGTCGATTTGTAATATTCGCAGAAGCCTTTCAGGTCGCACGCGGGACAGTTTGGCCGGACGGGCAGGCAGATGTTCTGCCCGTACATGACAAACGTGTCGTTCACCTTTGTCCACAGTTCCCTGTCCACCATCCTGCCCAGCTCCTCCTCGGTCTGCTCCGGCGTCCTCGTGTGTACAAGCCCGAGCCTGTTTGATATCCGGTGGACGTGCACGTCTACAGGTATCGCAGGCTGGTCAAACGCGTAGACCAGCACGCAGTTGGCCGTCTTGCGGCCGACGCCGGGTAGCTCCAGCAGCCTGTCCATGTCCTGCGGCACCTTGCCGGCAAACCTGTCCGCTATTATCTGGGCCACCTGCTTTATCCGCGCGGCTTTGACGTTGTAAAAGCCGATGCTGCGTATCAGCTGCTTGATCTCCTCGATGTCGGCGCCTGCCAGCTCCTGCGGCGTCCTGTACCTGGAAAACAGCCTGTTGACGACTTTGGTGGTGTTTTCGTCGCGTGAGCGGGCAGACAGAATGGTGCCTATCAGTATCTTGAAGGGGTCGCCCTGCTCCTCCATCTGCAGGCCGCGCAGCGCAGTCAGGCGCGGGGGCTTTTCCCGGTAGAGCGCGCCCTCCATCTTTTTCAGGATGTAGCCCATGTCTTTTTTAGCCAAGGACGGATATACAGAAGAGGGTGAGGCGGGCCACGATATAATTCTGCTGCGCGCCTTGCGCTACTAGGTCCTCTTGTAGCATATATGCGGTTATTGCAGAGGTATTTACGAAAAGGCGCAGGCCATTTTTCTGCAAGAGTTGACCGGTGCGAATGGCAATGGTTCTTATACTCTTTTCAGCAAGTAGCAGCGTGGAGCTAACCCGGGAAGAAGAAAAGGCGCTCCGTGGCGAAAAGGGCGAGGCCCTAGCCTCCGCGTACCGCATACTTGCCGCAATAGGCGAGGCCACAGGCGCCAAAAGGCTCGTCCCCGTGAAATGGGCCCACGTTTCAGGAGTCAATTACAACACCATCGGCGACGCCGGCCTGGAATTCCTGGACAGGTTCAGCCAAGAGGCAAGGGTGGCGGTCAAGACCACGCTCAACCCGATGGGCTACGACAGGGCAAGGCCGGAGGGCATCTCTGCAGAGTTCAGAAAAAAGCAGGATGTCATCGTCAGGGCGTACGAGAGGATGGGCGTCACGCCGTCTTTTACGTGCACCCCGTACGAGGTCTTTGACCTCCCACGCAACGCGACCGTCAGCTTTGCAGAGAGCAACGCGGCAGTTTTCACCAATTCGCTCATGGGGCTTCGAACCAACAAAGAGAGCGCGCTGTCGGCGCTCGCAAGCGCAGTCACGGGCAAGGCCCCACTCTCCGACCTGCGCCTCGACGAGAACAGGAAACCCAGAACTGCCATAGTGCCAGAAATCGACATGGAGAATGAGCTGGACTACGGCCTGCTAGGGTATTTCGCAGGCAAGTCCGTGAGCGAGAGCAGCGTCGCCTTCCCCGGCATAGAGCCGGACAGGCAGCAGGCAAAGGCGCTTGCAGGCGGGATGGGGACTTCGGGCTCGTGCGGCATGTTTACCACCGGCAGTGCCAGGGAAAAGATCCCGTTTGGCAAAAAGGAGGCCAGGGCCGTGATGGACGAGCTCTCCACCGCAGACGACGGCGACGTCATCACTTTTGGCAGCCCGCAGCTCGGGATGCCCGAACTGGAGAGGCTGGCAGACATGGTGGAGGGCAAGAAATTCAAGAAACGCTGCATGATTTTCTGCTCAAAGGCGATACACAACCAGGCGTCAAAGGTAGGGCTGACAGGCAGGCTCGAGAAAGCCGGGGGCGAGTTCATGTGCGACTCGTGCACCTGCCTTACGCCGTACATTTCAAAAGACGAAGTGGATGCGGTCGTCACAAACAGCATCAAGGGCGCATACTACCTGAACCACTCCAACAAGGTCAAGGTCGCCCTCAAGGACATGAAGACGATTGTGAAGGAGTACACGACGAAATGATGATGATAATAGTTGCAAAAGGCTGCAGGAAAATAGTCGGCGGCAGGGGAAGCGGGAAGGCGCTTGTCACGGCGCAGCCGATAAACTTTCTTGCGATGGTCGACCCAAAGACGGGCGTCATAACGGACAAAAAGCACGAGCTTGCAGGCAAGTCGCTCAAGGGCAGGGTGCTAGTCTACCCAAACGCCGTTGGCAGCAGCGTCGGCGCGTACGTGTTTTACTCGCTTGCAAGGAACGGCGTGGCGCCAAGCGCCATAGCATGCACGACCAAGGCCGCAGACATCACCACCGCCTCCGGCTGCGCGATTGCAAACATACCCATGGTAGACATGCTGCCGGCAGGGGCCGGGATAAAAAGCGGGGTCAGCGTGACGGTAGACGCCGACGCCGGCACGATAACAACGGCAGAAAAAACAGCAGCAACAGTTTAATCTTTTTCATTCTCTATCAAAAAGTGCTCGGTGCGTGGCACCTTTCGACGGGCGAACTGACGGCACCTCAGCGTGCTGTATGACGACCAAAGCCCACGCACCGACTGACTTTAACCTTACTTTAACCTTATATTGGCGTGCGCAAGACGCGTACCCGTTGGTAAGCTACTGTCCCGAGTGCGGTGGAGAGCTAAAGTTTGACCTCGCAAGCAAGAATTTCATCTGCAAGAGCTGCGGGCTGTTTGCATCCAGGGAAAAGATGGACGAGATCCGCGACAGGGCCGAGGAAATGAAGAAGGACAAGAGGCGCCAGATGCACGACGAGTACATCGACTGGTGGCAATCGTCCAAGAAAGACAAGCAGCAAAAGTCATCCTAGAATAATTAATATCCCCTGCGAGTGCCTTGTCAGGTACGGCCTTGCAGCAGCAGACTAATCCTCGTCGCCATCATCACGAATGCACCAAGTGCGCCAGGGCGCCTCCGGTCTATTTCAGGGCCTACTCCGGCGAGCATTTGTGCAAAAAGTGCTTTGTGCGCGCAGTCGAGGAAAAGGCGGCGCGCACCGTTTCAAAATATTCTATGATAAGGCGCGGCGAGCGCGTCGCAGTGGGCGTCTCGGGCGGCAAGGACAGCCTATCGCTGCTGCACGTCCTCAAAAAGATGTTTGACGCGCACGGCCGCAATGCCAGCGACCTCGTGGCAGTCACTATAGACGAGGGGATTGGCGGTTACCGCGACGAGTCGCTAGGGATAGTGAAAGAGTTCTGCTCGCAGCTTGGAGTGGAGAGCAGGGTATTGAGCTACAAAGATCTGTTCGGGGTCTCGATGGACGAGGCGATGGTGGCAAGGCCGTCAGAAAAGATGTCGTCCTGCTCGATGTGCGGCACGTTCCGCAGGCGGGCCATCGACCTGGCCGCCGAGTCTGCCGGCGCCGACGTGGTTGCCACGGCCCACAACCTTGACGACCAGCTGCAGACGTTCATGATAAACCTGCTTGCAGGCGACGTGGAGCGCATAGGCTGGATGCACCCGCAGCCGGTCGAGTACGCGGCGGGCGGCATGAAAAAGGTCAAGCCGTTTGTCGAGCTGTACGAGCACGAGATAGCGTTCTATGCGCTCCAGTGCGACATCCCGTTCCAGTCAGAAGAGTGCCCCTACATGCACGAGAGCATACGCACCGACCTGCGCGAGTTCTTTAACAGGATGGAAAAAGAGCATCCGGGGATAAAGAACAACGCCTATGCGTCTATGATGAAGGTGGCAGAGAAGCTGCGCGCATCTGCTACTCTCAAGGACGGCAGGAAAAAGTGCTCTGCCTGCGGCAGGGACGCGACCGGCGATATTTGCTCGGTGTGCAAAACGGTCGGCGCGCTGAGGCCGGCGCCGTCGTCGTCGCCGCCGCAAAATAAAAGATAATGTAATATAGCTATTTTGCGCACCCGGCATCGGAGGCAGGGAGGGTCGGGGTGCTAGCCGTGCCCCACACTGGAAATCGGCTTCATGCCAGGACCAGCAACTGCCGGGTAAATCTGCCGGCAGGAGGTACCCGCTTGCCTTGCTGAAATGAAATCACGCCGTGTCGGATGGTTATGAGTAGCGATCTGCGCGAAGGCGCGGCGTCGACTATGAATCGTCGAAAGGGGTGAGGTCCGGGAGGGAGCAACCCTAAGGCGGCGTAGCCATGCTAGCACGTCTACGTGGTGGATCTTGCGGGGCTTGAAAAGGGGCCTTTTGCCGACGGTGGTACCGGCAGGCTGCCTCCTCTCTCTTCTCCTACTGGAAGCGATCATGTGGCATGATTTCTTTGGCCGTGTACAATTCTCTGCAGTATGTTTTGCAGGCAAAGCGGTCTTTTGCAATTGGGCAATGCTTTATGCAGAGCCTTGTCAAAAAGTACGGCTCTTTAATATACCGCCCCAGCCACTTTTTCTTTGTGTCCCAAAAAGGATTCTCCAAGATAGGTTATGCGAGTGCATCAGGCGGGAACATCTTGCAGAAATCAGGATAACCGCTAGCAAGGGAGTTTGATGATGTGTTCGTAGCACCAGAGGTCGCATCCGCTCTCCATTTTGTTGAGAAATATCCTGGCATCCCTGCCTCGCTTGCGGATTGGTTAAGCATGGTTCTTGCTGTTTATCGTCAAATTCCTGTTATCCAGACGCAGGATAGAGACTTTAGATGCATAATTGGGAGAGGACCCAAGTTCAAAGACGTAAAAGTTTGGTCACACTAAGAGTAAGCGACCAGGGCCGACTCTCGGGCATCTGGATCCTTTTTTGTAAGGTTTGAGTCCCGCTATGTTGCTCTCACTGTGAGTTCGAACCTCAGATTGAACCGCCACACTTTGACGTTTGGCAATGACCTGATGGAGACGCAACTCAGTCTTCTTGCATTTTAATTCAGCATTGTCCCCGGAACGCCAGCCGAACCGTTTGCGAAAGAATTTCCCGGAAAAGATAAATACTTGACCCATTGCCCGCTATTTTGAAATGGCCGAACCGGTAATCAAGTTCGATACACAGGGAAAAGCAGCAGTCATCAGCTACAACGTCCCGGAGCCGACGTCGTATTCGGGCAAGAACGTCATCGAGCTCGTCTTTCCAGACGAGTATTTCACGCCAATTGCCAAGAAGGTGCCGGAGAAGGAGCGCCTTTCTGGGACCGGTTCGACTGCCAAGGTGCCCACAATAAAGACATTATCAGGCATAAAGATGAACCTCAAGAGCGCGACGGTGGCCGCCAAGTCTTCTGCTGCTACTACCACTACCACCACCGCTGGCGGCAAATAACAGAGAGGCGAATGTGCACACACATGCCCACAGAAAAGATGCTAGAGATAGACGAGAAAGAGATGCAGGCCAACCTTGCCGAAGGCAAGCGGCTCAACATATACACCGCGCTGTCTGGAAAGCTGAAGTACAACTATTTGCCCGAGCCAAAGGTCGAGCCGAGGATACTGATAGTCGAGTCGTACAGGCTCTCGACGTACCTCGGCCAGTACGGCGCAGGCAGGACTATCAAGACCTACTCGCTCCTGCCGGGCGAAAAGACCACCATCAGCATCTCCACCTACAAGCGCACCGAGTCCACCTCCAAGGAGGCGTCGAGCATCCTCGACTCCTATACAGAGGAGAGCGCAGACGAGTTTGAAACGTCGGTGATGAGCGAGCAGTCAAGCAAGGAGAACACGACAAAGAGCTTTGAGTATTATGCCGACGCCGAGGCGAGCGCGACATGGGGCTGGGGCTCGGCCAAGGTGAGCGGCGGGGTCAGCGGCAGCTCCACCTCCGCGAGGGAGGAGTTTGCCAAGAACGTGTCCAACTCGACTTCCAAGCACGCCGCAAAGGCGTCCGCGCAGCGGAACGTCGAGGTGAACACCAGCTTTGAGACCACCGAGCAGACGGGCGAGGAGACGGCCATTTCAAGGGAGATACAGAACATCAATGTCGGCAGGACGCTCAATTTCACGTTCCGTCAGATGAACCAAGAGTTCATCACCATACTCCACCTGATTGATGTGAGAGTGGCGTTCTTTAACGGCTACGGCGAGTCCCGCGACGAAGTGCCCCTTGCCAAGCTGGACGACCTGCTGGACAAGTACGTCGCCGCTGCAAAAAAGAAGGAGGTCAAAGACGCAATCCTTGCAGAGCTGCTCTACATCAGGGACTACCAGGACAGGGAGCACGCCTTCGTCGAAGAGGTCAAGCTGAGGGGCGCAGGCTCGTACTGGCGCGTGAAAAAGGAATACGTGTCGCTGTACAAGGACGCCGCGACAGGGACAGAGATAGTGGTGCCCGGGATAATCCTAAAAGTCACAAAAAACGTCATGCGGACAGACGGCGTCATAGTCGAGGCGCTGCTCGGTCAGGCCGACGCGCTGGACGACTATTCCAAGGGATTGCAGGACGAAAAGGTCGAGGGCCAGAGGCTGGCAAACGAAAAGCTTGCGCTCGAAGTAGAACGGGAAAAGACCAGAAACGACATCCTAAGGAGGAAGGACATCGACGCGGCCAAGGTCTACGAGCTCCTGTTCCCGCCCCCTCCTCCTCCGCCTGAAGACAAAGAAGAGAAAGAGTCCTAGAGATGCCGTCCGACGTTTACCTCAACCGGCACGAGCTGGCGCTTGAAAAGTCGCAGCAGGTGACCCACGAAGAGGCACTGCTGTACGGCGAGTGCCTCACCGACGAGGCGCTTGCAAGCGACGAGCTCTTGACCGAAGAGGACGAGCAGCTGATACTGGAGTGCCTCACGATGGTGGCCGACGTGGCAGGCATAGTCGACCCCACAGGGGCGTCTGACGTCGTCGGGGCGGGCCTTTCGCTTGCAAGCGGCGATTATGTCGGCGCAGGGCTGAGCGTCATAAGCGTGTTCCCGTACGTCGGCGACCTTGCCAAGCTGGGCAAGGTCGGCAAATGGGTCGAGGCGGTTGCCAAGATAGTCAGGAGGGCAGGGGAGTCACCCACCTTCTTCAAGTACATCAGGAAGCCTCTGGAACAGCTGTACGCGGCGCTGAGCGCTCTGCCCGAGGGGATGATGGGCGAGCTTGACGAGCTCAGGGCGCTCATCAAAAAGTTCTTTGACGAGCAGGGGCTAAAGCTGGGCACGGACGCTGTCGAGTGGTCCTGGAAGTCCTTTTACAGGTTTTCAAAAGACGAGACAGAGAATTTCACGTACAAGATAGCCGAAGGCAGGCTCGTCCCTCCAAGCATTGTGCAAAAGCACTACAACCCCGCCGCCCGCAGCGAGCTGTCGTCAGGCACGAAGGAGCACGCGGGGCACATAATAGGCCGCAGGTTCGGCGGGCCCGAGGTTGAAGAGAACCTCTTCCTCCAGGACCCCACCATGAACGTCGGCGAATGGAAGGCGCTTGAAAACGAATGGGCGAGGCTGCTTGAAGAGGGGACGGGAGTCGAAGTCGAGATAAGGGTCGTCTTTCCCAAGAACAACCCCAGCATCCCGGCGGGAAGGGCTTCGGGCCTGGTGGCAAAGTGGAAAAAGATACTCCCAAGCGGCATCGAGGAAGAATACACGAACTATTTCCTGAACCCCATAAAGTCAGGGGCCAAGGGCGCGCAGGGCGCGGCGACATCTGTGGGCGAGGATCACACGGCAGAGATAATCCAACTATACGAATAGGCATGGAAGAAAGATAAGAGGATCCACGATTTCATCTACGGCGCTGTCTACGTCGCCTCAATACATAACTTTAAGATCCAAAGCTATCCTGACATATATTTTTCAAGTCCTTCTTTAGGAATAAAACTGACATTGCATTTTTCTTCTTTTGCAGCATGCCAGATCCCATGGTCTGCAGTATAAATGACGGCTCTTTCTATTTGCGCAGCCGCAAGAACATAGCAATCGACAATAGAAATACTGTGTGTCTTGTGCTTCAGTTTAAGAAGTCCCCCAGCTTGAAATGCCATTTTGTCTCCACCACCGTCTGGGACTATGCGCACGTTTTTTCGATTTTTCAAGGCCAAGAGATAGCATTGTGCCGCAATCCCCCCATCCAGCATTTCAATACGACAAAAGATCTCTGAAATCAACGGTTCAGTCAAAAAATCATTATATCTGCGCCCGAATTTAATTGACGCCAGAACCTTTGCCTCTTTTCAGGAGTCTTGTGCCTGTATCGGGCCACATGAGCCACAGTATCTAAAACAGCTTTCAAGTCCATTCCTTTGGAATTTTCAGTGCTTAACTGTGACCTTTCCGTCTTAGTTACATGCAACAATTACATCGTTAGAACTTTTCGAGATAATATGGCAAAAGAATTCGGTTCCAATTTCTCATAAACAGGTTCTCTTTTTTCTGCAGTGCTCTTTCATGGCATACGAATATCCATGTGATTTTATTTTATATATTATTATAGATAAGGAGTATCGTCGCGCCGAGTTCTGCGCAAAACAGTCTGGCAAGGTCTTACTGCAAAAACAATAGACCATCAGCATCAGGTAGATTATACGCGCGCACGCACACACACAGCATGATTTAAATTGAATTTTGGAAACTGGTCTTTCGTTGCCGATAGACCCGGACTTTCAGGCGCACAGGCGAGCAGAACAGTATGGCGACCTGGAGGTGTGGAAAAACGGCACCGGCAACGATTTGGGCATCTACGGCACAGAAGTCGCAGTCGACTTCGACCTGTGCATAGGCGACGGCGCGTGCATGGACGTGTGCCCGGTCAACGTGTTTGACTGGCACTATTTGGCAGACGGCGGCAGCAAGAAAAAGGCCATCCCCTCCCGCGAGAGAGACTGCATCTACTGTTTTGGCTGCGAGGCAGTCTGCCCGAAATTTGCGATAAGGGTCACGCCCGCTGCGGCTGCAGGAGCGGGGAAAAAGAAATGATCAGGATAGACGAAAAGCGCATCTTTGAGGTTATAGAGGAGCGCAGGCCCCGCTCGGTCGCGCTCAACGGCGCCGAGGCGCTCATACCGAGGCTGCAGGACGTTGCAGACCACATTACAGAAAAGGCAGGCATCGAAGCCTACGTCATCGGCGACACGTGCTGGGGCTCCTGCGACCTGAACACGCATGCGGCAGACATGCTTGGCGCAGACATACTTTTCTCCGTGGGTCACACCGTGGCGATGGAGAGCTTTGGCGAAAAGGTGGTCATGATAAACGCCTACGACGACGTGTCGTTTGAAAAGGTGACAGAGAAGTTTGCAAGGGAGATGAAGGGCAGATACAAATCCATTTCGTTGCTGACAGACAGCCAGCACCTGGAGCAGGTCGAGCCTGCAAGGAGGATACTGGAGTCTTATGGCTACAGCGTGATAATCGGCAGGGGCAAGGGGCAGCTGCGCGACGCGCAGGTGTTTGGCTGCGAGTTCTACCCCGCATGGAACGTGCAGAAAAAGGTGGACGCCTATCTGTTTTTGGGCCAGAGCCAGTTCCACTCGGCAAGCGTAGCCATGTCGACGGAAAAGCCGACGTTCATGCTCGACCCCTACTTTGAAGAGTACACGCAGGTCAACGAGTTTGCGCAGGGGCTGCAAAAGCGGGCCATTCTTGCAATCTACAAGGCGCTGGACGCAGAGAGGATAGGGATAATCATCGGGCTCAAGGAGGGCCAGTTCGCCCACGTGCGGGCGCTCGAATTGAAAAAAGAGCTGGAAAAGCTCGGCAAAAAGGTGCAGCTGATAGCGCTCACAGAGGTCACGAACGACAGGGTGCAGATATTCAAGGGCATCGACGCCTTTATCCAGGTGGCCTGCCCCAGGATAGCGACGGACAACCACTTTGACAGGCCGATGCTGTCGGTGCCCCAGGCGCTTGCCCTCATAAAACTCCTGAAGAAGGAGCCCATAGAAGACTTCCTGAAGATGCAGCACTGGCTCTAGAAACAGGATATAGCTTTTGGTTCTACCCGCTTTTTGTAATTGCGCGCCTCACGCAAACAATTAAATAGACCATAGAAATCTTGACAGATTTTGCAGCAATTGATAGGTTTCACACTATCAGAGCCAGCTTTGCCATATAATTACACATACAGGAACGCCGGAATTGCATAATATTTTTAGCATGGATCTACTATTTTCCCATAATTTATTTAGAACATTTGCACGATTAGTTTTGTTTATATTGTATAATATTTGACAAAACATGCCTTTTGATATTAAAAAATTTGTATAAATCTTAAATAGATATTGTGCGTAATAGAGCGCACGGGAAAGGCGCTATTTCACGGCAATCGTCGTGTTTATAGTAACATAACCCGGTGATAAAAATGACTTGCAAAGGCATATGCATCCGTCACAAGGCTCAAAAGCCAGTCGGCTCTGGCCGGTACGCTTCGGGACAAAAGAGGTGCCAGATCTGCGAGATATTCATCAAGTGGGATGGCCTCTGGTGCCCATGCTGCGGGTACAGGCTGCGGACAAAGCCGAGGAACCTGAAGTACAAGGCAAAGCTGCGCGCAAGGACGAAAAAGATGAGCGTGGCTACGGCCCCCAAGCCGATAACCGTAAGGTCCCGGTAACACTGCAAAGACTGGCTGGCAACATGGAGAGCGGCGGAACCCACGAGAGCAGGACCGTGAGCTCCGACAGCGGCAGAAATTTCCTGCTTGAAGCCACTTTTTTCGGCAACGGCACTTTTTTATCGGTTTCAGAAGGCGGCGAGCGGCGCATAGGCGCAGTCTCGGTGGCGATCAGCTCGCAGAACAACGTGAACGCGGCCAGGGTCATACCGAGCAAACACGACCCCGTCTTTGTCAGCACCCTTTCAGAGAAGGTCGCGGCGATGACAAACGGGATATGCATAGTCTCCTTCTATGCCAAGGCCCAGCTGGCCCTTGACGACATGAAAGCAATTATGGGAGAGGTTATGAACCTCGTTGGGGCGATGAAGGACAGAAATGTCAAGTAATAACAATAACAATAGTAAAGCCGGCGCGGCGGCCGACCTGCGCAGCTACCTGGCGCTTTTAGAGCAAGAGGGTGAGCTTGTGCGCGTGAAAAAGCAGGTCAGCCCGGAGTTTGAGCTTGCGGCCGTCGTTTCAAAGCTCGACTCTAAAGAAGCGGTGATGTTTGAGAAGGTCAAAGGCAGCAAATTTGCAGTGGCAAGCAACATCTGCGGCACTGCAAGGAGGTTCTACCTTGCCATCACCAACAACAACAATAATAACGACAGCGGCCATGCCAGAAAGGCCCCCGAAGGCAGGGGTGCAACCAGGCAGGCGATCCACGGCAGGATAACACAGGCGCTTGCCGCCGCAGGAGGCAGAGGGCTCCCAAAGCAGGGGGCAAAGGCGCCCTTTGAAAAGAACTCGTCCCGCAGCCTGATGGACCTGCCAATTGTCACGCACTTTGAAAAGGACGCCGGGCCTTTCATCACCGCCTCCATAGTGTTTGCCAAAGACCAGGAGCGTGGGAACCAGAACTCGTCGACGCACAGGCTGCTCCGGCTGGACGAGCGGCACATGGCCATCAGGATGGTCGAGGGCAGGCACCTGCACAAATGTTACACGTATGCGCGGGACCACGGCGAGGACCTGAAGGTGGCAATAGCGATAGGCGTCCATCCTGCAGTAAGCATCGCGGCCGCGTACCAGGCCGCGTACGGCGTGGACGAGATGCTCATAGCAAACTCGCTCCTGGAAGGCAGGCTCGGCATTGCAAAGACAAAATACGCTCAGGTAAACGTGCCTTCCCACGCAGAGATAGTGCTTGAAGGCAGGATACTGAAGGACAGGGTGCAGGAGGAGTGGATGGTAGAGATGCTGAGGACTTATGATTTCAGGCGCAAGCAGCCCGTGTTCGAGCTGGAGCGCATCAGCTACCGCGATAACGCAATTTACCACGACATACTGCCAGGCTATGCGGAGCACAGGCTGCTGATGGGCCTGCCCGTGGAAGCAAAGATGTACGACTATGTCAAAAGCGTCGTGCCCACCACGCAGTCTGTCCACCTGACAGACGGCGGGAGCAACTGGCTTGCCGCAGTCATCCAGATAAGGAAGAGGCTCGAAGGGGAGCCCAAGAACGCCATCCTTGCAGCATTTGCGGCCCACCCGTCGCTCAAGATGGCGACAGTGGTGGACGACGACATCGACCCGGCAGACCCCGTGGCAGTCGAGTACGCGGTCACCTCAAGATGCCAGGCCGACAGGGGCTTTATCATAATCCCAAACGCCAAGGGCTCGAGCCTCGACCCTTCAAGCGACCAGACGAACCTGCTCACCACCAAGGTCGGCATCGACGCGACCGCGACTGTCCTGAAGGCCAGGGAGCGGTTTGAGATAGCCAGAATACCGGGCGAGGAAAAGACGGACCTTGCCAAGTATATTTGAACAAGAGATTAAATAGCCATTGATGGTAGAGAAAGGCGCCATGAAAGCTAACAATTATGCCATGAAAGACTGGCACCTTGAACACGTTGAAAAAGTAATTGTGCGCTTTGTAAAGGGCGTGGCCCCCGACGCGTCTTCTTTTGAAAAGAGGAACTACAAGAAATACAGCACGGTGTCAAGCTGCGCCAAGCAGATCGAGTACGACATCAAGCACGGCGTCACCCACGAAGAGGTCATGGCCGTCGTGAAAAAGGTGCGCCACGACAAGCAGTTCAAAGAGCTGCAAAAGATCCCCGACGCGCTGCAGAGGCTCGACGAGCTGGAGCGCCAGATCTGCGCGCCAAGGAAGGTCGTCGCGTCCTTCTTTTAACAGAGAAGAGAAGAAAAGACGAAATTTATATTGGCGGCAGTTGGGCAGTTTTCTGCCCATCGCCACATGTCATCATCCGAATATAGGTTCACAGACGGCAACCTGCTGGTGCTCTACGCCGTGCACAGGGGCAAGGCGGCCGCCGCCGGCGTGCTGCCCGACTATGTGCAAGAGCGTGTGAAACTTGCGCTAGAGACGTACGGCATGATAATGAAGTCGAGGCCGGACAGGCACAAGACGATGGTGATGGTGGTCGCAGACGAGGGCGGGCCGGCAGAGATTGTCAAGCAAGAGCTGGTAAAGGGCGGCGTCAGGCCAGACATCATTGCGGTGGACACGCAGTCAAAGAGCATCGCGCAGACGCTGAACTACCTGTATGACATGGTGAGCAAAAAGCCCAACCCGCCGTTCATCTATTTCATAGCGTCGGTGTGGCTGCACGAGACGTTCAACGCGACTGTCATATCGATAATGAAGGACATCAGGGTGCAGTTTTACGGGGCACTGGACCACAGGCCCGTCCACGAAGTCGAGGCGGAAAAGGCCACCGACGCGCCCAAGAAGGGCAAAGAGTACTACAAGCGCAAGATAACCAACAAGGCAGTCGACACCGTCCTGAACATCATATTTCCTGGTTAAAAGATTTAATACCCATCAGGCTGCGCAGGTATATTGTTGCGGAAAGCAAGTGCGGTCATCGTCTAGTTTGGTCTAGGACGCTGGCCTTCCAAGCCCGCGACCCGGGTTCGAATCCCGGTGACCGCACCAAAATTTCTCTTCATACAGCAACGACGGTGATGACGATTATGACGGCTGCTATCCCTCTTTCTTGTTTCCACACCAGCGGCAACAGCAGCATCGACACCAGCGTGACTAACAGGATGCAGGCCACATCGAGGCGACGCCGGCCCGGGCCATCCTGCGCGCAGTCACCTACCCGCTCGCAAACACTATGACGTTTGGAGGCGTGCCAAGCATCGCCAATATGCTGAGGGCGATCCTCCTGGCGCGTTTGATTTTTCAACGGCCTTGGCAAGCACGAGGCCGCCAAGGAACAAAAAGACCATCTGGTCTGCGTAGGGAGCCACGACCTGCGGCACAGGCATCGCGCCGGCTGCCGGCAGCACGACCACTGTCATAATCATAATCATAATCATCGTCATAGCTGACAGCAACGGTCGTAGCGTCGAGTTGCAAGGTATAAAGCCGCGCGGTTGCAATGCAATGCAATGCAGAGTGGTAGTCTGCCTGTCTGTCGGTCAGATCTCGCTTTCAAACTGCTTTTCGTGCTGCACCAGCGTCGACTCGATGTTGGCAGTCCCCTGCGCCTTCCACTTTATGCCGTCTGCGCCGCTATCGCGGATCTTGGCAAACATGGCGTTGCCGCTCTCCACGACGAACGGGCTGCCTGTGCTCTGCGGTATGTTGACAGAGCTTCCTGCAAAGATGGCCGGCCTGCCGTTGAGCGGAATGTCCTCAAACGATATGGTGCTGGTGCCAACCGGCTGGCCGTCTGCAAACAGCTCGTACTCTATCTTGGAAGTCGTTATCGTCTGGTCGGTAGGGTTTGTGATTGTAAAGACCGGCCGCAGCTCGAGCCTGTCGTCTTCGACCCGTGTGACTTCTACAGACGATAGCCGCACCACAACCAGGTTAAAATCAGGAGCTGTGGCACTGAAAAGAGCAGGGATGAGAATGATGGTCGCGGCGACCGCGGCGATGGCGCCGATCAGGATGGCTCTGCGCGGGCCTATGATCACGGCAATAGCTCGCCGGGGAACGCATTAAAACCTTTCCCGGCGATTCGATAATATATAGTTCGAAAGCGTCAACATCTCGATGGCTGTTGCAGACGGCCTCGTCACATGGATTCACCTGATAGGCTCCTCGATCTGGGTGGGCGGATCCATCTTTATAGCGGCAGTCGCCGTGCCGGTGCTCAGGTCGCACTTTAAGGACCTCGACGAGCGGGTCGGCCTCATGGTCAAGGTCGGCAGGCAGTTCAACAGGGTGACGGTGCCGGCGTTTGCGATCCTGGTGGCGACTGGAATCTACAACGCAAGGGCGTTCATATCCTACCCGGGGGCGCTTGCTGATTCCACCTACGGCGTCCTGCTTTTGATCAAGATAATCCTCGTCCTTGCGACGATAGGCGCGTACGTCGTGCACGTGAAAACGCTCAACGCAGACATGGAGCGCAGGATACTCTCAGGCAACGCAGGCAGCGTCTACGTCCAGTCGGTGAGGTCCAAGATAATCCACCTGGGCAGGGTGATGGTCGGGCTGTCCATCGCGATCCTGCTGCTTGCGGCGCTCCTTGACAGCGGCGGGCTCTAACCTCTTGTTATAATGACCTGATGCAAGGATTCAGATTCTTTTACTATTTCGTGCCGGCAGCCGGTCATCATCCCTGCAACCTGCAGGTTCGTCTTCAAGTGCTCTGTCACTCTGGCGACCCTGTAGCGCGACGTTCCCTTTGCAAGCGACAGCGGCAGGACGAGCATGTCTGACAGGAACGGATCCACCGCGGCGCCTGCAAGCGCGCTCTCCAGGTACCGCTCGGCAGCCTCCCGCCCCACCTGCTCGGCGCGCTTGCCTATCTCGCCTATCGAGTCGCCGCCGATGAACGGCCCCCCAAGGTCCGACGTGCAATATACCAGAATAGAGGTGCCGGGCGACGCGGCCGTTTCATAGGAAGCAGTGTAGCTTTTGCAGCGTATCCCCTTTTTCTCGAGCGCGACGAGCGCGGCAGTCGTCTGCCGCTCTGCCACGTGCTTGGGCAGCTGGCTGCAGACGCTGATTATCCTTGGCGGGACGGCACGGCCGTTCAGAAACTCGGCTGTCGGTGGCGGCGACCTGCACGGCTCTATGACTGCTTTTACCACGCCGCCCCCCTTGGGGTAATACCCTCTTTTCAGGACCTCGACTGCGAATTTTATGCCGACGCTCCTGTATGCGTCAGCCACCACGTACCTCAGGTAATCAATGGTGGGGCTGGCCTTGACGTCCGTGCCGCCGGTTATCTCGATTTCAAGCGAGTTGCCCGACAGCGCCACTGCGGGCACGACCGTCATCAGCGTGAGCGGTATGCTGCCGGCGGTGCCAATGTCCACCTTCCTAGCAAGGGGGCCTGAAAATTCCCCGGGCTCAAACCTGACATGGACAGAGCCCACGTGCAGCCCCTCGGCCCGGGCCCCAAACAGGTCTGCAACGACCTGCACGGCTGCAAGGTGCGACGGCCGCAGCCCGGGGTTTGGCCTCCTGAACCTGATGTTCGTTATTTCGACCGGCCTGCCGGTTATCGCCGAGAGCGAGACTGCGGTGCGCAGGATCTGGCCGCCCCCCTCGCCCTGCGACCCGTCAATGACAACAACATCAGAAGCATCAGCAGCCGGCTCCACGTCTCTCTTCCCCTTACTAGCCTGCCCTGCCTTTATTATTATATTTCCAGCCAGTCAGTCGCGCGTGCGTCTTTTTTTGTTTGAAACGCGCTGCAAAACTCCTTTATCGTTTTTCGACCTAGATGCCCACGTACGCGAGCGATAGCAATGGGCAGGCAAAAACTGCGGCAGACGCAAAAGCGCCGACAACGACGACGACAGCAGCGTCATAAAAAAAATAGCGGCGCGTTTCTCGCCCCAGCGGCAATGGTGCCTTTTTGTACAGATGCGCCGGCGCGCTAGTTGAACACCATCTGGCCGCTGATCGTGGCAGGCGTGGCATAGATGGTGCCAATCTGCTTGGCAGACAGCCTAAAGTAATTGGACGACGATTGCAGCGAGAGGTACTTGACTGCCGCATCTTCGCAGTTCAGCGAAGCAAAGTTCATCCTTGTCGAGAAGGATGATAACCTCTGCCCGTCGAGCTTGCCCGACAGGGTGACCGTTGACGGCGACCATCCCCCTACAGACATTGTGATGCTCGAAAGCGTCGCATTAAAAGCTACAGGGTTTGGCGGAGGATAGATGGACGAGCCGGTGATGCTTATTCTGCCCTGCAGCGATCCGGCCTTGACCTTCACTTTGGGCACGGGCCCGGACGTGTCGCAGACATAGCCGCCGGTTATCTCCAGGTGAGAAGTCCCGATCGTCCCAAGCCGGTTAGACCACTTGACGGCGCTGTCCTGCGTTACGGTGAACGACCCGCTTCTAGCAAGCGACCTAGAGCCCTTGAAATAGACCTTGGATACAGGGTTGGCATGGTCGCTGCTGTCGTTCACGCCCCAGATGATGTAAACGTCGTCCCCTTCTGCCGCGACCTTGTCAAACACTACATAGTTCCTGCTGTCCAGCAGAGTGGCAGGCCCGGGGATAGAGCCGTAACTGTCAAGGTGCATGAACCTAAAGAGATCGGTCATAGGGACATTAAACCCGTTATCGCGTTGCCAGCTCCAGATCAAGTAGACGTTGTCGTTTGCCGTCTCGAGATCCACGCTCCGGTGTGTGGAATAATGGCTGCTGGTTTCAATCACCGATGTCCTGAAGAGTTGCCCGTTGTTGGAGCTACGGGCAAACACCAGATCGGCTCTGTACGATGTAACGCCGTTTACGGTGGTGGAATAATAGCCCCAGGCGGCAATAAAGAGGCGGTTCCCTGACGCGGCGATATCGAAATAATTAGCGTCGGCTGTAACCGTGCTCTGGGCCGGCGAAAATGCAAGGCCGCTGTTGCTGCTCCAGGCAAGCTTTAATGTGCGCGACTGATCGGTCCATGCTACATACACGTTGTTGCCCGACGCAGCGATTTTGGGCACTCCTGCGCTGACTGAGTTCAGGACGATCGGGTTGCCAAAACTTTTGCCGCTGTCAGAGCTTTGCCGGAAAGCCACGTCAGCAGATTGCGGGTTCTGGCGGTACCAGGAGATATAGACATTGTTGCCGACAACTGCCATGCTATGGTACAGCGATTTGGAGTCGTTGCTTATGTTGACGGCCTGAGAGCTGACGTCGGGCTCAAAAGTGGCGCCGGCGTCCCGGCTCACCCTGAAAAAGACATCAGGCTGCAAAGAATTGGCTGTCCACGAAATATACACGGTGGAACCGTCTGCCACCAGTTGAATGCCGCCGTAGATATCGGTTCCTATGACAGTCGCAGGATCAAAAGTTTTGCCGCCGTTAGTGCTTGCCGTCAGAAATATCTTGGGCGACTGCCCGCCGGATAGAAAACGTTCTCCCCATGCCACATATACATAGCTTCCAGAAGACGCGATCGAGGAAAAGTAGACATCGCCCCCAGAAAGTATAATCGGTGCATCAAAGGTGGCCCCCCTGTCGGTGCTCCTCCTCAGCGTCAGGCCGCCTTCTCCCCACATTGCGTACACGTTGTCGCCGGATGCGGACAGTTGAACTGGAGGGTCGTTAAGCCCGGGAAAAGCTGAAAGCTGGTTCCTACCTCCAAGCGCAACTGCGGCAAAAGCTGGCGCAGGTTGAAACGCCAGAACGGCGGCAGAAAGCACGAGCAGCCCCATAAGCAGTAGCGCAGAAAATCGCAATAGAAAATTCTTCTATGGCTTGTATAAAAATATACACGGCCCGAAAATTGCTTTAAATTAGCGCCTGCCCCCTAACGCTTTACGTGACCGTTACTGCCACCACCGCCCCGGTCGGGCTCTTTGTCGGGCGCTTCCAGCCGTTCCACAAGGGGCACCTGGCTACTGTCAAGCACGCACTAAAGCAGGTCGGCCTGCTGGTAATAGTCGTGGGCAGCGCGCAAAAGAGCCACGAGCCGCGCAACCCGTTCACCGCCGGCGAGCGGATAGCAATGATAAAGGCGGCTCTGGACGCGGACGGGGAGATAGATACCACCAGGATACTGATAATACCTGTCCCGGACGTGGACGTGCACGCGCTGTGGACGCGGCAGGTGGACATGCTTGTGCCAAAATACGACGTGGTTTTTGCAAACGACCCGTTCACCCTTCTTCTGTTCAGAGAAAGAGGGGTCAGGACGGTCGAGCCACCGCTTGTAGACAGGAGCAGGATGATGGCTACTGAGGTGAGGCGCAGGATGGCCGAAGGTGAAGAGGAAGGAGAAAGAGGCTGGGAGGAGCTGGTGCCTGCGGCTGTCGCCCGCATGATAAAAGAGATGGACGGCGTCGAGCGGGTAAAGGCCGTCGCCGGCCACAGAGAGCACAGGCACTGACTGACTGACTGGCTAGCTAAAGTATATTTTCATCTGCCGCTCTTTATTACCCATAGTTGCCAGCAAGAACAGCAGACAAAGACAACAGCACGCAGGACCTTGCAGGCCAGCAGCTCTGGTACCAGGACATGCAAAAGCTGTCAAACGACGAGCTGATGCGCATGTACAACATGGTCAAGGACGGCAGGTACGAGTTTGCCAAGAACGCGTGGTACATCCCGATGGGCACCGCAGACCAGCGCTGCCCGATCATGGTCGCCAAGGGCTACAGGTCGCCGGACACGCTTGCCAAGATGGCCGAGTTCCAGGACACAGCAAGGGCGCTTGAAGGCGAGTACCGGAACTTTATCGACGCGTGGGACTTTGGCTACATCACCACCAGGGACATCGAGCAGGCGATACTGAAGATACTTGAAGAGCGCAACATCGAGATAACCGAGAGGCAATAAGAAAAATACGCAGCAGCCGCTTGCCCGATTTATGATGGCGATGCTGTCAAATCTGCGGCAGATGGGGTCGCAACTATGAGAAGACATTTCATCAGCTGCTAGTTTGACAATGCCCCTCTCAGAATATAGGCAGAACGTGAAACGATCCGGCTTTGTTGGCTCGGTGAGCTATTTTCTGTTCTTTTCTTTGCCCAGTTCATCCAAGGCTCTTTGCTTCCCTTCCCGGGCTCTATGGTTATCTGCATTTAGTCTTAGTGCCTTGTCGTATGCACTAATCGCATCCTCGTATCTTTGTGCAATAAAGTAGAACTCGCCTTTCTTCACCCATGCATCTTCAAAGTCCGGTTCCTTTTCCAGAAGTTTGTCTAGATAGTCTATGCCTTTATCAATCTCCACTTTGCGCAGAAAATCGATAACCTCTTGTGGCACTTGTTTTTTTGGGGGTGGGGGAGGAGGAGGGGTAAAAGTTAGACGAAATTTTACTCTCTTTGTTATGATCAAACATGTCCATCTATCTATAAAGAAAATTATGCAGGTTTGGGATATTAACCAAACCCTGCGGGAAGTGATTGTGATGTCGCCATAGTCAGCGTTTGACTGCCATTTCTCCAGCACAGCTGCAGGTTGTTGCATATACGGTATTCCCCTAGTCCGACTGCCTTTCGTTATGCAACGAAATCTAAAGATAATTAATTAATATAGCAATGCACACGATCAAGCGGCGTCTTGTCGTCATCAGGCAGTGGCGGTTACAGGGGCTCAGGGCTCGAGCTTTTGAAAAGGTACGGCGTGTCGGCAGGCGACGCCGTCTCCATCTCCACGCAGGAGGACGAAACGATAAACGGCATACTAATGCCCCGCTACGAGTCGGCCAACGAAAATTACATCGTCGTCAAGCTAAAGAGCGGATACAACACGGGCATCAAAGTATCTAGGATAAAGTCGATTGCCAAGGCAGACGTTTTAGCAGCTGCTGCGGCAGCAGGCGCCGCGCCTGCGGCAACCCACCAGAAGGAGGATGCAGGTGGCAGCACCGGTAGCAGTAATAGTGGTGGCCTCCCAAGGGTCGCCCTGATCAGCACGGGAGGCACGATAGCAAGCAAGATAGACTACAGGACGGGCGGCGTGAGGGCCGCGCTTTCCGCCTCCGAGCTCTATGCGTCGGTGCCAGAGCTGGCGTCCATCGCAGCAGTCGACCCCGAGGTGCTGATGAGCGAGTACAGCGAGAACCTCACGCCGACGCACTGGACGCAGATAGCGCAAAAGGTGGCAGAGAAGGTGAGGACGGGCGCCTACGCCGGCGTCGTGGTGTCGCACGGCACCGATACCATGCACTACACCTCGGCCGCGCTCTCTTTTGCACTGCAAAAGCTGCCGATACCGGTCGTGCTCGTGGGCGCGCAGCGTTCGTCTGACAGGCCGTCTTCCGACGCCGCTTTGAACCTCATCGCGGCGACGGCGTTTGCGGCAAACGCAGACGCGGCCGGCGTGTTTGTGGCGATGCACGCAGGGACGTCTGACGACGTGGTGGCGGTGCACGCAGGGACGCGGGTGCGCAAGAACCACACGAGCAGGCGCGACGCGTTCCAGTCGATAGATGCCGTCCCCGTGGCGCTTGTGAGGGACGGCGCGACGATAGAGATGCAGGAGGACGCAGGCGTCAGGATGGAGCGGAGGGCAAAGCGCGAGCTGGAGCTCCGTCCCTACTTTGACAGCAGGGTGGCGCTTGTGAAATACCACCCCGGCTTTGACCCGACGCTGGTATACTGGCTCGTCTCCAAAGGCTACGGCGCCATAGTATTCGAGGGGACGGGCCTTGGGCACGTCAACAGAGATTTGTTTGGCGTCCTGAGAGAGGCCGCAGAGAAAAAGGTGCACATGTTCATGACGTCGCAGTGCATCTGGGGCAGGGTGAGGATGACCGTCTACGACACGGGCCGCGACCTGCTTGACATCGGGGTCGTCCCGCTGTCAGACATGATATCCGAGACGGCGGTGGTCAAGGCGATGTGGGCCCTTGCCAACGTGCCGCAGGCAGCCGACATCAAAAAGGTGATGCAGGAGAACATTGCCGGCGAGATTTCAGAAGCGATACCCATCTAGCCGTTATTATTATCATCGTCGTCGTTGTTGTAGTCAGCAGCATTAAAAAAGAGAAGGAGAAAGCAGGGCAGGCAAGGCTTAATACCTGCATTTCACAATTTTTTGCGCAGTGGCACAATCGTTACCCGACCCGGCGGCGCTTGACCTGAAGGTGGGGTTTGAGATACACCAGCAGCTTGCGACTAGGAGCAAGCTGTTCTGCAACTGCCGCTGCAAGGAGGCAGAGAGGTACGACCGCACGTTCTTCAGAAAATTGCGCCCGACCCAGAGCGAGCTTGGCGCGTACGACCCTGCCGCGGTGTTTGAGGCAAGCAAGATGCACACGGTGCAGTACCATGCGGCTGCAGGCACCAGCTGCCTGGTGGAAGCAGACGAGGAGCCGCCCCACGAGGTCAACCCGGAGGCGCTCGAGACAGCGCTCGTCTTCTCCCTTGCGCTCCACTCCAGCACAGTGGACGAGGTGCACGTCATGCGCAAAATAGTCATCGACGGCTCCAACACGAGCGGGTTCCAGCGCACGATGCTCGTGGCCACCGGCGGCTACCTGGAAGTCGCCGGGAAAAAGGTGGGCGTGCAGAGCATATGCCTCGAAGAGGACGCCTCCAAGGCGATTGAAGGCGGCGACAACGACGACGACAAAAAGATGAAAAATTATGGCCTCGACAGGCTCGGCGTCCCGCTGGTAGAGATAGCGCTGGAGCCGGTGACGGCGGGCAGGCCGGAGGACATGATGCAAGTCGCCCTCACGCTTGGCAGGCTGCTTCGCGCAAGCAAGCGCGTCGCCCGCGGCCTTGGCAGTATCAGGCAGGACGTGAACGTGTCGATACTGGGAGGCGCGGTGGTCGAGGTAAAGGGCGTGCAGCAGCTTGACCAGCTTGTAAAAGTGATAGAGCACGAGATGGTCCGCCAGCACGGCCTTGTCCTCGTTGCAGAAAAGCTGAGAGAGAAAGGGATCGTAAACGCAGAGGGGATAGGGGACAGGGTCGAAGACGTCACCGACATCATGGCAGGCTCGCAGTCGAACAAGGCAAAGGCAATACTCGGCTCCCCCGGCTCGGTTTTCAGGGCGATAAGGATACGGGGGTTTGCAGGCATGCTCGGCTACCAGCCGTACCAGGACATCAGGCTGGGCAAGGAGCTTGGCGAGCTCGTGCGCTTTTACGACCTTGGGGGCGTGTTCCACTCTGACGAGCAGCTCACCAGGTACGGCTTTACGGATGAAGAGATAGGGAAGGTCAGGGCAAGGCTTGCACTGGAGCAGGGCGACGCCTTTGCGATGGTAGGCGGGCCGGAGGAAAGGGTAGGGTTTGCGGTGGACGCGATAGTCAGGAGGCTCAGGCAGGCGGCGGCAGGCGTGCCGGCAGAGACTCGCGCCGCCACGCTTGAAGGCAAGACCGTGTTCAGCAGGCCCCGGCCCGGCGCGGCAAGGATGTACCCCGAGACAGACATACCCACGATACCCGTTACCGGGGAGACGCTTGCGTCGCTTGCAGGCAAGGTGCCAAGGCCGTGGGACGAGATGGTCGACGCGGTATCGAAAAAATACGGCCTCAACGCCAAGCTGGCAAGCCAGATATTTGACTCGGACTATATGCAGTTGTTTGAGCAGATTGTTGCTGCCTCCAGCGGCAAAAAGGTGCAGCCAACCTTCATTGCGTCCAAGCTGACCGAGGACCTGACGAACCTGCAGAGGCAGGGGCTCGACGCATCCGCCCTGACAGACGGCATGGTGGCAGACATTTTCAAAAGGCTGGACGACGGCGCCATCGCCAAAGAGTCAGTCACGCTGATATTTGAAAAGCTGATGAAGAGGGAGGCCGCCACGGTGGACGCGGCGGTCAGGGCCCTTGGCGCCTCCTCGATAGGCGACGAGGAGCTTGCGGCAGCGATTGACAGGATAATAGCCCAGCACATGGACGCGGTGAAGGAGAAGGGCATGGGCGCCCTTTCGATGCTCATGGGAAGGTGCATGGCAGAGCTGCGCGGCAAGGCCGACGGCCAAAAGATAAACGCGGTGCTCAAGGAAAAACTGCAGCAAAAGCTGGTGCCCTGATGCACAGACCCAAGCCGGTGCGCGACCACTATACCGAGTCGCTGGCCGTCAACTCGGAGAACCTGGTAAAGCAGCTGGCGCAGGCAGGAGTGCCGGAAGACGAGTCGAGGAGGATATTATACGCCATCTCCGACTCGTACCTGCAGCAGGTGGAGAGGATAGTGCTAGAGTGCGAGCGGGACATGATGGCACTTGAAAAGGCGCCCAGCCCGCTCAGGCTGTTTGTAGAGTCGATAGCAAAGGCCAGACCCGAGTCGCAGGCCGCAAAAGAGCTGCTGCACAGGTACGTCGCGGCGTGGGAAGACTGGATGGTGTAAGGAAAAAGATGGCCGATAAGTCAAGGGCCCTTGCTTGGAAAAAAAGCGGCTTGAGGCGTCATAGTAGAGCCCAGCCAGAGGCGCATCAGGGCATTTTCCATCCGGATCATCCGGTTTTGTAGAACCTCTTGAACACCCGGCAGACTGCCAGCGTGATCCACAGGTCGCGGTCCTGCGCCCTTTTCATCATCCGCGTCGGCAGAACCCACAGCCCTGTCGGCTGCTGGCGGGCGACAAACCAGTCAAGCGCCGCCCTTATCTTTCCACTAATACTACTATCATCATCATCATTATCGTCGTCTATGCCAAACCCCATCAATGACAGGGAATCAAGGGACGACAGCAAATCTGTGAACCAGAAGGGATAGGAAAAGCTTGTCCAAAAGCCGGGGGCGCGCCGGTCAGGATACTTGTCTGCCTCAAAGAAACGTGATGCCAGGAGCCTGCCAGCGGCGCGGGCTTGGGCCGCCTTTCTATAGTCAGGGTGGGCCGCAAACGCGCGCAGGACTACTCCAGTCACCAGGTGGGAAAACGGCTTTGACACGTCAGGGCGTATGGGCTCTCCCCGGAGGACCCCGGGATCAAACTTGCTTCTCCCCCTCTTGCCGACCCCTGTCCGCAGCGGTATCACCCAGCCGCCGTCTGCCTGGCGGATGGAGAGAAGCCAGCTGAATCCTCTTTTGATCCGGGGATCGCCGGCGTACCCCGCCTTGATCAGGAGCTCCATTATGGCGGCAGAGTAGTTTGGGCTGTACTGGTTGCCATAGATGCCTCTAAAGTCACCCTCGCCCGTCTGGCGTGAAAAAAGATATTCGGCGGCCCTCTGCATGGCATGATGCCCCCTGTTCAGGCCATACTTTTCGACCAGCTGTCCCAGCATCCGGTAGGTTTCGATCTGGTTGTAATCTTCTGGCGAACGCATGTGGCCGCCGCCCGGATACTTCCAGGCCCCGCTGTCCAGCTGCCTTTTCAGGATCCTTTTCACCTCGCCCAGCTCCCACAGGCTTGTCAGCGCCTGCTCCCCTGCATTGGTGTTGTTGCCATCATCATCATCAAGATCCCGGCCGGCAAAATAGCGGATTGCAGGGTTGCCCGAGCGCACAAGTGGGACGAGGGCGTCGAACCGCAGCTGCCTGCGCCAGTCCAAGTCCCGTTTTGCCACACATCATTTTGTTGACGGTTTTATAATAACACAGAGAGTGGTTTCCTGTTTCTTCTCCAATTCAGCACCCTATGTGCAGCAAAAAAGCAACGTTCTTTAGCGCGCTCTGATCTCTCTCTGCCGGTCGTGGAAGGAAAGGGCAGGTTCGCCGACGAGCTGGCAGATTTGCACCCTCGCACGTGGCTGACGCGCTTTCGCAAAAACTCTGTCGGCTACCTTGCCAAGATGCTCTTTTTCTACCACGGGATAGGCTTGCTCCTGCTCCTGGCGGGCACGGCAGTCATCGAGTACCTGATACCCGGCTACGAAGAGCCTAGCCTGCCCCGCTCGCTCATAGGCGTGCTTGCGGCCGGCCCGATAGAGGAGACGATATTTTTCGGCATCCCCTTTTACCTGCTCGGGAGCTCGCACGCAGTTATCGTCACAGGCGCGCTCTGGGCCATCCTGCACATATTCAACACGCCAAGCGTCGAGCTGGCGCAGCTGGCGTTTGGCAACTGGCTCTTTGTGGTTCCGTCGCTCTTTTTCGCTCTCAGGACGTGGGCAAGCGGCAAGGGCTGGTTCGCAGTAGCCACCCATTCGGCCTGGAACGGCATCTTTTTCGGGGCAGGGTGCGCGGCCGGCGAAATCCAGTGCTCAATCCTGGAAAAAGACATGCTCTTTAACGCAGGCATGGCTGCGCTCTCTGCCGCGCTCGTCGCAGGCACGTACGTCCTTTACAGGTGGCGCAAAAAGAAGGAAGAGGAGCGAGTCAATATATAATAGGCAGGGCCGAGTTCGCATTTCAGGATATACAAAGACATGACAAGCGACGAACAGGGCGCATCTATGGTTGTTAACGTCAGCGTGACTGTGGGCGACGTCAAGGTCCAGTTCTCCGGGAGCGCCGAATCGGTGATGGCTTCTGTTTTCAATTTCCTCTCAAAGCAGATCCCGGCGATGGACCTTGCAAGGCGCATCTCGCTCAACTATGACGCAGGCGAGCTCGTCGCCAGGTACGCAGGCTTGATCAGGATAACGCCGGAAGGCCCCCGCGTCATCCCGGACACAGACGCAAGGCTGTCTGACAAGGACATTGTCGCGCTCCAGCTGGTGGCTGCAAGGATAGCAAAGGACACGGGCAAGGCGCAGGACGACGCCATGCAGGTGTCAGAGATCCAGTCTGCGACTGCGCTCAACCCCAAGTCCATCAGCTCCCGCATTTCAGAGATGGTCAAGGTAGGGCACGTCGCAAGGGACGAAAAGGAGCAGGGCAAGTACAGGATAACTACTGCAGGCATACACTGGCTCAATTCGCTTGTAGAGAAAAAGGTCAGCCGGTCGCAGTAGTTGTCGTTGTATTAGCAGTAGCAGTAGTAGTAGTGGCAGCAGACACGTCGCCGCCGGGCGGCGGCCTTTTCTGTATGTATCTATAGTTGCGCATCGTGCCCACCCGGGTCAGGACGGTCTCCCTCACCATGTCCGTGAGTGAGTGCGAGACTGCGGTCCGGTCATAGTTGTAGCCCCGCCTTGACAGCTCTTCGTGGACGTCTGCAAGCGACCTTTCGCTGGCAAAATACCCTTCCAGCCAGAGCGTTTCCAAAAGCCCTCTGCACGTCATGCCGCCGCCCTTTATCGCCACTTTCTGCTCGACTCCGCCGTTTGCCTGTGTAATCATCCCTCTTTCCATGGCGGCAGCAGCGGACGCCGGCCTCGACTTCAGGGCCTCTATCTCTTTTCTCAGCTCTGCGATCTGGCCCTGCACGACTGGATCAGAGACCTTGGCCGTGTCGAGGCTGGCAAGCACGTTCTCGACGACCTGCTTTACCTTGTGCTCGGCGCAGGTTATCTCCACCTCCCACTCGCCGTGCTTTAGCTTTATCTTTACCTCATCAGGGGGCGGGTGGGCCTCGCTCACAAGCAATCCGTTTGCAAAGCTATTGATAAACTTGTTGTTGTCCATATTGTTCATGTTGCGCAATATTAATATAATTGTGCCCGCAGTTATTGTTGACCAACATGGCCACGCAACTAAACCCCCCTGCAAGCATCAGCATGATGAGTGATTTTGGCATAGTCGAGTCGGTGAGCAAGTGCCTGGCTCCCAAGCTTGAAGAGTTGAGAGGAAAGAAAATAGTGTTCAGCGCCGACGACAAGAGCCTCGTCCCGGTGGACGGGTGGGGGCTAAAGGCCGGAGGGTCGCCCTATTGCGCAACAGCAACAATAACCACGTTCAAGCCCATCAGGGAGAACACGATGGTGGCGGCCATCGATTCTAGCAGCATCAAGATGGCCGAGACAGAAGAAGGGGCGCTGTATGCGATCAAGTGCGGGGTCGCAGTAGCGTACGGCGGGGCGGCCCTCATGCACTTCAAGATAGGGCCCATGTTGTTCTACCTGAGCGAGAGCACCGTGTACGATTCAGAGCTGGACGACAGGCTGGCGCGCCTTGTGCTTGCAGACAGCGACGTGGCGCGCCGGCTGGTAAGGGTCAGGGCCGAGAGGGCCATACAGCACGAGCTGTCCGGCCACTTTCGGAACGCGATAATCTTGGTCGACGGCTCGCTCCGCTCGTCGGTGTTTGAGGACAGGAGGGGCAGCGGCGGGAGGAGCATGACCAGGATAGCGGAAAACTGCACGCTGTACAGGAACCTGCTTGTCGGCATAAGCAAGAACACGAAACTAAAGATACTGGAAAGGGCAGCGGCGCCCCTTGCCAAAGTGCCCGGGCCGGCATACGTCGATGTCGATGTCATTATCAAGAGCCTGGTGAAAGGCTCTGTCGGCAGCAGCCTGATGGCAAAGCTGGACAGGAACTCGCCTGTGCTCAGGGCCGACATCGTGGGCGACAGGGAGCAGGCGCTTGGCAGGCTGCTTGGCAACGACCCGGTGGCGTCCGGGTACCCGGAGACGCTCAGGCTTGCCCACCACATCTCTACCTTTACGGCCACAGAGGTGACGTGCCTCCGCAGCCACGTGCTCAACAGCTACGGCGTGACCGAGCTTGCGGCAGACGACATTCGCAGGACTCTCCTGGGGTCGATAATGGTATGAAGATCCTGGCCAAGAACGGCAACGAGCTCTTGCTGCTTGCGATGAAGGACGACGGCACGGCAGTCGCCAAGGGCGACTATTTGCTGATAGAGGACAAGGGCGGCAGCAGGAGCATGGCGGTGCAGGTATACGACGAAGAGTACCTGTCGTCGCAGGCGTTGATAGAGGACATGGTCAGGGAGGAGGTAGTCAACGCATCCAGCACCGAGAACCTGCACGACCCGCTCAATATAGGGAGCCTGTCCCGGCTTGTCAGGGACGCAAGGATATTCAAGGCCAAGATAAGGGCCGCTGTGACCTCTGACGGCAGGCTGACAAGCGACGTCACGTGGCTGCCCTCAAGGGTAGAATCAAAGATACGCCGGCTCAAAATGAGAGAGCTCGACTCGCTTTTGGGGAGGACCGGCGTCTACCCGATACCCCTAGGCCGCGCCGGCGACGAGGAATTCGAGATATTTGCAGAGGACCTGGACGGTAAGCTGACGATAATAACCGGCAAAAAAGAGTCTGGCAAATCGCATCTGTCAAAGCTGCTGGTAAAGACGCTTGTGCAGCACGGCGCGTTCGTGGTCGTGTTCGACCTGAACAACGAGTACGCCGGCCTGCGCTGGAACAAGGACGGCACGCCGTCGCAGGTGCACGACAGGGTGATGGTGCTAGAGCCGGGCAAGCAGCTGCGCTTCTCACTTGATTATTGCGGCAAGGCCGCCGTGTCTGGAATGTTGAAAAACGCTCTTGACATGCCCGCCGCCTCTCTCAGAGAGTTTTTCAGAATATGGGACTGGCTTGAGAACAAGCGCACTCTTGGAATAGAGGCCATCGGAAACGCCGTCAACACGTGGAACATCAACGAGCTCGTGCGGGACGCCCTTGTGTCCAGGTATCACTCTATCCAGTCGTCGAGGCTCTTTACAGATTCTGCAAGCGACGGATTCCGGTTTGAAGACGTGATAGAAAATTCTGGCAGCTCATCATCAGGGGCGGCCATGGTGATAAACATGGGCGAGTCGTCAGGGGTCGTCAGGCGCATGACAGTTGAGCTCGTGCTGAGCAAGATAGTCGACCTGCTAGAGCGCAAGGCCATCCCGCCGATATTCCTGTTTGCAGAAGAGGCCCACCTCTACATCAGAGAGACGTACTGGGAGGACCTTATAACGCGCATGAGGCACTTTGGCGTCTATACGACGTTTGTCACGAACCAGCCGGACGCCATAAACGACGGCATATACAGGCAGGTGGACAACATTTTCCTGTTCAACTTTACAAACGACTCTGACCTTGAGAAAATTGCCAAGGTGTCGCTTGCAGACAGCGACACGATACGCTCAATCGTCAGGACGCTCCCGCAGAGGCAGTGCCTTGCAATCGGAAAGGCGGTGCGCGACCTGCCGGTGGTGGTCAGGGTGGCGCAGGCAGAAGTGCTCGCGCTCGGGGAGACGAAAAGGTTCTTCAAGAAGAATAGTGGATAAGAGAAAGAGGTCAGACCATCGAGGTCGAGCTTCTCTTCTTGGAGCCAATGTCCACCGCCTCGCCGACGGTGGAGATGAATATCTTGCCGTCGCCGGCCGCGCCGGTGCTGGCCGCGTCCAGTATGGCCTTGACCGCCGCGTCCACCATCGCGTCGTCGACCACCGTGATGACGTTGGCCCTTGTAGAGAACTCTGCCATGTGCGAAGAGGTGCCCCTTCCGCCCATCACCCGGGGCTTTTCGCCCTTGCCCCTGCCTTTTGCGTCCAGAATAGTTGCGCCTTCCACCCCCGCCCTGCGGAGGGCTTCGTTGACCGCGCTGACCTTTTCGCTGGCAATTATTGCCTCTATGCGCTTCATGGCACGTTCTAAAGGAAGTTACAATATAAGGTTTTCAAACAACCATGCAAGAAGGCTTCAAAATTACCTGCCAGCGCGCCGGCAGTGCAATTATCATAAAATCAACAGAAATAATAGCTCTGTCGGTTCCTAAGTTTGTCAGGAGCAGCCGTACCTCTTGGCCCACTCGGTGCCTGCAAACTCGCTTGTGGAGCACTGGCGCGGGTCTATCGAGGCGTAGCCACTGTCCAGGAGCTGCTGGTTGAGGCTTGTCGCCGACGACGAGCAATAGACGGCGCCCATTATGTTCTTGCCCCTCCCCGGCTGCCTGTCATCCTGGTCCACAAGGGCGCTGTTTCCAAGGCAGAGGTTCTGGGTAAGCGACCTGTCGCTCCTTGCCACCACCTTGGTGAGCGAGAGGTCAACTTTATAGACTTCGCCTTTTGTCTTTTCGACATAGACCGTGTCGGCGTCTGCTATCCTCACGACCTTGCCTTCAAAGCAGAGGGCAGAGCCGGAGCACTTGCCGCCGTCGCTGCCACTCTCGCCGCTGCCTGGTGTCTGCTGCGGAGATGGCGGAGGTGTGGGAGGGGTCACAGCGGCAGAGCTGCTTGAAGACTGCGAAGAAGAAGACCTTGACGCAGGGTCGTTCCAGGTGCCCTGCGTGCCCTCAATGAGCTTCCACTGGCTGCCGCCGTCAGGCATCCTCTGCCACGTGAGCCCGCTGTCACTCCGGTCGACAAGTGACGGGGTCCTGTCCACCACCTGGCCGGAGGCGTCTGTGAGCGTAAGCGAGTCGCTGTTTGCGAGCCTCTCGCCTTCGATCGCAACGACGTAGAACTGGCCTGCGCCTATCGTTGCGCCGGCAGGCACGTTTACGGTAAAGGGCCTGTACGAGGTGGCAAGCGCGTACCCGCCTATTGCGACGTCAGAGCCAGTCGGGTTGTACAGCTCGACCCACTCTTTGCCGCCGTCGCGCCCTTTCGGGTTCAGCTCCACTTCGTTGATGATGACAACGCTGCCAGAAGATTGCTGCGCAAATGCAAGATAGGAATTGTTGCGGTGGCTGGCGCTGGCGGCGGCAAAACCTGATGCCAGCATCACTGCCACAATAGCCAATGCGAGCCCCCCTCCCAGTTTCATTGACATTTCAGATCATCAGCCAATTTTTACGTGCAGGATGTCAATGTGCAGTCAGTATATTAACAATTATGAATAGCGCCTCTAGGGTTGGTCTAGTTTCTTGCGCAGGTACGCCCTCTTTAGCCTGCTCATCCCAAAGGCGAGCAGGGCGACCGCCGCGACAGCAATCACCGCCTGGACGGCCGACGGAATAAGGCGCGGGCTCCCCTGAAAAAAGACGTTGATAGGCGCGACGGCTATGACAAGAAATGCCGCAACTGCGAGCACCATCACCCACATTGCACCCAAGAAGGCGAACAGGCTTTTCAAGTTCCGCCCCCCAGGAAAAAGTATTGCAGGGCTATGGTGGCAAACGCAAGCAGTGCAGAAAAGGCTGCAAGCACGAATATCCGCTGCCCGATCTGCTTTTCCGTGAGCGGCCCGTCGGCCAGTATGAGCCGCACGAGCGTGGCAGGCGCCCCGGCCTCCTTTGACGCGGCCAGCCTGTAGTCGTCCAAGAGGACGACGGGGCGGGCCTTGACCTGCCTGTGCTCGACCACCTTTTTCACGCTGGAGAGGAACAGGAACGAGTTGACGACGGCCGGCAGGAGGGCGACTATGCCTATTATCTCGGCCCTGCCTGCCACTGCCAGCGCGCCGTACATTGCGCCAAGGAGCAGGGTGCCCGAGTCGCCGGGGAATATCCTGCTGGGGTACTTGTGGTACTTGAAAAAGGCAAGGGCGCCAAAGAGTAGTGGCAGGCCGGCCAGGAACACCTGCATGCTGCCAAAGACGGCTATTGCGGCCAGCAGCGGGACAGAGGCTATCAGGACAAAGCCGCTTGCCACGCCGTTGAGCACGTCGATAGAGTTGATGGTGTTGCCGGCAATAGGCATCACGACAAACACCAGAACCAGGTACAGCAGGGGTATGAAGGCGCTGCCAAACACCAGGTTGAGGTGGGCGCCGTGCGCGCCAAGCGCCACTATGGGCACCGCCGCCAGCAGCAGGGCGGCGGGCTTGAACCAGCCGGGCATCACCTTCCTGTCGTCTACGTAGCCGACTGCGAACGCGACCGCAGTCGACGCAAGGACTGCAAGCACAGCGGTGTCCATCGTAAAGAGGAATAGCGCTATCTCTGCGATGGCGATTCCGGCCATGAGGACAGGGCCGGCCGGCCGGGGGACAGGCGGCCTTCCCGGCTTGTGGTAGTCCTGCACCACGCTACCCTTTGCGGTGAGCGACCTTATCGCAACAGGCGTGAGGAAATAGACTGCCGCAAACGAGATCGCCGACGCGACGGCGCCGTACAGTATGATGTCAGTGAAATTCATTGCTGTCTATTCTGCACCGCCCTTCGCTTTCCTCCCGGCCAGCTGGCTCTTTAGCTTTTCAGCCACCGCCGGGCCTATCTTTGGGACCGCGGCAAGCCGGGGCTGCGGCGCCCTCATTATCTTGGCCACGTCGGTAAAGCCGGCGCTGTAGAGGGCCCTTGCGCGCACCCGGCCCACGCCTTCCAGCGCGACAAGCGGGATGAGCTCTTCCTTGATGCCGTAGCGTATGCGCGTCCGGAGCGCCTGCAACTCGGCAAGCAGGTCGTCCCTGCCCACAAGCTTGGCTACCTCGTACAGAGCGTGCGACAGCCACGCGCCGGTCTCGACCATCCGGTGCATGTCGCCCGGCTCGACTCCCATCCTGTCGGCCATCACCCGCTCGCCGGTCTCCTCCATCCACTCGGCAAGCGCCCAAAAGCTGCGCGAGCACTCGTACTCGCTCACCTCGTACAGCAGCTCGTCCCCGTGCTCCTGCAAAAGCAGGCCGACCTCGTCGGCGTCCTTTTTGCGAAGCGACAGCTTGGGGAAAAAGTCCGGCGTCTCTGAAATTAAATGTACAAACCCAAGCGTGTGCCTCCTGCCTCGCTCTGCCTTTTTCAATGCCTCTCTGAATTCTACTGCGGTCTGCGGGTCGATGTACAGCAGCGATGTCTTTTTGCCAAATTCAGTTGCAATGTACCGCTCTCCTTTGAGCCTGACAAGCTCTTGCAGCTCCAGGTATTCCAAAGCAGACTCGACCTTGAACTCGACTGTGGCCGGCCGGAACTGGCGGGCAAAGAGCGTGGCTGAAAACACGTCTGCAATGTCCTGCTTTTTCATCCCCGGCACGGACGCTATCGTGGACAATAGGTGGAACCGGATGGCCCTGTCTGCTGCAAGCTGGGAGCGCAGGGGCTCTGGCGTGCCGAGCACATAGTGGTCATAGATTTCTTCGCCCCTGCCCCCCGTGGTCGAGTCGGCGACGATTATGGCCTCGCCCGACTTGTCGTATTGCGGCCGGCCGGCCCGGCCGCACAGCTGCTTGTATTCCATGACGCTTATTGGGACGTTGCCGCCGTACTCGCCGTCGTACCGCAGTATGCTTGCAACGACGACACGGCGCGCAGGCAGGTTCACCCCCGCCGCAAGGGTCGGAGTCGCAGCCAGCACCTTGAAGACGCCTTTCTTGAACGACTCCTCCACTATCTGCCTGCTGGCAGGGGCAAGGCCGGCGTGGTGGAACGCCACCCCTTTTGCCGCAAGCTGGGCAAGCGTCCTTGTCAGCTCGGCGTCGTCGCCCCTTTCAAGAATCTCGGCAGACGCCCTGGCGGCGAGCTCTTTTGCCTGCGGGTCAAGGCGCTTGTAGACGCCCTCTGCCGCCTTTGCGGCAAGCGACGCCGCCCGTTTTCGGGTTTCTGCAAATATCAGCGCCTGGCCGCCGCCGTCCAGCGCGTCGATTGCGATGTCGACTGCGGCGCCGGCCGGCCCGGCCTGCACGCGAAAAGTCCTGCCGTCGTTCATGCGCACCGACCCGTACTCGTAGACGCCTTCGACCAGCTTTGTCGGGCGCCACCTGCTTTCGACCAGCTGGCAGCCGAGCCAGTCTGCTATTTCGTCGGCGTTTGACACGGTGGCAGAGAGCGCGACTATCTGCGCCTCCGGGTAGAGCTTGCGTATCCGCGTGAGCATCATTTCAAGCGTGGGCCCCCTGTCCCTGTCGCCCAGCAGGTGGACCTCGTCTGCAACGAACAGCCCGACCTCGCCAAGCCATGAAGCGCCGTGGCGAAAGAGCGCGTCCATCTTTTCGTTTGTCAGCACGAGCGCGTCTGCAAGGGCGAGCTCTTTGCCCGAGTCATAGTCGCCTGTTGAAAGCATGACCCTTGGCTTGCTGCCGCTGTTGCCAAGCTCGATCCCTTCAAGGGCCTTCAAATCTGAATATTTCTCGCTTGCAAGCGCCCTCAGCGGAGTAAGGTACACGGCCTTTTTGCCCATTGCGACCGTCCTTGCGATTGCCATCATGGCTACAAGCGTCTTGCCGCTTGCAGTGGGCGTGGTCACAAGCACGTTGTTGCCGTCAAGTATGCCTGCCGCAAGCGCCTTTTCCTGCGGCGGGTAGAGGGAAGAGTAGCCAAGGCGCGCAAGCAGCGGGGCCACTATAGCGGCATTATTGCTATTATTACCATCACCATCATCTTTTGCCAGCGACACTTTTACATACCACACAGGACGGCCCGAGTTTTTAGTGTTTTATTGTTATTTGCACCCGGCTGTTTAACCGCCGGCATGACGGCTGGATAATAAGGTCCTTGCGGGCATTGATGCAAAGCCCGGCGTCAGGGCCGTTGTTTCTGCTGCTGTTTCTTTGCCAGCTCGATCACTTTTTCCACCAGGCTTGGCTCGATGTCCACCTGGTCGGCAATGTCCTGCAGCGCGTGGCCCCCTCGTAGAGGTTCATGATCTGCTCCAGCTTCCACCTGTCGATTCCAATGTGCACCAGTTTTGGAATATCTATAGCTATGGCAATGGTTCGACATGCATCGATTTATTCAGGAGGACTGCACTCCATTGCAAATGTACAGGGATGGAATATAGAGGCTGGGCAGGCATTTGCCCTCATCCAACCTGCAATCAGAACCGCCAACGAGCGTCGTCAATAGTTAAGAGAAGCAGGGGTTTCTTTTAGCAGGCGCAGCTGGCCGGAGAGCCACTTTATGTACGTCCTCTGCACCCTGCGCAATTCGATGGCCTGCTCGCACAGCGCCTTGACCTGCAGCCTGTGTTTGAACCAGCGGCCGCGGCTCCAGTGGCCCGCGATGTATGAGGGCGGATGCCCGTCCAGCATCTCTGCCGGCAGGCGCGCAAGCGCCCATATGTCGCACGCCTTTTCGCCGTGCGGGACGCCGCTGGCTCCTCCCTGCAGCAGGTGCACAAACTCGTGAGCGATGGTCATGTTCGAGGCGTTTGGCTGCAGGGATATCTGCCGGCGCCAGCTGCGCGCCGTGCCAAGCACCCGCCCCCTGCCGCTTATAAAGCCGCACGTTATCTGCAGGTCCTGCAGCTCTGGAAAGAGCCCGTAAACTTGCAAGACGCGTCCTTTGAAAGGAGGGCTGAACCTTGCCTCCGCCACCCTGGTAAAGCGGATCACTTTGATTATACCTTGACCCAGTGGCCGGGGCTGCGCTCGTATATCCTGCCTTCCCGGGAGAACTTGTTTATCTGGGTGCGCGCCTCTTCCTCCGTGAACCTGCCCGTCTTTACAAGCTCTGCCACGAGCGCCTTGTCCTCCACAGGGTTGTTGTCGCTTCCAGCAAGGCCGTTGAACACCTCCATGAAGAGCTTTTGCTTGGACACCTCAGACTGGGGCTTGCCGTACAGCACGCCCACGTCCATCTTGCCCGTGTTCACGTCCACGCCGGCCGTCTTGAGCATCTGGTCCACGAGGTAGATGGCCCTCTTGGCGTCCTCGCCCTCCACCCTGTCCTTGAGCAGGAGCCTTGCGCGCGCAGTAGCCAGCCTCACCAGGCCTTCCAGCTGCCTGGGAGTGACCGTTATCATGCCCTCCGACTCGGCGCGCCTCATGTCCATGTAGTAGCTGCGAATGATGTCTATTGCGTCCTGCGTCAGCACCGGCTCCCTGTTGCGGGCGTAGGCGAGGTACTTGCTAAAGAGGTCGATGTCGATTGCGGGCTTGGCCGCGTGCTCGACGTCCTTGTGTATTTCCAGGATGTGGCTTGCAATCAGGTTGTCCTTGTCCTTCTCCGGCACGTCGCGCACGATGAATATCAGGTCGAACCTGGTGAGCAGCGGGACTGGCAGGTTGACGTTTTCGGTGATGTTCTTGTACGGGTCGTACTTGCCGTACATCGGGTTTGCCGCAGAGAGTATAGAAGTGCGGGCGTTGAGGGTTGCGACTATGCCTCCCTTGGCGACAGAGCAGGTCTGCTGCTCCATCACCTCGTGCAGCGCAGAGCGGTCTTCAGGTTTTATCTTGTCAAACTCGTCTATACAGACGAGGCCTTGGTCGCCCAAAACCACGGCCCCAGCTTCGAGCATCATGATTCCGGATTTATCCCGTATGACCGCCGCTGTAAGGCCGGCCGCGGTCGATCCTCTTCCTGACGTATAGAGGCCGCGGGGCGCGATCTTGGCCGCAAATTTCAGCATTTCTGATTTGGCTGTGCCTGGATCTCCTACAAGCAGCACGTTGATGTCGCCCCTGCGCGTCGAGCCGTCTTCGAGCTTTTTCGTCACCGAGCCCACGATGAGCAACAATATTGATTCTTTGATGACCTCCTGGCCGTAGATGTGGGGCGCAAAGGACGCCACCAGCTTTTCGTACGCGTCAGGCTTGGCCGCTATGTTCAGGATCTGCTTTTCGTCCTCGGCGCTTATCGCTATTCTCTCTACAGTCCTGGTGTCCTTGCTCCCGGCCCTGCCGCCCAGGTACTCGATGTTGTTGCCCTCCATCCGCAGCCTGAACAAGCTCGTTTTGACCTGCGGTGCCAGCTGCTCCTGCTCTATCCTGATTATTCCGGTGAGCATTATCCTGTCGCCGGGCCTGCATTGGTCGACGAGATCGCCCATCACGGTCACCTCTACATAGTGGGGCAGCTGGCCTGCCGGCAGGTCCTCGGGCAGCTCTTGCAGGCGCACCATCTGGAAATCGATGAATATGCTGTTCTCAGGGTCCATGTCCAGCTCCTTTTCGCCGCACGCCGAGCATTTCAATGGCTTTTTCAACACCAGGCCCTTGAGCTCCGATTCTGTCACTGCGTTGCAGTTGGTGCACTTGTAGGCCACCTTTTTGGCAAGGGGCTTGACCTCCGACGAGCGCACGACCATCCCGGACACGCTGACAAGCTTGTCTATCAGGTCGGCGTTGATGTCCCGCAGCCCTTTCTGGACGGTATAGTTGCCTATCCTGACCTTGATCTTGTCGTGGATCTCTTGCTCGTAATCAGAGTTTATCTCGCGCAGGATAGAGAGCGCGGCCTCGTTGAACGCCTGCAGCATCTCGTCCGGCCTGTGGGTCAGGAGCTTGCCAAGCTCCGGATCAAAAGAGTCAAAGTCGATATAGTCAACGACGAGCGACTGGGCGTTTGACGCCATCATGTCCCGTATCCTGTCAAAATAGCGGTAGTTGCCCTCCCTGTCCTTGAACGCTTGGAGGAACTCTCTGAGGCGGTCTGCCAGTGCGGCTGTAGTGATCTGCTCTGCCGTCAACTTACTTTTTGATCACGCCCCCCTTGAAGCGCATCGATGCCTGATGGATGACGTTATAGAGCTCTTTTTCTTCCGCAGCTAGCTTGGCTTCAAGCTCGGCAGACAGCGGCGACCTTGCCGCCAGCTTTACTATCTTGCCAAGGCGCGACTCGACAAACGTGTTTAGCGATACGAGCAGGCTTTCCCGCTCCCTTTCCTTCAGCGTTTCCAGATAGTCGTTGACGCGCACGTAAAAGTCAACGTCGATGCCGGACAGGTCGTGGGGCCGGGCTATGCGCTCCCTGTTCAGCGTCCTTGAAATATAGCCGGCGACATCGCTTGGCTGGATCTCGACTGCGCCCTGCTCTGCAAGGATCTTGGCGACCCAGCGCGGGAGCGACGACATGTCGCCCTCCTTGGCGTCGACTGCCACGCTTCCGACCGCCATCTTGACGTCCTTTTTGTACGATATGCGGACGTCCTCGTTCATGTAGCCGATATGGTAGACCCCCTGTACAGCTTCAATCTTGGGTTCGGCAGGAGCATCGGCCATTGCAGGTAAATTGTAAAGGCTTGCCTTCGGTTATATTTTTTGTTGGGTCAGCTTTAGCCGCGCATCCAGCTAGTTTGAGCTATGAAAGCTTGTGTTTTGCAGGGTTTTACCCGGTCCAGCCAAGGACGTGCCAGCAGATCGGGCACTGGTAGCCTTCCGTGATTTCAAAGGTGGCGGCGCCGAAGGAGATATGCCAAGAAGCGTGGCCGTGCCTGCGCACGAGCCATAGCTCTCTCCCCTGCCAAGTATCAGGCGCTTTGTTTCAAGGTATGTCGCGTGGGGAATGCCAAAGTCCACGTCCACCATCTTGCTCCAGACAGAGTTGACAGTCACCGGCCATCAGCTTGCCTGATCCTTTGACAGTTTTACGACTGCAGTCCCGTTGACAAAGTGTGGCTCGACGCGTTCGATCTTTCTGTCAGGGATTACAGGGTCAAAGAAATCCCGAAGGCCGTGCATGTTTGCAAAGATCAGCAATGCCACTATCACACCCGTCGCAAGAAAGGACGACGCAAGTATGACGCCGTACTTTGTTGTCACGACGGAATGTACAGGGCCCGCAGGGCTTAATCCGTTGTCTTCATTCAGGCGCGCAGATCTGGACGGAATCTCTCTTTTTGCCTGAAACGATTTATCATCGTAGCATAGTGCAAGGAGGAGTCACCGGGCTGCCCGATTGCCCACCGTCATGGCAAATTTTGTCCCCGGCTGTCAGGAATCTTTATGAAAAACGCGTAAATATTTTCCCGCGCTATAACCAACAGACATGGCGACTGCAGAGGAGGGCTTTCGAAAGGTGGCTCTGAACGACAGGGATCTGAAGGAAGGCGGCCTCCAGAAGGTGGAGGTGGACGGCAAGCCGGTCGTCTTGGCAAAGGTGAACGGCAGGGTTTACGCGATGGACGCGGTCTGCTCCCACGAGGGCGGCCCGCTGGAAGAAGGGACCTTGCAGGGCTATGAGCTAAAATGCCCCTGGCACTATGCCATATTCGACGTGCGAAATGCAAAGGTCTCGGACCAGACGGTCTGGGCGACGGACCTGCAGTCATACCCGGTCAAGGTTGATGGGGCAACTGGCGACATAATGGTGAGCCTCCAGCAGGCAAAACCGGCTGACGGTGATGGTGGAGCAAGAGTAGGAGGTGCGACAGCAGCGCAACAACAGCAGCAAAGCAATGCGGAAGACACCTCAGAAAGCATGCAAAAGAAATACTATGAAGAGGAGGAAAGAAAAGCAGGCGGCAACAAGATTGTCCTAGAACTGCTTGCAAAGGAAAAGCTGGAAGGGACGGACATCATGACATTCCAGTTTTCAAGAGGCGGGCTGGACTACACGGCAGGGCAGTATGCGTTCTTCAAGCTGGACGGCGTTTCCGGCGACCCCAAGGGGCCGGTCAGGCATTTTTCAATCGCGTCTTCGCCGACCGAACCAGATCTGTTGACGGTAAGCACCAGAATCCGCGATACCCCGTACAAGCAGAGGCTGGCGTCGCTTGAAAAAGGCACCAAAGTCACAGTTTGGGGCCCGGAAGGAGACTTTGTCCTGCACAACGATCATTCAAGGCCGGCCGTCTTTTTGTCAGGCGGCATAGGCGTGACGCCATTTAGGAGCATGATCAAGTTTGCGACGGACAGGCAGCTGCCCGTCAGGATAGTAATGTTTGATTCAAACAGGAACCCGCAGAATATCCTGTACAGGGACGAATTTGACAGGTGGGCCGGCCAGAACAGGAACCTCAAGATAGTCCATACGATCACCGGCGAAAGCAGTCAGGCCACAGAGGAAGAGAAGGAAGAGGCCGAAGGCTGGAACGGAGAGCGCGGCCGGATCGACAGGGCCATGCTTGAGAGGCATTTGACAGAGGAGGAGATCGGCAGGGCGATATTCTATATCTGCGGCCCTCCGGGAATGCTAAAGGCCATGCAGGGGCTGCTTCAAAAAGAGATGCAGATTCCAAAGGACAGGCTCAGGGTAGAGGCGTTCACAGGATACTGACCGGCAACGTCTTGCAATAGCGCAGCAATCTATTAATCCGATGAAACCGCTCACAGGAGCGTTTGTCGTCGCCAGCAGCCAAAAAGACCGACCTTGCCAACCTGATGTGGACCGAGAAATACAGGCCGCAAAAGCTCGAAGACATTGTCAACCAGAAAGAGATCATAACAGGCATTACCAACCTTGTCAGGAGCCCCGACATACCCCACATGCTCTTTTCAGGGCCCGCCGGCGTTGGCAAGACGACTGCTGCGCTGTGCATTGCAAAAGAGATCCTGGGCGACGAGTGGCGCAAGAACACTCTGGAGCTGAACGCGTCTGACGAGCGCGGCATAAAAATGGTACGCGAGCGGGTCAAAGAGTTTGCCGCCTCTGTGAAACTTGCAAGCGACAAGGACTTTGGCAAGCCGAAAATAATCATACTGGACGAGGCAGACGAGATGACCTCGGAGGCGCAGACTGCGCTTCGTCGCATCATAGAGGACAGCGCCCGCACCACGCGCTTTATCATAGTCTGCAATTATCTTTCGCAGATTATCGAGCCGATACAGAGCAGGTGCGTCGTATTCCGCTTTACGCGCCTGCCAAAAGAAGATGTCATGGAGCATCTGGAGATGATCTGCGGTAAAGAGAAAGTAAAGTACGAGAAAAAGGCGCTTGAAGAAATTTACGACTCCACGGGCGGCGACCTGCGCCACTCGATAAACGTGATGCAGGCCGCAGCCGGCATGGGCGCAGTGAACACGGCAAACGTCTCTGCCGCCATCGGGATTTCTGGCAGGTCAAAGGTGGGCGACGTGCTGAAACTTGCGCTGTCAGGCAAGTTCAACGAGGCCAGGGCAAAGCTGCTAGAGCTGACCCAGGTGTACGGCATGTCCGAAACAGACTTTTTAAAGTACGCAAACCAGGAAGCCTACGATTTAAAGCTGGAAAGGCCGGACGAGCTTGCAGCCCTCATGGCAGAATACGATTACAGGCTTGCGTCCGGCGCCCATCCCGAGATACAGCTTGCGGCGTTTCTGGCCCAGCTTGCAAGGCTGAAAAAGAACCCGGCCTGATATTATTATTTTACAAAAAAATAACAATGCACGAGTTTTGCTAGTGTCAAGCAGAAGGAAACCACAGGGCACATTAGTTTGAATAACTGAAAAAAGCATTCCTATTTGGACAAAAGCTCAAAAGCAAGCTGACAGTGGGACAACAACGTGCCTAGTCGCACCACAGTGCTAATGATATCAGGCGTAGCCATCGGTGCCGTACTGGTAATCCTATTTTCAACAATGTCAATGATGTACCCGTCTGGTTCGTCAACTTTGAACCCTGCTTCTTTTCAAGATGACAAGGAAATGATGATAGTATTTTCAGGAGTGATCGATGGAACTAGGACGCAGATATACAGGGTCAATTCTGACGGCACCAACCTTACGAATCTTACAGGCCAGAATGCCGGGCTGTGGCACGTCAGACCGGCGGCGTCGCCGGACGGCTCCAGAATTGCATACGTGGGCATGGAGGGCCCTGCAGGTGCTCCAAACGGCGGCAGGCTGGTGCAGAACCTCTATGTCATGAGCAGGGACGGCACAGACAAGGTATTATTGGCAAACAACAGTGACGCCATCGGCCGCCACACATGGTCTCCAGACGGGAGCAAGATCGCCTACGAGGCTGATGCAGACATCTTTGTGGTCGGCGCGGACGGGAAAGATAATCCCATTAATCTGACAGATGACGGTGATGCAACGAATGATTTCAAGCCGACATGGGCATCAAGTAACAAGATTATTTTTGAAAGCATAGTCTTCGACAAAGACAAAAAGGTCTTTACGGAGTCGTCTTTTAAAGAAATTGACATCGACACCGGTAAGGCAAGAAAGCTGTTTGATTTTGACTACAACATCAGCGGTAGCCACGTTTGGTCGCCTGATCTGAGCAAGGTCGCCTTTTTACAGGCGGATGATGAATTTGGTCCCGCAAGCCTGTACATCATGAGCTCTGATGGCCATAACCAGACCCGATTGACTACGACAGGCGAGCTTTTGGGATTGATGGAAATGGCATGGTCGCCAGACAGCAGCAGAATAGCCTTTCAGACCGTCGCAGGAGATGGGCGCCAGATATACGTGATCAATGTCAATGACGGTTCCTATACAAACCTCTCCAATAGCAATGCGACTTTTGACGGCAATCCTGTCTGGTCGCCAGACGGACAAAAGATAGCCTTCACCAGAATAATCGCTGAAGGGGAGGCGGGAATCTATGTCATGAAGTCCGATGGCTCAAAGCAAGTAGAGATTGCAACGATGAAAACCCCAATCATAGATACGCCCCTGGATTGGCTACCGCAACGATAGAGATACGTCCTTGCCATCGCTTTTCATTGTCATCATCTCACCTTAATTTGATGCCCCGGCCCACAGTTTGACCAGATGTTGGATCGGTGTCGCTACTGCTAGCGCTGCTACAACGGACTAACTAGTATTCTTCTTCGAACTCTTCGCCCGACTCTTCTTCCTCTACTTCTTCAAAGTCCTCTTCGAGTGCCTCGCGCTCGTCGGCGCTCTTGTATGGCAGGTCGACCTCTCCGGGCACGCCGCAGACAGGGCACTTGAATTCCGTGGTCTGGCCCTCAAGGTCGAGGGGGAACTCTTTCTGGAAAACTTCGTCGCACTTTGAGCAAACAAGCGTTGTCTGTATGTTGTCCTGGCTGAACTTGTGAGCCTGCACCCGAAAAGAGGTGTTTGCCAATATTCGACTTGTTACTGCCATACTCCTTTTTTATAAGCGTTAGCGATCACGGTTAGCGTAGGCTTATCTGCTAAGGTTGTCGTGATGCACTTGGTAAGTTATTACTACCGTCCTTAAATAGGACGGCCACGATAATAGACGAGAAGAAAATGAATCGTTCTGTAAGAGATATTGTTGATAGCATCGTGACGCTCGAAGGCGAGGGCTTTTTGGTCCACAGGCCCCTGCCGCAGGGCAACTTGAGGCAGTTCGACCCGTTCCTGCTGCTGGACGAGATGGGCCCGATGGAGCTGGCGCCGGGCGAGGCCAAGGGGGCGCCCGACCACCCGCACAGGGGATTTGAGACGGTAACGTACATGCTGGCAGGCAGGTTTGAGCACAGGGATTCGCAGGGCAACTCGGGCAGGCTTGAGCCGGGCGATGTGCAGTGGATGACCGCCGGCGCCGGCGTCATACACTCGGAGATGCCTGAAAAAGAGTTTGCCCGCACGGGAGGAAGGATGCACGGGTTCCAGCTGTGGGTCAACCTCCCGAAAAAAGACAAGATGGCCAGGCCGAAGTACCAGGACGTCCGTGCAGAAAAGATACCCGTTGTTGAAAACAAGGACGGCGTAAAAGTGCGAGTCATTGCAGGCGAGGCGCTTGGCGCCAAGGCAGTCATAGACACGCATACGCCTATAATGTACCTGCACTTTACGATAAAGGCCGGCGCAAGGGTGGCGCAGCCCGTCCCAAAGAACTATAACGTCTTTGCCTACGTCGTGGAGGGAGAGGGCGCCTTTTCTACTGCCAAGAGAGTCGCAAAAAGGGGCCAGATGGTGATGTTTGGGAACGACGGCGACGAGGTAGAGATAACCGCCAAGACAGACCTTGACGTGCTGCTGATAGGCGGATTACCGTTAAACGAGCCGATGGCCCGCTACGGCCCGTTTGTCATGAACACAAAGGAGGAGATCCAGCAGGCCATAGAGGACTACCAGTCAGGCAGGATGGGCAAGATTATTGTCTAGTAGCGCCTCGTGCGCATCCTGCTCCCCCTGCCGTATCAGCTTTTTTATCGTCGTGGCCGAAAAGTCGGCGTCTTCAAAGATATAGTGCACGTCTTCTTTTCTTTCTATTTTCACCACGCTTTCAATGATTGTGCCCCGCTCCACCGTCAGCTCGTGGTACTCCCGCTCCAGCTCCCAGAACGCGGCCGTCAGCTTTTCACCTATCTTGGCATTGTTCAAAAGGTCGTGCATCCTGCGCATGAGGTCGAGGTAGCGCGTCATCACCTGCGACGTGTGTATGTCGTGGTCCGTCTTGTCGTTGTGCATGATGTCCCTTGCCCTGTGCCACGAGTCGGCCATGTTCTGCGGGAGCTTGTCCTGCCTTTTTGGGAAAAGGCTGACGATGTAGACGCGCTTGTCGTTTTCAGGCGATGCCCGTATCACGTCCCGCAGTGGAGTGTTGCTCACCAGGCTCCCGTCCCACAGGTACCTGCCGTCTATCTCCGCCCAGCCGATGCCGTAAAAGGGAAAGCCGGCGCACGCCACAAGGTGCTCGGCGCCCACCTGCCGCCGGCCGCTGTCAAACACCACCGATTCGCTCTTCTGCAGGTCGGTCGCAGTCGCGATGAGCCGGGGCGAGTGGCCCGGCGACAGCCTGTCAAAGTCGACGTACTGCGCAAGCGTCTTTTTCAGAGGGTCAAGGCTGTAAAGGTACGGCGAAACAAAGAGCGGGTTTGCGGCAAGGGGCCAGTAGCGCCACATCGGCGCAAACATGCGCGGGTTGCCGTACAGGGCGCTGACCGTAGAGGCCACCATGCCGCGCAGCTCGTCCGGCAGCGCCTGCGGCGTCAAATTTTCCACACAGGAGAGCCAGAAATCCTCCAGGTCCTGCGCAGGGTTTTTCGACCCTGCCACTATGCCGGCGTTCACGGCGCCTATCGACGTGCCGGCGACGATGTCAAACTTGATGCCGTGCTTGTCCAGCGCCTTGTAGACGCCGCACTCGTACGCGCCAAGCGAGCCGCCGCCCTGCATCACAAGGACGGTCTCGGACTTGGGCCTGTATATGTCTCTTATGGGCAGGCTCGGCTGCTGTTGTTGTTGTTTCTCTTTTTTCTCCACGTCAGCACATACCAGTATGCATCACGGTTTTAAAATAGTGCTAGTGGTCATCTATGTCGAGTTTGTTGTTGTTGGCGGCAGTAGCAGTAGTGGCGTCGCCGGCCTTGTTGCCCGGGGCAGTGGTAGTAGTAGTAGTCGACGAAGCGAGGTCGGCCCGGGACTTTCTTGAAGACTCGATCAGCTTTTTGCGCCGTGGCTGCAGGACGAGCACGTACATCGACCCTGCAAGGTAGACTCCAAGCAGCGCTACCTGCGCCACGATGCTCTCAAGTGTGGGATGGATGCCGGTCATCGTGGCAAGGTTGATGTCAAGGCGCGGGACGGTGCCTATCAGGTGAGTGGTCGGGATGTAGCCGACCTCCTGGAACTCGCGCACGGCGTTGCCCATGAACGCGATTGACATGTAGGCGCCGACGCCCATTGTGAGCCCAAACAGGACGCGCAGGGGCAGCTTTTTGCCCAGCCTGCGCACGAGGAACGTGACGCCGGTAATGATCGCAAGGCCCGACAGCAGGCCGGCCGCCACGTACCACTCCATGTATTTTGCAAACGACAGCATCGCCTGGTAAAATAGCACGGTCTCAAACCCCTCGCGGTAGACCGTAAAGAACGACAGCATGACAAAGACCATGACGCTGCCTGTCGTGGTGGCCTTCCAGACCTTGGCCTTGACAAACTCGATCCACTTTTTCGTCTCGACCTTGTTCAGTATCCAAAAGCTCACCCAGAACAGCACCGCCACTGCCGATATGCCGGCTATGGCCTCTATCAGCGACTTGCTGACGCCAGAGATCTCGATGATGTACTCTGCCGCAAACCAGGTCGCGGCCGTGCCGGCAAACGCAAGGACTATGCCGTAATAGACGTGTTTCTTGAAGCGCTCGTTGCGCGACGCTTCCAGGTAGGTGAGGATTGCCCCCAGTATGAGCGCAGATTCCAGCCCCTCTCTGAACACTATGGAGAACGACGTTGAAAACGCGATTGCAGGGGCAAGCGAGCCCGTGCCCGTCACGAGGCGCTCGGATTCGTCGAGGCCCCGGCGGATCTCCACCACCTTTGCGGCCACCTGCTCGTACGGCGCGCCTGCCTGCATCAGGTTGCGGAGTTCGGCAAACTTGATCTCCATTTCAAGCGTGAAATCGGGGTTTATGGGCCGGAGCGGGAGCTCGATGTTTTCGTAGCTGTCAAGGTATGCAGACCTTGCAGCCTGCATGGCGCCCTGCGAGTCGCCGGACTGGTAGATGTGGAGGACCTCGTCCAGCCTGACGCGTATCTGGTCGATGTTTATCCGCACCTCCTCCTTGGCCGATTCCGCCGCGTCGCCCCTTTCCTTCAGCGGCCCCTTGTAGGCGCCAAAGCCCTCGCTCAGGCCCTCGATGCTTGCAAACCGGCTGTTGCCGCCCTGTTGGGCGCCTGCCTCGTATCCCGGGTCGCCCCTGAGCATCCCTTCGGCGGTGTCAAGGCCGGCAAGTATCTCGCCCACGAACGAGCCTATTGCTTCAGGAGACTCGCGGTCGCGGATCTTTTGCCGCAGCTCTTCGCGCATCTGGATCTCTAGCTTTTCCTTGAGGGAGGCGTCGTGCTTTTCAAGCGGCGCTTCGAGGAACTCGAAATTATCAAGGTAGGCAGAGATGCCGCTCTGCTCGGCTGCCTTGTAGTCGCCGGCCCGCACCTGGTCCGTCAGCTGGCCGTACAGCTTTCTTATCTCCGCAAAGTACTGACGGTAGCCGCCGGACGACGACCCTCCTCCGGCGGAGAGGTTCTCTACAAGGTCTCGCTCGATGGCTGCCGCTGTCCGGGCCACCGAAGCAGGGTCTGATTTGAGCTGTATCGACGATTCCAGGTCGGAAAAGAAGGAATCGATCTCTGCCTGCCGGGCCTCATCCATCGAGCTTGAGATTGAAAGGTACTTGTCCCTGGCAAGGGCGGCAAGGCCGGCCGCGTTTTCATAGTCCACCTGCTGCGAATTCTGCTTGTAGAGCTGGTAGGACCGTGCAGCGTCGCGCAGCAAGAGCGCGGTAACCTGCGACACAAGGGCAGCATCAGAATCAGTTTCAAAGGCATCGATTGTGCGCTCTATTTCCTGCTGCAGCAGCGTCCCTTGCTGCGCAGAAAGGCTCCCGTCCTTGATCTTGAAGGCAAGATCGGTCAGCAGCGACTCCAGATGCGCTGCCTGCTTCTCGTCGGCTGCCTGCAGCTCGTCATTGATCGACGGGAAAATCGTAGCGTGGGAGATAAAGGCGTGCGCAAAGGCGCCATCTCTGTCGCCGGCCTCCAGGCTCTTTTGCGCCAGCATGACCTGCGCCCGTATCCTCTCGAGGTTTGCGGCGATTGCAAGCGAATCCTCATCCCCGGGCTGCGCCGACGCCAGCGGGATCATATTGGCCAGTAAGAGAAGCGCAAGCAGCAGGGACGAAATGACAGCTGTCCTAGTTTTGATCATTTTGTTAGCAGCCACGTACCCAGTGCCAGAGGCACAATTAGGTAAGCCTAACTCCACACTATATTTAAACCATGTTTGCGCACGACGCCCCGGCAGCACCGGATGAAAAGAAGCATCATTATCGTTTCAATGGTAATTGCAGCAGCGGCGGCGATTGTCAGCGGAATCGCAGTCGTATCGACCACAGGCACGGAAAAAAGGATGGCGACTGCCGCTACCGACAGCGGATGTCTCCCCAAGACTCTTGGTTCTGTTGCCGTCGGCTTTCCAGTAAAACAGCCTGTCGCGTCAAGTCTGCCTTCTGGCTATAACTTGGAGGGAGTGATGGAGGCCGGCGGAGTGGTGTGGGGGGAGACGTCGTCATGTTCTATGAGAACCATTCTCTCTGCCCTCTTACAGAATCGTTTAACGCCTTGGGCGGAAAGGGCATCATAGTCATCACGGTGAACAAATTGGATGAGATAAAAGAAAGATAGCACTGAATTCCATAATGCAAACTTGCATATTATGCCAGCCACACTGAAACAATCGCCAAAGTCCAGCCCGTTACAATAAACGGCAGCAACAAATGGATAGGATGGGAACCGTTTACGGGAACCGATGCTGTCACAATAGACGGCAAGGTTGTCAGTCAGGAACCGACGCAAATGCCTGGGTTTGTCACCTTTTATGACGACAATGACGGCATGGTTTATGGAATCCGGGCCAATCAGCCGCTGCAAGAGCTGGTCAATGTTGCAGAAGCCTGTACAGGTAGCCAATTTGTGACGCCAAAAAGTGAAAAAGAGGAAGAGAAAAGAAATGGCTTTTTTTACCGTGAAGCCATCGCGATTCTTTCTTGCTCGTTCTTTTTCTTGACCGCGTGGCTGGCCATGTCGTTGTTTGCGGCCAGGATTATCTCGCGGGCAAGTGCTTCCTCCACCGTCTGCGGGTTGCTGTAAGTAGACTCTTTTACGCCCTCTGCTATGAAACGCAGTGCAAGGTCAACCCTGCGCAGCGGAGCTACGTCGACAGAGACGTGGTAGACGACGCCACCGTACACGATCCTTGTCGTGTCCTCGTTTGGCGACGAATTTTCAATTGCCCTCACAAGGAGCTCGACAGGGTTCTTGCCAGTCTCGAGGTGGATTATGTCAAACGCGGTCCGGACCATGTTGAGTGCCCTTGCCTTCTTGCCGCCCATACGGCCGGTGTTCTTGGCGTATTTTTTGCCAAAGTGCATCATCTTGTTTGCGAGGCGCTCGACAATGTTGACGTCGGCCTTTTTCAGGCGCTGGTGCTCGTGCCTGCCAAACGTGTTTGGAAGCACGGCCGGCTTGAGCGATATCGCAGTCTTTAGTCCAAGGTCGTTGACGCCAATGTCCTTCATGTCCCACTTGTTGAAGAGCATGATGTTTACCTGTTCGCGGCCGCTCATCTTCTCGGCTTCTCCTTCTTGCCACGGACCAGCTGGTCCAGCGAAACGCCGTTTACTTTGAACACCTGCCACCTGACGCCGGGGATGTCGCCCATTGCGCCACCCATCGAGCCCCCGATGCCGCCGATGATGACCTCGTCGTGCTCGTCGACAAAGTTGAGCGCGCCGTCCTTTGGAAGGAACGCCGTCACCGACTTGCCGTTCTTGATCAGCTGCACCCTGACGCACTTGCGCACGGCAGAGTTTGGCTGCTTGGACTCGATGCCTACCTTTTCCAGCACTATGCCTCTTGCCTGCGGGGCCCCCTCGAGCGGGTTGGCCTTTTTGTCAAGCATGAGCATGCGTCTCTTGTAATACTTGTCTGCCCACCTGGCGCGGCTCTTCTTGTTGCGGAGCACGCCGCCGGCAAACAACCCTAGTGGAGATTTACCCATTACTCATATTCACCCTGTTTGTAATCTGCTGTTCCGGACTTACTATCAAAACACTGGATATATTGAAGTATCGCTTTGCTAGCAGGCGGGCCTTCTCTGCGTTCCTGCCCTCCCTGCCCACGACTGCGCCCTTCTTCCTCTGGTCAACAGTCACGATTGCCTGCTTGGTGCCGTCCATGCGGTCGTTTATGCGCACGTCGCTGACCATGTCGGCGTTGAGCATGTTGCGGATGAAATCGGCCGGGTTGTCCGAGAACTCGACCAGCTCGACCTTGCGTCCGACCACCTGCTGCAGCTGCTTTATCGTGGCGCCACCCTTGCCTATCGCAAGCCCCATCTGGCCTTTATTGACAACAAATATGACGCGGTCCATCTTGTCGTCGACTATGCAGTCACGGGCAGTCGCCGAAGTGACGCTGGAAAACAGCGATATCAGCTTTAGTTCGTCAGACGTCAGCTTTATTTCCGTCAAGTGCGAGTCCCTCTGCCAACAGCCGTAACAGGCGACGACAACAACAACTCAAGCACAGCTTGCAAGTACAATTTAAGTCTTGACGCCCCCAATTTTAAAAAGACAAAAAGAAGATAAAGAAAAGAGGGTCGTCGGCCGCTACCTCACTTGCCGCTGCCCTTTTGTTGCTGCTCGGCCATCACGGACTTGATCTCTGCGTCAGTCGTGCCTTTCAGCGCTATCGCAGTCACCCGGAAGGGCTTGTTGCACAGCTTGCCCAGCTGAACAGAGTTGCCATCAAACTCGTATACCTGGGCGCCGCCCGACCGGGCCTGCTCGTCCAGCTTGGCCCTGTCTGCAGCGTCCATCGACTTTGAGGCTATTATCAGCTTGGAGCCCTTGGCCGACTGGAGCACTTCGCGCACTCCGCTCTTGTACTTGTTGGCCGCAATGGCGTCTTTGACCACTTTTTCAATTGCCTTCATTTTTTACTATCACCATTTTTCTCCTTGTTATTCTTATTATTATTCTTCTTCCTTTTCCTTGTTGTTGCCTTCCTTGACCTGCATGTACAGGTCCACCATTCCAGTGCCGACGGGTACCGTGGCACCTACTATAACGTTTTCTGTCACGCCCCGTAGCGTCTCCACCTGGCCTTCAAGCGAGGCCCTTGCGATGGTCGGGACCGTGATTTCAAACGCCGCCCTTGCCAGCACCGAAGTCTTGGTCCCGGCGATGCCGTGCCTGCCTATCTGCTGGAGGTAGCCCTTTGAAGTCATCAGGTCTGCCACGAGCATGATGTGGCGCACGTCCACTTCGAGGCCCTGCTCTTCGAGCGTGTTCGTTATCTCTTTTACGAGCGCGGTCCTTGCGGCCTCGATGCCGAGCGTCTGCCATATCTCGTAGACGTTGTTGGTGGTTATCCGGGACAGGTCTATGCCGTCGACCAGTATCACCTTTGCCAGGTTCGAGCCGGCAGTCTGGATGACCCACTCGTCGTCCTGCTTGACAATGGTGACGCGCTCGATGTCCGGTACACCTTTTACCCGGGTGTTCAGAAGCTTGTTTTTCAGCGTGAGTAGCGTCTGCGCGTCGGGCTCGTCTGGCACGGTCACCTTGATGTAGCCCTTGCTCTCGCTCATCTTGACGTCGTACTTTTTCTTTGATCCTTCAAGCACCGCGTTGACCTCTTCCAGCGTGCAGCCGCGCTCTGCCAGCTTGGCTTCGGAGAAGTGGAACGTCAGGACGCCGGAATAGTCGGTCTCGCTCTTTTCTATGAGGTCGCCCACCTGCGTGTACAGGATTTCGCGGGCCACTTCAAGCGCCTTCTCGCGGGAATCCCTGTGCTCCTTGTCAAGGTAGATGTCCATAGTCGGCGTCACGGGCTTTTTCCTTGCGTCCACAAGCTCGATGAGCCTTGGCAGGCCGAGGGTCACGTTGCGCTCCTTGACGCCGGCAAAGTGGAAGGTGCGCAGAGTCATCTGCGTGCCCGGCTCGCCTATCGATTGAGCGGTCACGACGCCTATCGCTTCCCCGGGCTCTGCGAGGGCCTTGTTTATGAGGTCGAGCACCTTTTTGACCACCTTTTCTACGCCGTCCTTGGACAGCTTGTTCTCAAGCAGCGCCTTTTGCAGGTTTGCGCGCATCCTCGGGTTGAGGTCTGTGCCGTACTCCTCGATTATCCTGTTTATCTGGTCCTCAGTCGCCTTGCGGCCTTCGTCGACTATGGCCTCGGCCTCTATCAGGCGTGACAGGTTTGCGGCCTCGCCGTGGTCGCTCTTGGCAGGGTCGATGCCGTCCTCGCCGTACAGGTATTGCACGATGTTGGCGTGCGGGTCCCTCACGGTCTGGTCGTACTCTATCTTCAAATGCTCGAGCGCGTTGATGAGCCTCCTCTGCATGTAGCCGGACTGCTGCGTGCGCACGGCCGTGTCCACGAGACCTTCCCTGCCGCCCATGGCGTGGAAAAAGAACTCCAGCGGCGAAAGGCCGTCGCGGTAGTTGGATTTTACAAACCCCCTTGCGTCAGGGTTTGTCTCGCCCGGCTCATAGTGCGGGAGCGCGCGGTTGCGGTATCCTTTCTGGATGCGCTTGCCGCGTATCGACTGCTGCCCAAGCGCGGCAGTCATCTGGCCTATGTTCAGGGTCGAGCCCCTGGCTCCGGTCGAGGCCATGATGACGCCCGAGTTGTCGTCGGGGAACGCCCTGTCGGCGGTCCTGCCGGCCCTGTCGCGTGCGCGTGACAGCTCGTTTACCACGTAAAGTTCCAGTGCCTCTTCTGCGGCCAGGCCTCTCGTCAGCGGGAGCGTGCCGTCCTTGTACTGCTGTATCAGCTCGTGCACCTTGTCGTAGGTCTTTTGGATGATGTCGGATATCTCTTGCCTCGTCTCCGGCGGCAGCCACAGGTCAGAGTAGCCGTACGTGAATCCCCTGTGGGTGATGTACGTCTTTAGCATTATCAGGATAGAGTCGAGGAACTTTCTTGCGGCGTCCGTGCCATAGTCCTTGGCTATCCTGTGCAGCACAGAGTCTGGCTCCTCCGCGCCTATCGACGCCTTGTCGATGACGCCGGAGATCAGCTGGCCGTTCTTTATCACGACGTCCTTGCCCTCGCCCTTGGCGGCCTTGTTCCACTTGCTCGTTATGACAAAGTTAAAGTCCTTTGGCAGAAAGAGCGAGAAGAGCTGCCTGCCGCTGTAAAGCCTGGTGCCGTCCTTGGCAGTCACGGCCGGCTCTGGCAGAGGGCCCTTGTACCCTCCCACGAGTGCCAGGTTGGCGAACTCGTCTCGTGTCAGAACCGTGTTGTCCCGGGTCAGCATGAAAGCGCCTGTGATAAAGTCGCGCAGGCCGCCAATGATTGGGCCGCCGTACCTTGGCGATATGAGCTGGTCCTGGACGCGCATCAAAAGCGTCGCTTCTGCGCGGGCTTCCTCGCTCTGCGGCACGTGCAGGTTCATCTCGTCTCCGTCAAAGTCGGCGTTGTACGGCGGGCAGACTGCTGGATGCAGGCGGAACGTCCTGTACGGCAGCACTACCACCGAGTGGGCCATTATCGACATCCTGTGGAGCGACGGCTGGCGGTTAAAGATGACAATGTCGCCGTCTGCCAGGTGGCGCTCGACGATGTAGCCGGGCGCAAGCGAGTCTGCTATCGTTTTCCTGTCAGTCACATAGTCGAGCCTTATCTTGACGCCGTCCGGCCTGATGATATAGTTGGCGCCAGGGTACGTGTTGGGGCCGTTGGTCACAAGCGCCTTTAGTTTTTCAAGGTTCCACTGCGAGACCGTTTCAGGAATGGTGAGCTTCTTGGCGACATCGACCGGCACGCCCACGTTTGAAATCGCAAGGTTCGGGTCAGGCGAAATCACGGTCCTGCTTGAAAAGTCGACGCGCTTGCCCGACAATGATCCGCGGAATCTGCCCTCCTTGCCCTTCAGGCGCTGCGTCAGCGTCTTGAGCGGCCTTCCTGAACGGTGGTGGGCCTGCGGGATGCCCGACACCTCGTTGTCAAAGTACGTCGTAACGTGGTACTGCAAGAGGTCGACGAGGTCCTGCACGATGAGCGGTGGAGTGCCTGCCTCCTTGCTCTCCTTCAGGCGCTGGTTGACGCGGATAATGTCCACGAGCTTGTGCGTAAGGTCGTCTTCCGACCTGATGCCTGTTTCAAGTATGATGGACGGCCTCACAGTCACGGGCGGCACCGGCAGCACCTGCAGCACGAACCACTCCGGCCTTGCAGTCGACGGGTCGTAGCCCAGCAAAGCAAGGTCTTCGTCCGGGATGTGGCTGAGGCGCTCCCGGATGGTTATGGGCAGCAGGCGGTTCTCGCCAGCCTCCGTCCGCTCTACGAATATGGTCGGCTTTGTGAATATCAGGTCATACTGTTCTTTGCCGCAGTGCGGGCAGCTCTTGATCTTTTTGGCCTTTTCGATGATCTCCTCCTTGATGTTTTCAAGAGTGATTACCGCGTATGGCGCCTTGCTGTCCCTTATGCCCTTGAAATACGCGAGATCCTCGGGGTCGAGCTTGATCCTGTTGCACGACCTGCAAGTCGTCAGCAAAAGTTTGTGCACGTCGTCCACGAACGCGATGTGCAGCACCGGCTCGGCAAGCTCGATGTGCCCGAAATGCCCGGGGCACTTGGCAGACGTGTTGCCGCACGTGGCGCACTTTTGGCCCGGCTCGAGCGTCCCAAGCCTGTTGTCCATCAGGCCGCCCTGAACCGGCATTCCATCCTCGTCGTACGTCTCTGGCGCAGTCACCTCTGCGACCGAGAACTTGCGCACCTCGGTTGGCGACCAGACGCTGAACTTGATACCACCCAGAACCTTGGCAGACTCTTCCATCATCTCTACACCATTACCTCCTCTAGACTTTCTCCTTGGCTATCAGCCTGGGAGCGACGTTAAGGCTCATCATCTCCTGCAGCAGCAGCTTGAACGCGTAGGCGATGACGACTGATGATATCTTGGCTTTCTCACCGCAGACGCGGCAGACGTAGCGCCTCTGCTTCACGTCATAGTACGCAAGAAGCCCGCAGCGCTCGCAGACGTGCACCTCGGCCTTGTCCGACTCTTCCAGGAGCCGGTCCTTGAGCATCATTGAGGCGCCGTAGGCGATGAGGCAGTCGCGCTCCATCTCGCCGAACCTGAGACCGCCGCCTCTGGCGCGGCCCTCTGTCGGCTGCTTGGTCAGCATCTGCACCTGGCCCCTTGCCCTGCTGTGGATCTTGTCTGCAACCATGTGGTGCAGCTTTTGGTAATAGACTACTCCGACGTACACGTCGGCGGGGAACCGCTTGCCGGTCCTGCCGTCGTACATCACTTCCTTGCCGGTGTACTTGAAGCCGTACTGCTCCATGACGCCCTTGATGTCGTCCAGCTTTTCGCCCAGGAACGCCGAGCCGTCGACTATTTTTCCGCGCAGCGACGCGGCCTTGCCGCCAAGCGACTCCATGAACATGCCCACAGTCATCCTGGAGGGGAAGGCGTGCGGGTTGATCATGACGTCGGGCACCAGGCCGTCCTCTGTGTAGGGAACGTCCTCCTGGTTGACCAGCATACCGACGACCCCTTTCTGGCCGTGCCTTGAAGCGAACTTGTCGCCTATCTCGGGTATGCGCATGTCGCGCACGCGGATCTTGTACATCTTGCCGCCCTCTACTGATTGAGTGATAATGACGGTGTCGACGACGCCGTTTTCAGACGGCCTCACGCCTACCGACGTGTCGCGCCTGTACGGCCCCTTGACTTCAAACTCTTTGTACTCTTCCATGAAGCGGGGCGGCGAAGTCCTGCCGATCAGTATGTCGCCTCCGTTGACGACGGCCTCGTGCATGATGGCGCCGTCTGCCTCCAGCAGGCGGTATGCCTTTTCACCGCGGTAGCCACGGATGTTGGCGTCTGCCTGCGGCACCTCAAACGTGTCCTTCATGCCGCCGGGATACTGCTTGGCCTCGGCCTCGTAGATGCGGTAAAAGAACGTCCTGCCAAGGCCGCGGTCCACAGACGACTTGTTGAACACGACAGCGTCTTCGATGTTGTAGCCTTCAAACGGAAGCACTGCCACGACGCAGTTCTGGCCGGTCGGCCTGTCTTCGAGGCCGAGCAGGTTTATCGCCTTTGTGCTGACGATTGGCACCTGCGGATACAGCATGAAATGCTGGCGCACGTAGGTGCTTGCGTTCATAAGCGGAGTCGAAAAGCCAAGCGACTGCTTTGCCATGGCGCTCTCGTAGGTGTTCCTTGGAGACTGGTTATGCTCAGGGTATGGTATGATGGACGCGCCGACGCCCAGGATGGCCGACGGGAATATCTCTAGGTGCGTGTGCTTGGCAGGGTCTATCTTTTTCGGGTCCATGGCGATGAACAGGTTCTCCTCCTCGTTTGCGTCCACGAGCTCGACCACGCCCATGTAGAGCAGATCCATCCAAGACAGGAATTTCTTGGACACCTTCTCGATTATCTCTGTCGTGATGAGCGGCCTGCCGTCCTTTAGCACGACGAGCGGGCGCAGGACGCGGCCGGCGTTGCAGCTGATGTACAGCCTCTTGGTCGCGTTCTCGTTCTGCGAGCTGTAGAGGTAGACGCCCACGTGCGGGTGCACCTTGCCCGACCTCCTCATCGAGCGGAGGGTTTCGACCAGGTGCTCGCCCTTCTCGGCGTAGCCGATGAGCCTCCCGTCGACGAAAACGCGGGTGCCCTGCGCTCTGAGCTTCTCGTTTGCCTCGTCCACATTCTGCACGCCAAGTTCGTACAGCTTCTCTGTGACTTCGGCAGACAGCACGTTTACAGAGATTATCGCAGAGAGCGCCAGGTTCTTTACCAGGCCGCAGTTGGAGCCTTCGGGGGTCTCGGCGGGGCAGATCCGGCCAAAGTGCGTGGCGTGCAGGTCGCGGGCCTCAAAGTTGGGCTGGCTCCTGCTCAGCGGCGACTGGATCCTGCGCAAATGGCTGATCGTGGACATGTAGTTGGTGCGGTCCAGAAGCTGCGTCACGCCTACGCGCCCGCGGCCCCAGTTTCCGGTAGCGATGGCGTTGTTCAGCTTGTCAGAGACGATGCCCGGCCTCACTGCGGCGGCAACTGCGTTGATTCCCCTCTTTTGGCCCGAGCGCTCCAGCTGGTACTTCATGTCCCTGATGAGGTTGCGGAACGCCGTCCTGAACAGGTCTGCAAGCATCTGACCTGCAAATTTTATCACTTTATTGCCATAGTGGTCCTTGTCGTCGGCCTCTATCCAGCCCTGCTTTAGCTCGACAAGCTTGCAGGCAGCCTCGCCCAGGAACAGCGCCTTTTCGTGCCTGTTCTCAGGGTTCTTGCCGATGTGCGGCAGGAGGCCCCAGTCGAGCAGAGTCTCGGCGCGCTTGATCTGGAACTCTTCGAGCATGCCTGGCGCAATCCTCTTTGAGATGTAGACTATGGCGTCGCGGCTGGAAGAGACGTCGCCGGCCTTTTCAAACGAAGGCTCGAGCTCGTCCTGAATCTGCTCGTTCAGAGAGACCGAGTCTGCAATGTCCTTGTCGGACTCGAGCCCGAGCGCGCGGATGAGCGTGATGAGGGGTATGTCGACAGGCGAGCCCGGTATCTTTGTCACAATCGACCCGTCGGGCCTCATTATAAGCTCCAGCTTGGCCCTGTAGCCGACGATGGAAGAGTAGACCTTGGCCTTGTACAGCAGCGTGCCCGTGGTCTCTTCAGTGTCTACGATTATCTTGTTGTACGAGAGGTCTTCAAGCCCGACGATGACGCGCTCTGACCCGTTGATGACAAAGTATCCTCCCGGGTCGCGCGGGTCTTCGCCAAACTCGACAAGCTTGCTCTCCGGCAGGTTATGGAGCAGGCAGGTGTTGGACTTGACCATCACCGGCATGTCGCCGATGTGGATAAAGCGGGATTCAAGTATCTTGCCGTCTTCGACGACAGAGCACTCGAGCATTATCGGAGAAGCGTAAGTGAGGTTGCGCAGCCTCCCCTCCATCGGGGCGACGTGTGTGATAGAGCCGTCAAGCTCCATTATCCTCGGCTGCTGCAGTTTCACCTTGCCAAGCTTGATCTTGTAAGGGTATTCGGCGGTCTCGATTTCAATCTCGCCGACTTCGTCGATGATGCTCTGGAGACCGCGCTCCATGAACTCGTTGTAAGAGTTGAGGTGCTGCCTTGCGACTCCTTCCCTGCGCAGAATGTCGTTGATAATAGGCCACATCTCGATAGAGTTCTCTATCATAATCCCTTCTCAACCTTCCACCACGTAGCGGTAATATACACTTTCACCCGCGGTCGGGCTCTTTCTCGTGATCTTGATCACGTCGCCGGGCCGGACGTCCAAGTCTT
>NZ_JBBIHK010000006.1:0-92307 GCF_037447015.1 Nitrososphaera sp. | reverse complement strand
TACCACTGGGAAGACGGCAGCAGGTCAAAGCAGAGGACAGTCAAGCTGGGCGATAACTCGGCGATACTGACTGCGTACTATGCAGAGCGGTCGGGTCCGCCGGAGCCGGCCCTCCTCATATCTGCCATGACCACCGACGGGTCGCAGCTGTCGATGTGGGCAGTGGTCACAGGACCGGACGGCAAAGAGGCCGCAAGCGGGTACACCCCGCTCAGGTTTGAAGGCGAGCCGGGCCGGCAATACACCATCCACGTGTCAGAGTGGTCCAACTACAAGTTTGCGCGGTGGAGCGACGACGATAATGACAACAAAGCTTCAGGCGCAAAAACGATAACGTACAGCGGCGGCGAGCAGTTCGTGAACGCGCTCTTTGAGTTCGAGACGGAGGCGACGCCGCAGAACACGCTCACCGTGAACGCGTACAACCAGAACAGCCAGATAGTGACGATGTGGACGGTCATAAGCGTGAACGGGACGACTGCGTTCACCGGCTATACCCCGCTGACGGTGCCTGTCAAGGAGGGCCAGACCTACACGGTGTCGGTGGCCGACTATGGCGACACCGTCTTTGACCGCTGGGCGGACGGGGGAAGGTCGAACACGACGAGCCTGACCGTGCACGAGCTGCACGAGCAGGTGACCGCATATTTCAAGAGCGGCAACGTCGCTACTGTCAGCAGTAACAATAATGATAATGGCAACGACGACAACGGCAGCACGGGCAGCAATAACAGAAAATAGTAGTAGGCATGGCGATGGCATCCTGCTTTTGCCGGCGGTGGCAGGGGGCAGCAGCAGGTCGCAAGCGGCTATACTTGGCGGAGGGATCCGGGGTGGACGTGAGCTAGAGACGTATAAGCGCGAATTGCAAATAATACTGTACGGGGTAAGGCTGCCGTCCATATAGCATCAGGCGTACGCTCCCTCATGTATGCCTCTTTGCGGCCAACCGGCGGCCTGCCCCTTCTATTCTTTGTGTATAGTATAGCTTAACAAAGTTCAGCCTCATATTTAGGGCAGTAACGCGCTCTTCATGGCATGAATATCGTTGACTCTGAAGTCCCATCAGTCATTGTCGCCAAGACATGCGGCAGCAACGCCTCTCGTAGGGTGACTTATAGCTTTGTCGATCCGTACCACGAGCAGACGCTTGACAAGAAAGAGATACTGCTTGCCGAGCTTGAAGCATGCGAGCGGCTGCTGAAATACGCGTCTGACCCTGTGGACAGGGTGGCGGCCGAAAAAGAGATCTCGGAACTGAAGACCGTACTGGACTTGCTGACGTAAAAGCCCTAGGTGGGATTCGGACCCACGGCCTAGGGTTTACGAAACCCTCGCTCTGCCAGGCTGAGCTACTAGGGCGCTCGGTTCAACACTCTGTGTGCGCTATTATAATCATTGCCCCGTCGCCAAACGCCCAACAACAATTCTGGTCTGTCTGTTTGCGCTGAAAAAATAAAAAAGAAGAGGGAGGGGGAGAGCTAGCCGGCTTCTGTCAGCCTGCCTGCCCCCTGATCTCGCCCCCAGGATAGTCCGACGAATGGACGTTCACGTATACGTTGCCTGCCCCCATTTCATCTACCAGCTCGCCTATCGTCTTGCCTGCAAGTGAGCCGGACAGGTCTGACGCGTCGATGGTACCCTCGGCAAGGATGCCGTTAACCTCGCCTCCTGGCGCCGCGCTGTAGAGCGTGGCAACCACTGGCCCGTTGACCCCCTTGGGAGCAAGGTGCAGGTGCGCTGCAGTCACCTTGTCGATGCTGGTTACGTTCACCCTGTAGGACAGCTGGGTTGCGTTGCTGTTCAGCTTCAGCTCTGCCGCGCCGGTCGCCGTGCTGTTTGTCGGCGGCACCTCCTCGCCTCCGCTCAGCTTGGCCGTGAACTTTTTGTCCTGCGCAAACTTGTAGTGCGCCGTCAGCTCCATGTCTGCGCTGAGCGTCACCATGCGGTGCCTGTTGGTGCTCCCGTCCTCCCACCTGTCAAACACCAGGCCGTCAAAGTTTGTCGCCCTCATCTGGTAGGTCTTGCCCTCCGTCCCGTTGAACGCAAACGGGGCAAAGCCTTCAGAGATGATCTTGCCGTCCTGGCCTATCCTGATGAACATGCGCCTCTCCTCGCCACTCGGGCCGAGAGCCTTGACCTTCAGCTTGACCTCTCCGTCATGGCATGCCAGCCCTTCTGCCGACGAGTCCTCGCCGCAGCTGGTGGGCCACTCTTTGTGGAGGTTGTCGTTCAGGTCCTGCCCGAGCGCGTACGGGCTGTCCACAAGGAACGCATAAGGCGGGTAGCTTGGCACGGGGTCGGCAGGGTCCCATATCGTGATAACCTTGCCGTAGGTCTTTTTCAAGAGCTCTACCAGCGCACCGCATTCAAGACCTTGGGGCAGTTCGACGCAGCCTGGGCTTCCCCTCTCTGGCGTCAGCTCGACTGCGTGGTTGTGCCAGCTGGGCTTTTCCCTTGCAGGCAGTTGCTTGTACTGCTCCTCGGTGATTATGAACTCGATCTGGGAGAGCATGGGGCCGGTGCCTGGCTTGGCGTTGCTGTCACGCGCATACAGCTGGCACACGGCCACTATCCTGTTGTCCAGCTTGCAATAGTGGTCCATCTGCGCGTCGAGGTTCATGCTGTCGTGCCTGCCTACCGTAACGTGTATGTCGTACCCGTCCGTGGGTTTTGTCGCCGCGTTTGTGGCCCCTGCGTTCAAGGCCAGCCCCGGTATGGCTGCTGCCAGGATGAGGACAAAGGCCGCCGAAACAGCCGCGCCAATGGTCATCATCTTTCTATTTCTATTTTTGCTGGTGTTTTCAGAATTTTTTTCATGATCCGGTGAATCTTGGTCGGTCATCATAACCTAAGATGGACTGATTGATATAAATTTATGCCAAATTTATGCCAGAATTTGTAATTATAGTACGCTTATGTCATAAATTCATATAGAAAAATGATGTACCGGCTTGCAGCAAGCAATATTCTGTAACAGCCTGCCACTTATGCCCAAAGAAGCGGGAGATGCGCTGCAAACTCGCTATTTCTTTTCGCCGGCAAAGTAGTAGTGGCAGCCGCCGGCCGCGACGGCAACCGCGCCGGCGCCAAGCGCAAAGTAGGGCCCGGCGCCAGTGACTATGAAGAGGCTGGCAAGCTCGCCCTCCCTGCCCCTGAACTCCTCGCCTATTATGCCGCCTGTCATCTGCGCCGCAGCTGCAAACCCGGACTTTAACGCCTCTATGGCGTACATCCACAGGGAGCCTGCGGCTATCGCAAGGATGCCTGCGGCAAGGGCGAGCTGCTGCCTGCGCGCCCTGTAGGGAATGGCTGCCATCATGGCTGCGATCGCGGCCGAATAGAGCGCCATGCTTGCCACCGACGCCGACAGGACGGTGCCCCTCTCGTGCAGCATGGACAGGTCTATCCCGGCCCTTCCTTCTTCTTTCGCAGCGGCAGGCTGCACAAGGGCGGCCATGATTTCCGGCGGAGTGTAAGACCTTGAGCCTAGCAGGTTTATCGACACCCAGGGGACGGCAAGCGTGGGGACGAGCAGCCCGAGGGCCACCGGCACGAGCAGGTATCTGTAACCAGCCAGCGACGACAACGACAACAACAGGAACAGGTCATGCGCCCGCGCTCATATAGTTGATAGAATTTCCAGCAGTACTCTACTTCCTTTGGCGCTAGTTTAATTATCTGCGATATGCACTTCCAAGCCGTGAAGGTATCGATCTCCGGCGTGAGGGGAATCTATGGATCCGACCTCAACCTGCACGAGGTGGCGCGATTTGCCGGCATGTTTGCAAACGTGGTAGTGGCGGCAGCAGCAGCGGCCGCCAAGCCCGGCGGCAAATGCATAGTTGCGCGGGACACCCGGCCTTCCGGCAGGATAATGTCGCAGGTAGCCGCCGCGTCGCTGATGTCTGCCGGCGTCGATGTCTACAATCTGGGAGTTGCACCGACGCCTGCCGCGTTCAGGGAGGCGCGGCGCTACGGGGCCGGGATCATAATCACCGCCTCGCACAACCCGCTTGAATGGAACGGGCTGAAATTCATAGTGGAAGGGCGCGGGCTGTTTGAAAAAGAGCTGGCGCAGATGCTTGCCTCCGGCCCCCGGATCGGCGAGCAGCCGGGAAAAGAATACGCGACAAGCACCACCTACGTCGACGACGTGGCGTCGCTTGTCGTTGCAGGCAGCAACAACAACAATACCAAGGTCGGCATTGACTGCGGCGGCGGGGCCGCCTGCGGCTATGCAGAGCTCCTCTTCAAAAAGATGGGCATGCAGTTTTCAAGCATAAACGGGATAGCAGGCGTCTCGTCGAGGGGGCCGGACCCGACCGCCGACGAGCTTGCCGACCTGCGCTCGCTTGTCCTGTCCGGCAAGCTGGACCACGGCTTTGCACTCGACCTTGACGGAGACAGGCTCGTAGTGGTCAGCGGCGCGACCGGCGAAAAGCTGAACCCTGACGCGACCTTGCTACTCTGCGTCGCCCGAGCGGCCGAGATGGGCGCCAAGAGCTACGTGGTGAGCATCGACACCAGCGTCGCGATAGAGAAATACGTACAAGAGCGCGGCGGGCGCGTGACCCACTCCAAAGTCGGCGAGGCAAACGTGGTGGACAAGATGCTCGAAGTGGGCGCAGAGGCCGGCGGCGAGGGCTCGAGCGCCGGCTTTATCATGCCCAGGTTCAACATGTGCCGCGACGGCCTCTTGGCGGCGGCCACGATAGCGACCCTTGACAGAAAGACGATTTCAGACTGCCTCGCCTTTGCGTCGCAGTTTGCGCAGGTGCGCTCCAAAATAGCGGCAGACTCGGCTGTGCACCAGAAGGTCATTGACATGCTGCCCGACCAGCTAAAGGCCGAGTCGTCGCAGCTGATAACCGGCGACGGCGTCAAGGCGATAATCGACGACGACTCGTGGGTGCTTGTCAGGCCGTCAAACACAGAGCACGCCATCAGGGTCTCAGTTGAGTCGAGGGCCGACAGGGCGCAGGCGTTGTACAAAAAGATGAGCGAAAAGGTCCAGCGCGTCTATGAAGCGGTTAGATGAGGCCGAAGTAATCAGGATCATGTCGTCGGCGCTTGGGATAGCCGACCGCGACGACGTGGCAGTAATAGACCTGCCCGGAACGCGGCAAGAACAGCTGGCCTTCAAGGCAGACATGCTGGTCGCAAGCACGGACGTTCCGGCGCAGATGAAGCCCTGGCAGGTCGCAAGGAAAAGCCTGGTCGCGTGCGCAAGCGACCTTGCGTGCAAGGGTGTGCTGCCGGTCGCGGCAATGATTTCGCTGGGGCTGCCTGCTGGCATCTCAAGGGGGTATGTCGAGGGGCTTGCAAAGGGATTCCAGGCCGCGTCGCAAGAGTTTGGCGTCAAAATAGTGGGGGGAGACACCAACGAGGCCGGCGACCTTGTAATCGACTGCAGCATGGTGGGCGCAGTCACAAAAGGCTGGCCGGTGCCAAGGAGGAGCGGGGCGCGCCCCGGCGACGCGGTGGTGGTGTCAGGCATGTTTGGCTACCCTGCCGCCGGCCTTGTCATGCTGCTTGGCGACAGATCGATAAAGACCCCAAGCGGCCAGTTCCGCAAGGCGGCAGTCGAATCCGTCCTGGAACCCAGGCCGCGGCAGGAATTTGGGATGGCCCTTGCGCGCTATTTCTCGTCGTCCATTGACTCTAGCGACGGCCTTGCCTTTTCGCTGTACGAGATAGCGACCCAGAGCAGCAGGGTGGACATCAAAGTAGATTACGAAAAGGTCAGGGCCGCCGGTGTCGACGAGTTTGCGCAGGCAAACGGCCTTGACCCGCGCAGCTTCGTGTTTTTCGGCGGAGAAGAGTACGAGATAATCGCGACGATCCCAAAAGCGTCGATGCCCGAGGCAAGGGCGGCTGCAAAAAAGGCCGGCGTCGCCCTGCACGAAGTGGGCACGGTGACAAAGGGTGCCGGCCGGGTTTACGACGGCAAGTCGCTGCTTGAAAACCGCGGCTACCAGCACCTTGCCCGGCCGCGGTAACGTTTTACTACTTCCGCCGCAGACAGTTTCTGACAATGTTTGGCAAGGCAAGGTGCAAGATATGCGGCGACACCGTGAGGCTCGTGCTCAAGCACCTTAACGACAAGCACCCGGAGGTCATGGCCGGCAGTGGCAGCAAGTCAAGGGAGAGCATGGACAAGCTGGTCAAGAAGTACTTTGAAGAGGACGAATAGTTAGTCAGCTTGGACGGCGACAAAAGGTTAATAGCTTATCCTGACCTCTCCAATAGTGGCAGCAGAGACACAGCCATTGTCGGATTTCAAGGATCTTTTCTCAAAGCAGTCAAGGCAATATGCAGCGTCAAGGCCGTCGTACCCCCTGGCGCTTTTTGACTTTCTTGCCTGCCTCGTGAAAAGGAGGAGCTTGCCTGGGACTGCGCCACTGGAAACGGCCAGGCAGCAGAGCCCTGCTTGAGGGGTATTTTGAAAGGGTCGTCGCAAGCGACGCAAGCAAAAAGCAGGTCGAAAACGCCCGGGCGGGGCCAAACATACGCTTTGCCGTTTTTCTGGCAGAAAAAGCCGACCTGAAAGAGGCCTGGGAAAGAGATCGCGTTTCTGAAACAAAAAAAGAAGTGGTATGGCCTATCTACCTGAAGGTGGGCATGGTAACCACCAGCAGCTGATAACGTTTTTAACCCTCTTGCAAGACGATACTGCCTGAATGTCGTCTGAAGCAGTAGACGAGGTCACGCAGACCCGTTGGGGGGTAGCCCACATCTTTAGCAGTTACAATAACACGCTTGTCCACATTACCGACCTGAGCGGGAGCGAGACGATCTCGTTCAGCTCTGGCGGCCGCCACGTCACGGCCGACAGGTACGAGTCGTCGCCTTATGCGGCAATGAAGTCTGCCGTCGCGGCCGCCGAGGTGGCCAAGACCAAGGGCATCAACGCGCTACACATACGCGTGAGGGCGGTGGGCGGAGTCGGCCCGAGAATTCCGGGGCCGGGCGCACAGGCTGCGATCAGGGCACTTGCACGCGCCGGATTCAGGATCGGCAGGATAGACGACGTGACGCCGATCCCGCACGACACGACCCGCAAGCCGGGCGGAAGAAGGGGCCGCAGGGTCTAGGACATCTCTCTCATCTCTGGCGCGATTTTTATCCGCGCGCCGCATCCCCTGTTTTTCAGCTCGCCTGCCAGCCACGAGACGAACCTGTCGTTGAATTTTTTGCCCTTTGCTTTGTCGATTTCGTAGGCCCGCCCTGAATAGATCTTTTCTGCAAACTGGCCCGAAATGAAGAGCTTGGCAAACGACCAGCCGGCCCTCTCGACTGGGGGGTCTAGCGCGTACTGGTTCTCAAGCTGGCACGCCTGCTGCATCTCTTGGAGCAGAGCGTTTGCTATCTTCTCGTCTGGCGCAAAATCAGTCGTCTGGAAATCCAGTATGAATGTGCCAAGGGGCTCCTTTCCGTCCCTACTCATTCTGCTTCAGCTTTTCAGAGAACGATACTAGCTTGCCGTCCTGCTCCACCTTTATCGAAGTGTCTATCCTGACTCTCAGGCCGACCGACCTGAAAAGCGACAAGAGCTCGCCCCCTGAAATCCTGGTCTGGATCTCGCCTGCCTCTATCAGCTCGGCCACTTTGGCCACTATTGCAGCAGTCTGGGCAGGATACTGCGCGTACGCGGCATTGAGCACCTCGTCGCCCCTGTCGTACAGGTAGGACATCACAATCTCTTTTGCCGTCCTCTTTTTTGCCGCAGCCGGCTGCTGAGCAGCCCTGGCCTTTTCCATCGCGGCCGCCTTTTCGCGCAGCTCCCTCATCTTGCGCGCCTTGATTATCTCTATGTCCGGGTCTTTGCTGTTGTTTTCTTCTTCATTGCTCAACCCTTTATCACCCCAATAGGCACGAGCCGGGCCACCTTGGTGGCGATGCCAAGCGAGTGCGACACGTCGGCTACAGAGTCGACGTCCTTGTAAGCGTCCGGCGTCTCTTCGACCATGCCCTCCTTTGTCAGCGCTCTCAGGTAGATGCCCTTGGCCTCAAGGCCGCCCCTGACGCCTTCCGGCGTGTAGCTCCTCTTTGCAGCCGACCTAGACATGGTCCTGCCGGCGCCGTGGGCCGTTGACCCAAAGCTGAGGTCAAGCGAGTTCTTGCCGCCAAGCAGTATCCAGCTTGCCGTCCCCATCGAGCCCGGGATTATGACTGGCTGACCAAGCTGCCTGTACCTGGCAGGCACCTGCTCCATGCCGGCCGGAAAGGCCCTCGTCGCGCCCTTGCGGTGCACCACCACGTCTCTGGTGCCTTCGCCGTCCAGCCTGTGCCTCTCGACCTTGGCAATGTTGTGCGACACGTCGTAGACGAGTTCGGCCTGCATGTCGGCCTCTGTCATGCCAAAGGCCCGCTCCAGCGCCTTCCTCGTCCAGTGGGTTATCATCTGCCTGTTGGTCCATGCAAAGTTCAATGCAGAATTCATGGCCTTGCGGTAGTTCTCGCCCTCCCGGGAGTTGTTTGGCACGCAGGCAAGCTCTCTGTCCGGCAGGGTTATGCTGTATTTTTTGAGCGCCGCTTCAGAGACGCGCAAATAGTCGGTACATATCTGGTGGCCAAAGCCCCTTGACCCGCAGTGTATCAGCACGGTGAGCTGGCCCTCCCTGTCTATGCCCATCGCCTTTGCCGCCCTTTCGTCAAATATCCTGTCCACCTTTTGTATCTCCAGGAAATGGTTGCCCGAGCCAAGCGAGCCCAGCTGGGGCGCGCCCCTCTTTCTGGCAGTATCTGAAACACTCCCAGGGTCTGCACCCTTCATGGTGCCGTTCTCCTCGCACACCTCTGCGTCGTGCCTCGTGCCATAGCCGCGCTTGACGGCCCACTCGACCCCTTCTACAAGCAGCTCGTCCAACTCTGATTTGGATAGCCTGATCGCGCCCTCGCTCCCGACGCCTGATGGTATCGATCTGAAAAGCTCGTTAACGACTTCTTTCAACCTGGGGCGCAGGTCTGCCTCCATGAGGTTTGTGCGCAAGAGCCTCACGCCGCAGTTGATGTCATAGCCCACGCCGCCTGGGCTGATGACGCCTTCCTCCGCGTCGGTGGCGGCCACCCCTCCGACCGGAAAGCCGTACCCCTCGTGGCCGTCAGGCAGCACCACGACGTGCTTGCGCACTCCCGGCAGAGTAGCCACGTTTGCAGCCTGGTCTATCGTCCTGTCTGTGACCATCTTGGAGATTAGGGCGTCGTTTGCATAGATGGTGACCGGCACCTTCATGCCCCTTCCGCCGTCTGGGTCTATCCTGAACCTGTTGTCATCCACCTTTCTGACCCTGAGGCCGCCCCTGGTAGCAATCTCGCTCAATATGACATTGAACCTGCATGAAGTTATTATAAGCCTTCTTTTGCCTAGTCTGCGGCTTTTCTTTCGTCAAAAAAGTGCAAGATTTATTTTCACGCCCGCCACTGCCTTTCATGTGCCAATTCTGCCCATAGACTCGGGACGCTACGGTAGCACTGAGATGCGCGAGATTTTCAGCGACGAAAGGCGGCTGCAGTACCAGCTTGACTTTGAGGCTGCCGTGGCAAGGGCGCAGGCAAAGATAGGCATGATACCTGCCGGCGCCGCAGAAGGCATTGGCAAGGCTGCAGCGTCTGGAAAAGTGACGCTGGGCCGGGTAGCTGAGCTGGAGGCAGCAAGCGAGCACGACACAGCGGCGATGGTGGAGGCTTTGAGCGAGCAGTCGCCGCCCGCGTCCCGGCCTTGGGTGCACTATGGGCTGACTAGCAACGATGTCGTCGACACATCGACATGCATGCAGATGCGCGACGCCTTTGCTATCATCGAGGACAAGGTGGCGGCCCTTGGGCAGACCCTTGCAGCCAGGGCGGTGGAATTCAAAGGCGTGCCGGCTGTAGGCAGGACGCACGGCCAACACGCAAGCATCATATCTTTTGGCCTAAAGTTTGCAGTGTGGGCCGCAGAGATGGCCCGACACATGGACAGGATAGAGGAGGGTAAAAAGCGGTTCCTGCTCTGCAAGACCCGTGGTGTGGTGGGCACCGGCTCGCTCATGGGCGACAGGGCGCTTGAGGTGGAAAAGCTGGTCGCCAAAGAATTGGAACTGCACCCTGTCGAAGCAGCGACTCAGGTCATACCGCGCGAGCGCTATGCCGAGATGCAGTTTCTGATGGCACTCATCGGCGCTACTCTGGATAAAGTAGCAATCGAGATACGCAACCTGCAGCGCACCGAGATAGGCGAGGTGGCAGAGCCGTTCCGCAAGGGGCAGATGGGCTCCAGCGCCGTGCCGGTCAAGCGCAACCCGATCAAGAGCGAGCGCACATCGTCGCTTGCCAAGATACTAAAGTCGCTCGTCTCTGTCTCGATGGACAACATACCGCTCTGGCACGAGCGCGACCTCTCCAACTCGGCAAACGAGCGGTTCACGCTCCCGATGGCGGCGATACTGCTCGACGAGATGCTCGACTCGATGTCCAAGGTCGTCAAAGAGCTGAAGGTGGACGCCGGCCGCGTCGTGAAAAACCTGGACATGACAAAGGGGCAGATATACGCCGAGTTTGTGCTTGAGGCGCTCGTGAAAAAGGGCGTCGCCCGGTTTGAAGCCTACCGCGATATACAGCGCGTGGCCTTTGCCGCGCTCGAGTCGGGCGAGCAGTTCAAAGACGCCGTCTCTGCCGACGCGCGCATCGCAAAGCAGCTTTCAAAGAAAGAGATAGAGGAGATATTTGACGCCAAGAGCCACCTTGCTGCGTCGGGCAAGATAATAGACAGCGTCGCAAAGCTGGTAAATGAAAAGTGCCGCCGGTGAGATTTGAGCTCACGACGGCTCCGTCTTCAGCGGAGTGCTCTCCCAGGCTGAGCTACGACGGCACTGCTCAGCCTCACTACTTTTTCAAATCATATATAATCTTTGCAAAAAAGTGCCGGGCAGAGCTTTGCACTTGTTCATGTGCCGCAAGCTCACTGCGGACAGCGACTCTCCTCATGCAGAAATTCAACGATGTCCTCTTCTTCTATTCGTGAACCGTAAATATCCTTGGCGTCTTCGCTGCCTGATGCCTGGCAGCTGATCTGGAAATATACAGGCTCGCCGTTCCATTTCCGCTCAATGCCAACTCGCAGAATGGCCGTCCTGTTGTCGCCGTCCTGTGCTCCTCCTGCTTCATACAGATACTCGACGACGCTTGGAACCCGTATCAGAGTTTCGCAAGATTCGGTGGCACAGGTTGTAACAAAGTATACTCTTGCCTCTGCACCAGGATAATGGCCCACAAACGTCTTTACCTCGTCCAGGCCATTTGTCTTTTCTATCGCTCGCTTGGATATTTCATCTACAATAAAGTATTTCTCTGCCGTCTGCCTGCCGAAACTGGCTACCACCTTGTAATGTCCAACCCTGTCTATTGTTACGTGGCCGGTCGTCCCAAGCTCTGTCAGCGTCCACGTCCTGTCAAAATTATTCGCATCAAGGTCGCAGATAATCAAGATGAGGCTTCCAGGAAGGCCGAATACTGTTTCCCCATGTCTGTCCAAGTCTATGATTTCGACATCTGGATAGCCGCATGCGACGCCGTATCCAGTTGCCCTTATCGTGAAATCAATGCTTTCCCCCACCGAATACCTGTCCTTCAGCCCATCTATAGAGAGGTCTGCATGGAACCTGCTTTGCACAACAGGGGCAGCGGAACTGAACAGAGAAGCAAAGAGAATTACAAATGCTATTCCTGCGGCAAGACCTGCGACGACAGGTGCGATTATGCTGCTGCCCACTTGGAGAAGGAGGCCAGAGGCACCTTTTGAGCCTTTGGCTGCAGCGCGGAGAGTTCCTGACGTTTAAAAATTACACAAATTCAGAATTCTGGCGATAAAAGAGCGCACAAGTTACGTAAAAAAAGGCAGGATCAAACCCCAAAAGTTGGGCTTGGCTCATTCGATGCAAAAAAGTGCCGGAGGCGGGATTTGAGCCCGCGACCTTACGATTATGAGTCGTACGCTCTAACCAAGCTGAGCTACCCCGGCACGTGCCCAGCGAGCGTGTGTAAGCAAGCTCAAATCTCGCCTTACATTATATTAACTATTCAAACGTCCTGCGCACGTCGCCTTCGAGCACGCCCGAGCCCGTGTGGAGCCGGTCGATATGCTTTGAAAGCGCCTCCTTGCTGTCATAGGGGAGCTCGCAGTAGGGGCACACTACCTTTGCAGTGCTCACGTCCCTGACGTACGCTATCGCCTTGGGGTTTATGATGCACACAGGCGTTCCCTTGAGCGCTGTGTCTGCCGTGGACATGGTTGACATGTGTATCCGCTCAAAAATGTCGTCGCGGTATACCATGCCAAGCACCGCCGAGTGCGAGCTGACTATTAGCTGCCGGACGACGTGCTTGTCCATGAGCGCAAGCGTGTCCTGCACGCTCTTTTGCGGCTCGACCGCCAACACGGGACTGGTCATTATCTCTCTCAGCCTGACCTTGCCCGGGTTCCTGCCCTGCGACATCACCTTGAAAAGTATGTCTGTCTTGCTCAGGATGCCGACCACCTCGCCCTGGTGCGACACCAGGACGCTCCTGACGCCCTTTTCTTTCATCTTTTCAAGCGCCTGATCGACGTACCTGTCACCTTCCATGATCGCGACGTTCATGTTGATGAAGTGCTCTATCGGCATTGCAAGAAGCGACGTGATGTCAGTGCTCATGCATACTTGCCGATGACGATTTATTTAAGCGTGGCGCAAGAAATCTGCAAACCCTGCGATAACGGATAAAAATCAGGGCTGCCTGCCCTCAAAACGCAATTTTATCAGGTTCTGGCCCCCTGCCTTCCTGATTTCTACAAGCTCCTCCCGCTCAAGCCGCTTGACCAGCCTCCACACTGTGGTCTTGGGGAGCTGGAACTTGGTGCGCACCTCGCTCTCAAACGCTGCGCCCTCGTTCTCTGCAAGGAACTGGAGCACGTTCCTGTCCTCCTGCCGCAGGTGCGGCTTTTCCTCAAATATCCTTGCCACTATCCTGCCAAGGAGGCCCCTGTCGGTGTGCGAGTCGGGCACGATTTCGGCCGGCTTTGCTGCAACTTCTTCCTGCACCGGCTCGCCAGGCTGCTGGAGCTGCTGCTGCTGTTGTTGCTCCAGCGAGGAGGGAGGCGGGGCGTCGTCTGCCGGAATTTCAAGGGCCGGCTCTGCAACATCGTCATCATCATCATCATTATCGGCCTGCTCTGGAACAGCAGCCGGCGCCGGCCTCCTGTATGCCTCCTTTGCCTGCGGCTGCCTCTTCCTTTTCCTGAGCACAAAGAGCGCCCCTGCTGCCGCAGCAGCTACCGCAACGGCCGCTCCGATGCCTGCTGCGAGCGTGACTGGGAACTGGGGGGCCTGCCCTATTGCGGCCACTGCCCGCCCTGCCGTGTTCTGGGCCTGCGAGTAGCTGCCTGCCGCAAACTGGGCGTCTGCCTGCTCAAGGAGCGCCCTTGCCTGCGTCACGTCGCGCCCTTGCCCTGCCGCCCTTTCAACCTCCGCCTTGGCCGACTCGACGGCGTCGCCTGCCTCGCCAAACTCTCTTGCGGTGGTCTTGGCGGCGTCGTTTGCCTGCGCCGCCATCCTTTCGGCTTCGGCAAAGTTGCCTGCTTCTTTCGCCGCGACTGCCTTTGCAAGCAGGTCCTTGGTCTCTGCAAGGACGATGCCCGGATAGCTGGCCTCGGTCTCTTTGATGGTGGTCTCTACCAGCTTTATCGTGATATTGGCCCTCTCCTCGGTGCCAACCACCCCGATGACGTATTTCACCTGCTTGGCGCCTGCCTGGAACGTGAGGAGGGTCTGGTCTCCCACCAGTATTATGGAAGGCATGGCGTCTCCATAGTCGATGACCACGCTGCCAGAAGGCATCTTGACCGAAAAGCCGATTGGTGACTCTAGCATGAACGTCCACACGTTCCTGTCCTTGCCCACCAGGTCGGGCGTCGTGTAGCTTATCCTGGCCCCCTTGGCGCCTGCTGGCGATATGGTGACTTCGCCCGGGTTCTGTCCCGGGGAAAAGTCGAGTATGTTGTCGTCAAAGTCGGTCACGATGAGGTCGTTTATGTGGGTGCCAAAGAGCTGAACCGTGACGCTCTTTGCAGAAGGCTGGGCTATCAGGACGTCGTATTCCACCAGCGAGTCGCCGTTTGCAAGGAGGGCCACAAAGAGCGAGTCCGGCGTGGTAGTGGCAGCTCTCTGCGCGCTTGCCTGGTTAATGCCGCTGCCCGGGACAAGGGCCACCGCTAGCATCGTGGCAAAGAAAAAACCGGTGACAAAGCGCCCTTGATACGAGGCAGCCATTATAATAATAGTCCGGAGCCAAAAAGGCAAAGAAACGATATAAGTCTTCTGACGAGGGGCTAGGCTACACACACATGCAGCGGAGTGCAAGGAGCAGAGTAAGAGGGTGACTAACTAACTATTGCAATGTACTGCACCTCCTTTAATACGATGTTGACGCCTGATCGTCATGCAGGAAAACCCTGTCTTACTCGGTGATGGCAATAATAGAAGCGGTATTGGCAGCGATGATGGAAGTAATGTAATCCGCAGCAATGTTTCTGCACGCCTTGAGCAGAGAAAACGTAACAGAATAAGCGGCGTCGCCGACAGGATAGACGTGCAGCTTGGAACCGACACGCTGGCCCGCCTTGAGCGGATGGCCGACAGGCAGCGTGCGTCTGTAGACTATTTGGTGAGCCATGTGCTGGAAAGCCATGCAGCAAGGGACAGGTACGAGCTTGCGCGCGCAATGCCTGTGCCGGGGATATTCTCTGCGCTCTTGCAGGTTTCCCTGCGCAGCGCAGGCAGCAAAGACGTTTCTGGCACTACTGCTGCAACTAGCAGCAGGCTGGTCCGGGACACGGCGACAATAGCCTTCTCGTTCATGAAAAAGGATGCCGTGCCGCTCTTGAAAAGATACGACATGTGGACCATGCTCGACGTGCTCGAACAGTATCTGAGGGTGGCCGGCCTGGACGCCGTGCACAGGGTGCGGGGCAGCGACGGCGGCAGCAATGGTGGCAGTGGTGGTAATGCATGCAAGCACTACTTTACCGTATACCACCATGATGGCAGCGTCCCTTCCCTGTTTGCAGAGGAGCTCCTGACGCTCGTGTTTGAAAAGGTGACGGACGCGACAGTCATCATCATGTCAAGCAGGGGCAATTTCACGCAGGCAGAGCTGCAGCCCTACTAGGGATAGAACTTGAAGTTCTTTTCCTTGTAGCCTTCGACCCACTTGAACTTGCGCTGCAGGGTTGTGGTGTATATCTTGGTCCAGTCAAGGTCGACATAGTTGAGCCACGCCTTCATCACCCTCGGGTCGATATAGTTGCGAAGCGACGTGCCGAGGTTATAGTCGCGGGTTTCCTGCATGAGCTTTAGCTGAACCTGCATCTTTTCCAGTCGCTCCCTCAGCTTTTTCTCCTGCGCCTCAGTCTTCCAGTTCTTGTTCGCTATCTCTTTTTCTAGGCCCGCTATCGCCTCTTTCCTCTTGGCAATGTTCTCCTCAAACTTTTCAGCGGCCTTTCTGGCAGCCGGGTTCTTGGGGTCGACACCTTTTTTGTGGTTGCACGCAATCGCCGCTTTCAGGTTTGCCGCCTTGGCGACATAGATCTTTTGCGATTCAGTGGAGTTCTTGTCGACCTTGATGGGCGGGTTTGCCAGCGCGTCCTGCACCACCTTGGTGGCTATGCACGTCCTGAACACCTTGGCCGTGAGCCCGGGCATCACGGTCTGGAAGAACTCGTTGACTTTGCGCGAGTTTATCTCGCCGAAAATCCGCTCGTCGGGCTTTTTGCCCTTGACAAAGTTTTTCAGGTTTTCGTACAGAACCTTTGTGTCGTCGGTGGTAACGTCAAGCGTCTTTTGCCAGGGCACGCTGTCCTTGCCCAGAAAGTTGAATTCGATCTGCTGCCTCCCGTTGCTTGACTGGGGGAATCTGATGTGCTCGACCCGCAGCGTGCTTGCGCCCACCGTGTCGGCCTCGTCGGGGTCCTTCTCGTCGCCGACCCTCATGGCGAGCTTGAATATCAGGTAGGCCACGGTGGCAGTCCTGTCGTTTTTCATCTTGCGGATTATCTCCCTTTCGACCTTGCCCAGCTGCTCGGCCAGTTTTTTGGCCTTGTCGTACTTGGCCTGATCGTTGCCCTGCCTGAGCGCCGACGAGTCGTGCAGCCAGACGTACTTGCGCTTTTCAGTCAGGCTCTCCATCCAGGTCGCAAGCCAGGTCGACGAGTGGTCGTGCACTATTTTCTGCCAGTTGCCCTCAGGCACCGGCGCGTCCTCGCCGAGGTTCAGCGTGACATCCTCTGGCCTGACCCTTGGCTTCCACCTGCCCCTGAGCGGGTGCTGGCCCCTGCCCATGAACAGGCCAGGGGGCTCGGCGAGCCAGTTTGCGATGTCGACCTCCTGCCCGTCGACTATGGCCTTGCCGTAAGTGGCCTTCAGCCGCTCGCGCTCGGCTTTCTTGGCCTCTGCCATCTTTTTCTTTTCTTCTCGTGGCAGGTTCTTTAACCGCTCTTTCTCGCGCTCTTTCATCACCTTTTCTTCGTCTGCAAGCCGGAACGCCTCAGAGAAATCAAAATCGGATATTTTTAATTCCATGCTCTTAAATTCTGCAGGCAGCAGCGGCTTTAAATCAGAGATAAAGTTGGACTGGAAAACGGGATCCTGCACATAGTGGGTGTCCTTTTTCTTGGCCCACGCGTAGACGAGCTCCTCCTGCTCTGCGGTGAGCGCCACCCTTTTGCCCTTGATGGATATGGTGATGCCCCTTGGCTGGTAGGGCGGCGGGAAGGCGATGCCCCTGTGGACAAGCGTACGCCACCTTATCTTTCCCTGCGGCGGCGCGGCGGCAGCAGGAGCAGCAGTGGTGACCTCTTCCATGTGCTTTACTGGAAAACGCCTCAGACCACTCTTAAACCTTTTTCCCTGTGGCGGCGGGTCGTCACACCAGCGCCCTGTCGCTTCCTGCAGCGTCCTGCTCCGGCAGGCCCTCTTCCAGTCCTATCTCTGTGTGCTCGCCTTCCACCATCCTGTTCAGCGCCTCTATTGCAGCTGCTTTGTGCAGGTATTCGTTGTTGTTGCCGCACCTGTACGAGTACGTGCACCGGGGGCATCCGCTCTCGCTGGTGCACGGACACTCTGACAAAATGCGCAGCGCCCTGCCGACAGCCTTGTCGAGCCTGTCATAGAGCACCCTGCTTGCGCCGTTGCCGCCGACGCTCCCGTCATAGACAAATATCAGGCCAGAGGCGCCAAGGGAGATCCCGCCCAGGTCCTGCGACGCGCCGCCGGTTATCATGGCACTCCCCTCGATTATGACGTGCTCTGACGCGTGGAACGCGCTCATGGCGACGTACTCTTCTTTTTCGTCTCCCGCCTTTGCCACGGAGTCGGCCGGCGCCGGGGCGCGGAACACAAACCCCTTTGTCACAAATTCATATTCTAGCGCCTTGTCAAACAGTACCTTTTTCCCCTGCGCCGTGGCCTCGTGCCCCACCTCTATGTTGGCGTACCCTAGCACCCGCTTTTGGATCCTGAGCGAGCAGTACGCCGCCTCTGCTCCAAACACCTTTTTGCGCTCGTGCACCTCTGTTATGGAGGGCCACTCGTCTGTAAGCGCCTTTGTGTAGTAAGGATAGTCGTATGGTATGACGTCAAGCTCGGCGTATGGTTGTTTTTTATCGTCAAGGTGCAGCTGCCTGACGCGGTAGCGCCTGCCTGCAAGGAAATAGATCGCGTCCTTGTGCAGCTCTTCCAGCGCCTGCGGGAGCGACCGGTCGCCGGCCAGCTTGCCGTTTATCCTGATGTCGACCCTGCTCCCTATGCCCCGTATGCTGTAGGCGTTGAGAAGCTCCATCGCCTTTTTCAGGTCCGGCACAAAGCGGTTCTTTTCGTGCCTGACAAGCCCACTTGCCATCAGCCGCTGCAGCGCGTCCTTCATGGGGGCAGACTCGCCCTCTGCAATCGGCCTGTCGCAGGCCATGGCTAGCACCTGCCACTCTTGCACGAACGGGTTTGCGGGGTCGGTGTAGGCAAGCTCCTGGTCTGCAAGGTAGTCGTCGGGGTGCGACTTGTAGTACTGGCTTATCGGGTCGTTGCCAAGCGCCAAAAACGCGTACCCTTGCTGCCCTCTCCTGGCCGCCCGGCCTATCCTCTGCACCAGCCTGTTTGCAGGAACGATGTTTGATACTATGGCGTCCACGTGGCCGATGTCTATGCCAAGCTCCAGCGTCGGCGTGGCAGATATTGCAGACAGCTTGCCCTGCTTGAACATGCTTTCCACCTCTGCCCTTGCTTCTGCCGTCAGGCCGGCCCTGTGCACCCTGATGCTGACCCCCTGCCGCGCCGCGTAAAAGGCGAGGAGCTCCGACCCGAGGTGCGAGCCTGAAAACGCTATCGTCCTGTGCTTTCTGCCTGCCGCCTGTTTCACAAGGTCGATGGCAAGCGACCTGTGCGACCGCAGCGACGGAAATATGATGGCAAGGTTTATCCTGCCCCGCCTGCCCCTGCCCTGCACCACCTCCATCTTTCTGCCAAAGAGCACCTGGCAAAAGTCGCCGGCGTTTGGAAGAGTGGCAGAAGCGGCGGCCACCTGCAACCGAGAGCCGGCCAGCCTCTCAAGCCTTGCGATTATGTGGTGCACGTTTGCCCCAAAAACTCCGGTGTAGACGTGCGCCTCGTCCACCACTAGGAACCTGGCTGTCCGAAAGGCCCTTGAAAACCGCGTCCTGTGCATCATGTGGTAGTGGAGCACGTCAAAGTTTGTCACGATAATGTCAGGGGGCGAATCGAGCACCAGCCTCCGCTCTGCCTCGGGCGTGTCGCCGTCCAGAACTGCCGCGCGTATCCCTAAAGGCCCGGCAAGCTCGGCTATCTTGGGGAGCTGGTCGCGCGACAGCGCTTTTGTCGGGTAAACAAAAATGGCCATTATTTTTCCGCGCTCGTCTGATATGCGCAGCGAGCCAAAGCGCGACACTTCCTCTGAAATCTTTTGCAGGACGGGGATGCAAAACGCCTCGGTCTTGCCGGACGCGGTGGGGGCCGTTATCACGACGTCTGCACCCTGCAGGATTTTTTTCACGGCCTCTTCCTGGAACCTGTACAGGCGGTCGATGCCCTTGCGGCGAAGCGTACTTGCTATGGCCTCGTCCACAGGAAGCGAGCCGACCTCCGATGCGCCATAGTCGGGCTGCTCCTCTGCCATCGACCTGAAGTCGACGACATAGTCGCGCTCGGAATGCAGCGTTTCTTCGACGAGCGGGTCGCCCTTGGCGCCGGCCGCGGCGATGAGCGCGTTGACCTCCTTTTTCGGCCTGATTATTTTCTCCTGCTCCATCAGTGGGCGGAGGTCGTCAGACGTTGAAACCTGGTTGCTGTCGCACCTGTCCAGGAATTCAAGGTAAGCCTCGTCCATGCTTGCCTGCGCCGGCACAAGCGCGCACACCCTGCACTTGGCGCACTGGAACATCAGCCGCCCGTCAAATATCCTGTCAGCGCCCACGGAATGGGGGCTTGAGCACCTGGGGCAGCGGTAAGAAGAGAAGTTCACCATGATCCGTTATTATGTCCAGATACGCAATCCGTTATATACAATAATAGCAGTCGCAGACGATCTCATTGCTTGTCTGGAGGAGCAGGACTTGGCAGCCGCTACTGGCCCGAAGTCATTGAAGTGCTGCGTGCTATAGTGCCAGTCTACGACAAGGTAAACCGTGTCATCTCGCTTGGCAAGGACGACGAGTACCGCCGGCACGCCATCCGGGGCAGAGTGATGCCGGGCGACTGGGTGCTCGACGCCGGCTCCGGCTACGGCAACATGTCCCGCACCGCGCTGGAGGAGGCAAATGGGGATGCGGCAATAGTATTGTACGACCCGATACCGGAGATGCTTGCAAACGTGCGCCGCTTTTGGGGCGACAGGATGCCGTCGCTGTCGTCTGGAATATTTGAGCACATGCCGTTCAGAGATGGCGCGTTCGACGTCGTGCTCTGCGGCTACTCGCTCAGGGACGCCATCGACCTGAAAAAGGCGATAGCAGAGATGCACCGGGTGCTCAGGCCCGGAGGCAGGCTGATAATAGTCGACCTGGGCAAGCCAGACGGCGCCTTCAAGCGCTGGATGGTGGCGACGTACCTGAAACACTTTCTTGGGATATCTGCATACTTTGCGGCAGGCAGGGTCGGCCTCAAATTCAAGACGCTGTACGGCACTTTCCTCCGCTGGCCCAAAAACGCAGAGCTGGAATCGATGCTTGCTGAAAAATTTTCCAAGGTCGTCTTTGACAAGGGGATGCTGGACGGGGCAATCATGGTGGCCGCGTACAAGTAGTAGCGCCAGCCGGCTTTTTTGTGGTGGTGATGACTAGTTTTGCGGCAGGCGGCGATAATCCTGGTGATGGTGGCCGTGTGCGCGGCCGTTGTGGGCACCTCGTACGGCATGCACTCGCCCATTGTGCCCGTGTTTGCCAGAGAGGAGCTTGGCGCCGACTTTTCGCAGGTGGGCCTGGTCGGGATGGCCAACTATCTGCCGTACATGTTCTTCCCGTTCTTTGTCGGGATGGCCCTCGACAGGGTCAACAGGGCGTACGTGCTTGCGGCAGGCGTCGGGCTCAACGTGTTTTCGATATTCATGCTCTCTGCAGTGCAGTCGGTGCCGGAGGCGATGGCGTTCCGGGCCCTTGCAGGCGTCGCACACGCCCTCTTCTGGCCCTCGTCTGAAGTGATAATCTCTGCCAACTCTGACCCTTCAAAACGAGTCAAGTGGATAGCAGTCTTTACCGCAGCATGGGTGGGCGGATTCATGGCCGGCCCGCTTGCAGGCAAGCTGGTGCTCGATTATTTCGACTACCGCACGCTCTTTCAGCTGTCCGCGCTTGCAATCGCAGCGGCGCTCGTCCCTGCTCTCCTGCTCGTAAGGCACGGCCGGCCTGCCGAGGCGCGGGAGCCGAGAAAGGCGACGACCCTTGCCGAGGTCAGGCAGGAGCTGGCGCTGCGGCCTGCCGCAAGCGCGGCCATACTCTATTACGCAGTGACGTTTGGCGTGACGCTTGCGGTCTATCCTGCATACATAAAGTCGGCAGGCATGAGCGACCAGAACATAGAGGTGCTGTTCTTTATGTTTGGCATCGCCCGCTTTGCCACGCTACCGTTTGCCCAGAGGCTGGCCGCCTGGGGCAGGCCGGCGCTTGCAGGGGCAGTCGCGCTTGCCGCCACAAGCATGCTCGTCTCGTTTGCAGCCGCCGGCGCGCCCTCGTCGTGGACCTTTTTTGCGTTTGCAGCCGCGCTGGCCCTCATAGGGGTTGCGACCAGCATATTCTACCCGGTGACGTTTGGCATTGTCACAAAAGGCGTCCCGCCAGAAAAGCTGGGGTCGCGCCTTGGAATATACGAGACGTTGTTTGGCGTGGGCTGGGCCGCCGGCCCGCTTGCAGTCGGGCTCTCCTCGGACGCGTTTGGCCCGCCAAGCCCCTACCTGGCGTTTTCTGTCATGGGAGCCGTGCTTGCTACAGCAATGATGACGGCGTTTGCGCGCAAAAGATCATGATCATCATGATGACGATCTGATGAACACTTTGCGGCCCTCCACCCTGAGCCTGCCCTCTGAAAACAGCCTGACTGCTTCGGGGTACGCCTTGTGCTCCTGCTCCAGTATCCTTGCCGCAAGCGTTTCCTCTGTGTCGTTGTCCTCGACAGGCACCGTCCTCTGGAGTATCACGGGCCCCGAATCGACCCCTTCGTCGACAAAATGCACGGTACAGCCGGACACCTTGACGCCGTATTCCACGGCCTGCCTCTGGGCGTGCAACCCGGGAAACGACGGCAGCAGGGCAGGGTGGATGTTCAGTACCCTCAGCTTGAAGTGGCGCACAAACTCGGGGCTTATTATGCGCATGAAACCTGCAAGGCAGACCAGGCCGTCCTGCGGGGTCACGCCTGCCCCTTCCAGCGCGGCGACCAGCTTTTTGTCATAGTCCCACCCCTTGGCGCCTTCGGGCAGGACGACCTTTGTCGGGACGCCGTACCTCTCGGCAGTCTTGAGCCCTGCCGCGTCGGCCTTGTTAGAGATAACGATGCGGGGCCTTGCACTTGGTATCCTGCCTGCCTTGACTGCCGCAAGTATCGCCTCCATGTTGCTGCCCCTGCCGGATATGAGTATGCCCAGGTTGGTAGTAGTAGTGGTGCTAGTCGCCGTCGCCATAAAGCATGCTATGTGCCCTGCCGCCTGTTCTTAAATGTCTCTGGGGGAGGGACACACTGCATAGCGGTTAAATTTCGGCACGCAGGTAATTGCGTGCGCGGCATATGCGTCGTCAATTCTCGTATTTTGTGCTGCTGGTAGTGGTGATGATGATGGCAGCAGCAATGCCCGTGCCTGCAGTTGCCGTCCTTGCACCCGCTTTTGCCTTGACATACCCTGCCTCCTTTACGTCGACGCCGGCTCTGCACGACCTTGAAGGAAACGATGTCTCTTCGGTCCGTGCCGGCAGGCAGGCAATGCTTGCCATGCACGTCGTAAATGTCGAGCCCCGAGAGATGCCGTTTCTGGCCATAATCGAGGTCAGGGACTCGGACGACATTACGGTGCATCTTGGCTGGACGGGCGGCAGGGCCGGGCCAAACAGCGCACACGACCTGGGGTGGTCGTGGCTGCCGGACAGGCCGGGAAACTATGAGCTCCGAACGTTCGTTGTTTCCGAATTAAAGTCGCCCCGCGTGCTCTCGGCGGTAGAGACAAAGGCAGTGACCGTGGTCAAATAAAAGAAAAAGGAAGAGGGGCTCAGAAGCGCCTTTCCTGCTGTTGCATCTGCTCCCTTGACGAGCGCTCGACCGAGCCTGCAAAGTTGGAGGCGAGCCTCGCCATCTCCCTTGCGTTGTCCTTGGCATAGTTGAGCGTGGTCTTGGCCGCTTCGAGGTTTGCAGACAGCAGGTTGTTGGCCATCCTAGTCGCGGCCACGGACGCGTCGGCAAAGCTGCCCGCCATCCTTGTGTACGCGTCTGCCACCGCCTGCGGCGACATGTTGAACCACAACATCTGCTGCTGCATCATGCTCTGGTTCCAGTTTGACTGCATGGAATTGATCATCGACCTCTGGGCGTCGAGGTAGCTCTCGGCCATCTCTTTCGTGGCGTCAATGGTCTGGTTCTGATAGTCGTTCATCACCTGCGTGTGCTTGGACATCTGCTGCCTCGCCTCGTTGATGGCCTCTCTTATGTTCTCCTTGGTGGCGTCTATCGACCTGCTCACCGCCTCCTGCTGCTGCCTCTGCTGCGCGCCGCCAAAACCGCTGCCTTCCCTGCTCCCCTGCTGCTGCCTCGCAGCCTCCCTGTTAGCAGCAGAGGTGGCAGTGCTTTCCCTTTCATCCCTTGATCTGTTATCTTCTTTACTCGATGCCATATGCATCATGATTACCTGCTTTAAACAAAAGAGTTTTGACATCAGGTTACCTTAGACACTTGCGTGCTTTAGAACCCTGTTTGAAAGAAAGTAAGAGGAAATGAAAGAGGGAGCGGCTTTGTTTAAAAAGTGACTCTGTCATGCTCAATCAAGATCACAGGTCCGGAATTTCCACGCTCACGTCCTGACTTTTTAAAGCCAGAGGGAGCTAAATCTTAAAATAGCAAGCTCTGCTAGGCATGACAGCTCGGGAATGGGGACGACAGCAGGAGGGACGGCAGAGTCGGCGGTGTTTGTTGACAGGTCTGGCATAGCGGTCAGGCGCGCAGACGGCACCACCATTGCGCTCGACCCGTCAAAATCTGCCGACTGCCATTTCACTTTTGTGTCGCACGCCCACGTCGACCACCTCCACCGCCGCTCACGCCCTGCAGGGAAAGGCGACAACAGCAGCCATGGATCAAAGCTGATAGTGTCAAGGGCGACGTCGCTTCTTGCAAGCGCAAGGGGGTACGACATCGCCGACGGTAGCGACGACGATGATGAGGAGCACGACGGGTTCCAGCTTGTGGACACCGGCCACATCCTGGGCTCGCGTGGCCTGCTGGTGGGCGACGACGAAGTGTTTTACACAGGCGACCTTTCCACGAGGGAGCGCGCGTTCCTAAAGCCGGCGCGCCTCCCGCACGCCCGCACCCTGATAATCGAGTCCACCTTTGGCAGGCCAGAATACTCTTTCCCTGCCATCGACGAGATCACGCACAAGACAAACAAGATAATCTCTGAAATGTACGACATGGGAATCCCTGTCATCCTGATGGGGTACGCGCTTGGCAAGGCGCAGGTGCTGACCAAGCTGTTCGGGCACTGGGACCCGGTGTTTGTCCACGACTCGGTAGCCAAGATGAACGCCATACATTCCGACCTGGGAGTCGAGTTAAAACACGCAATGGGCCACACAGAGGCAGAAGAGAAGGGGCTGCTTTCAAAGCGCCGGCCCTGGGTGATGGTGGCGCCACTTATGAGCGGCCGGAATGCGTTTGTAAAAAGGATGAAGGAGCGGTACGGCGCAGTCACCGTGGGCTTTTCCGGCTGGGCAGTCGACCCGCGCTACCGCTACACCATGGGGCTTGACTATGCCATGCCCTTTAGCGACCACTGCGACTATGAGGAGCTGATGCAGGCAGTCAGGCAGTGCAGCCCTGAGCAGGTGTTCACGTTCCACGGCTTTTCAGAGGAGTTTGCAGCCTCTCTCAAAAGGATGGGGTTTGACGCCAAGCCGATAGCAGGACACGAAAAGAAGAAAGAAGAGCGGAGGAAGAAAGAAAAGGTCGCCACGCTGGACTCGTTCCGGTCCGCCTGACTATTTTACTTTCTTTCCTGCTCCCTGAAGTAGGGGATGACCTTCTTGCCGAACATCTCGATGTTCTTGAAGTAGCCGTCTCCCCAGAACCTGATGATAAAGTGGTTCGTGCCTGCCTTGATGAACCGCTCCAGCATCTCTATCACGTCGTCCGGCGAACCCACGCCTATTGCGGTGCGGGCGACGCTGTCAGGTATCTGGAGCGCCGCCTTTTTCATCGCCTCCATCAGCTCCGGCTTGTCCATGGTGTACTCGGTAAAGTACTTGCGGAAGTCAAACTCGGACGACTGGGGTATGTTGTGCACCTTCAGCAGTTCTGGCTTGTACAGGCTGACCTTGACTGCGTTCTTCATCTTGTTCCACGCCTCCTCGCCGTCGTCAGAGAAGTAAATGTCGACGTCGTTTGCGAACTGGAACCCGGACAGGTCGCGGCCGAGCCTCTTGGCGTGATCTCTGATTACGTTGGCGTGCGCCTTGAAAAGCTCTGGCGTGTAGCCTATAGGTATCCAGCCGTCGCCGTAGGTTGCGCACAGTTCCAGCGTCTTTGGGGCGCCTGCCGCAATGTATACGGGCGGCCTGGGCTTTCTTATGCTCTTTGCCTGGAGGCAGGCGTTTATCAGCCTGTAATATTCGCCGTTATAGCTCACCTTGTTATCTGGGCTTGACTCGAACAGCCTCTCGATGACTTCAAGCTGTTCCTTGAATTTGGTCACCGGCTTTGAAAACTCGATCCCAAAGTCGACCACGTTCTGCGCCTCGCCTGCGCCGATGCCAAGCACGCCCCTGCCGTTTGTTATCCTGTCAAGGGTTATCGTCGAAAGCGCAATTGCAGATGGGTGGCGGCGTATGGCGTCTGTGACGCACGTGCCGAGCTCTACGTTTCTTGTCACCGCGCCCAGCGCGGCAAGCATCAGCCACGCGTCGTTCACGACTGCGTTCTTCCACTGCGGCACGTTCGAATGATCCATGGCCCACACCGAGTCATAGTCGAGCCTGTCTGCCATCTGGGCAGCAGTCATTATCTGGGTCTCGTCAAGGCCGAGCCTGGCGACGTTGAGGCCCTGTGTAAAGCCGAATTTTATCCTGCTCAAGCGTGATCCTCCGCAAAAATCCTCTCAATCATTTGCAGTATGGAAAAATCCCGGGCATATTTAAGCATATCAAACGGACGTTCTATTCTTGAAAAACCGGCACGTTTTGAGGTGAAATGTTGCGATTTAAGGTGCTGTTGAATCTCTTGGTATTGTAATTGAGTGTTGAAAAGTGAGTGTTACTTTTGACCGCTGGGGAAACGCGACACCGATAGATTCAACAGCACCCGATTTAACGCATGTCAAAAGAAAATGTGCAACGTGTCAACGTTGGTTGAACCACCGTGTAAAATTGCAACGGCGCAAGGAAAGCCATGTTCGCCGCCGAAGCCGAAAACGAGGAGTTCATGAGGGTAGTAGACGACCTTGTGGCGGGAGCCGAGAGCGACCCCGAGCTTGCGCAGGGGCTGAAATGGATAGACATGCAGTCGCGCGAAAAGGGCGTGACTTTCTACGAGATGACGCTCATCGTGCTGAAAAAGCACATGGCAGAGCGCAGGGCAAGAGAATGGCTCAAGGCCAAGGTCTCGCCTGCCTGACGTACACAAAAAAGAAAAATTACTTTGCTCCCTGCACCGCCCTGGTCACGGCAGGCTGTATCCGCTTGTCCGTCACGTCGGGCAGTATGTTGAAGGGCGCCAGCTTGTCCTTTGGCACGAGGTCTGCCAGCGCGTTTGCCACCGCCACCAAAAGCTTTTGGTCGATGTTGCGTATCCTGTTGTCCAGAATCGCCCTCATCGTGAACGGGAATACCAGCGCGTTGTTGGCCCTGTTTTCAAACTTGTAGCTGCCTGTGGCTATCACCCTTGCGCCGGCCTGCGCTGCAGTGCGCGGGTGTATCTCGGGGTCAGGGTTTGTCAGCGGGAACACGATGGCGTCCCTGTTCATCGAGGCCACCATCTCGCCTGTCAGCAGCCCCTTGATGCCTGACACACCGATGAACGCGTCCCTCCCCTTCACCGCGTCTGCAAGCGTGGCAAGGCCGGCCTTGCTGCTTCCGTCCCTGTCTGTCATCTCGGCAAGCTCCAGCTTGTACTTGTTCATCGTGGTGAGGTCGCGGGCCTTTGATATCACGCCCTGCGAGTCCGTGACAGTAATGTCCTGAACGCCTATCTCCTTCAGTATCTTGACGATGCCATAGCCAGCCGAGCCTGCGCCTGCAACTACGACGCTTGTGTTCTCCGGCTCCCTCTTGGTCAGCCTCATCGCGTTCAAAAGCGCGGCCAGCGTGACTACGGCAGTGCCGTGCTGGTCGTCGTGGAACACGGGGATGTCAAGCTCTGCGTTGAGCCTGTCGACTATCTCCAGCACCTTTGGAGTCTCGATGTCTTCGATGTTGAGTCCGCCAAAAACGGGGGCGATGTTCTTGACGGTCGCGATTATCTCGTCAATGTTGGTGGTGGCAAGGCATATCGGAAAGGCGTCCACGTTGCCAAACTGCTTGTACAGCAGGGCCTTGCCCTCCATCACGGGCAGCGCGGCCTCGGGCCCGAGCTTGCCAAGGCCAAGCGTCCTCGTCCCGTCGGTGACGATGGCAATGTTGTTCCACTTTGACGTGTATTCATAAGCCTTCTCGCGGTCCTGCGCGATTGCTCTGCACACCTCTGCGACGCCGGGCGTGTACGCTACGCTTATGTCGTGCATGGTCCTTATCGGGACCTTGCTCTTGATCTCTATCTTGCCCCTCAGCCTCCTGTGGAGGTCGATGGCTTCTTTGCCGAGGTTGGGCTTTTTGCTTGCAGCGGCCCGCCTCTGTGGCGGGGGCGTCTCTCTCAGGCTTTCCAAAGACGGTTCTTACTAGCTAGGGGGCCGGCGTCTGTTTATCAGCGTTTCCTTATCCTTTCTGTCTCTATTGTTGTTGTTGCTGTTGTTGCTGTGCCGCCTTGCGCTCTGCCAGCGGTACATACTCGCAGCCCATGGGGCCGCAGTACCGGCCGATGTAGACTGCCTTTGGCCTGTAGAGCGCAGGCTTGGGGGCGGCCTCGGCAAACTTTTCCTCAATGACATGAGCCGACCAGCCGGATATCCTCGACACCGCAAATATCGGGGTGTTGAGGTCCATCGGGATGCCCATGCTGTAGTATATCGAGGCCGAGTACAGGTCGACGTTTGGGTAGATGGCCTGCCTTTTGTTCTCTATCATCCATTTTTTCGTGGCCCTCTCAACCCTCTCGGTGATCTCGTACCACTTGTTGTTCTTTTCCCTGGAGATGGCCTTTGACAGCCGCGACAAAATGTCGGCCCGCGGGTCGGTGGTCCGGTAGACTGCGTGGCCCATGCCCATCACCCTGCCGCCTGTGGAGAGCCTGTTTGCGACCCACTTCTCGACGTTTGCGGGGTCGCCTATCTCTAGCAGCATCTTCATCACTTGCACGTTTGCGCCACCGTGCAGCTCGCCTGAGAGCGCGCCTGCCGCGCCTGATATCGCGGCGTACATGCTCGCCCTTGTGGAGGCTATCTCTCGCGCCGCAAACGTGGACGCGTTGAACGAGTGCTCGGCGTGCAGTATGAGGCAGATGTCCATCACCTTGGCCTCCTCTGCAGACGGCTCGACGCCCCGCAGCATGTAAAGGAAATTGGCAGCGTGGGAGCCCTCCTCCATCGGGTCGACCACGTGGTGGCCGGTGCGAATGCGGTTCCATGCGGCCACGATGGCCGGTATCTTGGCTATCAGCAACACGGCGCGCCTGACATGCGCCTCCTTTGACGCGTCCTCTATGTTCAGGTCATAGTCGGCTAGCTCTGATATGCACGACTGGAGCACGTCCATCGGCTGCGCCCTCTTGGGCCTATTCTTCAAGTTCTTTATGATGGGCTCTGGCAGGTTGCGGGCCTCGCGCAGCCTGCGGCCAAAGTCTGCCAGCTGCTCCGGGCTTGGCAGCTCGCCGAAAAGCAAAAGGTACGACGTCTCTTCAAAAGTGGAATGGTTGACGAGGTCTAGTATGTCAAAGCCCCTGTAGATGAGCTTGCCGTTCTCGCCATCGATGGCGCATATCCTCGTGTCTGCGACTTCGATGTTGCGGAGGCCGATGTTGCGCGCGTCCATCTATCTCAGCGGCAAGCTTGGCAAAATTTCTATATTAAAGTAGTGTCGCAGGCAGCAAGAGCCCGGGCACTGCAGGCACACTTTTCACGGCATCGCGCCGTCTGCCACCACCAGGTACTTTTACTGCCGCCTGGATAGCCGGTGACCGTATGTTTCTGTGCGTACAACATTTGTGTATGTGTGTATATGGATTAAAATATCTTGGAGGTGCTCTTCTTGTCATGGCATCGGCAGCAGCTGCGCCGGAACCAGAGCCATCGTCGTCATCGTCGTATGTCCGACTAGGATATGGCTCTGCACTCCTGGCTGCTGCTCTGTTTGGTTCTATATCGACCGTGGCCAAGCCTGTCGCCTCATCCATCCACCCGCTCTTGCTCTCGTCCTTTGTATATCTTATAGCTGCGGCCACGCTGGCTCCGCTGGCTTACTCAGGCAGGGTACAGCAGAGACAACAACAACGACAGCAAACGCAGCATACACTCGGGCGCAAGGATTACATGCTTGTGATAGCAATTGCAGCGGCAGGCGCGGCAGCAGCTCCGACTCTCTATTTTGCAGGCCTGCAGACCGCCTCTGCGGCAGACTCCGCGCTCCTTGTCAATGCTGAGATCATCTTTACGGCGGCCATCGCCATAGCTTTTTTCAAAGAAAGGCTGCGGCCGCTGGGCTACTTGGCATTCGTGCTGGTGCTCACTGGCGTCGTTATCATCACTACGAACCTCCACTTTGCAGACGCTGCACTCTTTTCGGCTCAGACATACTACGGCGACATACTCATCCTGTCGTCAATGCTCTTCTGGGCTATAGACAATAACATCAGCAAATTAGTCGTGCACAGGATCAGCGCCGCCAAGGCTGTGCACCTAAAGTCTGCTATAGGGGGTGGGGCGCTCTTTGCAATAGCGGCGTTTCTTGGAGTGCCTCTGGCCCCTATAACTACCAATGAATTACTGTCTGTCTTGTTGCTTGGGGCGGCCGGCTTTGGAGCTTCACTGTACTTTTTCTTTGAAGCGCTAAAGCGGATCGGTACTGTAAGGAGCATCATTATACTGTCAACGTCTTCTGTATTCGGGCTGGCCTTTGCAGTACTTTTTCTAGGCGAACAGATCTCTGGCTACCAGCTACTAGCAGCTGCCATCATGCTTGGCGGGATCTATATGATAAACAGGAAAGACGCATCATCGTCACCATCTTCCACGCAGCATCCTCTGATGCGTCCTGAGGAATAGGTGGAGAGATGGAAAGAGAAATTCTCTGCTGCAGCTTGGCATATGGGGAGAATACAGGAACGGACAGCAGCAACTTTTCCTCTCTTTCTTTTGCCTGACCTCTACTTTTTCTTCCTTGAGCCCGGTATCGCGTCTGTACTAAGGGATTCGACAAACTGCCCAAATCTGATCCTTTTAAGATGACTCGGCATCATGTCTACCCTGACTGAAACCCTGTATAGCTTGCCCTTGTGCTGGAATTGGTACGTCGATGACTCGACATCATCTTCCTTGTAGTAGTATCCTGCCGCTGCGTGGCGATAGCCCTCGACTTTGCCCGCCAGCCTAGCTCTTATCCTTTCGGTCTGGTACTGGGAGATCATCAGGTCGCCCATTACATCTTTGGTATCTGAATTCCTGTCGTCATGCTCTTTATCGAAAGTATCTCTTTTTCGCATAGAACAACACCTCGGGTATAAAGAATTCCTGCAGGTCTGAGGGGAGAAAGTTGACTTCTAATGACGCTCTCCCCAAGGCAAAATCCTTCAAGAAATCCTCGCCTACTATCTTTACCAGCTTTTTGACAGGATAGACGTACATGTGGTCTATCCATGAGGGGTATGCCGCCCGCACATACTTGTGCTTCTCTGTCAGCTTTAACGTAAAGTACCACGCAAGCCCCTCCCGAAGCTGATGAGAATGGTCTCTGTTTATGATGCCGTGTATGAGCTCGTGAAGGTAGTGACTATACTTTGCGGCATCGCATCTTATGACTATCTCTTGCGTACGGTAGTCTGTGAGCCCTATGGATCTCGTAATGTCATACGGATCCTGCTGCATCCTCGGGCTCTTTCCCGTACCGGCTACTGCGTTTCTTCCTGCGCTAGGACACGAAACTCAGTACCTTCCGCATCTCGTCATGCGCGATATCCTCTGTAAGGAAGGTTATGCGATCCCCTCCATAGTTTCCACTATATTCTCTATACTGTGTGTATGACACCGTCCTTTTCACCAAACGGCTTCGATAGTTGCCGATTGAAATTTCACATCTATTTCTTAAAAGAGATATGGGATTTGGTTGATAGACTTGCCATGTGAAAAATAAGGAAGCTAAAGACAAGGCACAATGTTTCCGCTCTATTCTATCTGTCCGCCCTGCACGCTAGCGCCGACCCTCCCGCCTGCACTCTCTTCACTAGACTCGGCTTTGTGCAAAAAGAAGGTTTTTCTGCGACTCCACAACATGCCGTTTTTGCCCCTGAACCCCGCAAATTCTGGATGAGCAAGCTTTTGTCAGGATGGGAATAAACATATTGGCAAATGCCAGCATATCGATAGGTGCTGTGATTGAGTGAGGGTTGGTGATGAGCTTGATCTTGGCAGATGGTAGTGGCGCAGCAGCGGTGGGGAGAGTAAGACAATAGAAAAATGGTCGCCAAAAAGATGTGGTGCCTCACAATAAGAATAAAGAAAAACGACCAGCTGAAGGGAAAGCAGAGGCTCTACACTGCAATCCTAGACTATATGATGAAGGCAGGAATCTCGGGCGCTACCGTGGTAAATGCTGTAGACGGCTTTGGGAGAAGGGGCAAATCAACGCTGCACATCGAAGGCATTTCCATCAATCACCCTGTAGTTATCGAAGTTGTTGACGAGCCTGAAAAACTTCTGCCACTGCTGCCAGACATCAAGCACATGGTGGACGATAACGGTGTGATGACGTACCAAGAAGTGTACATGCTGTAGAAACAGCAAGAACGATAAAACCCTGCCAAAGGGCGAACTAGAGGAGGGGTGCCTTTGATGTTACGGTGCCTGCGACGTCCTTGCTGTACTTATCCGACAGCTGTCTCTGCCTTTTGACGCCAGTATAACACCTTTCCTGTCGAGCTGCCGCTCACTTCTATCCACACGTACTTGTCAAACCGACCAACCACCTTTTGCTGTCTTATTGATTTTGACTAAAAAAGAAGCAGGTGGACTTGGTGTTCAAAAAGTCGCAGCGGTTACTAGCTTTTTTCTACACAGGTCTCCTGATCAGATCTATTATATGTGGCTGGCCTGCAGTATGGTGTGCAGCAGCTGTCGTATTAATGGCACAATCTTCTATCACTTTTCTTACAAAAGTGTCTGCAGAAGAGTCACAAAGGGTTTTCATGCTGATGGAAAGCGCTAACAGAATGATAGGTGAGTATTTCGGGGTCACGACATCCTTTGACATCCTGATCTGCCGCGGCAGCTGGGAGATGGAAGTACAGGTCATATCGAGAAAAGAGAGCGCCGGCATCGCCTTTGTACCCGGCGGCAGCGCCAAGCTAGCAGGAATGACTGACTATGGGCTGGGCGAAATAGTCATCCGGCTTGACAAGGCAAAGTTCGGCCATTACGTTCACGAGCTCGTGCATGGCATCCTGGCCCCGAATCTACCTCACCAGCTGCGGGAAGGGCTGGCATGGTACTTTACACTAAAGCTGACAGAGGGGCACAGGTATGCAATGACGCTGCCGCCTTCGTGGGTAGAGGAGCTTTATGTAAACCCTGTCAAAAAGCTGGCAGGCATTGTGGGTAACGAGTTTTTGAAAGACTTTGCACTTGGGAAGGCAAGCGTCGAGGACTCGCTGCTGCCGGCGGATGTCCGCGACCTCTTTTTGCCAGAAGAGGTATTTTATGCTAAAAGGCGTTATGGAGAATAGAAAATATTTTGCCGATAAATGAGAAAACAATATCGTATGGTGGATTTTTTTGCTGATGTAAAGGGTACTGTCAAAATAATTACAAATATATGAAAATTTGCAGGATGATATTATCACAAACATCAATAATTGCGCCACTATTCACAAAATATAAGTAGTTTGCGACGGAACCTATGCTGATGGAATTTGTAGACTCTAGTGTGGTGGAGCAGATCGAAATCAAAATGATACGGCCATCGCAGTTTGCAATTCGGGACAAATTCCAAAAGAACGATCCAGAGTTTGAAACCCTCGTCAATAGCATCAGAGAGCATGGGCTTTTGCAGCCGATACTCATCAGGCCCCTCACATTGGGCTTTGAAATAGTCGCCGGCCACCGGCGGTTCAACGCGTGCAAGAACCTCCGGTGGCGCTATGTCCCTGCCAAGATAAGAGAGCTGACCGACAAGCAGGCTTACGAGATACAGCTTACAGAGAACATCCAGAGAAAAGCGATGGATCCTCTAGAGGAGGCAGAGGCTTTCCGCAGGTACATCGTGGACTTTGGGTGGGGAGGCATGACAGAGCTTGCAAAAAAGATAGGCAAGAGCGAAGAGTATGTCTCACACCACATGCAGCTGCTGAAACTGCCTGATGACATCAAGGAGAGGATTGCAAACAGGTCGCTGAACGTCAGCCAGGCCATAGAGATAGCCCAGATCCCGCAGGAAAAGCAGTCGCTGATAGTCGAGCACATCATGAACAACAAGCTTACGGTTAGGCAGATCCGCGAGCTCAAAAGCGTGCTTCATGACGACGGCAACGGAGCCGACGACATGGCCTGCGTTGCTTCACCCCGGGCGCGGGGTCCGATCATTGCCAAAAAGACATACCTCACGCTAAAGATAGCGCTGAACCGGCTGGACAACCTGATAAACGAGGTCCACAACACGGTAGAACCTGATCAGAGGGCCGAGATAATCGGCTTCCTGATGGGGGTCAGGCTCAAAGTCCATTCGCTAATAGATGACAGCATTCGCTTCAAGAACAACAGCATGAAAAAGTGAGGCGGCGTTTCCGGCTTGAGCTATCTCGGCAGGAACGGTGGAACCCACTCTTCAAGGAACTTCTTGAATTCCTTGCTCGTGTATGCAAGTGAGTGGAATGAGGGATCCTTTATTGGCATAAAGTCGTAAACCTCGTACGACTGGATAATGTCGCCAAAGAGGTTCCTGTAGATGTCGCTCTCTTCGTCTGCCATCTCCTCTGATGGAAACGATTGGACGCATATCCAGTCATAGCCTCCCCTCGTGCGCCCGGAAAAGAGCACAAACGGCGCGTCGGCCAGGTACTTCTTCAGGCCTTCGAGCCTTTTCGGAAGATGCTGTGATGTCCTAAATGTCACAAGCACCACCCTCGTGACCCTGCGTCGTGTCTTTTTGGTGTCAAACGAGATTGTGTAGCCGGTTATAACTTTCTCGCTCTCGAGCCTTGCTATTCTTGACTCTATCTCTTCGATGGTGATCTCGATGCCGTTCCCCTTCAAAAAGTCCCATATCTCCCATGCGTCTTGCTTTGCATCCTTGCTCATTGCCGAAATTATCAATTCGTCGACATCGTCGATAGTCAAGCCTGTGAAGCATTAGCGCGAGTAGTTTATAGATGTTTTCCGCATTTTGGGCAACTATTTTTGTTGAACTTGTTGGTCTTCGTTATTTATTATCGCCTAAATCGCACACAAGTTATTAAATATTAAATATATATTTGATCCACCCAACTGCACTTTGACGAGCCTATCTGAAGGAATTGCGTATTTTATCCTGCTTGGAGTGGGGCTCGTGATGGCGCTTGCAGTCACACTCATCGTTCGGGTGGAGACCAAATGGCTGGGCACCAAGAAGACCTTCGAGTGGTTCTCCACTGCTGGCAGGAGCGTCAAGGTAGGGCTCGTCTCCTCTTCAGTCCTGTCTGCATGGACGTGGACTGCGACGCTCCTCCAGTCATCGACTGTTGCGTACCAGTTTGGCATAAGCGGACCGTTCTGGTATGCCGCCGGAGCAAGCATACAGGTCGTCCTGTTTGCTATCCTTGCGATCGAGCTGAAGCGCAAGGCGCCGTCGTCGCACACCTTTCCAGAGATAATCTATGCACGCTTTGGTAAGAGCTCGCACAAGGTCTTTCTCTTTTTCGCGCTGATGACAAACACTGTTGTGACTGCGATGCTTGTGCTTGGGGGCGCGGCTGCTGTGAGCGCGCTAACCGGGATAAACATTTCCCTTGCCGCCTTTCTCATCCCGGTCGGCGTGATAATTTACACCCTGTTTGGAGGGCTCAAGGCAACCTTTCTTGCAGAGTACATGAACAGCGTCTTTCTCTTCATAGTCATCCTCATATTCGTGACAGCTGTGTATTTTGTCAATCCCCAAGTAGGTGGGATAGCCGGGATGTTTAACAAGCTGAGCGCCGCGGCAGAGCTGCGCCCGGTACAGGGTAACTCGCTTGGCTCCTACCTCACGCTTGCGTCTACCGGCGCCCTTATTTTTGGCGTGATAAACATCATGGGCAATTTCGGAACTGTTTTTGTAGATCAAGCGTACTGGCAGCGCGCAATCGCGGCGCGGCCCCGCTCGGTCTTTAAGGGATTCCTCATAGGAGGCCTTGCGTGGTTCGCCATCCCGTTTTCGCTTGCAACGACGCTCGGGCTTGCCGCGGTTGCGGTCAATGTGCAGCTAACGCAGGAGCAGATAAGCATGGGTCTGGTTGCCCCAACGGCGGCATCGACAGTGCTTGGGGACCTGGGGGCCATCCTTATACTTGCGATACTGTTCACCGCAGTTACCTCCGCCGGCTCGGCGGAGCTTGTCTCAGTCTCGTCGCTTATCACTTACGACATATACAGAACGTATGTCAAGCCCTCAGCAAGCGGCCGGGAGATGATGCGCATCTCGCGCTACTCTATCCTTGTATTTGGGATAGGCATGGGCGTCCTTGCGCTCCTTCTCCTGCAGATAGGCGTCAGTCTGCAGTATGTGTACCTTGCTATGGGGATACTGATAGGGCCTGCAGTCGTTCCCGTCATGCTCGTGTTGTGGAAAAAGACCAACAAGCTCTCGGCCACAGCCGGCACTCTTGCCGGCTTGGCATGCGGCCTGTTCGTGTGGGCATCAAGTGCCTACGTTCTGTATGGAGAGGTCTCTGTGACAACGACAGGGAAGGATGTACCACTCCTGGCAGGCAACGCCACATCGATACTGGTCGGCGCGGCTGTCGCTCTGTTCGGGAGTGCAGCGAGGCCCGAGAACTTTGACTTCGGTCTCATGAAGCAAAAGATCATGATAGTCGACGGCAAGATAAGGGGTCTCTTTGAAAAAGAGGACGAAGACTATCTAAAAAGATCATCCAAGGCCGGCTACAAGGTCGCAATAGCGCTCACCTTGGTGCTGGTGGTGGCGTGGCCGGTTCCCCTCTACTTTTCCGGCTATGTCTTTTCTGAGCCTATCTATTCCCTGTGGGTCTGGCTGGTGGTGATATGGGCAGGGCTTGCGGCGGCGATAATCATACTGCTGCCGCTGGTCGAGTCCAGAGTCGGCATCTTGAAGGCACTGAGGATGATAGCCAATACAACAAGCAACATGAGAGGCAATGCGCGATCTGCCGCAGTGACTGGGGACGTGCCTGGAGAGCCGCATTACCATCCGCACGACTCTGTAGCGTCGTCGTTAGCAGCGGCCGGTGGCGACGAGCCTGCGTATGGCGTAAAAAGGATACTCGTTGCGCTAGATGGGTCGAGGCAGTCGCTCAGGGCGCTGGACTTTGCAACAAGCGTCTACGCTACAAGCCGCGCCAAGATCTACCTCATGTATGTCATCCCATGGACCGAGGAGAACGAGAACCCTGTAGACGAGGAGCTCACTTCTAGGATGGAGAAGGAGGGGCGGGTGCTTCTCAATAGCGTTGTGACGGTGCGCAGGGCTTGCGGCGACTATATCAGAATAGTCAAGCTAGGCGATCCTGCCTCCCAGATAGTGGATGTCGCAAAAAAGGTGGGGGCAAACATGATAGTCATGGGGATCAGCGGGCTTGGCAATACCAGAGAGGAGATGGGCAGCGTGACCCGCAACGTGCTCAAGCTGGTGTCTTCTATCCCTGTGACGCTTGTGCATTGAAGAAGGGATAGGCGGCAGGGTTTTTACTGGAAGATCTGGCCGCCGGCCGCAATTTCGTACATCAGGCCTGCTCCTATGGCCAGCGTTATGACGCCTGCAACATAGCGAAGTACTAGCCTTGCCTTTACAGAGTTGCCGCTGAGCCTCGCAAACGGGATTCCCAACAGTGTGCTCACTCCAGCCATGCCTGCTATCGATCCTGCGCCAAAGATCCCTATGTACGCAAGGCCGAGCGGGACGGAGTGTATGGCCGGAAGCACGAACAGCATTAGCGCCCCGCTGCCTGCAAGCCCATGCACGATCCCTACTATGAGCGATTTGTGTGCGTGGGCATGTCCGCCGTCGTGCGCGTGATTGTGGTTATGATCGTGGACAAGCTGACCGTGGCTGTGGATGTGCCTGTGGCGGGCATTCAGGCTGATGATGCCCCAGAAGAACCTTCCGACGCTCCATCCTGTTATCGTAGTCACAGCAAGGATGGCGAGCATAACTCCCACGCCAAATTCTAGCCTGGCGCTCAACCACTCTGGGACCGCGGTTGCAAGCAGAAGGACCACAAGGCCGGCGGCAAAGAGCGACGCGGTGTGGCCGACGCCCCATATTGCTCCCAGTATCGGCGCACTCCTGAGGCCGCCTTTCTTTCCGCCTTTTTCTGAGGAGGCCACCATCGCCGAGACCGCTGCAATGTGGTCTGGCTCAAAGGAGTGCCTGAGGCCGGTCACGAGGCCCAGCAGCAGTATGCCTGCAGGCGCGGTTACCGGGATGCTGCTCTCGACAAGCTGGAATGCATCTGACAACGGCTTTGCAAGCGCGTCGAGCATCTCCAGCACCATAAAAGTTCAGCGACAAGGTTGTCGCGCTGTTAACATTAACTTTGCTGGTTTTGGGACGTTTAATATAACAACTGCGGGATGCCGCGGCCTCAGCTATAAATCGAAGCAAAAAATCTAGCCGACGTCGACTTAATTGGTGACCTGTTTTTCTGCGCGAGTGCACACACGATCAAATTTTGATTAATAAATTCTGCTTGTTTACAAATTGTTAAACTCTGCTCTATTCACTAAAAAATTCAATGGCTGTCCCAACATACTCTACAGGAGATCCGCTGCTGGATTTCTTATACACCCTTTTCAACGGGATTGCGGAAGTGCCTCTCTTCAGCTCACCGATCACCGGCGTACTGATCCTAGCAGGTGTGTTCCTGGCATCGCGCAAGGCAGGAGCAATGATGGTACTTGCAGGCCTTATCGGAGCCGGCGTGGCGATATTGGCGGGCGCCCCGTATGGGCTGGTGACGTTTGGTCTGTTTGGATACAACTCTATACTTACCGGAATGGCGTTCTGGTCAGGTCCATTTGTCAAGGCCAACAAGGCCACGTTCTTCATATCCATCTTTGGAGCAGCCATCACGGCGTTTACGTGGATGGCCTTTTCCCACCTGATGGGGGATCTGTTTGTCCTCAATGGTCTGGCTCAGTCGTGGGCCATCCCTGGCTTTACATCGTCATTCATTTTTACCACTTGGGCCCTGATGTATGCTTCAAAGAGGTTTGGCCACGACATATGGCCCGCGCCCCCGCCCCCTCAGAAGGAGGAGCTGATAGCGGGCAGCAACAACCCCAACACGAACGACGGTTTCAAGTGGACTGTCAAAGAGTTCATGATAGCTACACTCAAGGGTGTCTCGCAGGTCACATTTGTGGAGAACTGGAAGACCGGCGTGTTCTGGGTTGTGGGTCTCACACTTGCTTTTGAACTTGCGCCATTCATCGCCGGGGTGCAGGACCGGCCGTGGTGGACAAACGCCTACACCGCGCAGTGGGACGAGTTTTCACCCCTGTATCTTGCCGGCCTGATGGCGCTGCTTGGCTCTGGGATAGGCGTGGCAATGGCGATACTGACCAAGCTGCCGACCGCCGAGATACGGCTTGGGCTGCACGGGTTCAACCAGGTGCTCGTGATGATAGCCCTGACGAGCTTTGTGCCGCTGACGCCCCAATCCTTCATGATGGCAGTCTTTGCCACCATAGGCTGCTCGTTCCTGATGCCTGCCCTACAGAGGTTCTTTGGGCAGTGGGGGCTGCCGGCGCTCACGGGGCCGTTCGTATTCACGGCATGGGTCTTCCTGCTGGCGACGTCGGGTTTCCAGAACATCCCTGCAGGTATCGGATGGTCGAGGCCCTAGGAAAGAGAGGGAAGAAAGGAAGGGAACAGGGCAGTAAAAGAAGCAGAAGGCAGGGAGTTCAAAAAGCAACTCCTTGCCTGCTTTTTCTTTATTCAACTTTTTATTTTCACGCAACCATCTTCAGGGGTGGAGACCGAGCAAAATGAAACCTGCAGATTTTGAAAGATTCCTTGAGCAGTCAGGAAAAAGCCTGCAGCCTGGCAGGTCAGACTCGGACAAGGTCAAAACCTTGATCTCTTGGTGCAGGGAAAACGGCATAGAAGAGGTGATACTGCGGCTCTCGTCCGAGGAAAATGGCGGATGGTCGAGGAACTATGCGCTGGACTTTACCACCGAGCGGGTAATAGTGTCACGCAAAAGCTTTCTCACCAAGTTTGCCGACCTTGGATTTGTCGCCGGTCTTGCACCGTACCCGTACCTTTTGACTACGAAAAACATGGATCCTGCAAGGATAAGAAAGCAGGCGAACCTGAATCCGGAGGAGCTTATCCTGAGCGAGAACTTTGAAAGAGCTATCCTCTATTCAGACATCGATGAGCTATCGCTCCGCAAGGGTTGGGAGACTACCGTGGCCAACATGATGGGCAGGGCTATAGTATCCAACTTTTTGACGATTACCGCCTCTGCTGGCGGAAGCGGCAAGACCTACAGGTTCACCCTGCCGGTGAACAAAAACGGGCCCTATGGATCCATACGTTTCTGGCTGTCGGTGGCCCTTCCGATGCGGGTCATAGAAAAATAATGATGGTGTGTGAGCGAGCGAGCGCGTACACTGCGTAACATTAAGTCGACGTCGGCTAAATCAGATTTGCAAGGGCTTAGACCGCCTGCCCCGGGCGTACCCTATTGAACTATTTCGTTTTCTAAATCTAAAATAGTTCACTTCGCGATATTCTACTTCGAGGTCATGCAACAATGATGCTTGCACCAAGAGAGATGGAAAAAATGTGGATCTGGACGGCTGCCCAGATCGCTGAAGGGCGTAAAAAGCGCGGGATAAAACTGAACTACCCAGAGGCGGTGGCTTATATAGCCAATTACGTCGTCGAGGGCGCAAGAGAGGGAAAAACAGTTGCACAGCTGATGCAGTCTGCCAGAAATATCCTGAAGAGGGGCGACGTGATGGCCGGCGTACCGGAGATGATTCACACCGTCCAGGTAGAGGTAACCTTCCCCGACGGGACAAAGCTGGTCACCGTGCATGATCCAGTTCAGTAGTGAATGTGTGTATGAATGAATGGATGGATGGTAGTGAGAAAAGAAAAATGGTAACCAAGCAAAAACCGCAAAAAGAAAAACCCTTGGTAAAAAAAAACAGGAGGAGAGGAGCACAATGATGCCCGGCGAGTATATTTTAGCGCCCGAACCCGTGCTCTGCAACGCCAACAGAAAGACCGTCAAGATAATGGTCAGGAATAAGGGAGACAGGCCATGCCAGATAGGGTCGCACACGCATTTCTTTGAGGTGAACCGCGCCTTGGACTTTCCAAGAGAAAAGGCGTTTGGCTACAGGCTCAACATCCCGGCAGGGACATCCATCAGGTTCGAGCCGGGCGACACAAAAGAAGTCGAACTGTGCGAGATAGGCGGCTCTAGGGTCTGCTATGGGTTCAACGGCCTGACGATGGGGAGCTTGAACTCAAGCGTGGTGATGCGCCAGGCAGTCGAAAAAGCCCGCAAACTGGGCTTTAACGGGGCATAGGAGAGAGGAGCGAGAAAAAGATATGGTGTTGAAACTAACACGCAAGCAATACACTGATCTCTTTGGTCCTACCACTGGCGACAAGGTGAGGCTTGGGGACACGGACCTGATAATACAGATAGAGAAAGACCTGATTACTCCTGGCGACGAGTGTGTGTTTGGCGGAGGCAAGACACTGAGGGACGGCCTTGCGCAGACGCCCGGCGTCACAAACAAGAACGGCGCGCTCGACTTTGTAATCACGAACGCGGTGATACTCGATCCTGTGCTCGGGATTGTCAAGGCAGACATTGGCATCAAGGACGGCAAGATAGCCGGCATCGGCAAGGCAGGCAACCCGCTCACGATGGACAAGGTGGATCCCAAGATGATAGTATCTGCCTGTACGGAGGCCACTGCAGGCGAGCACACAATATGCACGCCCGGTCACTTTGACACGCACATACACATGATTTCGCCGCAGCAGTACCTTGACGGCATCAGCAACGGCATATGCAATATGATTGGAGGCGGGACTGGCCCTGCAGACGGTACCAACGCCACCACATGCACTCCTGGCATATACAATATGAGCCGCATGCTAGAGGCAGTCGAGGATACTCCCATGAACTGGGGATTTCTGGGCAAGGGCAATGACTCACATCCGACACTTGCAACTCAGCTTGAGCAGATTGAGGCCGGAGCATGCGGGCTGAAGGACCATGAGGACTGGGGTACCACGGCAGCAGTGCTCGACGCGTCGCTCAAAGCGGCGGACCTGACAGACGTGCAGGTTGCAATCCACACAGACTCGATCAACGAGTGCGCATACGTCGAGGACACGATAAACGCGATCGACGGCAGGGTTGTCCACACTTACCACACAGAGGGGGCAGGCGGCGGGCACGCGCCGGACATCATGAAGATAGCAGGCGAGAACTTTGCGCTCCCGTCTTCGACCAACCCGACTAGGCCGTACACAAAGAACACTGTGGACGAGCATCTGGACATGCTGATGTTCTGTCACCATCTCAATCCCGCGGTGGCAGAGGACGTGGCGTTTGCCGAGTCTAGGATCAGGGCAGAGACCATCGCGGCGGAGGACGTGCTGCACGACGAAGGCGTACTGAGCATGTACTCGTCAGACAGCCAGGCCATGGGCAGGATTGGCGAGGTCGTCATCCGCGCGTGGCAGACTGCGGACAAGATGAAGAAGATGAAGGGCAGGCTCCAGCAGGAGACAGGCGATAACGACAACTTTCGCGCACGCAGGTACATCGCCAAGACCACGATAAACCCTGCGATAACCCACGGCGTCTCTGACTACCTTGGCTCACTGGAGGTCGGCAAATATGCAGACATTGTAATGTATCCGATGGCCTTCTTCCCTGCCAAGCCCAAGATGGTGCTCAAGGGCGGCTTTATCGCATGGTCGATAATGGGCGACCCCAATGCGTCGCTCCCGACGCCCGAGCCTGTCTACTACAGGCCCATGTTTGGAGCCTTTGGCAAGGCTATGCACAAGACCAGCTATACCTTTGTCTCAAAGAGGGCGATGGAGCTGGGCGTTCCGCAAAAGCTGGGCCTTGAAAAGACCTGTCTGCCTGTCAAGAACTGCCGCAACATCAGCAAGAAGAACATGATGTGGAACGACGAAACACCTGAGATAACCATCGACCCAGAGACGTACGAAGTTAAGCTGGACGGCAAGATTGCCACCGTGGGACCTGCGGAGGAGCTCTCGCTGGCACAGCGCTACTTTATGGCATAGCCGCACCACCAATAACAACGACAGCAGGAAAAAGAAAAGAGGGGCATCCGCCAGAACGCACATCTCTTTCTCTAAGGTGATGCGTGCGGAGGGGGAGGGAAAAGGGCGGGGGTGTGATGTCTCTCTCTCTCTCTCTCTCAACCACCCGCCCATACCTCTCGTATACGCCGTTTTCTTTATTTTTCAATTCCTTGTCCTGGAAACACAATTTTTTGGCATATCTGAAATATCTTTATCTCGATCGACCGACATTCGCCACTATATGTCTGCACAAAATTATGGAGTCTGGCGTCCAATAGCAGAGCACGTAGAGTATAACGCTCTAGAGTCCAATTCAAACGCAGTCATGGCCGTGGCCGATTGCGTCAGGACAACCCTTGGCCCAAAGGGCCTCGACAAGCTACTGATAGACCAAGCCATGAACAGGCACGTCTCAAACGACGGCGTCACCATCCTGCTTTCGCTCAAGGCCATCCATCCCGTCGCAAGGATGATAGTCGAGATAGCAGAAAGGCAGGAGCAGCTCGTCGGGGACGGAACGACCACCGCGGTTGTCATGTCTGCCGAGATGATCAAGGAAGGCAAGCGGCTAGTGAAGGAGCTTGGCGTCCACCCCACTAAAGTCGTGGAGGGCATCGAAAGCGGCGTGAGACACGCCTGCCAGCTGCTTGAGGCAGAGGCCAAGTCGATTTCGATAACTTCGCCTGAACTGGAGCATGTCGTGAATACATCACTGTCGTCCAAGCTGGACGGCGCCAGGCTTGCCAAGATGGTCATAAAGGCGCTCCGGACCGTGGGCGAGAACGCCAAGTACAATGGCGGCGAGTACGACTTTGGCAAGGCGATAATGGTTCTGCGCAAGACCAGCATGGAAGACCAGGTGGTGGACGGCGTTGTGCTTGAGCGCAAGAGGCTCGACCCGGAGCTGCCGCAGGAGGTAAGGGGCGTAAAGATACTGATAACGAGGATGGACCTCAAGCCGGTCAAAGAGTCGTGGGTCAAGGAAAACAAGAACTACCAAGAGATCTTGGTGATGGAAAACGATAGGATGGCCAAGTCTCGCGAGGCGGTGGACGCTATGCTCAAGACGGGGGCAAACGCCGTCCTGATAGCCTCGCCGGAGGTGGACCAGGCAGTCGAGGACATGCTGGTGGCAAAGGGCGTCTTTGCCGCAAGGGTATCAACAGAAGAGCTCGACTATCTCATACGCTATACCGGCGCCCGGCCTGCTAGGGTGAGCGAGGACCTGAAAAAGCCCGACCTACTTGGGAGGGCCGAGCGCATCTATGAAGATGAGGACAATGGCATCATATACATAGAGGGTGGCAGGGGGCGCAACATGGTGACGATGGTAGTTTCGGGGACCACCAAGGAGACCTCGCTTGAGAGGTGGCGTGCAGCTATCGACGGTATCAACGCAGCAGAGGCTGCCCTGAACAAGGGCGTCGTGCCCGGGGGAGGTGCTGCAGAGCTTCACATCATCGACAAGGTCAAGGACATGAGGCTCAAGGGGCTGGAGCAGGTCGGCCTCGAAGTGGTGACATCCGCTCTTGAGAGCATCATGCGCCAGATACTAGCCAATGCAGGTTTTAATGGTCTCGAGAAGGTGATGATGGCCAAGACCTCGCCCCCGGGGTACGGCATAGACATCAATACCGGCGAGCCTGTGGATATGTGGAAGATAGGCGTGGTTGATCCTCTGATGGTCAAGACTACAGCGCTCAAGGCTGCCGGCGAGATAGCCAAGTCTGTACTCCGCATTGACAGGAACCTCGCGGCGGAAGACCTGAGCGCGCAGGCGATGACTGAGACCAAGAGGTAATGATGGTGCAATGGTGCTCATCAGACACTGCGTCGAGGAGTCAAACGTTGACACGGGAACCATGGTGGTAAAAGACCCGCTTAGGATAAGACACGTCACAGTGCGCGCCGGCAGAATTGAAAGCATGTCCGGCCTCATCGACCCTGCTTCCCACCTGAATCTGGACTTTCCCGACCACAGGGTTACGACATGCGTGATAGCAGAAAAATTTGAGACAGGCGCGCAGGTGGCGATAGATGACAATGGGATGATCTTTGCCACCATTGACAGGTCCGCGTACCAGCACTATGGGCCTGTTGACTATACGCAGAGACTCATGGAAATGATAAGGGCAGTAAGGGCGAATATGGCCGAAGCGAACACGGGAGAACAGGAGAAGAAAAAGGAGGAGAAGGAGCTGCCGGTGTGATGGGAAATAACAATACTGCCAGCAACATGATAACCGTGAACTCTGTTCTTGGCAACATCCGGCGCGACAAGCCTATGCAGGAGCGGTACCGCCAGATGTCGGCGCGCTCGATGACCGAAATAGTTCGCATACACCGGATGGAGTCCCAGAGGGTGAGGATGCGCAAGTCCACCGACAAGGGGACAGATATCGCCATCACGCTGCCGCCTGGAAGCCGTCTGCGACATGGAGACGTGGTGCTCCTGGCAGATAACAGGATGGTCGTAGTCGAGCTAGAGCCCGAGAGAGTTGCAGTGGTGAAGATAAAGCGCGACACCCTGCACGGCCGCCACAGTAACCACTCTCGTTCGCACGATCACGAACATGGCCATCATCACCACCACGACGACGAAGATAATATGCTGCTGCAAATCCCTGTGAGGATAGGCCACACCATAGGCAACCTTCATCGTCCAATCAAGCTTGAAGGGGACAGGATCTACTTTCCAATCCAGGCAGAATCAGAGCTTGACATGTTCCGCAAGCTCTTTGGGCACATGAACGAGCATCTGGAGATCAGTGGTGACAAGATTGTCTTCGAGCCGGAGGAGGGGATGGATGTACATGAGCACTAGCAGCACAACCGCCGCCACCAGCAACAACAACAGCGGCAGCAACAGCGACTTGGCAGACCTGAGCATAATGCAGCTGGCCGACTCTTTCTTTCCAACGGGCATGTACACGACATCAAATGGGCTAGAAGCACTGTTCTACAGCGGGCGCAAGCTCAAGCCTGCCGAGTTTACAGATCTTGTCCGCATCTTTATAGAGCGCCAGATGGGGCCGGCAGACACCGCGGCTCTTGGCAACGCCTACCGGTTTGCGGCCAGCTCTGACCTTGAGAGTCTCATCAAGGTCGACAGGACACTCCATGCTATGAAGCTTGTGCAGGAGATCCGCAACGCCTCTGCCAGATCGGGGACACAGATGCTCCGATGCGTCAACTCTTTTGTTACCAGCAGCAAGATGATGAACGACTATGCCGCCGCGATAAAGCAGGGGCGTGCATACGGGCCCTACCCTGTGGCCCTGGCAGTCTCTTGCAACGCTATGTCGGTTCCAAAGAAGAAGGCCGGACTTGCCATGCTCTACTCGTTCTCTGTCGGAATGGTGGGGGCGGCACTACGCCTCGGAATGTTCCAGCACTTTGACGGCCAGAAAATAATCGACGAACTCAAGCCGGTGATGGTAAAAGCGGTGAACGACAACATCGACAAGACGATAGAGGAGATGTGGCAGTTTGTTCCCCAAATAGACCTCGTGCAGATGTCGCATGAAAAAATGGCCTCTAAAATGTTTATTACTTGAGCCAAGGGGATCAAAAGATGGAGAGAGAAGAGGAGGAAAGAGAGATACATGAGCGCAGCAGCAACAAAAAGGATTCCTCGTGTGGGGATAGGCGGGCCGGTTGGCTCTGGCAAGACAATGCTGATAGAGATGGTAGTGCCAATCCTAGCTTCCAAGGGATACAAGGTGGGCATCGTTTCAAACGATGTTGTCTCCCGTGAGGACGCCGACAGGATGAGGCGAAACCTTGCCGTCAGGCAACACCTGATGCCTGAGGAACTGGTCGTAGGACTTGCAACAGGCGGCTGCCCGCACACTGCAGTCAGGGAGGATCCGTCGATGAACATCTCTGTTGTAGAAGAGATGGAGGCCAAGCACGGTTACCTGGACCTGATAATGATAGAGAGCGGAGGCGACAACATCACGACTACCTTCAGCCCTGCCCTTGCTGACTATTTCATATACATCATAGATGTGTCGGGAGGCGACAAGTACCCGCGCAAGCGCGGCCTTGGAATAGAGACATGCGACCTGCTTGTCATAAACAAGATAGACCTTGCGCCGCTGGTTGGCGCCGACCTCTCCATTATGGAGAGGGACTCCAAAATCGTCCGGGGCAGCAAGCCGTTTGTGTTTGTTAACTGCAAAACCGGCGAAGGGGTCCAGAAGGTGGCCGACCATATAATCAGAGATGTCTTGTTCGAGTCTCCTCCAAAGGCCGTGGCCCCGCAATGACTGCCGCCATCACTGCCGTAGGAGAGCTGGAGCACTATACTCCGCACCCCATACCTGCAGAGGTGCAAGCGTACGGCGCCAAGCTCGATCAGCTCGAGGTCGGCAAACCCGGCAAACTGGGCGGGCTCGTGCTTCGGCTGGAGAGGGACAGTTACAGCGACAAGACAACGGTAAAGGAGCAGTATTCCAAGGTGCCGCTCTACACGCAGCGTGCCCTCTACCTCGAAGAGGCACTCCCCCCGATGGCGTACCTCTACATCATATCGCCGTCGGGCGGCGTACTGCAGGGCGACAGGTATAGGATGGACATTACGCTTCGGAACAAGGCCTATGCCCACATCACCACGCAAGGGGCAACGCGTATCTACAGAATGGAAAAGAACTTTGCGACCCAGATGGTGAACATCGACGTTGACGATGGCTGCTACTTTGAATACATTCCTGACCAGATAATACCTTACGTAGACTCGCGCTTCTACCAGGTCACTAACCTGCGCGTCCACGACAATGCGACTATGCTCTATTCAGAGATAATGGCGTCTGGCAGGGTGGCCCGGGGCGAGTCATTTGCGTACGACATTTGCTACATGAAAGCCCATGCCACAAACCAGGATGGTGCCCTGCGGTTCATGGATGTAGCTGTGATGGAGCCGAAAAAGAGGGACATGAGGGTGTTTGGTGTGATGGAAAATTACGACACCGTCGGGAACCTGTACATACTTGCTCCCAAAAAGTACGTGCAGGAGCTGAACAGCAAAGTAAACACGATGCTGTCTGAGCTTCCAAAGGAGAACCTCTATGCCGGTGCAAGCATACTTCCAAACGAGTCAGGCCTGGTGGTCAGGATGCTCGGCGACACATTCAGCACACTCCGGAGTGCCGTCTTTGAGGGGGTGCGGATAGCAAGGAAGACAATCCTCGACGCCCCGTTCAGTGGCATAAGGAAGGGTTGATGAGCGCCTTCTGCTTTTTGCTCATCTGCGGCCGGTGATCCAGAACTCGGTCACCTTTATTCTGTGACCCTTCCCGTCCCGGTGCTCCTCCACTTCCCATTTGTTGTCAAAAACGCAGTCGCAATCCTCGCACCATGCTGTGATGCCTCTGATGCTCTTGTCAAATGCGTTCAAATGATATTTTCTGATATATGTAGCAATGCTATTAGCATATCTCTGCTAGCCGCTGCCGCTATCCTGTACAGCAATCAACGCATGTACGGCATTCCCTTTGCCAAATTGCTCTTTTAGGAAATCGAGGAACCTGCCGTAAACGTCCGTGCCTTCAAACGTCCTCGTGACGAAGACGTCGCCTCCGAACATGCGAACGCTGACAGTTATCTTTTCAAAGTCAAAGACAGCCTGCATAATAACTTCGCTCTCCATAACAGTACGTTGTTTGCAGCGGGCAGATTTATGCCGTATTTTTATTTGTTATCTGCCTACACACCTGCCATCTTTTCCAAGCAGTGCTGTTGGGGAGAAAGACGCAAGAAAGAAAAGGTCGTGCACTGCGCGCTTTTTGTTATAGTGCGAAGGTTATTCGTGCGCCCGCTGCTTCTGGATTTCTTCGCTCTGCCTTAATTGGGCACCCAAGGCTGCGCCATGGGCATTTATGTTATGGTGAATCAGTGCTTCATGGCTGCTGAAAGAAGTCTTGCATATGTCGCACCCGTATCTGTTGTTCGTATCGGGCATATTCTAGAATGGTTTTCGTCATTTTAAAGAATTATAGCAACAATAGCAAAGCAATAGTAACATGGGCAAAATACGTGTAGGGCGACTGCAGTAAACGGTCTTGATGAGAGACGTCGTCTGAAGCGTAACTTCATCTTCCATTTCTTTATCTCTCTATTTCCTATGCTGCCGCTAGCTCTGTATTTATAGAGAGCTGGGGCTACCTAGCGTGGTTTGAAGAAAAAGGGGGAAAGAGGGGAGGAGAAGGGCATGACTTACCGCGAGGCCGGCGTCGACGTGGGCAAGGTACGCGCAGCACAGGAATCGCTCGGCGGCATAATCTCTGCCACTCACAAGATGATCTCGCAGGGCAGGGTCCTCTCTGGCTTTGGCCACTATGCGGGGCTCGTAAAGTTGGGAGGGCAGACAATCGCCCTCCACTCTGACGGCGTCGGCACAAAGGTCCTGGTCGCCCAGCTCATGAACAAATTCGATACGGTGGGCATCGACTGCGTCGCCATGAACGTCAACGACATAATCTGCGTCGGCGCGCAGCCGGTCGCTTTTATCGACTATATCGCGCTGAGGGAGCCTAACGAGGCGCTCATAGAAGAAATAGCAAGGGGGCTTGTAGAAGGTGCAAGGCAGTCTGACATGGCCATAGTCGGAGGCGAGACAGCAGTCCTGCCTGACATCATCGCCGGGCAGGAAAACGCCTTCGACCTTGCCGGCATGGTGATGGGCGTAGTGAAAAAGGGGAAAAAGCCGATGCTCGGTAGCGCCATAAAGCCCGGCGACGTTATTCTGGGCGTGGAAAGCAGCGGGCTGCACTCTAACGGCTACACGCTTGCCCGCAAGGTGCTCCTGTCCAAATACTCTGTCGACGACAACGCCGAGCACCTTGTGCAGACCGTGGGAGAGGAGCTGCTGGCCCCGACTCGGATCTACGTCAGGCCGGTCATGGAGCTCCTGGACAAAATCCGGGTGCACGGCCTTGCCAACATCACAGGCGGCTCTTTCACCAAGCTCCCGAGGCTTAACCGGAACGTCAAGTACGTCCTGGACAGCCTGCCTGCACCCACAGGCATATTCAGGCAGATCCAGTCCGACGGCAGGATAGAGGCTGCCGAGATGTACCGCACGTTCAACATGGGAGTCGGCTTTTGCGTCGTCGCACCAAAGGAAGAGGCCGAGCCTGCCATCAGGATTTTCAAAAAGCACAGGATGGCGTGCAGGGTGGTAGGCAGGATAGAAAGGGGCGCCGGCAGCGTCGAGGCAAAGCTGGGCGACGGCAGGATGCACGACCTGCAGAGTTCCAAAAACTAATATGCAAAAGAAGGCGTTTTGAAAAATAATACCTTGTCCCCGCCGCCGTCACCTACTACTGCCGCTGCTTCTGCTGCCCAGCCAGACAGCACGTACGAGCAGGCATGCATGGCCATAGCAGAGAGGCTTGCCGCCGCCACCGCTGCTGACGACGGCAAAAGCTCTTCTTCTTCCCCTCTGTCTGTTGCAGACGTGCGCAGGCTGGCAAGGGAGGCGGCCTCTGAATACCGCCTTGCGACGATGCCGGCAAACGAGGACATTTTGCGCTACCTTGCAAAGGACAGCGGGTACCGCCGGCTCCTGATGGTCAAGCCGGCCAAAACGGCCTCCGGGGTCGCTGTCATCGCCGTGATGCCCAAGCCGTACGAGTGCCCGCACGGCAGGTGTATCTACTGCCCCGGCGGCATCGAAGTCAACACTCCTCTCTCTTACACGGGCACAGAGCCGGCCACGAGGGCCGCTCAAAAGTTCGATTACGACCCATTCATGCAGGTCAGCTCCAAGCTGGAGCAGCTTCAGGCGCGGGGCCACGACACGGGCAAGTCCGAGATAGTGCTGGTCGGAGGCACGTTCCCGTTCATGCCCGCCGGATACCAGAGGGAGTTTGCCAAGTCATGCTACGACGCCCTGAATGGATTCCGCTCGCCTACCTTGCAGGAGGCCATGGCCGCAAACGAGACTGCGGCAAACCGCTGCGTCGGGTTTACCATCGAGACCAAGCCTGACTATTGCAAGGAGCCACACGTCGACCTGATGCTCGAGCTCGGCGCGACGAGGGTGGAGATAGGCGTGCAGTCCCTCCGGGACGACGTATACAGGGCCGTGAACAGGGGCCACACGCTTGCCGACGTAAGGGACGCGTTCAGGGTCGCCCGGGACGCAGGCTACAAGATAGTCGCGCACATGATGCCCGGCATGCCGCGCTCGTCGCCAGAGCAAGACATCGAGGATTTCAGGACGCTCTTTGGCGACCCTTCGTTCCGGCCAGACATGCTCAAGGTCTACCCGACGCTTGTTCTCAAGGGCACGGGCCTGTACAAACTCTATGAAGGCGGCGCCTACCGCGCGTATTCAGACGACGACCTTGCGAACGTGCTGGTAGAGATGAAAAAAATCGTGCCTCCGTACGTGCGCATAATGCGCGTCCAGCGCGAGATCGAAGCAGGGGACATTGCAGCCGGGCCAAAAAGCGGCAACCTGCGGCAGCTGGTGCTTGCACGGCTGCACGCGCAGGGCCGCAGGTGCAGGTGCATAAGGTGCAGGGAGGCCGGCCTGCAAAAGAGGTATCCTGCTCCTGAAGACGTGGTGATGAGGCGGCAGGACTATGACGCTTCTGGCGGCAAGGAGGTCTTTTTGTCGTTTGAGAGCCGCGACTCTGATACCATCCTGGGCTTTTTGCGGCTGAGGCACGTGCGCAGGTCGCACAGGCCAGAGCTTGCCGGCGGCAATTCTGCCATAGTCAGGGAGCTCCACGTCTACGGGCAGGTTGTGAACGTGGGGAGTAAAAGCGACGGACCCATGATGGTATCGTACCAGCACCGCGGCTATGGAATGAAACTTATGCAGGAGGCTGAAAGGATAGCGAGGGAAGAGCTTGGCGCAGGCAAGATTGCAGTCATCAGCGCAGTCGGCACCAGGGAATACTATAAAAAACAACTCGGGGGGTACCGTCAGGACGGGCCCTACGTTTCAAAGGTGCTATAGATAGAGATGGTGGTACAACCGCAGCAGGGAGGAAGAGAAGGGGGCGGGGAGCCCCTGATAGGCAAGGGCACGTGGCTTGACAAGGTGGCAGACGCGCTGGTAAAGAGGGAGAAAAAGCTGGGCCGCAAGCTGGACCTGATAAGGGTGGAAAGCGGCCTTGGCGCGTCGGGCATCCCTCATATAGGGAGCATGGGCGACGCAGTGCGCGCGTACGGGATCGCGCTTGCGCTGCAGAACATGGGCTACAGGGCCGAGCTGATAGCGTATTCCGACGACATGGACGGCCTGCGCAAGATACCTGCCGGCCTCCCCGAGTGGCTCAAGGATCATATCGCAAGGCCCGTGTCTGAAATCCCTGACCCGTTTGGCGACTGCCACGCCTCGTACGGCGCGCACATGAGCAGCCTGCTGCTTGACGGCCTTGACAGGGCCGGCATAAAATACACTTTCCAGAGCGGCCGTGACGCGTACAAGTCCGGCAAGCTTGCCTGCCAGATCGATGTCATCTTGAAGAACACCGCCCGGCTTGGGCCCAAGATAGCCGAGTTTGTGGGGCAGGACAAGTACGTGAGCGTGCTGCCATATTTCCCAGTGTGCGCAGGCTGCGGCCGGCTCTATACCGCTGTTGCAGAAAAATACCTCCCAGATGAGAAAAAGGTGCTCTACACGTGCAAGGGGGGCAGGATAGGCAAGCAGGAGGTCAGGGGCTGCGGACACGCCGGCGCGGCCGACATTTCAAAGGGGGAGGGCAAGCTCGCATGGAAGGTCGAGTTTGCCGCCCGCTGGCAGGCACTTGACATCCGCTTTGAAGCGTACGGCAAGGACATCATGGACTCGGTCAGGGTCAACGACTGGGTCTGCGACGAGATCCTGGGCCACCACCACCCGCTCCACGTCAAGTACGAGATGTTCCTTGACAAGTCTGGCAAAAAGATAAGCAAGTCTGCCGGCAACGTTCTCACGCCCCAGATGTGGCTGAGGTACGGCACGCCCGAGTCGATACTGCTGCTGCTGTTCAAGCGCATCTCAGGCACACGCCACGTCGGGCTCGACGACGTGCCGGCGCTCATGGACGAGTACGACGACTATGAAGACCTGTACTTTGGCAAGAAAAAGGAGGAAAACGCTGCCAAGCTGGCCAAGGTAAAGGGCATCTATGAATACGTCAACAAGCTGAACCCGCCCAAGCAGCCGGGCCCGCACGCGCCATACCGGTTCCTGGTGCAGCAGGCGGCCATCTATCCGGCAGGCGACCCTGACAGGCACGACAAGGTCTTTGCGCGCCTGACAAAGTACGGGATGGCAAAGGACAAGACGGACGGCCTGATGAACAGGATAGCCCTTGCGTCAAACTGGGCCGATGACAACGCCAGGGCGGAAGAAAAGTTTGAAGTCGAGCTTTCAGACGCGCAGAAAAAAGCAGTCGCGCAGATACGCGACACTGTGAAAGGCGAATTTTCCGGAATCCCTGAAACGCCGGAAAACGCCAAGGCGCTGCAGTCCAAAGTCTTTGACATTGCGCGCGCAAACGGCATGGAGCCAAGAGAGCTCTTTACCCTTCTTTACAGGATGTTCCTGAACGCAGAGCGGGGGCCGAGGATCGGCAACTATTTCCTTGACCTTGGCGCCGAGCGGGTGTGCTCGGTCCTTGACCGTTACCTCTAGCCGGCGACAACAACAACAGTAAGGAGAATGAGAAGGAAAAGGCAATCGGCTTATATAGAGAAAAGGGCTCTCTGTACATGACTTGGTGAACCGCAAGCTCGCCGACAGGCCGCCCGCGATAGTGGTCGCAGGCTCTTGCATCGACTTTGAAAAGGAACGGGCCAGGATAATGGATTTCATCGCCACTCTTGAAATGGGCGCGCGCGAAAAGGGAAACGTCGAGTGCTCGTCAGTCGGCAAAAAATACCTGGGATGGGACTTTTTCTACATGTACTTTGACCCCGGCTTTATCTCGCTGCTGCTGGACCTCTACCCAGACATTGAAAAGCAGGAGGCAAACACGACAGAGGACCGGTTCGTGATATGGCTCAACAAGCAGTTCAAAAAGAAAAAGCTGGAATACAACCTGAAGCTGAGCGACGTGCCGACAGAGCAGGCACGCGGGTTCAGGCTCGACCCTGAAAACTACCGCAACGACGACTGGATGGAAAAGCTGCGCTAACCGAATTTATAACGCGTCCTCGCGTCCTTTTGCAGCGTAAAGGAGATGACGACAAGCAGGGAGAGGGGCATAATATTCGACCTTGACGGCGTGCTGGTAGACTCGATGCCGGCCCACATCGACGCCTGGATCAGCGCCTTTCGGCAGGTCGCCGGCGTCAGCCTCGACCGGCGGCTCTTTTACGAGCTGGAGGGGATGCGGGGGATAGAGCTCGTCGAAAAGGTGCTGGCAGAGCAGGGGAAGAAAGACATCGCGCTTGCAGAAAAGGTCGTCAAGGAAAAGGACCGCATCTTTCACTCCAAGACGCTGCCGCCTCCTTTTGAAGGCGTAAAGGACATGGTCTCAAGCCTGCGGTCTGCAAAGGCTGTGGTGAGCGGCTCCAGCAGGCGCGACGTCGAAGCGGTGCTCGACTCGGGCATCGGCAAGGACCTCTTTGACGTGCTGGTGACGGCAGACGACGTGAAAAAGGGCAAGCCCGACCCGCTGTCGTTTGCCGCTGCGCTCCGCAAGCTTGGCGTGCCTGCCGGCAAAGCCGTGGTCGTCGAAAACGCGCCACTCGGAGTGCTTGCGGCAAACCGGGCCGGCATACCCTGCTACGTTGCGCTCAACAACACACTCCTTTCGCCCCGGGATTTTGACGGCCTGATAGACAAAAGCCGGATATTTGACAGAACAAGTTCATTAAGGGACGTGCTGGAAGAAGGATAATAGTATAGTAGTAAAAAAAGAAGAAAGAAGCGCCATGAAAGTGATGATATTTTCCCATGAGGCCGACCTTGACGGCCTGTACTCGGCCGCCATCGGCCTGCTCCGCTACCCGCAGGCCTTGACGGTCTTTCTCGGCTACGGCGCCGAGAACTTTACAAAGATGGGCAACTTTATCAGCTCTGCGACTCATTTCTCCAGAGAGCGCGGGCTCGTCATAATCGCAGACCTGGGCCTCAACGACGACACCATCGAGCTCTGCAGGCAGATCTTTGCAGACGCGGTGCGCAACGGGTGGAAGCTGATGTGGGTGGACCACCACCCGTGGTCGCAGGCCGCGCTCGATGCAGCAGCGCAGTACGTCGAGCTCGTGCACGACCCGTCTGGAACAAAGTGCGCGGCAGACCTGATGGCAGAGAAACTGCTGCCGGGCAACGATTTTGCGGCCCGGCTTGCAAGCATGGCCCACACGATGGACTTTTTCACCAAGGACCAGTACCTGACCCCGATCACGGAATTGATAAAATACTACCAGACGCTCCCGGACTTTTACGAGCGCCTGTCCGACCTGGCCAGAAAATCGGCCCGGGGCATACTGTGGGACGTGGAGATGCACGCCGACTATGCCAAGTACGCCAAGCTGCGCGACGAGGCCAAACTGCAGGCGCTTGCGTCGCTGCAGGTAAAGCCTGTGAACGGCTTTAAAGTCGCGTTCGTGCAGGCGTCGCAGTACCTGCAGAGCAGCCTCTTTTCAGAGGAGGTGTTCGCCGCAACCGGCGCCGACCTTGCCATGTTTTACAGCAGCAAGGGCAAGGTGAGCATCCGGCGCTCTACAGACCGCATATCGTGCAGGAAAGTGGCTTCTGCACTCCCGGAAGGCGGCGGCCACGACTATGCGGCAGGCGCGACGTTTGCAAGCGACCCTGCAGACGCCAAGTCAGTTGTCGAAGAGCTCACCGCGGCTGTAGCCAAGGCCACCGTCCCCTAACATCAACTTTAAAAGAACAGACACCGGATTTACATGCCGTATATGTCTAGCGGGTTAAAGGGCAAGGTCGCAATAGTAACTGGCGCCGGCGGTGGCGTCGGCAGGTCGATTTCAAAGAGGCTGGCTCTGGAAGGCTGCAAGGTGGTCCTCGTGGGGCGCAACCGCGACAAGCTTGCCAAGGCCGCGCAAGAGATAGGCGACAAAAAGAGCACGCTTGTCGCAGTCGCCGACATCACCAAGGAGGCGGAGGTGCTCAGCGCGATGGAGCAGACGATCTCGGCCTTTGATACCGTGGACATCCTGGTCAACAACGCCGGCACGATAAACGACCCTGCGTGCTTTCACGAGATGAACGACGACCAGTGGAACAGCCTGATAGACACCAACCTCGTCGGGACGTTCCGCATGACCAAGGCGGCCATACCGATAATGATGAAGAACAAGACAGGCGGCAACATAGTCAACATCTCGTCGGTGCTGGGCGTCAGGGCGATACCCAAGGTGCCGCTGTCAGTCTACGGCGTGACCAAGGCCGGCGTCATAATGTTCACGCGCAGCATCGCAGTCGAGTACGGCCCGCACAGGATCCGCTGCAACTGTGTCTGCCCCTCTACCATAAAGAGCTCGCTCATCGAGCCGTACCTGCAGGACGAGAACGCCAAAAAGTTGCTCGAGTCGGCCTTTCCCCTGCGCAAGATAGGCGAGCCGGACGACATCGCCGGCGCCGTGAGCTACCTGTGCTCCGACGATGCAGGCTGGGTCACCGGCACAGTCCTCATGGTGGACGGCGGGGTGACTGCCCGGCAGTGAGAGAAGGACAGGGTCTGACAGTGACATAAAACCGACTTTTTATGATATTTTCATTATTTTTCAATATACAGCAATCCTTATTACGTTTCATTCCTGTTAATTGCGGCATATGAAGAGGCTGGATATCATCATCCCGCACGAGCGCTTGGAGGAAGTGAATGAGATACTCCATGCGCACAAGGTGGGAGGAATGTCTTTCTACGACATCAAAGGACGGGGCAGGGCCAAGCGCGAGCCGGTGGCGGTTGGAAGGGGCGTCATGCGCTACGTGCCAGAGTTTGGCTTCCGGACCAAGATAGAAGTGCTGGTGCAGGAGGGCAAGGTGAAGGAGATAATCGACGACATCATGAAAAAGATAAGCACCGGCTCGGCGTCTGACGGCAAGATATTCGTCTACGACGTGGCGGACGCGTACGACATCGGGAGCAAGGAAAGGGGCGACCCTGCTCTTTAGTGGGGAGAGAGGGAAGAAAGAGTTATAATCTTGCGACCGATAGTATGTGGCATGCAAACATCTGAAGAAAAGAGGACAATGCCGGTCTGCCTCACGCCAGAGCAGCTGAAGGTGGTCGAAGAGTATGCCAAGAGCAAGGGCATGCTGAACGCAAGCCAAGCGATCGAAGAGCTGGCTTCCAACTAACTTATCTATCTTTTCTTCTTCTCTTCTTTTGCACTTTTTACAAAATTAAATGCGCAAAGAAATGTAATTATATCGTCGATTCTCCGCGCTTTCTCGTGCCAATGTCGACTACATCGTCCACGTTTGAGATAAAGATCTTACCCTCTCCCTTGAGCCCCGAGCTGGTGCTCTCCAGGATCTTTTCGACGACCCTGTCAACCATCGAGTCTGCCACCACGATCATTATGGTCGAGTTGACGTTGAACTCGGGCGTGTAGGTGCCTGTGCCCCTCCCGGAATGGATCTTGGGCCTTGGGACTTCGCCCCTGCCCTTTGACTCAAAGTACGTGATGCCGCCAAGGTTGAGCTCTTTGAGTGCGGCAAACGCCCTTTCCATGCGCGCATGGGGTATGACAGCCTCGATCTTTTTCATATTGCAGATATACCTACTGCCTGTTCAATCGCCTGCTTTTATTAAAATATTTTGTAGATTTGAGAAGTAAATTATGTCACGGTGGTCGCTGTGCGGTGTGGGCAAAGGGATATACTTTTTGTACCCGTGATGACAAGCACTGGCTGCTTGGGACTCTTTAGTAAGGAAAAGATGAACTGCGCAGTCTGTGGCATGGAGCTGAAGCATAAGTACAAGCCCAGAGAGGAGTGGGGGATAGAGGGCTATTTGTGCAGCGACTGCCAGATAGAAAAGACCAAAGAGTTTGCCGCCAGGCCGTCCGAGCCGGATACGTGCGCGCTGTGCAAGCAAGACCTTGGCGACATTGCGGTCAAGCCCCGGTGGCAGTGGAACATGGAGGCCGGCACGCTCCTGTGCCAGCCATGCTTTAACAAAAAAGAGGCCGACTATAACAAAAAGTTGAACTTTTGCGCCCTGTGCGGAACCAAGATGGGGATCATCCGCTACAACCCAAAACCCGCATGGAAGGTGGAAGGCCAGCTCTGCCGCAAGTGCTGGGACGGCAGGAACAGCACCAAACAGCAGCAATAGAGGGGAGGTGGTGGTTGGCAGTTGTTTTTAAAGAGCCACGAATGCGACAAGTGCGGGAAAAAGTACCGCAAGGTAGAGGAGCTGATGCAGCACCAGCAGGTGGCGCACGAGTCAAAATTGTACGAGTGCGAAAAGTGCGGCCTGGGCTTTGAGGGGATGGAGCAGATGCGCGACCACGCAAAAAAGTTCCACTCGTACAACCGGTCAGTTCAAGACCGCAACAAGAAAGAAGGCGGCCAACAGCTGTAGCTAGATTGCCTTCAGCTGCTTTACTATAGGCGGCCTTGCCTTGCGGAACACCCTGAAGCCGCAAATGCACTTGATCTCGGGCAGCCTGGACAGCTCCTCGACTGTCACGGGCGTGCCGCAGCGCATACACTCGTACGTGACGTTTGCTCCGGAACTATCTGAAGAAGAAGCCATCTCTATGTGCAGAGGGTTTCGGCGCCACTCCCCCATTTTAAGCTTTAAGCAGGCGACGCAAAATGGCCTGTGACCTCGTATATTTCATCGGCCAGAGCTAGTCGGACAGGAACCTTGACAGCTTGCTGTCCCTGCTGCTCCTGATAGCCGACTGGGCGGCGGCAAGTATCGCTATAGGTATCCTGTGCGACGACGCGCTCACATAGTTCAGGCCGGCCGCCGAGCAAAACTCTATCGATTTGGGGTCGCCGCCATGCTCGCCGCATATCCCTATCTCCATGTCCTTCTTGACCTTCCTTGCAGCCTCTATCGTCATCTTCATCAGCCTGCCGACGCCTTTCTGGTCGATGGTCTGGAACGGGTTTGCCTGCACTATGCCCTTTTCGAGGTAGGCCGGCAGGAACTTGCCCTCGGCGTCCTCGCGGCTAAAGCTGAAGGTGGCCTGCGTCAGGTCGTTGGTGCCAAAGCTGAGGAAATCAACGACGTGCGCTATCTCGTCTGCCACCAGGCACGACCTCACTACCTCTATCATGCTTCCAAACGTTATCTTTAGCTTGATCTTGTGCCTGTGCTCGACTTCCCTCTTGACAGACTCGAACAGGTGGCGCACGTGCACAAGCTCGTTGACGATGCCAACCTGCGGCACCATTATCTGCGGCTCTGCCTTGACGCCCTCCTTTGCCAGCTCGGCCGCAGCCTCGCAGATGGCCCTGATCTGCATCTCGTATATCTCTGGCGAGGTTATGCCGACCCTGACACCCCTGTGCCCGAGCATCGGGTTTATTTCGGACAGCTCGTGCACGCGCCTGAGCATCTTTTCGCGCCTGAGCATCTCTGCCTCGCTCTTGGGTCCGCCGGACGACTTGAGCTCAAATATCTGCATCATCAGCTCCTCCTCCTTTGGCAGGAACTCGTGGAGCGGCGGGTCGAGCAGGCGTATCGTGACCGGCAACCCCTGCATCTCCCTGAGGATCGCCTTAAAGTCAGAGCGCTGCAGCATCTCCAGCTCGGCAAGCGCCTTCCTGCGCTCCTCCTCGCTTTCAGCCATTATCATCCTGACAAAAATCGCTATCCTGTCGTGCTGGTTGAACATGCGCTCGGTCCTGCACAGGCCGATGCCCTCTGCGCCGTATTTCCTGGCAAGCGTGGCGCTCTCCGGAGTATCCGAGTTTGCCCTGATCCGGATGGCCTTCATCTCCGACGCCCACTGCAGCATCTCCTTGAACTCGGAAGTTATCTCGGACTCGACAGTCGGCACCTCGCCGACGTATATCCTGCCTGTCGAGCCGTCGATGGTTATCTTTTGGCCCTCGCTTGCCACCACCCTGCCGCCTACTGAAAAGCTGCACGATTCCTGGTCTATCTCTATCTGCGAGCAGCCCACTATGCAGGGCTTGCCCATGCCCCTTGCGACGACGGCCGCATGTGATGTCTTGCCGCCCCTTGTGGTCAGGATGCCGACAGACTGGAAAAAGGCGGGCACGTCGTCCGGCTTGGTGTCCTCCCTCACCAGGATTACTTTTTGGCCGCGCCTGCCAAGGGCCTCCGCCCTTGCCACGTCAAAGACTGCGACGCCACTTGCCGCGCCCGGCGAGGCGGCCACGCCTGTCGCCACCGGTTTCATCTTCACCTGCGACCCTATCCTCGGGTACAGCAGCTGCTCCAGGCCCTCCGGGTCAATGCGCTTTAACGCCTCTGTTTTGTTTATCAGGCCCTCGTGGTACATGTCCACAGACGTCTTGACGCTTGCCAGCGCGCTCATCTTGGCGGTCCTTGTCTGCAGTATGTACAGCCTGCCTTTCTCGACGGTAAACTCGACGTCCTGGCACTCTCTGAAATGGTTCTCCAGCTTTTCGCAGACCTGCTGCAGCTGCCTGTAGACGTCCGGCAACTCGGACGGCATCTGATCGATGTGGCTTGGGTTTGCCCTGCCTGACACGACGTCCTCTCCCTGCGCGTTCACAAGGTAGTCGCCGTAGAGGCGCTTGGCGCCCGTCTCAGGGTCGCGGGTGAACACGACGCCGGTCGCGCTGTCTCTGCCCATGTTGCCAAACACCATTGCCACGACTGTAACCGCAGTGCCGTTTGCCATGTCCGGCGTGATGCCGTACTGCCTGCGGTACTCGACTGCGCGCTTGCCCATCCACGACCTGAACACGGCGTCGATGGCAAGCTTGAGCTGGTCGTACGGGTCGTCCGGGAACTTTTTGCCCGTGCCGGCGCACAGCGCCCTAAACGACGCTGCCAGCCTGCGAAGCGCCTCTTTGTCGCCCAGATCCTTTTCTGCGCTCATTACTTTGTCAAACTGCCTGTCGTCCACCCCGAGGACTATCTTGCCAAACATCTGGATAAAGCGCCTGTACGCGTCCCACGCAAACCGGGGGTCGCCCGTCTGCCGGGCAAGCCCTTCGACCACCTGGTCGTTGAGGCCGAGGTTCAGGATGGTGTCCATCATGCCCGGCATCGACACTGCCGCGCCCGATCTCACCGACACGAGGAGCGGGTTTGCCGGGTCGCCAAACTTTTTGCCAGTCGCGGCCTCGAGCTTTTTGATAGACTTGCGCACCTCGTCCATGAGGCCGTCCGGCAGGCGCCGGCCGGCCTCGTAGAACTTTTCGCAAATGTCCGTGGTTATTATAAAGCCGGGCGGGACCGGCAGGCCCAGCCGGGTCATCTCTGCAAGCCCTGCGCCCTTGCCGCCTAGCAGCGCCCTGTTGCTCCCGTCAGCCTCGTCGAAGAAATAGATCGGCTTGACGGCGGCAAAGGAAGAAGGGGGAAGAGGGGGGCCACTCATCTTTATATGCGGTATTTTTCCCGCCCGCTGGTTTAAAATGTTGTGCGGCAGAGCCCATCCAAGCGATAGTTTCAAATCAATGGCGAGCTAAGGCTGCTGCTGGCAGTTGGCAGACCCTGTGTCAAGCTTGGCAGTGGTGCCCTTTCTCCAGGTCCTGGATCTTTTTGGCACCGCCGCGTTCGCAGTCACGGGGGCACTCAAGGCAGTCGAGCACAAGTCCGACATAGTCGGCCTCATAATCCTTGCAACCATAACGGGGGTGGCAGGCGGGGTCATGAGGGACATCATGTTTGGCAGGTTCCCGCCAACGGCCATCGCAAACCCGCTTTACGTAGTGATAACCATAGCGATGGCAGTCGCCATCTTTTTCCTCTACCGTGCATTTAAAAAACACGAGAGCCTGTTCCTGAAATTCGACGCGATAGGGCTTGGAGTTTTTACTGTCTTGGGGGCGTCAATCGCGTACAACCTGGCCGGCCTCAACTTTCTTGCGATGGCGTTTGCCGGCATGATAACGGCAGTCGGCGGCGGGATACTGCGCGACGTGTTTGTCAGGGAGATGCCCATAGTGTTCGTAAAAGAGCTGTACGCCTCGGCAAGCTTTGTCGGCGTGGTTGCGCTGTTTGCGCTGCTGTACGCCGGCGTCGACCTTTACGTGGCGGCAATCCCGAGCATGGCCGCAGTCACGGCGCTCCGGCTGACTGCCATAAGGTACAACTGGAACCTGCCCCGGGCCCACACCTGACGATACCGTGCGTACGCGTACATACATAGCGGCGCGCGCGTACGTGGTTGCTGGAAAAAATACAGGGCGCTATGGCTTGTCTTTCTTTTTACATCCTGCTTTCATGCTGCTGTTGGTTGTGCTGCTGTAGATCCTGCTGCGAGCCAAACGATGCGCCGCACGCCTGGCACGTGTAATCTCCGCCTTGCTGGCTGGTTGATGACGACATGGCAGGATATGGGATGCAGAACTTTAATGGGTGTCCCGCTGCATTTGCTGTGAAATCTAACATCTGCGTCTGCGCCTGACCTGACAATCCGGGGCGGAGGCTTGGCAGCGACGTGTATCTGTCTATCTATGTTTCATGCTGCGCGCAAGCTCGGCTATCTTTTCGGCCCACGACCTGGCCTTCACAATGCCGCTTGCGGCCAGTATCCCCTGCGAGCCAAGCTCCATCGCCTTGCTGACGTCGCTTGCGTCGGTGATGCCTGCGCCGCAGATCACCTTTGACCTCCCTCCAGCAGCCTCGATAGAGTCGGTGATTATCTTTGGGTTCTCTTTCGAGACGGCCCTGCCACTGCCAATCAGTTCTGGCGGCTCGATTGCGATAAAGTCGGGCCTGAACTGCGCTATCGCGCTGACCTCGTCAGGCGTCCTTGCGCACACTATGGAAGTCATCTGCACCCTGCGCATCCGCTCGACGATGCTCTGGATGGCCTGCATCCCCTCTCCTTTTTCCGTTATTATCCTGTGCTCGCTGTGGTTGACAAGCGAGCCTGCCACCCCGTACAACTTTGCTATTTCTGGAGCAAAAAATCCCGTCGTGGCGCCCGCATCCGCGTCGTCGACGTGCTGGCACACCACGGGTATGCCGACTGATTTGCAGACGAGCGCAAGCGACGGCTGCGGGGGAGCCAGCACTATCTCTACGTCGAGCTGCCTTGCGACCTGCTGCGCGGCCGTCGCAAGGCCGACCGTCCTGTCGGCAGACGCCGCTTCGATATAGTTCTTGAAATTGATGATGAGGGGGGGCCGCCGGATCAACGCTTGCCTTTGCCCTTCTTTGTCGCCGTTGCTGCTGTTGTCGATTTCTCGTCCATGTCCCTGAACTTGGACGACAGCTTGTCCATGCGCGCCTGGTAGCCCTTGTTGTATTCAAGCTCCTCCGGTATCAGTGTGGCGGGGTGGATAAAGCCCTGGTTGCGCATTATCATCGCCCTCTCTGCGGCCCACATCCTCTGGAGATCCCAGTCGACCGTGCCAAAGCCGTCGTGTGGTCCGGTCAGCTTGCCGTTGTGCATACTGAAAAGCAGGCACGACACTATCGGGATAGAGTAGTTGAGCGACGCAGCCGAGTTCAGCTTGACCGGCTGCAGCGGCATGTGGTGGCTGCCCCGCGTGTTGCCTGCCACATAGTGCGGGTCGTTGAACGCGCTCCCGGCCTCCTCTGTGGCAGGAAAGTTCTTTTGCGTCCTCACTATCATTATCGGGTCGTCCTTGCCGACGTAGGTGCCGGCGATGTTGTGGAGCCTGTCTGTGGAGGCAGAGACGATCTGGTCTTCCATGTCTGCCGAAAAGACTGCGGAAACGACGTACCTGCCCGGATACATCAGCGCCGCTTCGAGCTCGGCCTTGTCCTCCCACATTTTCAGGTCTGCGACCTTGCCCGTCATAACGTCGAGCACCCTGAAAACGACTCCGGCCGCCAGCTTTTCGTTAATCAAAAGGCCTGTGTTGCTGCGCGCGTCGACGAACATGCGCCACAGCGGGAAATTGTAGGCGCCCGGCTCTGTCTTGTCTGCCGCGAATATGCAAAACACCTCGCTTGGCCTCTCCTCCATCTCTATCTCTGCCACGCCTGGGCCCATCCCCTTGACGTTGCCGGAGAACGAGTCCTTCAGCAAGTCCTGGCCTGCGCCGTAGAGGCCCTGCTCCTTTGCTACCTCCGTGCCGACTGTAAAGGCGTCCCACGCAAGCTTGTGGATCTTTTCGTTGTCGACTCCAAGCTGGTGGGTCATTATGATGTGTATATCGTCGCCGGTAAACCCGATGTAATAGTCGATTAACATGCCTTTTGCGTTCTTGGCCACGTGGTTCTTGACCGCCGCTACAAGCTCGTCGCTTGGGCGCGTGTGGCCGCCTATGCCTCCTATGTCAGCCTTGATGGCGCTGATTGTGACTCGCATATTTTGAAACCGCTATCCTTGGTTTAAAACTCTTGCGATAAGTTTCTCTGCATAAAGTGGGCTGTGTGATTGCTGTTGTATCGTTGCGGGGCTCTGCTGCTCGGTAATGGCATCGTCTGTACGGGGCCGCACACCGACCTTGCAGCCTATTTCGCAAGGTGCCGGGAGGATAAAAGCAGCCAGCTGAAAAATTCGCCAATGAGGCGTACAATATTTCGCAAAAACCGAGGGCGAAATATAAATAAAGCCCATGGAGCGCTGTTCTTCTATGAGCGCTAGCAAAAAGCCGCACATGAACATCGTGGTCACCGGCCACGTTGATAATGGTAAATCTACTACTGTGGGTCACCTGCTGGTTGATCTGGGCGCTATTGACCAGAGAACCATCGACGCATATGCAAAGGAATCCGAAGCGACAGGCAAGGGCGATACTTTCAAGTACGCCTGGGTCATGGACTCGATCAAGGACGAGCGCGAGAGGGGTATCACCATCGACCTTGCGTTCCAGAAATTCGAGACCAGCAAGTACTTTTTCACACTCATAGACGCACCCGGCCACAAGGACTTTATCAAGAACATGATCACCGGCGCCTCCGAGGCAGACGCCGCAATCTTGGTCATCTCTGTCAAGCCAGGTGAGACCGAAGCTTCGATAGAGCCGGGAGGACAGGGCAGGGAGCACGCATTCCTGGCGAAGACGCTGGGCGTGGGCCAGATCGTCGTCGCGCTGAACAAGATGGACGACGTGGGCTACTCCGAAGCCCGCTACAAGGAGGTCAAGGAGCAGGTGGAAAAGATGCTAAAGTCCGTCGGCTTTAACACCGCCAAGACGCACTTTGTCCCGGTGTCGGGATGGAAGGGCGACAATCTGGTAAAGAAGAGCGAGAACATGCCCTGGTACAAGGGCCTCACGCTTGCAGAGGCGCTCGACGCGTTCGAGCCGCCAGAGAAGCCGGTAGGCAAGCCGCTCCGCATCCCGGTGCAGGACGTTTACACCATCACCGGCGCAGGCACCGTGCCGGTCGGCAGGGTAGAGACTGGCAGGATGAAGCCAAACGACAAAGTAATAGTCATGCCGTCAGGCGCGGTGGGCGAGGTCAAGTCGATAGAGACCCACCACACGCAGCTCGAGCAGGCAGAGGCAGGCGACAACGTCGGCTTTAACCTCAGGGGCATCGACAAGAAGCAGATCAAACGCGGCGATGTCATCGGCCCTGTGGACAACCCGCCGATGGTGGCTAAAGAGTTCGAGGCACGCATCATCGTCATCTCGCACCCGACAGCGATCGCGCCCGGCTACACGCCGGTGCTGCACGCTCACACTGCGCAGGTCGCAGCAACGCTTTCGCAGTTCGTGTCCAAGATTGACCCGAGGACCGGCGCCACCACCGAGGAGAACCCCAAGTTCCTGAAGACCGGCGACGCCGCAATCGTCAGGATAAAGCCAGTGAGGCCATTGCCGATAGAGACCTTCAAGGACTTTCCAGAAATCGGCAGGTTTGCGCTGCGCGACATGGGCACCACCATCGCGGCCGGCGTGGTCTTGAGCATCACCGAAAAGTACGACCCGACCAAAAAGTAGAAAGTGAACCCAGATGCCACAGGCAGCAAGAATCAAACTGACAAGCACGAACCTCAACACGCTTGAGGGCGTATGCACCGAGATAAAGGGGATGGGCGAAAAGAGCGGGATCAAGATCCGCGGCCCCCACCCTCTTCCGACAAAGAGGATGAAGGTCGTGACGAGGAAATCCCCCTGCGGCCAGGGCACAAACACGTACGACAAGTACGAGCTGAGGATCCACAGGCGGGTAATCGACGTGGGCGCCGACGACAGGGCGATAAGGCAGCTGATGAGGCTGAAGATCCCTGACGATGTCTACATCGAAGTCTCGCTGACCCAGTAACTCTTTTCCACTTTTTTGTACGAGCCTTTCGGCACTTTTATCTCCCTTGCTTCTTTCGGGTGCATTATCTTTGACAGGATCTCGACGCCTGTCACGGTGCGCGGGCTGGGCTTGCTGAAGTAAGAGCCTGCGTCCACTGCGTAGACGTTTCCCTCCTTTACGGCGCGAAGCGACGTCCATTCCCTGTTATTTTTGAGCGGCCGCATCTCCTGCAGCGTCCGTTTGACTCCAAACCCGCAGGGCATCATCACGATGATGTCCGGGTCAAACGCCGCGATTTCCTTGACGTCCATGCGCCGGGACTGCTCGCCTGTCGCGCTTATCCCGTTCACGCCACCTGCATAATCTACCATCTGGGGCACCCAGTGGCCTGCGGTGAACAGCGGGTCGGCCCACTCGACGCACACCACCTTTGGCCTGCTCCTTGTCTTTAGAAGGCGCACGGCGTCCAGCCGCTTCTGGAGCGATGACACCATCCTGCGCCCCCTGTCCACCCTGCCGACCTTTTCCGCCACGTCCATAATGCTGACTAGCACGTCGTCAAGGTCGTGCGGGTCGAGCACGAGCACCTCCGGCTTGCCCTTGAGCACGCCCACTGCCCTTGTTATCTCTTTTGTAAAGGGCGAGCAGACCTCGCACAGGCCCTGTGCCACTATCAGGTCCGGGTTCGCCTCTTTCAAAAGCTCTTCGTCGACGACGTAGATATCTCTGCCGGAGCGCACCAGCTCTACTATCTTGATGTCTATCTCCCTCCCTGTCATCCTGGCCGGATCAAAGGACGGGTGTATCACCTGCGGCTTGCTCCTTGCAGAGGCCGGGTATTTGCACTCGTGCGTCACCCCGACTATGCTCCTGCCAAGGCCTAGGCCGTACAGCGTCTCTGTCGCGCTGGGCAGAAAGGATACTATGCGCACAGCGGTACTCTGCGGCTGAATTTTAAAAACGTGGCGACGTACTATAGAACACACGAATAGAATAATACTTCAAAACTGTTTTAAGTTCACCAGCAAGCTTGATTTTGATGAACAGACATACAGCACTAGTCGTTGGACTGGTGGCCATCTTTGCGACAGCCATGGCGCTACCAGCCCAATCTGCATTCGCAGCCACCATAAATGCGACGATCGTCAAGGGTGCGACGAACCTTGCAGACAAGGCATATTCGCCAAACCCGATAAATGCCGCGCAGGGTGACACGGTGACGTGGACAAACGCCGACACCGCGGCCCACACGGTGACGCAAGGCAACCCGTCGGAAGGCCAGGTGGAAGGTGGGTTTGATTCCGGGATAATGGGCCCGAACAAGACGTTCAGCCACACTTTTGATGAAGAAGGCAACTTTGCATACTATTGCCTCCTGCACCCGACCATGGTAGGCACCGTGCTCGTGGGCGAAGGCGGCGGTGGCGACAACGGTAATGGTGGCGAGAATGGAAACGGCGACGGCGCGACGAAGGAAACCGAGGTAGAGACAGAGTATGACGGCCAGACATACACAATAAAGAGCAAATCCGAGAACGCACACGTCATAGACGCCACGATCAATCCAAGCGAGTCGGTGGGCGTGGACTTTGAAGGCTCCGGCCCTGTCGAACTGACCCTGCCAAGGAGCATGATCGAAAACATCACGATGGTCAGCACGGACGAGGGCGAGATCGAGTTCCAGGAAGTGAACTCTACTGCAACGGACACGACAATCTCGTTCACGCTCCCTGAAGGCCAGACGTTTGCCGAGATCACGGGCACAAAGGTAGTACCCGAGTTTGGCGTGATAGCAGCCCTTGTACTTGCTGCCTCGCTCGTTGCGATGGTGGGCATTGCTCGCTTCAAGGGCAGCTCACTGGGATTCGGAAGGTTCTAGCCTTCTCTTTTTCCCCTTTCTTTTTATTATTCCTTCTCTTTCCTGTGACACAGCTGCGGGTGTATCTATATGTCGTTGTTGTCGTCCACTCTTCCTCTGATGCTCATGACCGCGTTGGTGGCGCTGGTCATGCTGCCCTGCGGGCTTGCTGATGACGCCTATGCGCAGGCGACGCTTGAGGCGCAAAGCGACCAGGGCACGTTCACTATACAGCTGGAATGGACAAATGCTGCTACTGCTGCCAATAATGCGACGGCAGGTTCCTCCCGGCCGCCAGAGGTCGGCCTTGGCACCAGCGAGTTTTCCGTGTCGTTCCGCGACGCCGAGACCGGCAAAGAGATCGAAGACGTGTCGTACAGCCTTTTGGTCGACGGCGATACGCAGGCATCGTCATTATCATCATCGGGATCCCCGCACAGCGTCACCTTTGATGCAATGGGCTCGCACACGATAACGGTGGCAGACATTGACGGGCTGGGCGAAAGCGCCGTATTTTCGATAAACGTTACGCCCGAGTTCCCCTCGGTTCCAGCCGCCGCGATAGCGGCAGCTGCATTTGCCGGTATGGCAGCGTGCAGAAGATTGATCAGATAATTTTTATTTACTCTGGTGCATACAAAAAGCCGTTGACACAGCCGAAATCACTGCATACGGTATCTGCAGTACTTGCCACTGTCGCCGTCCTGTCTGTGATGGCCTCCGGGTTTGCAGCCGCCCTGCCCGCGCACGCGCAGGGCGCTGATGACGGTAGCGGCGCCATGGTACAGCCAACGAGCGGAAACTCGCTAAACATAAAGCTGGAGCCGGACTGGAGCAGCGACACCACCCGTTTCAAGGTGAGCTTTCTTGAGCCCGGATCCACCAGCAGCCTCCACCAGCACCAGGACTATGACTTTGTGATATTGCAGGACGGCAGGGAAGTCTTTAGCGCGGCAAAGCAGGTCAACCAGCAGCTGATACACAACGTGGAAGGGACGATCACAGTCCCGTACAAGTTTGCAGAGAACGGCAGCTACACCGTCGAGGTGAGGATCTATGGCGTGGGACTGCCTGCCATCCCGACCGACGAAAAGGCTTCATTCAACATCCAGGTCACGCCCGAGTTCCCCGCAGCGGCAGCCATGGCCGCAGTCGCCCTTGCCGCCGCCATGGCCGCGTCTGCCGGGCTTGCAGCAAAAAGGCTGAGATAACTAGGCTCTCTTGAGGGCCATGACTGCTATCGCAATGCCTGCGACGCCGACTCCAATGCCCACCATGCCGACCAGGTAGGCCCTGTCAGCCGACCCTTTGGCCTGCAATGCAGACTCGGACGCGCTTGCCGCCGCGTCGCCTGCGCTCTGCGCGGCTCCCTTGGCGCCCTCTACTTGGGTGGTGAGGTCGGTTATCACGGAGCGCATCTGGTCGATAAAGCCCTGGGGGACGTCGCCCTGGCCGGCGCCTCCTGCATCGGGAAAGCTGATGCTGCCTGTATCCTGGGCGTCTTCGATGGCTATTTCGCCGCTGTTGATGGTCTGGCCGTCGATTGTGCCGTTTATGACTATGGAATACTGGCCCAGCTGGGTTGGGATGATGTCGGCGACGTAGGTGCCCGCCTGCTCGCCCGGCTTGACATCGAGCGTCTTTTCAGAGCCGCCCTTTTTGATGCTTACCTCGGCGTCTGCAAACGCGTTTGCAACGGGCTCTCCGCCCCGCGTCACTTCAAGCTCTATGGTGTTCAGCTGGCCCTGCAGCGGCGGCTCGACGCCCCAGCCTGCGGCCACGGTGATACCTCCGAAGTTGGCCTCTTTGTGCGCAAAGGCCGGCGGCGCGGCAGGCAGGACAGCTGAAAACATCAAAAGAAGAATCGGGACAGCAACAGCCATGAGCAAAAAGGCGGCCTTGTCTATCATCATCATGCAGCCAAAACTACTCCTGCTGTGAATATAACTTTTAGCAATAGTTCGGGCTTTGTACTACAAATCACGCAAGAGTCAAATACGGTGTGGACATTATTTACAACGTCTATCGGTAATGATGATGTCGTCGTTGTTGCCTGCGCGCCTGGTGCAACCTGCACTGCCTGCCGCCCTTGCAGCCGCCATCGTCGTCATCCTATTGCTACTGGTGCCGGCGGGGCTGCTGCCCCGCGCCTTTGCCCACCCCGTGACCATAGATTCTGACCCCGGGCCCTTTGCAAGCGTGCCTTCGACTCCAAAGCAGGTCTCTGTCTACTTTTCCGAGCCGATAGAGCTGCAGTACAGCGAGATCAAGGTGCTCGGCCCCGGCGGCTCTAGGGTGGACTTGAACGACCCGCACAACGTCGACGGCGACACCGCCACGATGGCAGTCAGCCTGCAGCCGAGCCTGCCGGAGGGCGTCTATACGGTCACTACCAAGGTGCTGTCGGCAGTCGACGGCCACGTGATAGAAAGCGCCTACACGTTTGGCATAGGGACGACGCCCGCAGTGACTTCCCCTGGCGGGCCGTCAGGTCCCGGCTCGTCCAAAGTGATCATCTCGCCGGCCGAATCTGCCTCGCGGTTTCCGGGGATGGTCGGGCAGATAGTAGTGGTCGGAGCGGCGTTTGGAACGCTGTGGCTCTGGAAGCCGCTTGACCGCATCCCGTGGCTTGCCTCTGCGGTCTCTGGCAAGCGCCTTGCGATAGACAGAGGCATGGTCAAGCTGATCGTGATAGGCACCGGCCTTGTGATCGCGTCAAACGTCGCCATAGTCCTCGTGCAGGCCGTGGACATCAACGCAAGCGTCCAGGACGTGATAGGGACGCGCTTTGGCATGGTCTGGATGACCCGCATGATCGAGTCGTCGATACTGATGCTCATAGCCCTTGCGACGTGGCGCAAGGTGGCCAGGACAGGCGCCTCGCCAAGCCGGGCAGAGGTGCTTGCAATACTGGTCATGGGGCTTGCGGTGCTCGTCACGTCCAGCCTGATAGCGCACGCGGCGGCCACTGAAAACATCGCCGCGATACTACTCGACTTTTTCCACAACGCGGCGGCAAGCATATGGATAGGCGGCCTCGTGCTCATGGGGTTCGTGGCGGTGCCCCGGATACTAGAGCTTGCAGACGAGCGGGCCAGGTCTGCCGCCGTGTCGGTACTGATACCCCGGTTTTCGACCGTGGTGGTCGCAATACTTGGCCTTGCCGTGATAACGGGGCCGCTCCTCCTCTACCTGATAGAGAGCGACCTTTCCCTCACGCTTGCCTCGACGTACGGCAAGATACTTGCCGCCAAGCTCGGCCTTGCCGGCGTCATGGTCGCGATGGGGGCGTACTCGCAGTTTGCAGTCCAGAAAAAGGCGGCAGGCGTAATGGTCAGCGGTGGCAGCAGCAGCTCCGCTGTCAGTGCGCCGGGCCGCTCGTTTGGCAGAAGCCTAAAGGCCGAGGCCGGAGTCGGCATCGCGCTCTTGCTCTTGGTTTCGCTCATGGCAAACGGCACGCTCCCGGCCGGCGAGTTCCAGCAGGCCCGGCGGATCGATACGCAGCAGCAACAGCAGGCTTTTGCGCAGCCCGGGACTACGGCCGCAACGGCGTCTGCTGCTACTACTGCCACTGGCACAGAATACGTGCAGACCCTCTACACCGGGGCGGGGAGGGCCGATCTAAAGATAGACCCGTTCGTTGCAGGGGGCCAGAACAAGTTCACGCTGACCTTTTACGACTCTGGAGGCAAGATCGCCTCCGACGTGACGCAGGCGACCGTCAAGCTGACGCAGGTGGAAAAGAACATCGGGCCCATAGCAGTCGGGCTGAATAAGCAGGAATCGTCGCCCGGCGTGTTCTCTGCCGACGCCGCCTTTACGCTCCCCGGCAGGTGGAACGTGCAGGTGGAAGGCGTCAGGCCCGGCTCGGCCAACATCGTCGCCAGCCTTGACGTGCAGGTCAGGCCAGCCATCTCCAGCCTGTCTTTTGACCTGAAAGAGTTCAGGATACCTGCGCAGAGCCTGCCGCTGTTTCCTGTTTACGACGCAGAGAGGCAGTCGATCTGGGCAGGCGACACCCTCCCGCGCAGCGGCCGGATATGGCAGCTTGACATGCAGACTGGCAACTATACCGCGCACAGGGTAGATAACGTCACGCTCGTCACGCAGGTGGTGGTCGACGGCAAGTCGGGCGGGCTGTGGTACATAGACCCGACCCAGAACAAGCTTGGGCTGTACAACCCCGAGACCCGGGAAAACGTGGAGCAGCACGTGCTGCCTGCGCCGGGCGTCATATCTGGTCTCGCGCAGGGACTGGACGGCAGCCTTTGGATGCCGGTGGTGCAGGCAAACAAGGTGGTGCGCTTTGACCCTGCAAGCGGCCAGTTTACCCAGCTTGACATACCCACGCCCGAGTCGCGGCCAGTCGGCATCGCAGCAGACAGGTCCGGCAACATCTGGTTTGCAGAGTCGACCGGCAAGATAGCCATGGTTGACCCCGCCACGCTGCAAATTTCCGAGTTTGAGCCGCAGGGGTCGAACAAGCTGGCCGTCCCGACAGCCGTGTTCCCAGACCCTGACGGCTATGACGTCTATGTCGCCGAGCACGACGGACACTCGGTGACTGCCTTTAACCCGCTGTTCAGGACGTTCAGAGAATACCCGGTCCTGAACGAGGGCGGCCTGCCGTTTGGCATGGCAAAGGACAACTTTGGCAACCTGTGGTACGCCCAGCACGAGATTGACCGGCTTGCGGTGATCGACCCGCGCACGGGCAGGGGCACGGAGGTCAAGATCCCGACTGCCGGCTCGTTTGTCCAGTGGCTGACCTCAGACGACCGGGGCAGGATATGGTTTGCAGAGCAGCGCGGCGCCGCAATCGGGGTCGTCACCGTGGCTGCCAAGCCGCAGACGGCGCCTCCGCCGCAGCCGCCTTCTCCGGACGGAGGAGCCGGCAGCGGCCCGTCGTTCCTCAAGGGCTCTTCAGTCGCCGACGTGGCAGGGCCTGGCATAGTGGCCGGCGTCGCCCTTGCCGCGCTGTTTTACGCCAAGAGCGCGTCTGACCTGAAGCGCAACGTGAGGTCTGCCGAAAAGCTGGCCGCCTGAACCCTTTTATCTATGCGCATACTCCGCAATTGGCCGTGGGTCACCACCACCGCCCCCGCCACCCGTACCGTTATCTGTCGATAGCCCTGGCTGCGGGGCTTGCAGCCGCCGCGCTTTTTGGAGCGTACCAGTTCCGGCAGGCAAGCCTCCTGTCAGACCGCGTTTTTGCAATGGAGCAGGACATAGAGGAAAAAACCGTGCAGGTTTCAAGGCTCGACGCGCAGGCGGCCGCCCTGGCCGGGGAAAAGTCACGCGCCGAGCATGACGCACAGCAGTGGAAGGCAAGCTACGCTGCCAAGAGCGCCGAGTACGAGAAGCTGAGCCAGGACTATGGCGCGCTTGACAGCCAGAACCGGCTACTGGCAGGGGAGAACGAGTCTCTCAGAGCAAGCGGCTCGCTCCTGAAACAGGTGGCCGAAAGCGAGCGCAGCCAGAGGCAGAACGCCGAGGCCGAGCTTGCGACTGCCGCCAGGCCGCCCTACACTCTCGTCAAGGGCCGCGAGATAAGCTGGGTGTTCAAGGACAGCAAGGGCAACCTGTACGAGTGGCACCTGCCCATAGACACATACAGAAAGATCATCGAGTCGCCGGAGCCGCAAGACAAGCTGCGCCTCAAGACGACTGGCGGCTCCTTCATCTCGGTGCGGGATCACACCCGGTTCGTCGACGGCTGGTCGTTTGCAAACGTGGTGGACGAGGTGTACGCAAAATCGACAGGCGACAGGGACTTTGTGTACGAGCTGTGGTTCATCACGTCGCAACTGGCCGGGTATTCGACAGACATTGGCGAGGACCCGCGCTGGCCGCTTGAAACGTTCACCGAGTCGGGGGGCGACTGCGAGGACCTGGTCATACTGATGGCAAGCATGCTCAAGGCGTCGGCGCACACCTCGGACTGGAAGATACAGATGGCCTACTTTGACTCTGCCAACCCCGACAGGGCCGACAACGTCAACCACGTGGCCTTGTACGTCGAGACAGACAGCTTTTCCGCCATCGTGGAGACGACCACCAAGCAGGGAGGACTAGAGTACTGGCAGGGCAAGGAAGTGAAGGGATGGTACTTTGACCTGTAGCGTGGAAAAATAGCAGACGCGGTCCAAACCCCACCGCCACTACTACCGCCACATTTCCGGTTCATTTGCCGAATGTACCACACGGCTTTTCAAACATGCCCTGCCACTTTGGGCAATGGTAAATGTCAAGAAAAGCCTGCTGCTATTGGCGGCAGGCGTCGCTATCGCTGCAACAGGCGCCGCCTTTTATTATGGCGGGGCTGTCGTTTTTGCAAGCCACAGCTTTGAGGCAGGCGTCCAGGGGAGCAACATCCCTGACAACACCCACGTCAGGCTGGACGGCCTGACGCTGCCTCCCGGCGCCGTGCTCCCGCTGTACGACTCGAGCCCAAACTTTGTATCCGGCCACTTTTTGATGCGGTCGCCGTGCGACCCTGACACGCACGTCCCGCAGGTCACGGTGATCGCAGGTCACATCGACGAGAGCGCGCACGGCACGTACGTCGACAAGGTGCCGCTCTACTACATCGCCCACGCCTCCTCGCCGGCGACGGGCAGCTGCGTCTACCATGCGCACATACCCGACCCGCTCAACGGAGGCGCGCCGCAGGTGACAGACATCGCCATCGCAAACCTGTCCGGAAAAGACGTCGAGTTCAACCCTGGCGACGCGGCAGACATCAACGTCCAGCGCGTGCTGGGCAGCATGGCGCAGTCGCCATACCGCCAGTCCCGCCTGCCTGCCGACCTGTCGCACGGCAACCCTGTCTTTGACCTGAACGACGGCGACCCGGACAACGACGGTCTGGGCTTTGTGCACCAAGAGGGAGAGGAGTGAGCGGCTGAATTGAGGGGGAGAATGACAATAACTATGACAAAAGCCCTGATCGCTGCTCTGGTGGCAGTCTCACTGGCCTCGGCCGCCGCGACGGTTGCGATGCAGCCTGCCTTTGCACACGCTCACACGTCGCTCGTCCTCACGGACGAAAGGGTCGCAGGCAAGAGGATAGAGGTGGTGCTTGGCCACACGAACGAGCCTGCCTACGGCGCCAGGCCGGGTATCCACGACGGCAAGCACGGGATGGAAGTGCTCCTGAGCGACGGCGCGACCAAGCTACCGCTGGCGGGGGCGAGCCTGAAGGCCGACAAGTACTACTTTAAGGACATCAAGTCGTTTGCCCGGGCCAAGTCGGTCAACGACGCCGACGCCATCGTCAAGGGAGTAAACGTGGGGGCGGTCTTTGGCGAGACCGGCCACTACGTGACCCGGCAGGTGCAAAAGGAGGGCATATACGGCTACAGGCTGTACGGCAACATAAGCTATTTCGGCGTGGCTCAGGTGCCGGTCGACTCGACCGTCTTTTGCAGGTCGTCGCAGGGCGACACGTCGTCCAGGTTCAACAGCCCCGGCTGGGCAGGCGGTTTTGGCTGCACCGAGAACATCAGCGGCCAGGCCTTCCCCGCAGCCGCCACCGGTGGTGGCAAGGACGTAAAGAGCACCAGCGGCGTCGAGCAGCAAGATGATGGCGGCTGGTGGTGGTCAGTGTGGCTCTCCAGTGGAGGGCAGCAGTACGCGCTGTTGCTCCCCGCGGCGGCTGCCGCCGCAGCCGGCGTATTTGGGTGGAGGAGCCGGATAAAGAAAAAGGGTACAAGGACGGAATGACCGCATAGCCTGCCTTTTTTTCTCTCCCTCCTTTCCTCTCATCTTTTTCTGCAACTGACGAACTTCGGGTGATGTACCAGTCGGTTTATTAGTGCAGAACGGCCATCAATAAAGTGGGGATGCAGACGGGCAGCAAAAGCCAGCCCTCGGCGACGGATCCGGCGGTCACCAAGCCCATGCTCTTTGGCCTCACCGCCGCAATCGTGGTCGGCGTGATAGCGCCAATAGTGCTGCCGCACGTAACGCACCCTTCAATGATCTACCACATTGCCATCCATATCGCCAGCATCGCCATAGCCGCGTTCCTCAGCATAGTCTCGCTTGCGGCGTACAGGCGCGCAGGCGGCTCGCGCACGCTCTTTATGACGATGGGCTTTATTGCGCTTGGAGTCGCAGAGGTGTTTTACCTGCTGCAGTCTGCGGGCCTGCTGGCGGCCCTGCACGTGCCGGACATCAACGTGGAGGCTTCGCACCTGATACTGCTTGCAATGCTCAGCCTTTTCGGGCTTGGCGTACTGAAGGTGAACAAGTGACATGGATCTCTCACTCAGCAATAATAATGGCAGCGGCAGTAGTAGTAGCACGCCGGAAATGCTCTTGCTGGCCATACAGGGCGAGCCGGGGATACGCTACCGCGAGCTGCTCCGCAAGACCGGCCTTGTAAACGGCGTCCTGACCTACCACCTGTCGGTCCTTGAAAAGGCCGGCACGATAAGGGTGGACAGGCACTCTGCGAGGATGACCCGCTACTATCCGGTCAACGTGCCAGAGAGCGAGTCGCAGGTTCTCGGCTACGTGCGCCACGAACCTGTGCGAGAGATCATTTCCTTTTTGCTGGAGCATGACACGTCCACGTTTAACGAGATAGTGGAGCACACTGGCAAGGCGCCCTCGACCGTCTCGTCGCACCTGAAGCGCCTGAAGGAGGCCGGCATAGTGTCGGTGAGGTATGGCGAGTACCAGCTGTACAGCCTGGCAAACCGCGACCTGGTTGCAGACGTGCTTGCCAAGTACAGGCCGACGTTTGCAGACAGGGTCGTCGACAACTATGTTGAAATGCTGGACGAGCTGTAAAAGAAATGCCGTGAAGGGAAAGAAGACTCTTGTTACAGCAGTCGCGATCGAGTTTGTCCTGATGTTTCTTGTTGCGCCGGTCCTGCCGCATACCGCCGCAGCCGACCCGCTGAACAACGCCGTCACCCGGCAGCGGATCGGCAACTATGACTTTCAGGTGGGCACGACACCAAACCCGCCGGTCGCGGGCCAGACAGCCAAGGTGATGCTCCGGATAGCAGGCGTGAACGGCGACGACCTAGTTGACGTGCCCCTCACACTGCGAATAGGCAAGGCGGCCGGGGGCGGGGAAGGAGAGCTGCGGGCCATCGGCCCCTTTGTCGTCCCGTTTGGCCACTATGAGTTTGATCACGTGTTTTCAGAGCCGGGCAGGTACGTCATATACGCAGATCTGCAGGACTATGCCTACAGCGGCGAGACGCTGACTTTTACGTTCTTTCTCAACGTGGCCGGGCCAAACGACTACCTCTTTCTCTTGGTGCCCGGCGTGGGGGCAGCCGCAGCAGGGGCCGCCGGGGCAATCGTGATAGTGCGACGCCGGCGGCACAAGAATGCAAGCGCGTAAGAAAGAAAGAGACACGGAAGAGGGGAGGAGGGAAAAAAGTCTCCCGCCCCCGCCCGTGGATGAACAGCGGCTGCGTGTGACGGTGCAGAGAGAGGGAGGTCTAGCTGGTCCTTCCTCTCTAGTACTGTGCCATGCGTAATGTCTACTGCTGTCTGGATATTAGGAGTTCCGGTACATTTTGCGAATGTACCACCATTGCTACTGCTGATGCTGCGCCGCCAATATTGAAATATGCGCAGCTGCAGAAAAAGTCTGGCGTGCGCCGATACATCATTTTGCTTCTGCTCACACTCTTCACATTGCAGCAGATAGTGGTGGTAGCTGCCGCTCCTGCGGAGGCCCACTTTTTCGGCGCACAGCAAAGCGTCGACGGCTTTGTCATCATCTTCCAGCCCTCTCCGCAGTCGCCTGTCGTAGGTCAAAGTGCGACCCTGAACTTTAGCATCCTAGAAGAGGGGAGCGGGGCCAACCTGCTCGGCGTGTATTCTGCGGTGACAGTGTCAGACAAAAAGACAGGCGCCACAGTGTTCCAGGACCCCTACCGGTTCTACGAGACAAGCGACATCACCGTCCCCTACACGTTTGACAGGGTGAGCGATTATTCTGTCACGATACAGGCGCGCATACCGGGCCATGAAAAATACCAGGAGGTTCCGCTATCTGCCAGCTTTGACGTGTCGGCATTCCTGCCTGGCATTCCAATCGACGAGCTGATGATATACTATGCCACTCCACCTGCCGCGGCTGCAGCCAGCATAGCCGTCTACCTCTATTCTAGAAAGATGCTCTAGGCGGGTTGTACTACAAGACTAATTAACGATAAGTTACAATTCGTTCTCTGCATATACACACCATGAAAAGAGCCACTGCCCCGATCGCTTTTGGCACGTTGCTATCCTTGCTGATCTGCAGTCTCGCGTTCTTGCCGTCAACCGCGTCTGCGCACGAGTTTTCCGGCGACGAGAGCGCCACCTTTATCTCCAAGATGGAAGAGATACGCGTGCATCTCGGCCTGATCCTCCGCAACATTGCAGCCGATGACACCCAGCTTGCGGCAGAGCACGCAGACCACGCGGCAGAGCTCCTCACAGACGACATGGCTAGCGAGATCGCTGAGAAGAACAGGCGCATTGCGTCTGATCTGCCTGCCGCGCTCTCTGGCCTGCAGGACGCCCTTGCCGTCCAGGTGCCGCCAAACATCGGCACGAACGTGCAGGACGCCCAGGACCTGCTCGACGAAGCCATTTCTGCAAGGGTCGACCGCGACCAGCTGACCAACTCGACAGTGAAGGCGCTGGTTATTGCAAACCTTGCCGGCAAAGTCCTGGCCCAGTACGGCGCCGCCTTTGGGGCAGAAGGCGACGGCCACGGCGGCAGCAGCAACAATAATGCTACCATGACCTCTGCCGGGGCGGGCGAGGTCGTAGACCTTGGCGCGCTGCAGACCGCGCAGGCCCTTGCCGCCAGGATGCAGGAGCTGTCTGGCGAGATCGACGCCCCTGCAGGCCCGGACGCAGCTGCGGCGTTTGACGCGGCCAGGTCGGGCATAGACAGGCTCGCAAGCGCCGTCGGCCAAGAAGAGCCGCTGGACGACGTGACAGAGATAGTGCACGGCCAGGTGCATGAGAACCTGAGGAAGGCGTTCAACTTGGCGCCAAGCGGATCAACAACCGGGGAAGGCGAGCCCATAACGTTCAACGGCACAAGCACGGGCGGCAAGTACAACGTGACAGTAGTCTGGACGCCTGCCGACATTGGAAGCGAAAGCGAGTTCAGGCTCGACTTCCAGCCTGCAAGCGGGGAAGGCAAGCAGTTCGTGGTCACCTACGACATCATGCTGCTAAAGGATGGGGAGCACCTTGACGAGACGCACAGGGGCGGGCAGGAGGCGCTGGTGCAGTACTATACGTTTGACGAGCCCGGCAGCTATACGCTCCGCATGGAGAACATTAACAACGACCCTGGAGAGACGTTTGAAGTGCCGATGCAGGTGGTGCCCGAGTTCCCGGCCGGCGCGCTGGTGCTTGCAGCAGCGATTGCAGGGGTCGTTGCGTTTGCAGGCCGTCGTCTGCTGCTGGTTCGAGAAATGTACTAGAATATTAATTAGTGCATACTGCTTAGCACCGGCATGGAACCCAAGATCGCGGCACTTGCTCTGGCAGGGATGGTGCTTGCGGGACTCGCGTACGCCTCGACATCTGCTGGCCTGCAGCAGGCGTTTGCGCACAATTTCACTGGCGACGAAAGCGCGAACTTTATTGCTAACGTGGAAAAGGCCAAGGTGCACCTCCAGCTGGCAGACAAGAACCTGCGCAAGTCAGACGTTGCTCTGGCGCACGTGGAACACGCCCGGATGCACTTTGACGATCACATACTTGGCGAGGTTGCCGAGAAAAACAAGCGGGTGGCCACCGACCTTGGCGCAGCCTTTGACAAGCTGGAGGGGATGATAGGCGACAAGGCACCGAGGGCCGACATCAAAAAGCAGATCAAGGCCGTCAACTCGCTGCTTGGCGAGGCGCAGAGCGCAAGGATAGACAAAAAGTTCCTGAAGGACGGCGACGTGCAGGCTATTGTGATGGCGCAGATGGTCACCGAGGCGCTCGACGCATACAACCGCGCTTTTGGCATGATGATGCCTGGAGAGGCCGGCAGCCACGGCAACAGCCACGGCGGCAGCAGCAACAGCATGAACGCCACCGCCTCGCACAGCTCGTCTGGCGTCATGGACGGCCACATGGACCAGGTGTACGACAAGGACGCGTACGAAGTCTCCAAGGCATTTGTGACCAAGGCGTCTGGCATGTTCAGCAAGGTAAAGAACCTCGCACCCGCCGGCTCGGAAGAAGAGATGGCCCAGGTCAAGGCAGGGCTTGGCAAGCTCAGGACTGCCGTCAACCACAAAGAGTCGCCAGACGACGTGGCGATAATTGTCCACGGCCAGATCCACGAGAACCTGATCAAGGCGTTCGACCTAAAGCTGCCGGATGACACTGCAACATAAGGAACAGCGGCAGCCAAGCGAGGGCAACAACCCGGCAGGAAAAAATAATCCGTCCGCTTTTTTGGACAAATCTTTATTTTGCGTTTTAGGATAGCAGTCCCGTGCAAAGAAGGAGACCTGCTTTTGCCGTTCCTGCTTCCGTCGTCGCCATTACTACTATCATCGGCGCCTTGCTGGTCGCATCGACTGCCGGCAGCGCGTACGGCCACGGCCTGGGCTTTGACGAGACCCAGCCCACAGTCATAGGCAACAGGCAGGTTTCCGTGGAGGCGACCATGTCGCCAAGCAGCATAGAGCAGGTGTCAGCAGACGGGCGGCAGCAGAGGCCAGTCTTTACCGTGAGGGCGCACGACGCCGGCACCAACTCGACCATCGCAGGCATGGACTACCGTGTGGTAATAGAGCGCGGCAGCGACGTTCTGCTGGATCAGCAGTTCCGCTCGCCGGACGGCCTCGTGGTGGCAAACCTTGTGCCGGACGCCGGCGCCCAGCAGGCCGAGGTCAACGGCCAGACAAACGCAGGACGCGTCGAGGTGAGCAAGGACAAGCCTGTGCAGATACGGAGCAGGATAATGTCAGACGGCGGCCTCTATCACTTTGCAGTCACGCTTGAAAAGTCGAGCACGGGGCTTGCACTTGAAAGCGACAGGACGTTTGACCTATATGTCAGCGTGTCCAAGACCCAGAACTTTGCAGTCCCGGTGAAGGCTGGAGAGGGCGGCGAACAAGAAAACGTCACAATGTCGGTCAAGACCTACTATGCCGACGTAACAGATTTCTCGTACGACCCTGCTGCCGGGATAAGCTTCTCCATGCCTTTTGACTGGAGCACGGAATACGTCAAGCAGGTGCAGCTGGTGCACATGGAAGTCCAGTTCCCAAAGGCGGTCAAGGACCTGCAGGTGAACGGCTACCGGGGCGCTATAAACGGCGTCGAGCTGTCGCCGGAGGCCGTGCTGATAGACGACTATTCGAGCGAGAACCTGCGCATAGTGCACTTTGTGCTCAACAACGACAAACTTGCCAGCCTGTCGCAGCGGGTAGGGGGCTCTGCCGGCGACAGGATGCTGTTTGCGCTGGCGCCGGCCGGCACCCCCAAGTTCCCTATCGACATCCTCTCCACCACCGAGAAATACCTGTGGCAGCTGTCGTGGGGGCCTGAAGTGATCGAGACCGGGGCAGAGACCACGTTTGTGATGAACGTGCAGGACACGCAGACAGGCGACCTCGTGCGCAACTCCTCGTTTGACTTTGTGCTTGAAAAAGAAGATGGAGGAGGGGGAAATAACGGCGGCGATGTTGTCGTGTACAGGCAGCACCTGTCGTCGGGGCAGGGCACCTTTTCGCACAAGTACACGTTTTCAGAGGCAGGGACGTACAGGCTAGCAGCCGAAAACATTAACGGCTCTGGCGAGAGCGCGCAGCTGGACATCGTGGTGCTGCAGGGAAAAGCAACAACGGGCAGCAACTCTGCAAACCCGCCTCAACAACAGCCGCCCTCCGGCTGCCTCATAGCCACGGCAGCGTTTGGCTCTGAACTTACGCCGCAGGTGCAGTTCCTCCGGGGCTTCCGCGACAACTATATAATGGATTCGCAGGCCGGCTCGGCGTTCATGGGCGCATTCAACTCTGCCTATTACTCTTTCAGCCCGCAGGTGGCCGACTATGAGCGCAAGCAGCCCTGGCTGCAGTCGGCCGTAAAGACGGGCCTGTACCCGCTCTTTGGCATCCTGCTTGCCTCTGAAAAGGCGTTCTCGGTGGCGCCGGAAGGCGAGGCCGGGGCGCTCCTTGCAGGCGCTACTGCAAGCTCGCTGATAGGAGCCGTCTATGTGTCGCCTGCGCTTGCGGCCGGCGTGATCATCGCAGCAAAAAGGAACAGGAGCAAGAGTATTGGCGTCAGGCCGGCGGCAGTCGCGCTCGCAGTGGCAGCGGGCTCGCTTGCTGCAACCGCGCTACTGCTTGCCACTGGCGGCAGCAGCATCACCACCACCACCGCCGCGGCGCTGTCCGTTGCGACCTCGGCGTTTGTGGCGTCGCTGACGGCAGCGGCCGCCCTTGCCGTCGCGTCGCTTGCAGGCAGGCTCATCCTCCTCTCTTCTAAGTAACTACGTCTGCGAGCCTGCCCTTTCTTTTCGCCAGCTTGATCTCCCTTGCGATCCTGCGGCCCATGCTCATCGGCTCTTTGTAGAGGAGCTGCGAGTACGGCGAGCCGTCCACAAAGAGGTTCGTCCCTGCCACAATGCGGGCAGAGAACTCGAACGTGGTGAACCCGCCCTCGCTGTCGTAGACGCCCTCCAGGCAGAAGGGGCCAGGCATCCCAGGCCTGACCAGCCTCTCCGCCGCGGCGCAAAAGTCCTCGCCCATCTTGTACACCTGCTCCAGGAGGGACTCTCTGAGGACAAGGGGTATGTTGCCCACCACGGTGTACGATGGCTCGCCGCCTGCCCCGAGCTGCTGTCTGGCCGGTATGCGCCCGATGCCGTCAATGTCTGACTCGTAGCGCCTGTCGACGCCGAGGAGCTCGATCTCTTTTGTGAGTGGAGAATAGAAATACTGCAGATAGGCCGGGACGCCCCTGATGAATTCCTGGATGTAGAGGTCCTTCTCGCTTTTTATCATCTTTTGCGAGATCAGCCTGCTGGCGCCTTCCTCAAAGCTTGCGCGGTCCCATGCGAGGTAGTAGCCCCTCCCGCCGGCCGCGCCGTGCAGCTTTACTATGCACAGCCCCTTTATCTCGTCCTTTGAGCTGACAGGCCGGGGGGTCTTTAGTCCTGCCTCATCCATCAGCCTCTGCTTCATCTCCCTGTCGGCCTCCCAGCGCAGTATCCACTTGTTGCCAAAGATCGGTACCTGGATGCCCTCTATCTCGTCGCTTGACATCTGGGCGATGAGCGTGCCGTGGGGCACCAGAACAGAGCCGGCAAGCTTTTCCTGGACCTTTGCGTCGAGGATTTCACGGAAACTTTTGACCACGACCATCTCGTCTATGAACGGGAACCTCTTGTAAAGGCCGACACGCTTTTCCTCGCACACCAGCAGCGTCTTGAACCCCTCGTCCTTTGCCCCCTTTAGCACCTGGAGCGCACAGTGCGAGCCGAGAGTCGCCACCATCGTCGTCCTGCCGCCGCTGCCGATGCCCCCACTGGCAATGGTATTTCTTTTTTTGTTGCTGCTGCTAGCCTTGACCAAACGGGGTTGATTGCCTGCCGGGGGATTAAAACCCTTACCGGTGGGGGCTCCCTGCAGGCGGGTGGTACGTCTCTATCTGTATTGTCGCGTGCGTTATCCCAAAGCGCTTTTCCAGCATGGCAGTCATCTCGCGCAGTATCTCCTGCGCCATGCCTGGGTTGAGGACCACCACGTGGGCAGACAGCGCGTCCATGCCGGACGTTATGGTCCAGATGTGCAGGTCGAAAAGGCCGGTGACGCCCTTTACGGCGAGCATGGCGTCCCTAACCTGCTCGTACGGTATGTCTGGCGGCACGCCCTCCATGAGGATATGGATCGAGCGGTTTGCGAGCGACCAGATCCGGGGCAGGATAAAGAGGGCAAGGCCGATGCTCACGATGGGGTCGACTATCTGCAGGCCGGTGAGCGCTATCGTGATGCCTGCCACTGCCACGCCGGCGGAGCCCAGCGCGTCGCTGAACACCTCCAGCCTCGCCCCCTCTACGTTGAGGTTCCCGTGGTGGCTGTGCCCTATGATCTTCAGGCCCGCCAGGTTGACTCCAAGCCCTATTGCGGCCACGACTGCCACGGGGAGCGCCTGCACCTCTGGCGGGTCGAGTATCCTCCCGTACGCCTCGAACATGATAAAGACTGCAAGCGACGCAAGCACTATGCCGTTTGTTAGGGCGGCAAGTATCTCCATCCTGTAAAAGCCGTACGTGCGCCTGGGGGTGCTCGGCTTTTGCCGGAACGAGATGGCAAGGAGCGCAAGGGCGAGTGCGCCAACGTCTGTCAGCATGTGGCCGGCGTCTGCAAGGAGCGCAAGGCTGCCTGTCAGCAGCGCGGCCACCACCTCGGTGGCAAAGTACCCTGCCGTCAGGATCAGCACGAGTGCGAGCCGGCGGGCTGGCGTCTTCGGGACGCCCCCGTTTTCGTGTCGATGTGGTGACGATGATGATTCTGCTGCCATCGGGGCAGAAAAACTAGCCATCCGCGCTATTAAAGCGTCTCAACTTTTATTGCACTTTCATAATCCCTTCTGCAGCCAGGCCATGAGCAGCAACATGAGGGAGGCGCACACCGCCGAGCACGCGTTTGCCGGCGCGCTGCAAAAGATCCTGGGGCAGACGCTCCGGGTGAGAAAGGTGGAGCACGACGGCAAGAGCGGCAGCAACACCGCTTTCATAGTCCTGCCGCAGCTCGACCTTGCAGCCGTAGTCAAGGCCGAAGAGATGGTGAACGCACTCATCGCAGAGGGGCACCCCGTCGAAACCCGGACTTACCGCTCGCTTGAGGAGGCCCGCGCCCAGAACCCTGGCCTGCGTGCAAACGAGGAGCGAATAGCAGCCGCCGGCGAGGAGGTGCGCGTAGTCGAGATCAGGGGCCATGACGTGACTGCCTGCTCCATGGAGCACGCCGCCAACCTGCGCGACTGCGACTTTTTCCTGGTCACCCGGCTTGCCAAGAGCGGGGGCGAGTACGAGGTCGACTTTGTGGTCGGCAAGCATGCGAGGGCTGCCGCAATCACGCTGTCGACGCTCGTGATGCAGGTGTGCGCGGAGCTGGGCGCCAACCCGAACACCCTTGCAAGCACCGCAAGGAAGGTGCGGTCAGAGGGCGAGGCCAGCTCGAAAAAGCTAAAGGCGCTCAGCAAGCAGGTGCTTGCCGGCATAAAGCCGGCTGTTGGCAGCGCCGGTGGCGAAATCAGGCAGGTCTACTCGGGTGCCTTCTCGGGCCTTGCAGACGAGGCGCTGCAAGAGTTTGCAGGCAAGGCTATAGAGGAGGCGCCCGGCACGGTGGTCGCTATCTCTAACGAGGGCGCCGATGGCTCGCATTTCGTGTTTGCAAGGAGCGAGTCGCTTGCCGGCCTTGACTGCAACAGGGTTTTCAGAGAGGTGGCCGGCCCGGACGGGAGGGGAGGGGGCAGGCCCAACTTTGTCACAGGGGTGCTGAAGAAAGAAAAGGCGGCAGACATCATAGCTAGGCTGGCCGAGCGGGTCCTGCACGGTTAAATTAATAACCTCTCTGGTACAACAGGCTCTATTTAATTTGGAAATCAAGGAAGAAGACCTCGGCCAGTGGAGGCGGACCCACTATTCGTCAGAGATAGGGCCCTCGATGGCAGACAGAGAAGTGGTCGTGATGGGGTGGGTCTCTAGCGTGAGGGACCACGGCAACATCCAGTTCATAATAATAAAGGACTCGCAGGGCGAGGTCCAGGTTACTGCGAAAAAGGGCGAGGCCGGCGAGCAGCTGTTCTCGATGGCGCAGGAGGTGAAGGAGCACACTGCGCTGGGCGTCAAGGGCAAGGTGAGGCCGCAGGCAAAGGCGCCAAACGGGGCAGAGGTCGTTCCAACCGAGATGCGGGCATTCTCTGTTGCGAGGAAGGCCGCGCCCTTCATGACGCAGGGCAAGACCTCTCCGGTGGGAATCGACACGCGCCTCGATCTGAGGGCAGTCGACCTGCGCAGGGGCCAGCTGGGCGCCATATTCAGGATAAGGCAGACAGTGGTGAACTCGGTGCGAGAGTTCCTCCTGCGTCAGCAGTTCATGGAGGTCAGCACGCCCAAGATGATAGCGACTGCCACAGAGGGAGGGGCGGCGCTCTTTCCGATATTCTACTATGACAGGGAGGCGTTTCTGGCCCAGAGCCCCCAGCTGTACAAAGAGCAGCTGACCATGGCGTTTGAAAGCGTGTTTGAGATCGGTCCAATATTCCGGGCCGAGCCTTCGCGCACCAACCGCCACCTCTCAGAGGCCATCTCTATAGATGTGGAAAGGGCGTTTGCCGACTACCACGACGTGATGGCGCTTCTGGAGAGGATGATTGTGAACATCATCGACACGGTCAAGGAGCGCAACCCTGCCGATTTGAAATTTCTGGAATTAGAGATGCCCAAGCTGGAACTGCCGCTCCCCAAGTACGCCTATTCCGACCTGATAGACAGGTTGCAGGAGGCCGGCGAGCGCATCCAGTGGGGCGACGACATTTCGCCGCAGGTGATGAAGAACCTCCAGGACGAGCGCCTGGACGGCTTTTACTTTATAGTCGACTGGCCCACGTCGACCAAGCCCTTTTACGTCAAGCCCAAGGCCGACGACCCGCGGGTCTGCGAGTCTTTCGACCTCATGTTCGGCCCGCTGGAGCTGTCGTCCGGCAGCACCAGAATCAACCGCAAGGACCAGCTGGTGGAGCGGATGCAAAAGCAGGGGCTCAAGGTGGACGCTTTTGATTACCATCTGCGCGTGTTTGACTATGGAGTGCCGCCCCACGCAGGCTTTGGCCTCGGCCTTGAGCGGCTCATGATGGCAATCGCAAAAATAGAGAACATACGCGACGCTACCTTTTATCCCCGGGACATTGACAGGCTGGCGCCCTAGATAGAGAGACATGACAGCGATCACAAAAGAGCAGGTAAAGCACCTCGGCTGGCTCTCCCGTATAGAGCTGTCAGATGAAGAAGTCGAGCGGTACGCCTCCCAGATAGAGCAGATAGTATCATATCTGGACAAGCTTGACTCGATGCCCTTCCTCGGGGAGGCCGGCACCGTCAAGGCGGCCAAGAGCTACGAGGAGCTGCGGGAAGACGCTGCCGAGCCTTTTGGCGCCGACCCGCTTGGGACTAAATACCGCAAGGACGGCTTTGTAAAGGGGCCCCGGATGACATGACCGCAACTGCCACAAAACTGTATTCTCTTGGCGCCCTTGCGGTCGCGCAGGGGGTGCGGGAGCGCCAGTTCTCTGCGGAAGAATACATACACCAGGTGATGGAGCGGATGGAGCAGGTCGAGCCCAAGGTCAACGCGTTTGTCACGGTCAACAAGGGCGCAGTCGAGCAGGCGCGCGCGCTGGACAAAAAGATACGCGACGGCGGCCAGGTCGGCCCGCTCGCCGGCGTCGCAGTCAGCATCAAGGACAACATCTGCACAAAGGGTATGAGGACGACCTGCGCGTCAAGGATGCTTGAAGAGTTTGTGCCGCCGTACGACGCCACGGTGGTAAGGAGGCTGCAGGATGCCGGCGCCATAATCGTGGGCAAGGTAAACCTGGACGAGTTTGCGATGGGCTCTACCACCGAGTTCAGCAGGCACGGCCCCACCCGCAACCCGTGGGACATATCGCGGGTGCCCGGTGGCTCTTCAGGCGGCACAGCCGCAAGCGTGGCCGCCATGGAGTGCGCCATATCTCTGGGCTCTGACACCGGCGGTTCGGTCAGGTGCCCTGCGAGCTTTTGCTCCATTGTAGGGCTCAAGCCGACGTACGGGCTTGTGAGCAGGTACGGGCTGGTCTCGTACGCAAACAGCCTCGAGCAGGTGGGGCCCGCCGCGCGCACCGTGGCCGATGTCGCAGCGGCCCTGAGCGTGATTGCAGGACACGACGACCGGGACCACACGACGGTTGCTGCTCCGCAAGACGGCAACAGGCCGGCTCACTATTCTGCCGCTGGAATAAAAAAGGCCCTGCGCGTGGGGCTGGTCCGGGAGCTGGTAGAGGGCGCAGACGAGCAGGTAGCCAAGGCAGTATACCGCTCACTGGACGTTTTTGCGGGGCAGAGCTGCAAGTGCGAGGAGACCTCGCTCCCGTCGGTGCAGTACGCGCTTGCCTCTTACTACACCATTGCCATGGCCGAGGCGTCGAGCAACCTTGCCCGCTATGACAACGTCCGCTACGGCTTTGACATGAGCCCAGAAGGCTACGAGTGGAACGCGTACTTTGCCAAGGCGAGGGCGGGCTTTGGCGAGGAGGTAAAGCGCAGGATAATAACGGGAGCGTACGTGCTCTCGTCGGGCTATTATGGCAAGTATTACCTGAAGGCGCAGCAGGCCCGCTCGGTGTTGAAAAAAGAGCTAAAGTCGCTCTTTGCAAAATACGACGTGTTGGTCGGGCCGACGATGCCGATACTGCCCTTCAGGATAGGAGAAAAGGTGGACGATCCGCTAAAGATGTATCTGGTAGACATCGACACCGTGGTCGCAAACCTTGCCGGCATCCCTGCAATGTCGGTGCCTGCCGGCTTTTCTGCCGATAACCTGCCAATCGGCCTCCAGCTGATGGCCGACGAGTTCCAGGAGCAGACCATGCTCGACGCGGCAGCAACGTTTGAATCATCGTCTTCTTCCGGCATGCAAAGGAGCCCCGACCTCTGACATGACAATACTGCAGGTCAAGATAGGGCTTGAAATCCACTGCCAGCTCACCGGCCTCAAGAGCAAGCTGTTCTGCCCCTGCGCTTCAGACTACAGGGGCAAGGAGCCAAACTCTAACACCTGCCCGATATGCACGGGCCTGCCCGGAACGCTGCCGTTGCTGAACAAGCGCGCCGTTGAATTCGCCGGCATGGTGTCCCGCGCGCTCGGCTGCGCGGTGCCGGCAGAGATAATGTTCTACCGCAAGAACTATTTCTACCCAGACCTGCCCAAGAACTTTCAGCTCACCCAGTACAACGCGTACGGCGTGACGAGCATCGGAGTCGACGGCACGCTTGAATACGGCAGTGGCGAGACAATAAAGTCTGCGCGCATACGCCGCGTCCAGCTTGAAGAGGACCCTGGCAGGCTCGTCTACGAAGGCGGGAGCATGGAAAAGAGCACCTACACACTTGTCGACTATAACCGGGCCGGCACGCCGCTTGTAGAGATAGTGACCGAGCCGGACTTTGACGACCCCAAAGATGTCAGGGAGTTCCTCAACAAGATAACGTCGATAGTGGAGCACCTTGGGGTATGCGACACGCGGCTAGAAGGAGCAGTCAGGTGCGACGTGAACGTGTCAGTCGCAGGCGGAAGGCGCGTCGAGATAAAGAACGTGGGCTCGTTTGGCGACGCGGAAAAGGCGCTGCGCTACGAGATAACCCGGCAAAAGACCATGGTCTCACGCGAAATAGAGGTCAAGGCGGAGACCCGTCACTGGGACGACGCAAGAAAGGTGACAAAAGAGTCGCGCTCTAAAGAGGAAGAGCAGGACTACCGCTACTTTCCAGAGCCGGACATACCCTCCGTCGTCCTCGGGGAAAGGTTCGTGCAGTCGCTCCGGTCGTCCATGCCCGAGCTGCCAGACGCAAGAAAGGCCCGTTTCGTGTCTGCGTATGCCCTGACGCCCCACGTCGCGCAGGTGCTCATAGACAACAAAGAGCTTGCCGACTTTTTCGAGTCTGCCATCAAGGTCTACGACTCGCCAAAAGAGATAGCAAACTGGGTTGTTACCGACCTGATGGGCTTTATCGACGAAAAGGCCAAGGAAGGAGAAGAACATTCGATGCTTGCCGGCCTGAAAGCTGGCCCGGCCCACATAGCCGACCTTGCACGGCTCGTCGAGCAAAACGTCATCAACCGCGCAACTGCCAAGCAGATACTTGCGCAGGTGGTCAAGTCAGGCGAGATGCCCTCTGAAGTAGCAAAAACCATGCAGGCTTCAAAAATCGGAGATGCCGGCGCCCTGGAGCAGGCCATCGACGCCGTGTTTGCAGCCGAGCCTGCCGCGGTGGAAGACGCAAAAAAGAACCCGGCCGCTGCCAACTTTATCCTCGGCAAGGTGATGCAGCACACAAAGGGCAGGGCCGATCCAAAGGTGACGCTTGAGCTGATACGCAAAAAGCTGCAAAGGCCGTGATTTTTTCCGGCAGCAGGCAGGGAAAAAGAAGAAGGCTGACGTGATTGTGGCCGAGGAGTTTCCTGAAAAGCTAGCCCTTGAACCCCTGGGTCATCTCGTGGCACGCCCTGCTGTGCTCTGCCGCCTCTTTGCGCTCGCTCTTTTTGTCAATGTCAAACACCCTGTTGCACGTGTAGCAGCGGACCAGCATCATTTCCTGTCTTCCTCCCCTTCCATGCAAGACGGCAGCTTTCCTCCGTGCTTGTCTGCGTATTCTTTTAGCATCTGCTCCCTGACTTGGGCGTACGACTCTGTTGGCATGTAGTGGAACCTCCTGGCCTTGCCTGCGCACGGGTCTGCCAGCAAATCCAGAAGCGCCTGGCGCATGTTGTCTGAGCCCCCTATGTGCATCACCTTCATGCTTGCGTGCATCAGGTACACGCCCGGCTTTTCAGGCACCTGCTCGACGCCGGCCCTGTCAAAGTCGAGCCAGTCAGACCAGACGCTCATTTCTTCTTGTTCTGCTGCCAAGCTTCCTCTTTATCTTTTTCCAGCTTGAGCGAAAGCGAGTTGATGCAGTAGCGCATGCCGGTCGGGTTGGGCCCGTCGTCAAACACGTGGCCGAGGTGCGCGCCGCACCTGCCGCACATCACCTCCGTCCTGACCATGCCGTAGCTCGTGTCAACCTCCTCCCTGATGTTTTTCTCGCTTGCAGGCGCCCAAAAGCTGGGCCAGCCTGTGCCAGAGTCGAACTTGGTGTCCGACTTGAACAGCTCGGCGCCGCAGTTGACGCACCTGTACGTGCCCTTCTCGTGGCTGTTCCAGTACTCGCCGGAAAAAGGGCGCTCGGTGCCCTTGTTAAAGCAGACCTCCCTCTGCTCTGGGGTGAGGTTCTTGTTTACTATCTCCATATCAGCTGTTTTTTTATCTCGCTGGCGCGACGTATAAGACTTGTTCCGGATCTATTCCGGATTGGCTGCCTCTTTGTCTTGTTGCTGCTGTTGCTGCTGTTGTTGTTGGTGGGGCTTGGCGGCCTTTTTCGTGTTTTCAAGATACGCCTGCGTCAGCGCAAGGTTGCCAAACCCTATCGCGTTGAGCGACTCTGAGGGAACCATCACTATCGTGTTGCCCTGTACCTTTATCGACTCGTAGAGCATGTTGGACTGCCTGAGCGCGTACGCCACCGGGTTGTTCTCGTAAACTCTGGAGGCTTCCTCAAACTGCCTTGCGACCTGCACCTCGGACTCGCCGTATTTCACTCTGGCGTTCTTTTCCCTCTCTGCCTGCGCCTCCATCGACATGGCCGCCTCAAGCTCCTGCGGGATTATCACCTGCCTGATCTCTACTCCGGTCACCTCTATGCCCCAGTTGGCAGCCTCTGCCGCGATTATCGTCTTGACGTGCTGGTTTATCTCCTCTCTCTTTGAAAGTATGTCTTGGAACGCCGACGAGCCGATGTTGTTCCGCAATGTCGTCTGCGAGACCTGCTGGATTATCTCGTTAAAGTTCTCGACGTTGAGGATAGAGTCCTTGGCCCTGCTCTCTATTATCCTGTACCGCAGTATCGCGTCTATCGTGACTGGCACGTTGTCCCGGGTCAGCATCCTCTCGGCCTTGAACTCGCGCACCTTTTCCCTGATGTCGACTACGAGTATGCTGTCCACGAACGGGATCCTAGTCTGCACGCCGGGGCCAACCTGCCTCTGGTACTTGCCGAGCCTGAGCACCACGGCCCGCTCGTACTGCTTTATTATCATCAGGAAAGCCGATATTATTATCGCAATCCCTATCGCAGCAAACGCCCAGCCTATGAAGTCGGCGCCGACGGCGGCGCCAAAGGCGACTCCTAGGATGAGCACAACAAGGCCGGCTATTACGTGCGAGCCGGAGCCTTTCTGGCTCACGAGCCTGTCAAAGCTAAAGAACGATCTGGTGGCCGACATACGCTAAAAAGTATATAGTCGCACGGGGATATAGGGCTTGTAGCCGTAATCTCTATGATCTGTGGCGCTTCTTGCCCTTCTCGCCATCGGCCATCTTTTCAAGGTGGCCTGCCACTATGGGCAAGAACGCGCCCACGTCTGTCACAATGCCGATGGCCTGCGCCGTCCCCCTGTCTATCAGCTTTGTCACGACCGGCTGGCTGATGTCCACTGCGACGACCTTGACTGTGGAGGGCAGCATGTTGCCCACTGCTATCGAGTGCAGCATGGTGGAGAACATCAGGACCATCCTGGCGCCCTTCAATACCTCTTTGTACTTTCTCTGCGCCTCTACAACGTCAGTCACCACGTCCGGTATCGGGCCGTCGTCGCGTATCGAGCCTGACAGGACAAATGGAACATCGTTCTTGATGCACTCGTACATGATCCCACTCTTCAGTATCTTTTTGTCGACCATCGCCTTCAGGCCGCCTGCCTTGAACACCTCGTTTATCGCCTGCATGT
>NZ_JBBIHK010000005.1:0-102047 GCF_037447015.1 Nitrososphaera sp. | reverse complement strand
TCAAATCCCGCCCAGTCCACTCCCTTTCAGGTTTAGAACCTTTATTATCATTCTACATTGGCGACGTGATCCGAATAATATCCGCTTATTTGCAGCGGTAGTGCCAACAACATCCTACGCAGTATCTGCATACGACACAAAAATAAGCGCCACCGATACCCAAGGCAAAAATATGAAGCATGGTACATCCAAGACCAATATTCGCCCACTGGCTGGAGCTTCTATGCAAGAAAGACAACGTCAACAGGATTCATAAGCCCGCAACAGTACTCGGTAGGACAACCTTGTGACTCGTACACATATCAGATGAGGTTGAGAATAGCATACGATAGACCAACCTCCTCGTGGGTTGTATCGCATCAACAACCAAACGGCGCAACGTATTCAAAGTCATTTTCTGGCGGAGGTACAACCATTCAGAGCGGAACCTACGGTCACAATTATGCGGCCAATGTAATAGTAGCTAGTGACAGCCACTTCTCAACTGCACACGATGTATTCTTCTACCCCGCATATCCTATGTGCCCCGCTGCCCCGCAACCATAAAGAGAGAGAATGAGACCAACAGGTAAAAATTTCTCCTCTTTATTTTTGTATGAAAGACATGTACCTGATTAAATCGCGCAGAAATGCAGTTGCGGTGGCATCCATTGCTACAATAGCAGTGATTGCTTTATCGTTGTATTCCTATTCGTACATGAATTATGGGCGGCTCACTTTATGGCAGATCCATCCCAAACTAGTCTCATCCCTTACATCATTCAACGAGCTATCTCGGGAGACGGTTGACCACAACGCAAAATTAGCTGAGGCCATCAAGGAAGTCACAATCAAGTATGACCGTGCAACCCAAGATTGCCCTGCGCAGCGGCTTGTATTTTGCGATATCCCCTCTGCCACAAGGTACACAACCAGCGTAACGCTAGATGAATACACGTCGCTTGCAAACGCCATTTCGTTCGCTAACTTGGATGACAGCAATAATAATGACAGTAACACTTCTGCAGCCAATGTCAAATACAGATGTATGCATGAAAACTTGGCTGATAACACACATGAGGAATACTGCTATTACATCATCGAACTAGAACAAACAGTCATGTCTAAATGGCTGAAGATAAATCAGTCAACGTAGGCGGAGAATGGGGTGGTCAGCCTCATGGCGCTCAAGCAACTTGCGCTGAAACTTCTTCCCGGCGGTAGCGTGTTTAGAAGCCTTATATTGTCAGAGCCGGATTATCTCCCGCGGCAGGAAGCCTGCATTTGCATGCGGCGCGCAAATCATCGCGCAGCCGGCAAAAATCATTTTTAAGATTACTTCCTTTACTGTGTATGCAAACAGGGAAAAAAGAATTTGAAAAGCTGAATGAAAGGAAAAAGCACTATCAGGTTGTCGACGATGATACCATCCAGAGCCTTATCCGGTATTACAAGATAGAATGTGGCAGCCGCGAGCAAAGGGACGATATGTTGCGGTTCGTCAAAGACGTTGGGATAAAAGGCGACACGCTTGCCTAGCATACCTTGCCGTACAGGACGGCTCTAGAAACGGCGCGGGCTATTTCCCGGCCTGCGCGATGCTTATCTACACAGCGCCACAAACCATGGCTGTCATATGCTGCAAAGGATCTTGGTGCCCTACGACTTTTCCGAGCCGTCCGGCAGGGCGCTCCAGTTTGCGGCCGAGATAGCCCGCCTTGCCAAGAATTCGCAGCTCTGCGTCCTGCACATAGTAGTCGACGTCCCCACCCGGATAGGGATGGAAATAGCTCTGGGCGAAAACAGCAACAACAGCAGCGAGCTTGCCGAGTTCACCGACGACATGATGGCGCAGCTCAGAAAGAGCGTTGGAAAGGTGCTCAAAGACAGCGGTGGGCTGGACCTGAAATACGAGGTGGTGGTGGGAGGCGATCCGGTCGAGCGCATCCTCCAGGCAATCGGCAAGGACAAGATCGACCTGGTGGTCATGGGGAGCGCGGGGCACAAGGGCCTTGGCAAGCTGATGGGCATAGGCAGCGTGTCGAGAAACGTGATGGAAAAGTCTGCCAAGCCTGTCACCATAGTCCACTAGCTCCTCCGGGCAATTGGATGTGGCAGCATCATGCCATTGCGCCGCTCTGGCGCCCGGCACTGCCACACGCAGATTCTTTTTATATTAGACTTTTCTAGAGCGGCCATGAAAAGCTCGGCCATATCGACGCTTGCACTGGTCGTGATGCTTGCTGGTTCTGTCCTTTCCATGTCTCTCTTTGCCGGAACCGCCTCCGCCCAGGTTGCTGCTGTGATGACACTTGCCACCGACAAGGCCGCGTACAACCCCGGCGACCCCATAGTCGCAAGCGGGAACGTGGGAACGATCCAGCCGGGAGTGCTCGTCGCTTTCACGCTTATCGCTCCAAACGGCGCCATCCAGATACCGCTGGCAGTTACGCCCGACCCGGCGACTGGCGCATACACGGGCACCATCTCCAAATACACTGTGCCAAAGGAGGGCACGTACCGGCTGGTCGCAAGCTATGGCAAGGTCAAGGCCGAGGTGAAATTTGACATCGGCAAGGCCCAGCCTGACAAAGGCGTCAAAAACTGCGACGTGACTAAATACGTCTGCGTGACTGTGACAAAGCCAAATGCCGTATCAAAGTACATGACCGACTCTGGCTATGGCCTCCAGTTCAATCCCGGCGACACCGTGACGCTCCCCCTGTGGGTGAGCCGCGAAAGGAGCGGCAGCTCGTACCTCGTCCAGAGCGCGACGCTGACTGTCACCGGCCCGGGCACGACAAAGGCTTTTGACAAGACGTACGACTCGGACCACTTTTACAGGTACTGGTCAGACGTGCAGACCATGGGGATAGGGGGCGCCAAGTTCTACACCCAGACGTTCAAGCTGCCAGACAACGCGCCTGCAGGCACCTACACGGCCAAAATATACACAAGCGTCCCGAACAAGCTGCAGAGCCTGCTTGAAGACACGATAACCTTTACAGTCGGCAAGCCCCTGCCAAAAGGCTCGGGCGTCCTTGTCACCATGAGCGGGTCCGGCCCCGTTTATGTAAAGCTGCAGAGCATCAAAGACCAAAAGACGAACGCCGGCCCGCTCATCGCCCGGTTCACGATGGATTTCAACCCGCGGCCTTCTGCCGGCTACAAGCTGACTGCAGACAACGGCTGGGCGTGCAAGGACACGGGCGGAATGATCGACTGCGTCGGCACGAAAGGGCCGCTGGGGCCGGGCAAGAAGGTGACGTTCAAGGTAAACAGGCCGCTCGACGGGGTCAGCTGGTCTGCCTATGACGCGGCAGGCACGCTGCTTGACAGCGGCAGGGCCAAAAGGTAGCAGATATAGCGACGACAACGGCGGCAGCGGCGGCGCGCAGCAAATTCGCTAGCAAAGGCAGCGTAAAACCGGGTGCGCGGAAAAAAGAAAAGAGAAGGGACTTTCTCTCTTGCTGCTACTCGTGCTGCTGCTTTGATGACGACGATGATGGCTTGTTGGTACCTGCAGCGCCCTGCTCGTACTCGCTTCCTGTGGGCGCGGCGCCGGCCGTCCCCTTTGCCATGCCCTTGCTGCGCAGTATCTCCTTGGCGCGCTCGGGGTCTGTGCCTTCCTGTCCGGGCTCTACTATCTTTTGGTCAGAAGGGTCCCTCTTCACCGCTGTCGGCTCGTGCTCCTTTATCTTGGCCGGAGTCATCGGCTCTTTAGAGCGGTACTCCTTGAGCGGGTCGTCCTTCCTTTCCACTTCTGTCCCCTGAGCGCCTTCCTCGTATTGTCTTTCTTTTTCGGACATAGTAAAAGTAGGAATCTGGCATATTAACGAGTTTTTGCGCATGGAGACAGATCATACACTCCTATCTTTTTTCTTGAGGATAGCTCAATAGTCTACCCTGTCGTGCTTGCGGAATGCGATATAATACCCGCCGGCGGCGGCAGCGGCGGCGATCACGTACCAGACGGGGATGACAAAGCTGCCGCCGAGGTCTATGGCCCCGACGTGCATCGAAGTCCAGTCGGACGCCTGCATCAAGAGCCCGCCTTTTGGGTCGCTTGCGAGGGGGACGAGCGCCCTGTTTGCAAACCACGCAAAGTCCTCGACCGTTATCGCAGTCACCAGGTTTGCGCAGCCGAGCAGGAACGCCTTGCCGCGCTTGTGGCGGCCAAGCAGCCTGAACGTCATGTCGTCCCACATTGCGGCAAAGCTGATGAGCACGAATATGAACAGCATCGGGAACAGGTGGTACTGGTACATGTTGCCGATTATGGGCGCAGTCTCTCTGCTCCTGTCGCCGTTTGTATCGATCACCTGTACCTCGCCGTTGGAGATCTGGAGCGCAGGGTCCTTGATGTAATAGTACTCTAGATGCGCAAAGCTGACCGCAAAGACCGCGCAGACGACTGCGGTCGATATGAACTCGACCCTGCGGGCGCCCAGGTGCTTCAGTATGTGGTCGCGCTGCGATAGCCTGCTGTGATCCTCCACCACTGCATTGCACTATACACAGAAATCGTACTTTTGCTTTGCGGGCTGTGTTTCTCTCTTTTTGTTATCCTATTGCGAGCGCGCCTTGAGCCACTGGCCGACCTTTGGAAGCACGTTGTTCTGCGAGTACGAGCTGGCTATCAGGCCGACGTGGCCCGTGTGGAACCTCATCAGGCGCTTGTCCTGGCTTGACACCATGTCGTTGAGGGGCACGCTGCACTCCGGAGACACCAAGTGATCCTCGTCTGCCACGATGTTCAGCAGCGGGACCGTTATCCTGGACAGGTCGACTACGAGGTCGCCCAGCATGAACTCGTTCTTGGCGAGCAGGTTCTTCTGGTAAATGTCAGAGATCCACTGCCTGAACGTCTCGCCGGCTATGGCAGGCGTGTCGTACAGCCACTTTTCTATGCGCAAAAAGTTGCCGACAAACGACTCGTTGTCGATGTTCTGCACCAGATTAAAGTACTTGGCAACGCCCTGCTTGAACGGCTTGAGCGCCGAGTAGCAGGCGTAGAGCTGCTCCGGCGGGAAATTGCCAATCGTGTCGCGCATCTTGTCCACGTCCATGTTCTTGGCCATGTTGCCGATGACCGTGGAATCGCGCTCGGCGTCTATCACCGGCGCCAGGGTCGCAAGGTTGCGCACCTTTTCCTGGTGGAGCGCCGTGTACATAGCCGACATGGTTGCGCCCATGCAGTAGCCGTGCAGCGTCAGCTTGTCCTCCCTGGTCTTTTTCAGCACCGTCTCGACGCAGTCGTCTATGTGGCCGTTCACATAGTCGTCAAACGACATGTACTTGTCGACTGCCGCCGGCTCCTTCCAGTCTATGAGGTAGACGTCGAACCCCTGACTCAACAAGCTGCGGATCCAGCTCTTGTCAGGCTGCAGGTCAAGCACGTACGACTTGTTGATGAGCGCGTATACCGTGAGGATGGGCGTCTTGGCAGTCTTGCTGACGACAGGCTGGTAGTGCAAAAGCCTGTACGCCCTGTTTTCTGCCACGACCTCGTGCGGCGTCTGGCCCACCGGGACCGTGGCTGCTTTGTGCAGTATCGCCCTGACTTTTTCCAGCCTGCGATAGTTCTCCTGCAGCTCGTCCAGCTCTTTCTTTGCTGCTGCTACAGCAGCAGGTGCCGTCGCCGGCTGTTGCTGCGGCCCTGCTGTGGCAGGTGCCGGCGCGCCGGCCTGCGGCCTCTGGTCCGAGATGCTGGAGGATGTGGGCAAAGTTTCCTGCGCGTTCATTTGCCGCCTGCAGCCTCCTTTTTCAGGTTCCTTACCTCCCTCTTGAGCTCGTGTATGTCCTTCAGTATCTCGTCTATCTCGCTCCGGGTCGGCAGGTTGAGCACCTTGAAATTCTTCTCTGTGATGTTCTGGAGCGCCCTTGACATGTCCAGCTGCGCGCTGAACAGCTTGCCGTATGCGGTCGAGAACTCGGCAGAAGCAAACAACCCCGTGAACGCGTCTTCAAAGGCGTCGATCATTGCCTTGCGGTAGTTCTCGAAATCTTCCTTCGACGCAAGCTGCCTGGGGGCGTTCTGTGCCGTGTCAGCCGACGCCTTTGCGTACGCCGCGTTCACCAGAGACCAGTACTTGTCAAGGTGGGCCCTGATCTCGGCCATCGTCTTGCCAAGCTCTACAAACTCGTTTGCATAAGCCGAAAATTCCTTGGAGAACGCGTACATCGGGCCTATAGTGGGCATCTTCATGACCTCTGACCACATGTCAAACATCACCTTGCTGCTATTGCTGACCTGGTCCTGCGCCAGGATTTTGCTGCTATTATTGTTATTGTTATCTTCAGTCATCGTCGTCCAGTCACCTATTAATTATTGCCAACATTAGGACAGCACTGGCTAACTATTATAGTTTCTTGGTCTAGGATATTCATGACTGTAATAATGATATTGTAAATTTTACACTATAATCTGGAATTAGCGGGGGTTCTGCAATCGCAGAAAGTAGGTATTGTCAGCTGAGGTGGAAATTCGTCGCATGTGCAATTGCAGGTTTTGCATGTTTTTCTGATAAACATTTTATAAAGGAAGCGCCCGCCTTCCGGTGCCAGCACAGTAGCTGGCTGCGGGCTCGTAGCTCAGCATGGATAGAGCGCCTGCCTTCTAAACGCCGCATAGTCGTCGGGGACAGCCGGAAGTCGTGGGATCGAAGCCCACCGGGCCCGCTTTTTCCAAATATCGAGTCCATGCCTTAAAAGCGCAGAAAACACGAAATTAGCGGAGGGAATATGCAGCGAAACAACAGCAGCCGTAAAAAGAAGGACCTTCTGAAGGATGATGATGATGCAAGAAGATGGTACTAGAACCTGCGCAGAAGCAGCAAGCTGAATGCAAACGTGTGCCTGCAGGGGTAGTAGTTACACATCGCCACACCCACGTCCAGACTGGGTAGAATCTGACTACTTCGTAGTTCCCAGCAAAATATCATCAATATCGTAATATCAAATGGATTCCATCAGACACCCGGCTATGCCTCAAATAACAACCCAAACGACTACACTAAAGGAACAGGTGGAGGGCAAATATCAAGTTACAATACCAACCCCTGCCCATCTCCAATTTTCCGGGACCAGATAATAATCTGGTACAAGAGGGGAAGTGGATGGACATGGCGGCAACAGGGTCATATCGGATCCACCAATTTTGGAGAGCCTGATCCAGAAATAAACGATTGCCGTTGGCCGATCGATTGGTGGGGTTCATATGTATACTGGTGGCACAGTCGCTATTAAGCGACCTCCTGCATCTTTTATATTTTCTTTCCAACAATGAATCAAAGGAGTATATTGCAAGTTAAATGCCAAGAATGGTCATAATAGCAACAATATTCGTCGCTATCCTTATCGGCATTGGGGCTGTTGTTTACCTTTACAATTTTTTCGTACCGCCCCCGGATGAGCAAGAGTTGCCTGACAAGAAGATACTCAATAATCTTCGCCAAACACCAGAGGTCAAAGCATTTGCAGCAAAATATCCTGAATCGACTGCTATTGTTGACAGAAGCGGAAATATCGTTGTCCAGTATTCGCCAGACCCCTCAAGCACTACCGGAGAATATTCTCTGACGCTATTGGCACAAGTCTCTAACGAAGGCAGGCTCCAATCAATGCATATCCAATGCGTTTCCAATGACGGCCAACAGGTTGAGAGAATATATCTTGACCTAGTAAATTACATACAAACTGAGAGATGCCAAAACAAAATATAGTTTCGGAATGGAGTATTAAAGATAAATTTGAATTCGGACTCGATATAGCGGCCCGGTGATCCCTGACCCTGCAGTTTTCTCGCATGATAAAACGATGATGATAACTGTTTTATGAAATGCCTGTATGATAGTACCGCAGCGGCGTCCTGCAGTGCGGCAGGGGTTTCGGTTCCGTTCACCCTGCCTGCATGTTGCGGCGGGGAAAGGCCAAATACGGAACTGGCCGACAAGATAGCCCCGCCGCGCAGGGCCCTCTTTTCGCTATTTCTTTAAAGAAGAGGATGATGACGATGACGACGATGCAAGCGCGTACGCGCCTCCGGCGGCATACGACGCCGCAATGAGCATCCTTGACAGCATGACTGCGATGTCCTGGTGCGCTGCAAACAGCGAGCTGTCTATGACGAATGCGACGGGCAGCGCCGCAAGCGATATAGCCGCCACCAGCAGCTGCTCGCGGTTGTCAAGGCCGCTGTACCTTTTCATCATCAGATAGGTCGAGAGGTTGCCAAGCCCGATTCCAAGCAGTATGAAATACTGGTAGAACGCCGGCGCCAGGCCGATGGCTGCAAACGGGCCCGCCCACGAAACCCCGTTGAGGGCCTTTGCCGCCGTCGGCCACCTGACGCTGTTCTTCATCCTGCCCTTTATCGCCGGCACCGCTTTTCGGAACCTTGGCCCGGCAAGCCCAAAGACGGCTGCAAAGCTGCCTATCCATATCGCCGCGTAATAGTAGGCCGGCGCGCTGTTGAGGAATGCCAGCTCTGACAGGACCGCGCCTGCCCCCACTGCGGCAGAGACTGCCACGAACAGGACGCCAAACGCCCGCCTGGTGACAAGCGCCGAGTTTTCCATCGTGCTGCCCTCCTATATGCAGAGAGATAATTTAAAGTAAAAAGAAGAAAGAGAAAAAGGGAAAGGGGCCGTCGTCATCGTCTACTGCTTGGCCTGGCCGGAGACCTTGGCCCACTTGTACAGGGCGCCTGCCGCCGTGACCCACTCTATCACGGAATGGTAGACGGGCACGTTGGCGTCTTCGATGCGCCGCGAGATGTCCCTCGTGAACGGGCCTCCCATCGCGCCCACGACCACAGGCTTTTTCTTTTCCTTCTGGAACGACGCCAGCACGTCGACTATGGTCTCTTCGAGCGGGTCGTCCTGGAAGACGAACCACGGCATGATGATGTCGACGTTGGGGTCGTCCATGAACGCCTGGATGGCAAACCTGTAGTCGTCGGCGTTTGCAGAGCCGGTGATGTCGCACGGGTTGCCTATCACGTAGGTGGGCGGGTAGTGCTCCTTGAACGCCTTCTTGGTCTGCTCTGAAAGCTCTGCCACTTGCAGGCCGAGGCGCTCAAAGTTGTCGATGGCCGCTATGATGGGGCCTGCGCCGTTTGTCACAAGCGCCACGCGGTTGCCTTTCGGGGCAGGCTGCCAGTTGAGCGCCTTGAGCGCGCTTGTCAGCTCCTCGTACGAGTCCACAGATATTATTCCAGCCTGTTCCATCGCGCCCTTGACCACGCCAAACGAGCCTCCAAGCGAGCCCGTGTGAGACGCGGCCTGCTTGGCGCCCCTTGCAGACCTGCCGTTCTTGAACACGACAATCGGCTTCTTTCGCTCGGTTATGACGCGCTTGGCGGTGTTCATGAACTTGCGCCCGTCGCCTAGTCCCTCGACGTAGAGGCCGATCACCTTGGTGTTCGGATCCTCGGAGAGGTACCAGATCATGTCCGCCTCGTCGACGTCGGACCTGTTGCCGTACGAGATCATCTTGCTCATGCCAAACGCATCGGCAGTCTCCATGAAGGCGATGCCTACCGTGCCTGACTGCGACAGGAAAGCGACGTTGCCATCCTTTGGCCTGAGCATCCTCTTCTCGCCCTGGAACGCGCAGTCCAGCCTGTTTGCGCCGTTGAACATGCCGATGCAGTTGGGGCCGATGATGCGTATCTTTAGCTCCTGGGACAGCCGCTTGACCTCTGCCTCTATCGCGGCGCGCTCGCCTCCAAGCTCCTTCCCGCCGCCCGAGATAACGACAAAGTTGTGGTTGCCTTTTTTGGCCGCCTGCTTCAAGAGCTCTGGCACGAACTTCAGGTCCACAGTCACGATGACAAGGTCGACCTTTTCAGGGATGTCGTCGATGCTCTTGTATGCCTTTATTCCCATTATCTCCGGGTAGCCCTTGGCGTTGACCGGGAATATCTTGCCCGGATAGCGCTTCAGGCTCTCTAGCACCGAGTTGCCGACCTTGCCCGGCTCTGGCGACGCGCCGATGAGGGCGACTGATTTGGGGTTGAAGAAGAGGTCCATGTTGGTCGAGTCGGGCTGCGCCTCGGAGATGGCGCCATGGTCGACCTGCTGCCTCAGTATTATCTTGGCGTCGACTACAAAGTAGCTCTTTTCGTAAAAGATGACTGGATTAAAGTCGATGCTCTCATAGTAGGCGGCCATGTCTGTGCCCAGGTTGCCGATGCTTACCAGCGCGTCGGCTATCATGTTCTTGTCAACCGGCGCCGCGCCGCGGAAGCCTTCCAGTATCTTCTTGCCCTTCAGCTCCTCTATCATCGAGAGGGCGTCCTGCCTTGTGATGGGGAGCACGCGGAACGTGACATCTTTGAATACCTCGGTATAGATGCCTCCGATGCCTGCCATGATTATCGGGCCAAACTGCGGGTCGTTCTGCAGGCCGACTATGAGCTCGGCGCCGGGGGGCACCATCTTTTCCAAGAGCACGCCCTTGACCGTGCTGTACTGCTTGGACAGCCTGCCGTGCATGTCGCTGAACGCCTCCCTTGCCTGCGCCTCGTTCTGCAGGCCGACCTTGACCCCCTTTACGTCGGTCTTGTGCAGTATCTCGGGTGACACTATCTTGGCGACGAGCGGAAAGCCGATCTCTTTGGACTTGCTCTCTGCCTCGGCCTCGCTTGTTACAAGCGCGTACGGCGGGACATTGACGCCGTACTCTGTCAAAACCTGCTTAGCCAACTCTTCAGTGATTACCTTTTCCTTGGTTGCAAAAACGTCATCAAAGATCTTCTGGACCTTTTGATTGGCCATATCTGTGATCGTCGGAAAAGCTTCCCAAGCTTCTTTTAAAGTTAGCGAACGCCTGCCTAAAGATTTCTACATCAAACGTTACTTGGTTTAATAATAACACGCACACACATGCATACATGCGGAGAAGGCGCTGGCCGGTAAAAGCCCGCGTATTCTGGCAACATGGCGGCCATGCTTGACGGCCCGGAACGGTTCGCCCCGTGTAGAGCTCCTCCTTTGCAAGAAAGAAAGAGGTTAATTAGGCGCTAGCCGCCAGAAGGAAAAGAGTGAGAAAGGCTTCTCCTGCGGCTGCCGCGTCGGCAACAATACTGGTGATCTCGGCAGCCCTGCTTGTGATGCTGGCTACCGGCAGTAGCATGGCGGCGGCCCCTGCCGATAGCGCGCCAACGTCTGCCGGCAAAAAAACAGCATCAGCGGCGCCGGCAGCGGCGTGCGAAGGAAAGGCGCTGTGCATGGTGGATAAGGTCAAGAGGATAGTAGATGGCGACACGCTTGTGGTGGGCAAGCGCACCATCCGCCTGTCGCTCACGAACACGCCAGAGCGGGGCGAGCAGGGGTTCAAGGAGGCAAAGGCGTTCACGCGCACCATGTGCCCTGTAGGCTCGACTGCGACAGTCGACCAGGACGACCTGCAAAAGACCGACAGGTACAAGCGCACCGTTGGCAAGGTGACGTGCGCAGGCAAGGTGCTCAACGCCGAGCTGCTTTACAGCGGACATGCAGACATACTGACCCGGTACTGCGCCAAGAGCGAATTTTCAGACGAGTCGTGGGCCCGGCAATACGGCTGCAGGGCGTAAAGGCCGGTTTGCCAAAGAAAGAGTCATAGATTTTGGAAAAAGTTCCTGTAGACCAGGCGGCACTTTTCTTCAAGCGACGCAGCGATGTCTCTGGCTGCGGGTGACAGGATCTCCCGCTCGTCCAGCCCCTCGGCCTTTACTTCTGCTCTATACTCTTTGAGCCACGACCTTATCATGCGCTCGTCGACTTCAAGGTGGAACTGGACGCCGACTGCGCTCCCTATCTGGAAGGATTGCGGATAGAGGTCAGAGCGCGCAAGCACCTTTGCCTGCTCTGGGAGCTCGTACGTGTCGCCATGCCACTGGAACACCGTCATCTCCCTGCCTGCGCCGGCAAACAGCCCTTTCTGGCCCTCGGCAGTGATAGAGACTTTGTGCCAGCCTATCTCTTTCCTTTTGCCTTTAAAGACGCGCCCGCCTGCCGCCTGCGCTATCAGCTGCGAGCCAAGGCAGATGCCCAGTACTGGCACATTTTTTCCAATGGCGCGCCGTATCAGCTCCTGCTCTTGCTGCAAGTATTGCAAATTATCATAGACTGCCATCGGGCCCCCGAGTATGACAAGCGCCGAGTAGCCCTGCGCGTCCCTGGGCATCCTGTCTGTCTGCGCGCTGATGCTTTCGACTGCAAAGCCGTCCTGCTCCAGCAGGCGCTCAAACGTGCCAAGCGTCTCGCACGCAATGTTCTGCACCGCCAGGACTTTTTTCAACTGTATTGCACGGTAGTGATGGCAGCAGAGAGCGATATTTATTCCAAAAGTGTTAAATCGTCCTTGCGCCCAGTAACAGGCGCCCGATGGCGGGATATTATTATTACCAACCATCCTCATCATCACCTTCTGGCGACGAGCAGGTCATCGAAAAACTGCGCGGTTTTATAGAAATGCTCAACGAAGAGTACGAGCGTGGCTCGGTGGTGGTCGTCGAGGGCAAGAGGGACGCCGCGGCTCTGGAGCGCATCGGCTTTACCGGCAGTCCGGCCGTCTTTCACAACTTCAAGGGCGTCGTCGACTTTGTCGATTCCCACGCAGGCAGAAAGATAATCCTGCTCCTTGACATGGACCGGACTGGCCGCCACCTGACGAGCCGCCTCCTGTCGCAGCTCCAGTCCCGGCGCAACAGCGTCAGCCTCTTTTACAAGCACGCCCTGGCAAGGATAACAAACGGCAAGGTGAGGCACGTCGAGGACCTGACCATATACGCGCAGCAGATGGCCGGTGTGACGGGCTCCCGCAAGGACCTCTACTTCTACACCTGACCGGTCTCTCAAGTTCTACAAAAGCACTTATATTCGAGCAGGCGGGAATTTCAGTCGGTAACGAGTAAACCAGTTACGAGGTATTGAAGAAAAATTGCCTAGCACAGGAATAGTAAAGTATCATGTTAAGTTAAAGTTTGAAGTTGATGGGATGGTCGAAAAGGCTGACATTATCGGTGCTATTTTTGGACAGACCGAGGGCCTTTTGGGGCCGGAGATGAACCTCAACGAACTGCAAAAAGTGTCCAAGGTTGGAAGAATCGAAGTGAACGTCGAGACCAAGGGGAGCGTAGCCAAGGGCGACGCGCTCATACCCATGAGCACCGACATCTCTACTGCCGCGCTGATAGCCGCCGCGATAGAGAGCATAGACAAGGTCGGCCCCTTCCAGGCCAAGTTCCAGCTCGTCGGCATAGACGACATCCGGGCGATAAAGAAGAAGGTCATCGTCGACCGCGCCAAAAAAATAGTGCAGGACTGGGCCACCAAGACGATAAGCGAGGGCGAAGAGATGCTCAAGGACGTTTACGACGCAAGCAAGCCCGGCAAGCTCACATCGTACGGCAAGGCGCAGCTGGCCTGCGGCACCGGCGTCTTTGAATCAGACTGGATAATACTGGTAGAGGGGCGGGCCGACGTCATCAACCTGCTGCGAGCAGGGTACGACAATGCCATCGCAATCGAGGGCGCCAAGATAGACGAGACCTTCCTCAACCTCACGCAGGGCAAGAAGGTCGTGGCGTTCCTGGACGGCGACAGGGCCGGCGACCTCATCCTCAAAGAGCTGTCCGGCGTAGTCAAGATAGACAAGGTGCTTCGCGCGCCCACCGGCAGGGAGGTGGAGGAGTGCACGCCGCTAGAGATTTCCGAGATATTGAAAGGTGCCTTTGAAAACGGCCAGCTTGTCCCGCAGGAGGCGACAGCAGCTCCGCAACCGCCGCAGCACGAGGAGCCGATGCGCCACGAAAGGCGCGAAAGGGACGACCGGGGCGGCGGTGGCTACCGCGACCGTGGCGGATACCGTGGACGCGACCGTGGCGGATACCGTGGACGCGAAAGGGACGACCGGGGCGGCAGTGGCTATCGCGGACGAGACAGGGACCGCGACTATCGCGACAGGGAGTACCACGAGCGCCCGCCTCAACAGCAGCAACAAGAGTCGTACGAGCCGGCAGCCGTTGCCGAGCCTCAGCAGCAGGCTCCTGTAACGCCTGGAGTGCCATCCGGCGAAGCCGCAAGCGACGCGCCAGAGGTGCTGACTGCGATTCGCGACGTGTACCCGCAGATCAACGAGACGCTTGAGGCAGTCCTGATGGACGGCTCGATGAAGCACCTGCTCAAGGTCCCGGTGTCTGAAGTCATCAAGAGGCTCGACTCGGCAGAAGGCGCCAAGTACCTAGTGATCGACGGCATCGTGACGCAGCGGCTCGTAGACGCGGCAGGCAAGGCGGGCATCGAGTACATCGTAGGCCACAGGACCACCGACGTGAAAAAGTCACCCGAGATCAAGGTCAGGACTTTTGGCGATGTGGGCATCACGAACTAACCACAGTAACAACAATAACAGAAAACTATGATGCCGGCCGAGATAAAGCTCCAGCACATACTCACGATGGTGCAGCTCCTGTCAAAGGGGGCGCGCCACAACTTTGTGGAAGTGACCACCTCTGACCTTGGCAAGAACATCGGCCGCTCGCAGCAGGCGGCGTCCAAGCATTTGCTCGACCTGGAAAACTCGGGCTATATCGAGCGAACAAGGCGCGGCCAGAAATTTGCAGTGCGCATAACCGACAAGGGCTATTCCGAAATAGAGGGCCTTTTTGCGTCGCTAAAGTCGGCACTCGAGTCGGCGCCGGCCACCATCGACTTTGAGGGAAGCGTGGTGTCCGGCATGGGCGAGGGCGCGTACTACATGTCCCTTGACGGCTACCGCAAGCAGTTCCGGGACAAGCTCGGTTACGAGCCCTACCCTGGCACGCTCAACGTGCGCCTGGTGGACCCGCTCTACATGAACGCCCGGCGCGAGCTTGGGCGCCACCCGTCCATCTTTATAGACGGCTTTTCAGACGGCGCCCGCACCTACGGCTGGGTCAAGTGTTACCGGGCCACGGTGAACGGCGTTGTCGAGAACGCGGCCGTCCTGGTTCTAGAGCGCACGCACTATGACGACAGCATGCTTGAGGTGATAGCGCCGGTCTCGATCAAGGACGCGGCAGGCATCAAGAACGGCGACAGGGTCAAGGTGCGCGTGCACATCAGAAATCCTCAGATGCCGTAGATTGTGTCGCCAAGCTCTTCTTTCATCTTGGAGCTCTTGGAGCCCGGTATCGGGGTCGAAAGCCGGGTCACCTGCACGTTCAGGCCGCGCTTTTTGCAGTTCTCGGCCACGTCCTTTTCGCTGTGCGCCTGGTCGTACCCGAGAGCGATCACGTCCGGCCTGACGTACTCGACCGTGTCGTAGAGCGTGCCTTCCCTCCCTATCAGGGCAAGGTCTACAAAGTTGAGCGACTCGACCAGCTCTTTGCGCAGGCTCTCGTCGTGGTATATCTTGCGGTCTTTTTTGATCTTTTGGGCAGTCGCAGTGCGCGCTATTATGACTACAAGCACGTCGCCGATCTCTTTGGCGGCCTTGAGCGTGTGTATGTGGCCGGGGTGGATGAGGTCAAAGACGCCCCCTACGAGCACCACCTTGATGGCGTCGCGGCCGATAAAAGTGAGCTTTTCCTTGTCTTTTTCAACGAGGCCCTTTGCGGCAAGTGCCTTTATCCTGTCTTCAAAGAGTTCGCGGCTGACAGGGAGCCTGCGCCTTATCCGCTCGTAGGGCGCGACCGCCGGCTCTAGCGCGCTGGCATAGAGCGAAGCAAGCACTGCCTTGTCTACGGGGTCCATCGATGTGTGGCAGCCCTTGTCAGCTGCGCTTATGCTATAAATCATTGCTTTTGCCGTGGCTTCTTGCAGACGTAGTAATAGTTGAATATGTCGCCCTCGACTGTTTTTACTTGCGGCATACCGAACCCTGCCTCTGCAAGCATCTCCCTTGCCTTCTGCTCGCCCCACGCCGTGCCAAGGCCCATGCCCCCGTACGCAAGCGACACCGTCATGCAGTGCATCGTCGAGAAAGTATAGATGGCAGGGCCAAGCGGCCTGCCAATGTTTTCGTGAACGTTGCTCGACGCGGCGACATCCTGCATGAGGAACGTGCCACCCCGGCGCAGCGCCCTCCTGACAGCCCTGAGCACTTTGTCCGGCCGTGCCTGGTCGTGTATGGTGTCAAACGCAGTCACCAAGTCGTACTTTTTCCTGTCTGCCATCCTGGCCGCGTCTACTACTTTAAAGTGGGCGTTTTTCAGGCCCATCCTGGCCGCCTCCTTTTTTGCCGCCCTTATGCCCTCAGTTGAAAAGTCATAGCCGTAAAACCTGCTCTTTGGAAACGCCTTTGCCATCAGGTTGACGGCGTGGCCCGTCCCGCAGCCGATGTCGAGCACTTCTGCCCCTCCGTTCTCTAGTTTTTGCATCACGCCCTTGCCTGCAAGCGGCAGTATCTGGTCCAGAAGCCTTGCGTCAAAGACGCGCGCAGTCTCTTCTGCCTGCAGCTGCTGGAATTTCGGGTACGCCGAGTACGGAACCCCGCCTCCATTGCGGAAGCATTCTACAATCCTGTCCTCGACGTTTCCCATGAGGGCGATGTACTGTGTGAACACTGCAATGTTGTCAATGCCTGCCTTCCGGGTCAGGCATGCCGCGCGGTCGGGGGGCAGGCGGTATTTGCCGGCGGCAGGGTCGTACTCTGCTATTTTTCCAACGACCATTGCGCCCAGCCACTCGCGCACGTACCGCTCGTTCAGCTTTGCAGCTTTTGCGATCTCGGTGCTGGTGGAAGGCGGCATCTCGGCCATCACGTCAAAGAGCCGCACCTTGTACCCGACGCTCACCATCAGGCAGAGCATGCCGTCGTTTAGGATCTCTAGCATCCTGCTCCCAAAATCGTCGCTGCCCATACTACTATATGACGGCAGTATGGGGTGGGGATGAAAAGATAAACTTTAAGCAAATAAGGTACTGGCGTGCATTATTACTTCTGAATGTCGTCGTCGCCGGCAGAGATCAAGCGCCGCCTGGAGCAGAACTGGATCCAGTTCCTTGCCGCCAACTCGGCCAAGCTGTCGATGGACAGGCTCGACGGCGCGACGCCGCCTTCCGTCTTTGTCGGCAGGTACGGCTACCCGAAGGTGCGCGTCGGGCCGATGATACCCCCGATGCACGGCGACACCTCGATACTTGACAGGACAGAGATGTGGGTGGGCAAGAGCCTGGAAGAGATTGCGGCCTACCGCCTTTCCCTTGTGAGGGGGGTCGCAAACGTCAGCGTCGGCGACGTGACTGGCCGCTACATCGAGGGCTTGCAGGAGCTTGCCATGTCCGAGCGCCCCGCCGAGAGCGAGGCCACTTTTGAAAAGCGCCCGCTTGCAGACACGGATCTTGAAAGAGAGCTGCGGCTGAACACCGAGGCCGCGCCGTTCGGCCCTGCCGCGCCGATAAAGACGTTCAAGCCCTCGTCGTCGCTCTCTGCCGACCAGCGCATCGAAAAGGCGTTCTACGACTCTGACCTGAAGGCGTCAGACGCTGTCATGGAGCTCTACAACAGGGGCGTGGACGCAAGCAGCATACACCGCGTGCTCAGCGTTGGCATGCTCGGGGTAAAAAAGAACCGCCGGCTCGTCCCGACGCGCTGGAGCATCACTGCAACCGACGACATGATCTCTGGCAGGCTTGTGAAACAGAACGCGCAGTACCCTGCAATCGACCTTTACGAGGTGAGGCAGTATTCGCACCTTGGCAACTATTATTCGGTGGTTCTTGTGCCAGAGAGTGCATGGAACTTCGAGATGATCGAGTCGTGGTACGCCGGCGACGGCAGGATGGCAGTCGGCGCAGACTATGAAGACGCCCGGGGCCTCGACCACTACCCCACAATTGCCGGCGCCTATTTTGCCGCCCGCCTCGCAGTGGCAGAGCACCTGTCGAGGAGGCGCCGCAGCGCGTCGGCGCTCGTGTTGCGGGAGATCCACCCCGAGTACGTGATGCCTGTTGGCGTCTGGCAGATAAGGGAGGGTGTGAGGGAGGCCATGAAGAAAAGGCCGGCAAGGACGTTTGACAGCCTCGACTCTGCGATAACGTTTGCGTGCTCGACCATGTCGCAGTCCAAGGCCGAGATAGTAAAGCACAGCCGGCTGTACCGCACCCTGCGCACGCAGACGCGCATCACGGATTTTTGAAAAGAAAGAAAAGAAGAGTCATATACCGCCGTTACGGAGTGGGTGGCAGAGCAATGAGCGACTCACCACTCCCTGAAGGTGTCAAGCATCTTGTCCCTGTCAAACCGGTGGAAAAGGCACCCAAGCTGACCGATGAAGCCAAGAAGGAGCTGCAGAGCGTGGGCATGATGGACGACAAGGGCAAGCTAAAGATCAAGGGCGTGAGCCCCAAGATGCTCAAGCGCATGAAGCAGGAGGCAGTCGACTGCCCCGTCCTGCAAAAAGAGATCGCATTTGTGCAGTGCTACGTCTGCCGCAATTTCCACAGCCGCATCTCTGGCAAGGTCTACTGCAAGGGCGAGCCGCTCACCTACTAGTAGAAAAATAGCAGGCAGATCATCAGATAGCAGAGGTAGGTAGGTGGGTAGACAAAACTTCATAACCCTGCTAGATTGCTTGCACAGCTGGTGAGCTCGTCCCAAAAAGAATCAGTCGGCATCACGGTGAAAAAGGCCGACGACTTTTCAGAGTGGTACACGCAGGTAGTCATCAAGGCAGGGCTTGCAGACTATGCACCCGTAAAGGGGTTTATCGTGCTGCGCCCGTACGGCTATGCCATCTGGGAGTCAATCCGCGACCTTTTGGACAAGAGGTTCAAAGAGACGGGCCACCAGAACGGCTTTCTGCCAGTCCTGATACCTGAGAGCCTGCTTGCCAAAGAGGCCGACCACTTTGCCGGCTTTACCCCCGAAGTGTTCTGGGTGACAAAGACGGGCAACAACGAGATAGGTGAAAAACTCGCCCTCCGTCCGACTTCTGAAACACTGGCATACTCTATCTTTGCAAAGTGGATAACAAGCTACCGCGACCTGCCGCTTAAAATCAATTTCTGGAACACTGCGCTCCGGGCCGAGATCAAGGCGACCAAGCCGTTTGTGCGCACGTCAGAGTTCCTGTGGCAGGAGGGGCACACCGTTCATGCGACTGAAGAGGAGGCGGAGAAGGAGGTGATGGCGATACTTGACATATACCGCGAGGTGATAGAGGATTTCATCGCAGTGCCGGCTATCCGGGGCTTCAAGAGCGACAAGGAAAAGTTTGTCGGCGCAAAGTACACGACGACGCTTGAAGGCATGATGGCAGACGGCAAGGCGCTCCAGATGGGCACGTCGCACCACCTCGCCCAGAACTTTTCCAGGCCTTTTGAGATCAAGTTCCTGGGCAAGGACACCAAGGAGCACTTTGCGTGGCAGACCTCGTGGGGCGTCTCGTGGCGGCTGATAGGCGCGCTCATCATGGTGCACGGCGACGACAAGGGGCTGATACTGCCCCCGAGGATCGCGCCTGTGCAGGTCGTCATAGTCCCGATACACAAGGACAAGGACGCAGAGGCAGTCAAGGCGCACGCGCACGAGCTGGCGTCAGAGCTGCGCAGGGCGGGCGTGAGGGTGCACGTGGACGACCGGGACGAATACACTTCTGGATGGAAGTTCAACGAGTGGGAGCTCAAGGGCGTGCCGCTCCGGGTAAACATCGGCGCCCGGGATATTGAAAAGGGGCAGGTGGAATTTGTCAGGCGCGACAGCCGGGAAAAGAAGCAGGCGCCACGCGCCGCGCTGGTGCAGGAGGCAAACAGCCTGCTGGAAAGCATCCAGTACGATCTCTACAGCCGGGCAAAGCAGATGCTCGACTCTTTCATCAGCCGGCCGGCGACCTACGGCGAGTTCAAGGGCGTCATCGAGGGCAGGGGCGGCTTTGCCAGCGCAGGCTGGTGCGGCTCGCCTGAATGCGAAACCCGGATAAAGGAAGAGACGGGCGCCGACATTCGCGTCATACCGTTTGACCACCAGCAAGGCGGCCAGGATCGCAACAACAACGGCAACGACAGCGACAGCAGCAACAAGTGCATCTATTGCGGCCAGCCTGCCAAGAAGGTGGCCATGTTTGGAAGGGCGTACTAGGAAATGGAAGCGAGCTAGCCCCCTTGATCAGCCTTGACGACCTGTTCCCGTTCAGCGACGAACTTGGATACCTGAGCATTCTGCTCATCAGCTTTATCGGGAGCCTGATCGTCTTTGTCCCCGTCCCTTACTTTCCAGTCATCCTGGCCGCCGCCCTTTCAAGCAAGTTCGACCCGCACGTCATAGCGCTCGTAAGCGCGCTTGGCACCGTGATAGCCAAGACCATCATATTCTTTGTCAGCTATTACGGCAGGAAGGTGCTCTCCGACCAGACCAAGCAGAGGATGCTCCCGCTGCAGAGGCTGGTCAGCAGGTACGGCTGGCCCGGAGCGTTCATCGCGTCTGCCACGCCGATCCCCGATGACATCGTCTACATACCGCTTGGGCTTGCCCGGTACAGCCCGTGGAAGTTTGCCCTTGCGACCTTCGGGGGCAAGGTGGTGATGAACGAGGCCATAGTCTGGGGCACCGTGTATTTCGGCAGGCCGATTGCCGAGGATGTCATTGGCGGCGCGACTGACAACAACACACTGATCATCATAGGGGTGGCAAGCATCGCCGTAATGGGCGTCATCATATACTACACCCTCAAGATAGACTGGGGCAAGCTTCTTGGCAGGTGGTTCCCATGGGCTGTCAGAGAGGAAGGAGAAGGAGGAGGTGACGGCAAGGACAGCAAGACGTAATGATAATGATGACGATCAGGCGAGCTTTCTGTCCGAGTTTGCCCCGCGCTTTAGCTCAATGTCGACGTAATCCTCTTCCATGCCTGCGACGCAGTCTGTGACCACGAGCTTGACTGGCTGGAAGTGTATCCTGCCTTCGGGCACCCTGCCTGCCTTTTGCATCTCCTGCAGCCTCTTTTCAAGGCCGTCTTTGTGGTCGTCGCACACGACTGCCACCATGTACTCGCCGCTACCGTCCCTTGACTGGATGGATACGACGTGCGCCGGCGGCAGGTTGCACCCGACGCCGTCAACCTTTATCGAGCATGTTTCTGGCAGGAGCATATGTGTATCTGGCGACGCTTTTCTTTTGAAATCATGCAATATAAAACATGCAACCCTCCCACAGCCGCCAAGTTTTTGCGGCAAAGCACGATGATGGTGATGATGATGTGCGCTGCATACGCACATGCACAGGCCCGCAAACGGGGAAATTTATAAAACGGTGGTGTCGCCATGCTGGTGTAATGGGGAGCCGAAGAAGGAAAAGCGCGGCACGGCCAATGAAAAAGACTGCCATGGTGGATGGCCGATGCCCCAAGTGCACCACTATAGTCAAGTTCAAGGTCTCCGGGCCGGTCGGCGACGAGATCTATGAATGCACGGGCTGCATGTCAAAATTCCACATAGACCAGCTGTAAAAAAGGCCACCATAACACAGGGACGTTTTTTCTCTAGCCGCCCTCAGCGGTGCTGCTGTTGCTGCTGCTGATCTGTGCAAGGGGCACCTGCGCCGGGTTGCGGTACTTGACCACATGCGACACCCCCTGCCGCGGGTAGACGCCGTAGATGAGCGTCGCCTTGGCGACCGTCGAGTCCTTGAGCGTGACCATGATTATCTGGCTGTTCTGCGACCTCTCTGTCAGTATCTTTGACAGGCGCTCGGTGTTCTGGGCGTCGAGGTGGGCGTCAACCTCGTCCATCAGGTAAAAGGGCGATGGCTTGAGGGACTGCAGCGCAAGCAAAAAGACAGTCGCAGTTATCGTCTTTTCGCCGCCCGACAGCGCGGTGGACTCGCGGGCGACCTTGCCTGGGAAAGCGACCAGCAGCATGACGCCTCCTGAAAACACGTCTTCGGGGTTTTCAAGCTCCAGACGCGCAGACCCGCCCGTGAGTCGGGAGAACGTCGTCCGTATGTCTGCGTCAACCTTGGAGTAGGCTTCCATGAACATCTCTTTCTTCTCCTTCACTATCTGCTCGATGAACGAGACGATGGAGTTGCGCTCCGTCTCAAGCTGGTTCCTGCGGCTGGACATGCCCCTGTAGCCTTCCATCACCTGCACGTACGACTCGTCTGCGCGCAGGTTTATCCTCTGCTTGACCTGCTCGTACTCGGAGTCGAGCTCTTTTATCGCAAGATCCACGTCCATGGGGTCAAGCAGGCTCTTGTAGCCGAGCCACACCAGGTCGTTTGTCAGGCGCGATTCCTGTGCGGTAAGGTCGGCCACGTCCTTGCGCAGGAGCGCAGACTCGCGTTCCAGTATGTTGTTTTCCTTTGACAGTTTCCTTTCTTCCTCGGAGAGAGCCTTTATCCTGCGCTCGTATTCCTGGAGCACGCTGTACGAGTTGCCCGACGAGTCGATTATCTGCTGCTCCTGGTCGCGCAGCGCCTTCAGCTCGCCTTCAAGCGCCTGCGACCTTGTTTGCACTTCGTCCACCTGTTTTTTCCTCTGCTCCAGCTCAAGGAGCAGCCTGTCGCGCTCGGCGTCCATCTCGGCCAGCTGGCGGCCGTCCATCTCGAGGCGGTTCTCTATTCCGTTGAGCGAAGTAGACAGCTGGCCCGCCTCTATGTTGAGCGAGTCTACCTGCTTGACCACCTGGCCGCGCTCGACGTTTTTGGCCGCAAGCTCTGCCCTTGCGGAAGATTCGTCGATTCTCTGCAGCCTGCCTGCGATCTTTGCAATTGTGGGGGCAATGAGGTCCAGCCTGCGCCTGTGGCCTGCTATCTCTTTTGACAGCGACTCTCTTTCTGCCGCAAGCCCTTGCGTCGACGCGCCAAGCCCTGCAAGCGCCCTCTCTTTTGCGGCTATAGTCTCCTGCTCGGCGGCAAGCCTCCTCTGGCCGTCCTCTATTGCAAGTTGAAGTTTCATCCTGTCAGACTCTGCAGCGGCCAGGCGCTCTGCAGCCTCTTTCAGCTGCGAGTTCTTTTTCTGGACCATGCCGGCCAGCCTGCCAAGCATCTCCCTCAGCTCTTCGACCGAGTCGCCAAGGATTATCGCCTTTGTCAGGTCGGAAAAGCGCGACCCAAAGTCAAGCGCCATCGAGCCCCCTGCCGGCTCGAACAGCTCGCCCTCGACAGACACGGCCCTGTAGCCCTGCCGCGCAAGGCCGTACGCCGAGCTAGAGTTCCTCACCACGAGCGTGTCGGAGAACAGGAACTGCGGCAACTTTTCAAAATCAGAATACACGAAATCTGCGAGGCTCCCTACCACGTTCACGTCTTTTTTGCTTGCCGCATCATCATCGCCCTTTTGCTCCTGCTTGTACCGGTTCACGATGTCAAGGGGGATTATGCGGAGGCGCGGCAGCTTTTTCTCTTTTGCGTACGCGGCCATAGCTATCATTGACTTGACATCGTCGACGACGAACGCCTTCATCCACTCTGCGCCGGCTGCGAGCACCGACCTCTCGTACTGCGGATCCCACCTTATCAGGTCGTGGACTATGCCCCTTATCCCAAACCTCTCTTTTTCCTTTGTAAGCTCGGCTATTGCAAAATCCTCGTTCATGGCGTGCCTTGCGACGCTTGCCCTCTCTTCAAACTTGGTCGCCATCGTGTCTGCCCTGGCAAGGAGCGCGGCCGCGCCGGCAAGCTCTTTCTCCAGTCCGGTTTTTATCTCGTGCAGGTTTGCGCCAAGCGTTTCAGTCTCTGCCAGGCGCGCCCTGTCTGATTCGAGCGACAGTACCAGCCCTGCCGCCCTTGCCTTTGCCGCCTCGAGCTCTTGCGAGAGCGAGCGGGCCTGCGAGTCTGCCGACTCGGCCCTGTATGCGACCGTCTTGGCCTTCTCCTCTGCCCGCGCCGCCGCAAGCTCTATCGCGTTTTTCAGGTTTCCAAGCCGCCGGGCCCTGCCTTCGAGCTTTTGGCGGGCGCCCGCGTACCTTGCGATTACGCCGTTTATCCGCTCTACCTCTGCGTTTATCGATTCAAGCCTGGCCCGCAGGCCGGCAAGCTCCTCCTTTTTCTGGGCAAGCGACGCCCTTAGCCTCTCTGAATCTGCCTTCATGCCCTCCGCGCGCTGGGCAACTGCCTGCTTGCCGCCCTCTATCTGCGGCAGGCGGCGCTCGATGTCGGCTATCCTCCTCTGCGACTCGCCAAGCATCGCCTTGGCCCGCTCTGATTCATGCACGGCGGCAGTTATCCTGGTCGACACCTGCGCCCTTGCCTTGTTTGCCGCGTCCACCTCCTCCATGAACTTGGCCTTTTCCGTTTCGCGGGCCTCTATGTCCTGCCGCAGCCCGTCCAGGCGCCTGCCAAGCTCGGCTGTCCTCTGGTTGTTTGCCTCCAGAATCTGGGAGCTGGTCGCCAGCTTACTCCTCACCGCCCTTATCTCGTTTGAGAGCCTGACTGCCTTGAACCTCTTTAGCTCGGCGCCTATCTGCTCGTAGCGCAGCTGGTCGTTGCGCTCGGCCTCCAGCTCGTCTATGCGCTTGCGGATCTCGCCCATGCGGGCAAACGCCACTTCAAGCCTCCTGTCTGCCTCGTCGAGCTGCTTCATGGCCTCGGTCTTTTTCTCGTCGAAATACGAGAGGCCCACAATGTCTTCGATGATCTTGCGCCTCTCCTCCGAGTTGAGCTCGGATATCCGGGTTATCATGCCCTGCTGGACTATGTTGAGCTTGTTTGGGGCCGACAGCACTACCTCCAAGAGCTCCATTATGGCCGTCTTGGACACCTTGCGGCCGTTCAATAAATATTGAGAGTCGCCGGTCAGCCCCTCCATCTCTCTTGTGAGGGTGACCGTGTCCTCGTCCATCGGTATGCCCCTGTCCGAATTGTCAAAGCTGACGCTCACCCGCACGAGCCTGTGGCTTGGGTTCTGCGCGTCGTGGAAGAGCGACTGGAACTTGTCTACCCTCATGGCCTTGGGGCTGTTCTCGCCTATCGCAAACTGGATGGCGTCCAGTATGTTGCTCTTGCCCGAGCCGTTTGGGCCCGTTATCGCCACGAGCCCCTTCTCAAAGTGGATGACCGTGTTGCGAAAGCCAAACGACTTGAACCCGTACACCTCGAGCTTTTTGATGTGGACCAAGGGGCGGTTCTGGCTTGAGAATCGACGCAGGGCTAATTATGTGTACTAGCGCCGGATTCCGTCACCTTTTGGCGAACTATTTTTTATCATCTGTCTCTATAGGCTAGCGCTCGCGCTTGCCCTCAACAAACTCTAAAAAGTTGGCCTTTGCCACCGAGTAGGGCATCTGGACAGGCGGGTGCTTGAAGCAGTATGCGGAAATGCTCTCGAGCGGGCCTGAAACCCCTCTTTCGATGGCTATCTTGGCGCACCTGGCCGCGTCTATCATGACCCCTGCGCTGTTGTACGCGTCCACCACCTTTAACTTCAAGTCCAGTTCTACCGGTATGCCGCCGAAATACTGGCCTTTTATCGAGATGTAGCAGACCTTGTCGTTTTCCAGGAACTCGACATAGTCTGAAGGCCCTATCCTCATGGGCACCTCGTACGGGGCCATCGCCGCCACGGCAGACGTCTTGCTTATGCGCTTGTCCTCAAGGCGCTCCTCGTCGAGCATGTTGTAAAAGTCCATGTCGCCCCCGATGTTCAGCTGGTACGTCTCGTTCACCTTGACGCCTCTATCGACAAACAGTTTCACAAGGGTCTTGTGGACGACTGTGGCTCCAAGCTGGCTCATAACGTCGTCGCCGGCGCACGCCAGTCCCCTGCCGGCAAACGCCTGCTGCCACTTGGGCGTCGAGGCTATGAATACTGGGATGGCGTTGACAAACGCGCAGCCTGCGTCGAGGCACGCCTCTGCGTAATACTGCGTGCCGCGCCTGCTCCCGACCGGCAGGTAGTTGAGGAGCATCTCGGCGCCAGTGTCTTTCAAGACCTGCACCACGTTCACGGCGGGGCCGTCTGCAATCTTGATCTTTTGCGCCAGGTGGCGGCCGATGCCGTCGTGCACCTCGCCTTTCATGACCTTGACGCCGGTGGTGTCCATTTCCTTGATTACCCTGACCGTGTTGTTTGGCTTTTCAAATATGGCCTCTGAAAGGTCCTTGCCCACCTTTTTGGCGTTCACGTCAAAGGCCGCGACGAACTCGATGTCCGACGGCTCGAGGCCGCCCAGGTTGTAGGCAGTCAGGCCTATCCAGTCCTTGTCGGCCTTTTTCGCGTCGGGGTTCTCGCGGTAATAGCGCGTTCCTTGCACCAGGGCAGAAGCACAGTTGCCGACTCCGGCAATGGCAACCTTGACCTTTCTACGCATTACCTCTTTGCATCAAAACCTGCTTAATAATTGTTAGTTGGACTGGGGCTGTTCAAGCCTGTATATCGTCTTCTGGTACGCGACCTGAAACCCTGCCTTTTTGTAATAGTCAAGCAGGTTGTAGGATTCAAGCGTCTGCAGGAAAAGGAGATGGTGGGCACCTGACCTTTGCCGCGCCGCGCTCAATATCGCGCCGGCGACGCCCCTCCTCCTAAAGCGCGGGATGGTGCCCAGGCAGTACAACCCTGCAAGGCCATTCTTGAAAAACAGGGCGCCGCACCCCGCCGGCTCTGAGCCGGCGTAGCAGGTCAGGAGGTCAAGCCTGGCAGCCGCGGTGGTGCCTGCTCTTGCCATCGCCACAGTCATTATCCTTGCCACTTCCTGCCGCCAGTCTGCAGCGTCAAACGATTCTGTAAATACTTCGATCCATGTGTCAACGTCGCCGTCTGCAACAACGCGTAGTAGTGGATTGCTGCCACCACTACCACCGTCGTTGTTTTCAGCCTGCCCCGGCGCGCTGCCGATGCCTTCGACCGACTTTAGCACAAACATCCTGTCTGCAACAGGAAATCTCTGCAGAGCCGGTGGCCTGTCGTCGTCATCATCATCGTGGTGGTAGTAGAGGTAGCAATCCATCCCCTTTTCCCAGAAAAGCCGCGCGATTTTGTCGACGTCCTTTGCGTCGCTCACATGCGCCCTGTTAAAGAAATAGTCGCCTGCCAGCTTGGCGTTGAGGAGCGCCCTCGAGCCGCCGAAATCATGTTTTTCTGCAGCCCACATCTCGCAGAAGGACCATTCGTTGCCTTCCATCCTCTCTTTCTCTTCAGTATCTGAGGCCAAGAACCTTCACCATCGCCGCCAGTTCTTTTCTTCCTGGCGGCCTTTGACCGAGTGCTTTTTCCATCACCCTGATGGCACCCGGCGTGTCAAGGTCGTCGTCAAGCTGCCGCATGAAATCTTTTAGAAAATGGGAACGCCGCCGTCCTACATGCTTGTTTTTCTCATTGCCATCGCTGCCGGCAAGCGCACCGGCGATCTTGGCACTCAGCTCTTCAAATTCTGCTATCTTGCTCTCGTCAAAGTCAAACCTCTTCCTGTAGTGCTTTGACAGCAGGTATAGCCTGACTGCGTTTGCACCGTGCCTTGCAAGCAGGTCGCGTATCCTCACCACGTTGCCAAGCGACTTGCTCATCTTTTCGCCGCCCTTTGCGTAAACCAGCCCCGTGTGCGTCCACACCCTGACAGGCTCCTCCCGTTGTCTGTCTTCTGCCGCAATAGCACGCAGCTGGGCCCTGTGCGATTCGTGGTGCGGGTACACCAGCTCGCTTGCGCCGCCGTGCAAGTCGTACCTGCCTCCAAAATTTGCGATGGCGACCGACGTGTCCTGCATGTGCCACCACGGTATGCCGCTCCCAAGGACGCTGTCGTCAAAGGAAACGTCGAAATGCTCCACCCCGTTCCAGAGCAGTATGTCTGATGGCGACCTCTTGCCTTCGGATATGTCGAGCCGGCTGTCCTCTATCTCTTTTCCTGACATCCCGGCAAGTCCGCCAAAGCCCGTGCCTGTGACATCGAGGTAGACGTTCCCTGCCGCGCCGTACGCTGCTCCCTTTTGCAGCAGGCGCTTGATTGCCTCCTGCGCCGTGCCGACGTGGTCAGAGACGCGGGCCCATGCAAAGCCGTCTACGCCAAGCGCGGCCATGTCATGCTGCAGCTCCTTGATGAACCTGCCTGCCAGTTCGCCTGCGCTCACGCCTTCCTGCCGCGCCCTTGCAAATATTTTCGGGTCGATGTCGGTGATGTTTACCACTGCGCTCACCTTTGCTCCGCTTGCGCGCAGGTGCCTTGCCATCACGTCGTACGCAAGCACCATGCGAGCGTGGCCTGCATGGGAATAGTCGTAGACTGTCGGGCCGCAGAGGAACATCCTGATCGATCTCTTTTCATCTTGGGGCAGGAGCGCGATCTTTTTGCCCGAGCGCGTGTCGTAGACCTTTAAGGGCAAGCAAGGGAAAAGGCCCGGGATGAAGTTATAAGGGTTGTCAGTTGTTTTTTGCCGGCTAGGGGACTGCTTCTGCCAGCTCCGGGTTCTTCTGGCTTATCATCTTGCCCAGGCCGCGCATGTAGTTTTTGGCAAAAGTGGATACCGGCTGCGACGAGTACCAGATGCAGCCCAGCACTTCGCAGTCGTGGCACGTGCGGGCAATGTCCCACTGCGGCGCCTCCCATATCTCGTCCACGCTCTTTTCAAGGAGGCTGTACGTGTTCTGCGGGCTGTTGAACTTCCAGCATGGCACCATCACCGTCCCGTCGCCGTTGACAAAGACGCTCTTCCACACGCCGCACTCGTCAAAGACGCCCCTGCCGTGCTCCAGTATCTGCCGGAAATACTCTGGCGGTATCATAACCTGCGGCTCCCTCTTTGACTCGATGTGCGCAAGGATGCTCCTACAGACCTTTGCCATTTCTTCTCTGGCAGGGAGCAGAGAATAGTCCACGTCCGACCTGTCTTCGACAAACGTGAACGATACCGCGTTTGCGCCAAGCTCCTTTGCCCTGCCAAAATACGAGCCGTCTATGAACTCTTGCGTGTTGTATTTCGTGATCACCGAGTTGAAATAGTGCGGAACGTTGTGCTCTGTCAGCAAATTCAGATTTTCCATGACGCGCCTGTAGATGTGCTCGTTTACGCCCCTTACGCGGCAGTAAGGCTCCTGGAACACAGAGTCGATGCTGCACGTGACAAACTGGATGTATTTTTTCAGCTCGTCAAGGTCGATGGTGTGCAGGAGCGAGCAGTTTGAGATGAGCGTGACTGGCATCCTGATCCCGTGCAGGTATCTTACCAGTTCCATAAAGTCCGGCCTGCTGGTGGGCTCGCCGCCTTCGACTATGGACCAGACGCAGTGGCCTGCGACCTTGTCAAAAATCGTCTTCCACTGCTCGGTTGTAAGGTCACGCCTGCGCGCAGCCGCCATCTGGCCCTCCTTGTCGGCGTCTCCAAACGGGCACATCGGGCAGTAAAAGTTGCAATAGTGGGTAAGGCTGAAAACGGCTATCACCGGCCTGCGCCTGCCCACCGCGCGGTTTGCGCCCCACTTGCCAAGCAGCTTGAGCGTGCGGATGGTGTCTACCTGTACCATCTTTTTTTGTGCGCCTGCTGTTGTTGCCGGGCCGGCAGTATTTCTGCGTTATGTGTGCCTGTAGCATGTGTGCATGTACATGTTTTTAATAGCCGGGCAAAAGTGCCCATATCTTGCCTATGGCAGAAGGCGACGTGTTGCAGTTTGCAGCAGAAGTGGTGGCAGTCTCTGCATCCGGCGTCCTTGCGCCGGGGCCGCTGTTTGTGGCAAACGTACTGTACGGGGCAAAGGGTGGCAGGCTGTCCGGTATAAGGATGGCGCACGGCCACGCGGCCGTAGAGCTGGCCGTTATCATCGCCATTGCGGCCGGCCTCTTTACCGCGTCTGCCTTTGCCTCCAGCCTGAAGGGCATGATTGCGCTGGCCGGCGGGGCTGCCATGCTCGGCTTTGCCGCGCTCCAGATTGCGACTGCGGCATCTGAAGGGAGGCTGAAAAAAACCGGTGGCAGCATGGCAAAAGAAGGGGGCTTCTGGCCTGCTGCAGCAGCAGGCCGGGGCCCATTCGGGGTGGGGGCCGTGCTCACCGCGTTCAACCCCTTTTTCATTGCTTGGTGGCTCACGGCCGGCCTGAAGCTGATCTCCGACTCGGCGGCGTTTGGCCCGCCGTCGCCTGCAGCAGGCGTTGCGCTGCTGTTTTCGCTGCACGTCTGGATGGACTATGCGTGGCTTGGCGCCACTGCTTACCTTGCGGCAAAGGGAGGCCATCGCCTGCTGCAGTCGTCAAAATACTATCGCATGATGCTGGCCGGGCTTGCAGCCGCGCTGGCTTACTATGGCGTCCAGTCGATCATGAACGGGGCAAAAGAGCTGCTGCCGTTACTTGGTCCGTGAGATCGGGACTTCGATGGTGGAGACGTTGCGCACCTTGCCGTCTTCGGACGTCACCTGCTCCGAGCCTAGCTTGATCGGGCCTATCTTGTAGCCTATGGTGTCCATCCTCTTTACAATGATCTGGGCCACATCTACTGCGCGTGTGATGCTCTTGCCCCTTGCCTTTATCAGGACGGTCGGTTCGTTTGCCAGCTGGACCAATGTTGCCGTGACGTAGGTCATGAGTGGTTTTTTGCCGATGAATATTTCGTTGCTAGCCTTGCCTGGCCTTGGCGCGCCTGTGCTGCTGTTGTTGTTGGTACTGCTGGTAGACAATGGTGCAGTCTATTGAGCACAGTAGAATATAATGTTTGTTGGCAATGGCGTAGACGATTGATCCATGCTTCTTGCAAGCACAATGCCTGCACTCGCAGCCGCACCAGAAATCCCTGCAAATGAATTGCTTTCCCTACTCTTGCATCACTTGAAGGCGACTGTGATATAGAGCGCGTTCTCGGTGGCCTCAACGTCTGGCCTTGCGGCAACAAATTCCGACGTGGCTTCCTCAAAAAGCCTGGCCAAGTAGTAGGACCAGTTCCTGCCCATGTTGTGCTGTATCACGTACATGTGGTTGTTGTTATTGTCCGGGCCCACTTCGTGGTGGTAGCTAAATCCTGCGACCCGTATCCACCTCTCCGTGACTTCAAGGATCGACGCTCCTGAGCGTTTCTTGGACATTATCAGGAGGGTCTCGTCGGCCAGGCCGCGCGCACCGTTGCGGGCCAACACGTCTATCTGCTCGGGGGTGAGCGAGTCAAACAGTTTGGTGATCACGGTCTTGCGCACCGGGACAAATCCTGCCCTGGCCGCGTTGGAGTGCCATTCCAAATGCGCCCTGACTATCTGGTTCAGCAGCGTGTTGAGGCTGATCTGCTTGTGCCGCGCTTCCAGCTTTAGCTGCTCAAGGATAGCTCTGTCAAAGCGGAACGTCGCAGCCTCCGTCGACTCTTTCATATATTATTATATTCAGCCTCTTGTATCGGCATTTAGACCGTGTTATTATCTTTTGTAGAATATGACTAGATACTATCATAACAGTTAAATTCGTATCTATAATCAGCTTCTATTTTAGAAGACTGGAATTCCATTAGCATTTTTTGGAGCATACCGTCAGTTTCCGCAGCGGTTGTACACATTGTACCCCGCCTGTTTATACTCCGGTTTATGGGAAAAACTGTTGCATATGCCCAAGTCAGCGTGATCCTATGCCCTCCTTCCTTCCAGAAAAAAGGTTCACCTGCGTGCTGCATGGCAGGAAAGAAGGATGTGGATGGAAGGAGGGAGGGGGTGGATCCGCAAGATGGTGATCGTGCATCTGTGCGTGTGTATGTGGAGAAAAATGAATAGGGGAGATACAATGGGGTCAAAATTTAGCGAGATTGACAGGGAACGCCTGCTGTACGAGCAGCTGGAGAGGCTGGGGGCCGACATTGGCGAGCTTCAGAAATTGCAGTTGCCCCAAAAGGATCTGGAAGAGCTGGCAGACCTCCTTGAGTGGATGTGCAAACAGTCCAGGCGCAGCAGTTCGCCGGCAAGCGGTGAAAACGCTGGCAGTACCTGAGCGAGAGCGCGCTTTTGCCTCTGCGACTTTTTGATGATTACATGCCTGCGCGCCTTTTGAGGACCTGTTCCATTTTGGCGGGGTCAGCCTTTACCTCTGCCACCACGGCAGGATCCTCTATTTCATAGCAGTTGAGCGACTCAAAGTCGTCCTTGAAGAAAAGGTATGCCTTGTCTTCGTAAAAGCAGTAGTACAGCTTTTCCTGCTCCATCCTGTCCTTGTTGATCTTGATGCCCTCTTCGTTTATAGAGATCGGGTATTCGCCGGGGTTTTGGTTGATGACGACCAGGCCACTGCTATCTCTGTTGTCATCATCATCATCGCCGCCGTCGCCGCCAGACATCTCGGAAAATGGTGGGCGCCGGCCGTATTTATACCACGTTGACCCTGACTGCCTTTAGCACCGACACCTCGTCGTTCTCGGCGCCAAGCATCAGTATGTACTGGCCTGCCGGGAGGCTTGCTGCCGGGGTAAAGACGTACGACACCTGCCTGGATCCGCCTGCCGGGAGCTCGACTGACTGCTGGCTGAATATGCCTGTCGAGTCTCCGAGGCCGCCGGTGGGGGTGATGTTGCTTGAAGCGATCATCCTTGCCGCCGACGGCGAGCTGCCTGCGCCGTTGGACGAAGAAGAAGAGCTGACGTCGAGCTTTATCTCGGCGCTGTCTCCCCTTTTCACGGTTATCTCGTCCTGGGGAGCGGCCACGGAGAACGGCACCTGCCTGCCTGCGTCGACATAGCCTATCTTGTTCTCGCTCCACTCTGTAAACCAGACTCTGCCGCCGTCCGGCGCCACCGACATCTGCAGCACATTTGCAAGGCCGCAGATCTGGGCGCCTTCTGGGCAGTTGGCCCACAGCTCGTTCTGGGTGGGCACCCAGTACTCTGTGGTGGTCTCTGTGGACGGGTCGAACCTGCTTATCTTGTTGCCGGTGTGCTGGTTGAACCAGATGTTGCCCTGCGAGTCCAGGCCTATCCAGTAGGGAAGGGTGTAGGCGTTTGGCGGGGTCGATTCGCCTCCATAGATCCTTGGCGACGCGATGGAGGTCACGTACCTCGTCATCGAGCCATCGCCGGCGTCCACCTTGAAAAAGATGTTTGTGCCGTGGTCGGTGACCCACAGGTTGCCGCCTGCGTCCACCGTGGTGCCCACCGGCGAGTTGAGCTCCTGCGGCAGGTCGAACACCCTGATGTCTTTGGTTGCGACGTCGTACCTGAACACCTGGCCCTTTTGCTGGAACGCAAGGACCGTCGTCCACACCGCGTCGCGCTCCCTGTCTACTGCGACAGAGCCAGAGCTTACGCGCGACTGTTCAATGTTTGCAAAGGCGTCAAGAGGCAGCTTGATCTCTGTAAAGCCGTCAGAGGTGCCCGGCTGCATCTTGGATACTTCTGCAAAGTAGAGTGCCTTGCTCCTCACGCCGACCAGGTACACGTTGCCGTCGGCGTCAAAGTCAAACGAGATGGGATTGCTGGCAGGGGACTTGAAAGAGTCAAAGGTGCCGTTGGCGATGTTGAAGCGCCAGAGCAGCCCCTGCCTGTCGTCTGTGAACCAGACGTTGCCCCTGCCGTCCGCCTTGGCCGCCCAGGCCATGTTAAAGTCCGTCGGGTCAGAGCGCGCCGGCCACGCCGGTATCAGATACTCTTCAAACTTTTTGTCAGACAGGTTGTAGCTGCCAAGGGTGCCGTGCTTGGTGGACACGTACCACACCCTGCCGTCGCCAACGGTAATGCCAAGCGGCAGCTCGCACTCTGACGGCAGCACGAGCTCTGTCACGTATGAATTGGAGTTTGCCCTGCCGTCGCCGCAGAACCTTTCCTTGAACGCCTTTATCGACTGCTCCTTCGAGTTGTCTACGGCGGGGTTTTCAGAGTTTCCCAAGTTTCCAAAGGGGCTTCCAGACTGTAGCCCTGGCGAGCCCCTCGGGATCAAAGTGATCGAAACCGCGACAATGGCAAGGATGCCGATCGCCACATAAAACATCAAGCGCCTTTTACCTGTACTACTACTGCTACTGCCGCTGCCAGCCTTGCCTGACACGCGCAAAAATCCTGTTTTTCCCAATATAATCTCTTGTCTGGCTATGCCGCCGCGGGATGGATAAAATAGGCAGGGCGCCTGCAATACCGTGGAATGACAGAGCTGGAGCAGCACAGAAAGGGGCATCTGGGCTACCTGTCGGTGCTCCTTGCCTCGGCGCTCTTTGGCTCTGTCTTTACAGTCGCCAAGGTGCCGCTTGCCACCATAGACCCGCTTGCGCTCTCGGCCCTCACGTACCTAGTAGCCGGCTTGGCCCTTGTGCCGTTTGCCCGGGCGTCGTTCCGGCTGGGCAGCCGGCGCGAGCTGCGCTACATGGCACTGATAACGCTCTTTGGCGCCGTGGCAGCGCCGGTGCTCTTGCTGTACGGCCTGCAGCAGACGCAGGCGTCGGACGCGTCGATACTGACAAACGGCGAGGTGCTCTTTACCATAATACTTTCGTCGCTCTTTTTCGGCGAGAGGCCGAAAGGGCGGCTCGGGCTCTTTGCTGTCGCGCTGGTGGTGGCCGGCCTCTTTATGGCGACTACAAACATGCAGTTTTCAGAAACCATCATCCAGTTCAACGCAGGCAACATCATGATACTTGGCTCGATGTTCCTGTGGGCCATAGACAACAACGTCAGCCGGCGCTTGACCACTTTTTCGGCCATCAGCGCGTCCAAGATGGCGATGATAAAGTCGCTCTTTGGCGGCCTGCTTTTGCTTGCAGCAGTTGCCGCTACGGGAAGGTGGCAGGCAGTCGCTGCGATACCTGCAGACCTCTGGGCCATCATAATAGCCATGTCCGTCTCAGGCTTTGGCGCAGCCCTGCTCTTTTTCCTGGAAGGTATCAGGCGCATAGGGACGATCAAGACCATGTCTGTATTTTCGACGACGCCGATCTTTGGAATTGCGATAGCGGCTGTCGCACTGGGCGAGTCGATAAGTATTTTTCAAATAATAGCGACCGGCCTCGTTGTGACCGGCATACTGCTGGTAAGCCGGCGCTAGAGAAGCTTTAGCCTGTTTGTGACCTTGTCCACAAGCTCGGAGGGTGCCGGGCCGATGCCGATGCAAGTAGTGGTGCCGGGCGGTATCTGGGTGAGGCCGCTGTCGTTCACCTGCGCCACCACCAGCTTCAGGCTCTCTGCATGCTTTCTTACCTCCATCAGCTCTTCAAAGCTCTGCACCTTGACCACGACCTTGGCCTGGCCGCCTTCGAACCATTCGTAGAACCACTCTGGCTTTTTCTCCCTGCTCTTTTCTGCCGCCATCACGGCTGCGTGGGCCACCTGCGCGGCTATCTTGCCCGTGCCCATTCCCAGGTCGCGCCGAACGACCATCACCTGCTTGAATTCAGAAGAGCTCACTGCGCATTAGTTTAATTATCAGGCCGAGAAATACGTTGCTGGTCTTTCTCTCACATGCCAGATTTTGACGTCGTCGTGGCCGGCGGGAGCATCTCGGGCCTGCTTGCGGCCCGCGAGGCGGCGAGGGCCGGCGGCCTCTCTGTAGCCGTGCTCGAAGAGGACGCCGAGATAGGGACGCCGGAGCACTGCGGCGGTCTGGTCAGCATGGAAGGCGTAAAGAACCTGGGGATAATCCCTGCCGTCATTGAGAACAGCAGGATAAAAAAGGCGAGGATACTCCCGCCCTCAAAAAACAACGGCTTTGAAATCTCGGCTGAAAGGCAAAGGGTTGTCGTGCTTGACAGGCGGGAGCTTGACAAGCAGGCGGCGCTCCAGGCCCAGCGGGCCGGCGCGGAGATAAGGGTGAAATGCTCGGTCCGCTCGGCGGCTTTTGACAGCGACAGGAAACTCTGTACAATCAAAACGTCTGAAGGCGACCTGACCTGCCGCCATTTCGTCGACGCAAGGGGTGTCGCCTCGATAATATCGAGGAACAGGGAAGGCGTGCTCTTGTCTGCACAGTACGAAGTGTACGCAGACTGGATAGCGCGGGACACCATCGAAGTCGCGTTCGACAGCGAGAGGTATCCTGGCTTTTTTGCCTGGGTGATCCCGGCAGGCGACGGGCAGGGCAAGGTGGGCGTAGCCGGCAAGGGGATAAACGCGGCAAGCGCCCTGAAATCGTACATGGATTCAAAGGGGACCAAGTATTCTGTGGTGAGGAAGGTGTACGCCCCGATATGGGTGAGCGGGCCGGCGAAAAACTTTGTCGACGACGACAACAACACTGTCTACGTGGGCGACGCTGCCGGCCAGACCAAGCCGACGACTGCCGGCGGCATCTATACCTGCGGCATGGGGGGCATCCTGGCAGGCAGGGCAATTGCAGCCGGCGACCCGGCAGGCTACCCGCCGGCGTGGGAGTCGCTTTTCAAAGACGAGTTTGACAAGATGCTCCTTGCCCGGCGCCTTCTTGAGAGGCTGGACAACAGGGCAATAGACGACCTGTTTGCCGCCATCCCGAAAGAGAAGCTGGAAGAGGCCGCGTCGACAGGCGACTTTGACTTTCACTCGGCCGCATTGACAAAGATGCTGAGCGCCAAGGGCGCGGCAAGGATGGCAAAGGCGCTCTTGGGCAACGAAATCCGCCGGCTGGTCGACAACGGATAGATATAAATTCGGATATTTGCGTCAAAAATCTATGTCCAAACCACTGCAGCTGCCGGTCTGCACCTCTTGCAGCAGGCCGATCATGCCTAACGATGAATGCGTAAAATACTATTGCCCCAACTGCGGCTATGTCCTGATGTGGCGCTGCGAATCGTGCAGGGAGTTTGCCCGCCCCTACAAGTGCGTGGGCTGCGGCTTTGAGGGTCCGTAAAATGGCCCGTCTCATTGCAAGGATAAAGCTCCTGCCGGCAGACGCCGACATCAACCTCGACAGCGTGATAGAGGGGCTGAAAAAGAGCGTCCCGCAAGGAATGGAACTCAAAGGCTATGCCAAGGAGCCGATTGCGTTTGGGCTCAACGCCCTCATTGGCGACTTTTACCTCGATGACGCCGAAGGGCAGATGGAGAAGCTCGAAGACGCCGTCAAGGGCGTCGCAGGCGTCGGCGAAATCGAAGTCATGAACATCAGCCGCGCGTCGGTCAAGATGAAATAACAGTTGTTGATGATCTTCCTTCCCCCGTCAGCAGCGGAGGTTCTAACTTGAAAAAGGCCAAGGCGGGAAGCAGCGGCGGCGAGTCCCCGCAGGTGCAGCTGAGGGTGGCAGAGGCCAAGCACCGCGACGTGGGCAAGCGCAGGGCGCGCCTTGACTCTCACCACATGGAGCAGCTGGGCGTCCAGCCCGGCGAGATAGTCGAGCTGGCAGGCAAGCGCGCTACTGCGGTCACCGCGTGGCCGGCAGACGACGAGGAGAGCGAGAGTGACATCATACGCATCGACGGCCAGACGAGAAAGAACGCCGGCGTCGGCCTCAACGACCTGTTGACGGTTTCAAAGGCCGAAAGCAAGGCGGCCAAGAGCGTCACACTATCTCCAATAGGCGACAGCAGCATAACTGTGGACAAAGAGTTTTGCGAGTTTGTCAAGAGCAGGCTCAAGGGCTTTCCGGTGAGCGAGGGCGACGAGGTGTCTGTCGTCATCCTTGGAAACCCTATGGACTTTAAAGTCGAAAAGGTGTCGCCAAAGGCAATCGTCAGGATAGAGCGGTCCACGAAACTCTCCATAATGGCCGAGACGACGACTGACCGCAAGCCCCGCGTCACGTACGAAGAGATCGGGGGGATGAAGGAGCAGATAAGGCGCTTGCGGGAGATAGTGGAGCTGCCGATGCGCCACCCTGAGGTCTTTGCGCGCCTTGGCATCGAGCCCCACTCGGGCATCCTGATGTACGGGCCGCCGGGGACGGGCAAAACGCTGATTGCAAAGGCGCTTGCGTCCGAGTCGGAGGCCAACTTTTTCATAATAAACGGGCCCGAGATCATGAACAAGTACTATGGCGAGACCGAAGCGCGCCTTCGCGATATATTCAAGGAAGCTCGCGACTCGGCGCCTTCGATAATATTCATCGACGAGATAGACGCAATCGCCCCAAAGAGGGAGGAGGCGTTTGGCGACGTTGAAAAGCGCGTCGTGGCGCAGCTCCTCGCCCTCATGGACGGCATGTCAGAGCGCGGCCAGGTCATCGTGCTTGGCGCGACCAACAGGCCGGAGAGCCTCGACCCGGCGCTGAGGCGCCCCGGTCGCTTTGACAGGGAGATAGAGATAGGCGTTCCAAACGCCGAGGGGAGGCTGGAGATCCTCCAGATACACACGAGGGGCATGCCCCTTGCAGACGACATCAACCTGCAAGAGCTGGCCGGCGAGCTTCATGGCTATACGGGCGCGGACATCAAGGCTCTGTGCAGGGAGGCGGCAATGCGCGCCCTGCGCCGCTACCTGCCCGACATCGACGTGGAGGGCGAAAAGATATCGCCTGACATACTCGAGCAGATGGTGATAACGACCCGCGATTTCCGCGACGGCATAAAGGAGATAGTGCCCACCGCCATGCGCGAGTTTTACGTCGAAGTCGCTCGTGTAAAGTGGAGCGACGTGGGCGGGCTGTACGACGCCAAGAGGATACTGCACGACAACCTCATCACGGCCATCCGCGACCCTGACAGCTTCTCAAAGATGGGCATCAGGGCGCCCAAGGGGGCGCTGCTCTACGGGCCGTCTGGCACGGGCAAGACGCTGATTGCAAAGGCGCTTGCGACAGAGAGCAACGCCAACATCATAGTGGTCCGCGGCCCAGAAGTGCTGAGCAAGTGGGTCGGCGAGTCTGAAAAAGCCATAAGGGAGATATTTCGGAAGGCCAAGACCTCGTCGCCGTGCATCGTGGTGTTTGACGAGCTGGACTCGCTTGCCCGCCCAAGGGGCCAGAGCGACGACATGTCTGGCAACGAGCGGGTGGTGAGCCAGCTCCTGACAGAGATAGACGATGCCGGCAACTCGGGCGTCATTGTGCTTGGCATCACGAACAGGCCGGACCTCATCGACCCGTCACTCCTGCGCCCCGGCCGTCTTGACCTGATAATATACGTCGGCCAGCCTGACGAGAAGGCGCGCTATGAGATACTAAAAATAATAACGCAGCCGATGCCGCTTGACGCCGACGTCGACCTGGCCGCGATAGCGCAGACTACCAAGAACTTTTCCGGCGCCGACCTGCAGGCAGTGTGCCGCGAGGCCGCCGTGAACGCCATGCAGCGCGGCTCCGCCAAGGTCTCAAACGCCGACTTTGCAGCAGCGCTCAAGGTGGCAAGGCCGTCGATAACAAAAGAGGTCGAGGAATGGTACGAGTCGATGAAAAAGAACCTCACATACGCGGTGCCAAAGGCCATCGACAAGTCGTTCTATGGTTGAGATAAGACATGAAGTATCCACTACGTAACCTGGTATATGAAAAAATACGGCAGGCAGGCACCACCACCGACTCGGACCTCCTGAACGCGCTTGCCAAGGACGGCGTGACGCTGGCCGAGGCCGACTTTAACAAGATCCTGCTCGACCTGGAGATCTATGGGCTCGTACGCGTATCGTGGGTCACAAAGGAAAAGCGCAGGGTCGAGCTCGTCTCTGAAAAGACCGGCTGATTCTAGAACGGCCTGTAGTAGTAGAGGGCATCAAACGCAAGGGCTATGAAGACGACCACGAGGTACGGCGCGGTCACCTTGTACGCCTTCCACGCAAATTCCGGCGTCGGGTTCTTGGTCAGCTTGTAGTGGTATGCAAGCATCAGCGAGCCTGAAACCGCCGCGACTACTGTGTACAAAAGCCCGAGGCCGAAAAAGTACAGCGCCACCGAGTACGGCAACAGTATCGCAGTGTTTGCAAGGATATAGCTTGCTGTCTTTTCGTTGCCGATGAGCACCGGGAGCATCGGGACGCGCACGCTGGCGTACTCTTCTCTTGCCCTGATGGCAAGGCACCAAAAGTGGGGCGGCGTCCACATGAACACTATCCACCCGACAAGAAAGCCGAGCAGGTCTATCGAGCCAGTAGCTGCAGCCCACCCTGCCATCGACGCGGCGCTGCCGGCAAACCCGCCAATGACTATGTTGGAGGCGTTGCTGCGCTTGAGCCAGGCCGTGTATATTATCACGTAGAAAAAGATGCCAAGGGCTATCATGCCCGTCGCAACTGGGTTGAGCGTGAGCAGGGCGATTATGACGGACGCTGCGCTGACTGCCAGGCCGTACGCCAGCACAGAGCTGGGTTTGAGCCTGCCGGCAGGTATCGGCCTCCCGGCCGTCCTGTCCATCACCTTGTCGATGTCCCTGTCGTAGTAATGGTTGAGCGCGCTTGCGCCCATCGAGGCCAGGGCGCCAGAGAGCGTCAAAAACCCGAGGTGCCACCAGCTGATGTCCCACGCCACTTCGGGCGTCGCATCAAACCGGGTGGCTGCAAGGTACGAGGTGACCGCCGTTATCACAAGGACCACGACTATTCTTGGCTTTGAAACTTCGATAAAGTCCCGTGCGGTCACTAAGAATGCCTCGAAAGAGTTCTAGCCTTGCTTGCATTTAATTTATTCGCTGGGCCGCAGTCAGGCAAGGAAATGTTTCATGTTTGCCACCTGCAGCTTGAAAAACGTCAGGACTTTGCGCCTCAAAAGGGCGTGCTCTGCGTCTGAGAGGCCGCACCGGCATTTCTCGCCTTCTCCTTCTTCTTTCTCTCTTTTGTCTAGGCCGTGCGCCTCCGCGACCGACCTCACCTGCGCTATCCTGTCCCGGGCGCCGCCAAAGTCGTACAGCCCTGCAAGCCTCTGCGACTGCTCCAGCATGTCGAGCAGGTTCACGGCAGTCAGCCACGCGTCCCACACGCTGTCGTCGTCGCCTACCTCGAACGCGTCTGAAATGTACGAGTGCGGCGGTGGAGGCGGCAAAGAAGAGGGCGGCGGTGATGATAGTGGTGATGGTGATGATGGCAAGATTATGCATCTTTTTTGCAGCGGCCGCAACGTTAAGGCCGCATGTCAACAATTTTAGAGGCGCAGCGGAGGATTTTTTCCTTTAACAAAAGAAAAAGAAAGAGGAGAAGGAAGAGGAGAAGAAAAAACTCGGCTAGCGGATCAGCACGGTTATCGTGGCCGCCCTGTTTGCCTGGTCGGCAGCAGTCACGTTGTACTCCTCACCCTGCTGCGCGTCCTCCGGCAGGGTTACCTGCGCGCTGAACTTGCCCGTGCCGTCGGTCATGACTGTGGGAGGCTCTGTCTCGACCACGCTGTTCCCGAGCGTGATGGTGACTTGCTGGTTGCGCCCAAATCCGTCACCAGAGACTGTGACCGTATCGCCCGGCCGGGCCGGGTTGGGCCCCACCGCCACCGACGCTGTAGGGGCTACGTCTGGTATTGGCTGCTCGACCGTGTCGGCCGACCCTGCCCCGGGCGTCGGCGTCTTCTCTGGTTCGTAAGGGATCTCGCCAGGCAGCCTCTCTTGCGAGCTGCCGGGCGTGCTGCTTGGAATGGCGGGCGCCTGGGCCGCGCCGAGTGCCAGCAGTATCACTGCGACTGCGGCCACACCTACTGCTCCGATGATGGCATACCTCTTGAAGTTGCTATTGCTATTGCTACTGCCGCTATTGCTATTATTACTGCTCATCTGTACTCTTTTTTGCACAAGCTGGCAAGTTAAGGGACGCTGTGGATACCTGGTTTCACCCACCTCTATGCACGCATACATGTCATGCACAGGGAACGCGCAAGTGAATCAGCTACGACGCTGACCGTGGTGACTGCCGTCGTGCCAGATTCGTTTGCAGCTGACAGCTGGTAACTGCCCTCACTGTCAGGCAGGGTTATCGTAGCCTCAAAATCGCCGATAGGGCTGGTGGTGGCTATTTCCGGAACCGTCCATCAGGATAGTTGCCATTGCCAGCAATTGCGACCCTTGCCTGCTGATCGGGCCAAGTCGCTTCCTTGCACAGTGACTTGGCCGCCAGGCGGGCCAGACTGCGGGGCCGCGCTTATCTGCACTGTTGAAAATTTGGCCGGTATCGCAACGCCTCCTTTCCCTCCTCCCTCTACGTCCTCCTGGAGCACAATCACTACCACTTGCGACATAGTTGCAGAATACGTCAGATAGAAGACACAAGTGCTATCGCAATTACTGCCGTTATTGCCACTGCGACAATTGCACCACCGATCGCGTACAGCCTGTCCACAACTTTCTGGTTCACAGATTGAAAAGTTAAGGGACGCCACGGATAGCCAGTTCCGTCGTCACCACGGCCGTGCAAAAGCAGCAGAGCCTGTCGAGCCCCGGCTCGTCGCCATCGTCGTCACGTCGTTATTGCATGTCGTATCGTGCACGCCGGAGCCAGGATTCGCAGGCTGGCTGCAGTTCTGAAGAGAGAGGGGAAAAGGAGAAAGCGGCCCCTGCCGTCGTGCCTGCTTTCTCTTTCCTTTGGGTCACTGGGACTCGATGAGCAGCTGGTACGGCTTGCTGCTCCTGCCTATTACTTCGATAGACTCGCTCCACGAGATGTCCCTGACGCCATCAGTCGCCTTGATGCGCTCTATGAGCGACAGCAGCTCTGCGTTTGTCTTGAAGATGACGTCTGCCTTGAGGTCCATCGCGTTTTCGCCAAGCGTCTTGGTGACGCAGGTCACCATCTGGTCCATGTCGAGTATCTCCTTTCCGACTGCGGCAGTCTTGCCGTCGGAGGTCGAGATAAAGAGGGTCGCAGCCCTGTAGCCGAGCCTTTCGACCCTGAGCGAGTAGTTCCTCTCTATCAGGTTCGACTCGAGCCTCTTCCTCCTCCTCTGGATGGTGCTCAGCGGTATGTCGAGCTCTTTTGCCAGGGTAAGGGAAGTCACATGGCCCTCGGACGAGAACAGGTGGTGGATGATCTTTTTATCCGCGCTTGAAAGGATCGGCACAAACTCGCCTGTGGAGCGGGGCCTGCCGCGCTTTCTGTCGTGCTGGTGCTGGTGCGCAGCAACAAGGTTGCGCAGGCCGTTGAGGAGCGTCCCTATCGCCTCCATCGAAAGCGGCTCCAGCGCGTCCGTGTCCACGCCCATGATCTCTAGCTCGTCTATCATCTCGCTCCTTGAATGGTATTCATGGTGTCTGTTATTCCCTGTCGCTGCTGTTGCCTGCATTCCTGCGTCGAATTCTTGGCTTTCTTCGTCTGCTCCACTTTCTTCTGCGCTTTTTCCTTGTAATGATTTTAGTGATGCTTCCACTTACTTCACCTTCTATCTATGAAAAATAGAAGATTCTCATATAGGCAAGCTGCCCTCGTTCTGCAAATACTGTGAGGCTGTTTGCTATGCAGCGCATTCGGTGTGGGCAATTAAACCGGTTTTAACCGATGTGGCGCACGCTGCTCAAGACTAGTAACAAATTCCTCACTCAAGACACACGCTGCCAGAGGGCGCTTGTTAGCGCAAAAAATCTGCATCAAAATCGGGCCTATGTGGCAAAAAACAAGCTGGCGTGCAAAAAAAGGCGATCTTTATTGCTGTCTATTCGCAATTGTTAAAATAGCTGCTGGAAAAATCAACGACGTGGGACGGGGCGACAGCGGACCTGCACCAGCAGACATGGTGGTAGACGGCGCTGTTTTAAAGCAGGCAGTCCTTGGCCTAGAAACGGTGCTTGGCCCGTCAAACGCAAAAAACATCGTCAGCTACCTGGAATCAAAGGGCATTGTCTTTGAAAAATCGCAGTCATACTCTTTGCAGTCTGTCCGGGCCTTGCTCTGGGAGAGCTTTCATGCCGGCTCCGACCCTCTGGTCTACCTGATGCGCAGATACATACAGCAACAACAGCGGCAGAAATAGCGGCAGCGCAGAGGCGGCAATGTCGCAACAGGCGTTACCTGGCTGCCGCAGCTGATGTTACCCCTTCTTGCTTTCCTCCGTCTATTCTCGTCTGGATGATAAAGTCGCTGTTTGTGCCGATCGGCCCGATCACCTCGCTCCACGACACTTCCTGCACGCCGGCCGTAGACCTGATCCTGCCGATTATTTCTGCAAGCTCGGCCGTGCTGCGGAACGCCACCATCGCTATGATGTCTATCTTGTTGCCAGAGATCACGCGCACCGCCGAGATCACGCCGGGCATGCCAAGGATTGCCTTGCCCACCTCTGCCGGGCTTGCTGCTGCAACAGATACAAAGACGTGGCCGGTCTTCCAGCCAAGCCTATCGATCCTGAGCTCGTGCCTGCTTTCCAGGTATACCTCTTCAAGCTTTTTCCTGCGCCTCTGGACAGTGGTCAGCGGCATGCCAAGCTTGCGGGAAATCTGGACGGAAGAAACGGGCCTTTTTGACGAAACGATCATACCAAGTATCTGCCTGTCCTTGAAAGAAAGGAGGCCCGCATCCGGATCAAGTTGCTGCCGCCTATCTTTTGGGCCGGGGAGCTGGGCCCTCAGCAGGCCGATGTATATGCCTGTCAGCTGGTCAAGGGTGAGCCCTTCAAACGCTGTAACGTTGACGCCAAGCTGCGAAAGGGCGTTTAGGACCCGGTTCCTCGAGGAGACGACCTCCTCTCTGCTCTCAATCGCCTCTTCCTTCAGACCCAAAAGCACCGAGTATGAATTTAAATCTATATTTAAACATTTGTTGCAGCCGATCACAGGTTATTTCCATGCTTTTGCTGTGGACGGCTTGCCTGCCGTGTTTGCAGCGCAAAGATTATTTATGCCAAAAAAGTCCACATACTCAAACATGACTGATTGGGACCTGCTAACCCCGGGTATCGGTCTCACGTCAATCGGAATCACCGGCGTCGGCATCTCCCTCTCTGGCATTGCCAAGACGTTTATCGACGGGATGCACGCCGTCTCGCTCCTTACCATGTTTATTGGCATGATCTTTCTGGCCTCCGGCCTGTTCAAAGACGGCTTTCCAACTTCGGGCAGGGCCAAGTCTGCCACATTTCTCACGCTCGGCTTTCTCGTAACATTCGGCGTGGCCGCGGCGGTGACGGTCAGCACCCAGGTGCCGTCAATCTTTGCGTACATTGGCCTGATGACGATCATTGGCATCCCGGCTTCCGTCCTTGCTTTTATCGCGTACCGCAAGCCCCAGTATGTCAAGGCAATGGGAGCAATATTCATCGGCGGTGCAATAGTGGCCGGCATCACGTTCTACGCGTTTGGCCTCGTTGCGCCCAAGCCCCCCGCTGAAGAAGAGCCGGCGGCAGAGGGCGGAGCAGGAGGAGGAGGACAGAACGCGACATCCGGCGGTGAAGGGCCGGCAGCCGCGCCAGCAAACATCGTCAAGGCCGAGATCCTTGCAGGCGCGTCCTCGCAGGACAACCCCGACTATGCGCCCGATCCCGTGGTGGTGACCAAGGGCGACGGGGTAGAGTGGACCAACAACGACAACGCCCCGCACACGGTCACCCACAATGTTCAGGAAAACCCGCTTTTCGATTCCAGTATAATCAGTGCCGGCAAGACGTACCTGCTCGACACTTCGACGCTTGAAGAGGGCGAATACGAGTACTATTGCACACTTCACCCCTTCATGAGGGCAGCGCTGCAGGTGGTAGAAGGGGCAGCAGCGGGAGGAGCTCCTGCCAGCGGCGGCCAGGCGGCTGAAGGCAACTCTACCACTGCTGCCGCAGAGGGCGAAGCCAACGCAACTGAAGGTGGCGCTGCCGCCACCGCCACCACCACTGCCGGCACAAGCGGCAGCGAAAACGCACCTGAAGACCTGGTGACTGCCGTCTCGATACCGGTTGGCGCGTCTGCGCCCACAAACGGCGAGTTCTTTTCGCCGGCAGAGGTAGAGACAGTGGTCGGCGGCATGGTCACGTGGACCAACAACGACACGGCGCTGCACACGGCGACTTCTGGCGACGCCAAGGCGGTCAAACCGGACGGCGTGTTTGACTCGGGCTTTTTGAAGAAGGGCCAGTCGTACTCATTCGTGTTTGAGAAAGCCGGCGAATACGACTATTACTGCCAGCTGCACCCGTTCATGACCGGCAAAGTCGTCGTCAGCTGACCTTGACAGCCCGAACAATCTCGATTTCTGCAGAGCAGCTCGCCGAGCTGGAAGAGCTGGCCGAGAGGTCGCTGCCCGCCGAGTCGTGCGCGTTCCTGCTGGGGGCAGGTGCGGATGAAGCAACAGCAGCAATCGCAGTCAGGGAGGTGCTGCCGGTGGAAAACATCGACAGGTCCCGGGTCTCGTTTACGATGGCCCCCGACGACGTCCTGCGCGCTTACCAGGCTGCAGAAGAGCGCGGCCTTGGCGTGGTGGGCATATTCCATTCTCACCCGTCTGTGCCCTCGCCTTCTGGCACGGACGCGCGCTTTATGGAGGTGAACCCCGTCGTCTGGGTCATCTACTCGACGACAGAGAACCGGTTTTCCGCGTGGGTGTTTGACGACGACGGCGCCATAAAAAAGGTAGAGATTGTCACCGGCTCGCCCTGATGTTTGTTAGGGCGTGAGCCTGTCCGTGTCGCGGGGATAGAGCACCACGTCGCGCACGTTCTGCGAGCCTGTGAGCACCATCATCAGCCTGTCAAAGCCAAGCCCCCACCCAGAGTGTGGCGGCATGCCCCAGTCAAACACCTTGAGGTGCTCTGAAAAGCTGGCCGGGTTGAGCCCCTGCTCTGCGAGCCGGGCCCTCAGCTTTTCCGGGTCGTGCAGCCTGCGGCCGCCTGACGCAAGCTCCAGGTATCCATGCTGCAGGTCAAACGACTTGGACAGGCGCGGGTCGCTCTCCTTTTCGTGTATGTAGAACGGCTTGAGCTTGAGCGGCCAGTCCATGATAAAGTAAAAGCCCCTGTGCAGCTCGCCCAGCTTGCGCAGGGCAGCATCTGACAGGTCGTCGCCAAAGGAGAGCTTTTCGCCCTCTCTGGCAAGCTCGTCGAGGCACTGCTCGTACGTCAGGCGGTCTATTTTTTTGTCGCCAAGGGCGAGGTCTATTCTATTATTATTACTGCCGCCTGTTGCCAGCTCCAGGTCCACCCCGTGCTTTTCCTGGAACGCAGAGATGACGTTTCTCACCACCTTTTCGACCAGGTCCATCACGTCTTCATAGTCGAGGAACGCTGCCTCGACATCGACGCTTGTAAACTCTGACAGGTGGCGCACGGTGTGCGAGTTTTCGGCCCTGAAATAGGGCCCTATCTCGAACACCCTGTCCAGCCCGAGGGTGAGCTGCTCCTTGTACAGCTGCGGGCTCTGGGCAAGGTACGCCTTGCGCTTGAAGTAGTCAAACCCAAAGAGGTTTGCGCCGCCCTCGCTTGCGCTCCCGATTATCTTGGGCGTGTTGACCTCTATGAAACCCTCTGCACGAAGCGTGTCCCTGATCACCTGAAGGCCGGCCGAGCGCAGCCGGAATACCGCGGCCACGCGGGGGTTGCGCAGGTCAAGCGCCCGGGCGTCCAAGCGCTTGTCAAACGCCGACTCGACCCTCCCTGTCGGGTCTATGGGAAGCGGGTGCACCGCCCTTGTCAATACCGTAAACTCGGATACCTTGACTTCCACAGGCAGGCCCTTTGCCCTGCTCTTTTGCACCGTGCCTGCAAGTATGACTGCGCTCTGCCTTGGCGCCTGCACCGCCTTTTGCACCATGTCGCCTGTCACTATTGCCTGGCACGTGCCGGTGGCGTCGCGCACCGTAACAAACGCCAGCTTGCCGATGTCCCTTACGTCTTCTATCCAGCCGCCTATCCTGACCTGCTGGCCGATCAGGCCCTCGTCAAGCTGGCGCGCAAAATGGGTCCTGTGTATGTCCTGCTGTTCTGCCATGTCCTGCTACATTCCTCTACTTTTGCTCAAACTCTACCAAGAGTTCCATGTTCCTGACTGCCCTGGCTATCTTTTGAACCTTTTCGATGTCCAGCTTTTTCTGCTGGCCACCAGCAGCGGCAGAAGGGGCCCTGCCTGCCACTATGACCCTGGTCACCTTGCTGCCGTCGGGCATCCAGAACTGGTTGACAGTCGTTATCTTTGCCGGGTGGAACAGCCCTTCTATAAAGCCCCGCTCTGACGCCTCAGAGTCGAGGAACCAGACTTTCTGGCGGAACTCTTTCTCTACTTTTTCTGCAAGCGCAGGGTTGCTCCTGATCGCAAGGACGTCCGGGCCCCTGAGCGCAAGCACGAACTCGCCTTCCACCTGCGCACCCTTGGTGAGCGTGAACCTGTCAATTTCCTGGCTCTTGCCTGCCGCCTTTGTAAGCTTGACAGACGCGTCGACGTCGTCCTGGGTTATCTGGCCCGAGCGCAGCTTTTCCTCGCACTTGGCGCACAGCACGCCGGTCTTGGCGTCAAAGGAGCATATGGGAGTCTTCAAAGCCGTAAAGCTCCATTAGTTTTGGTCCACGGTTATATAATGCATGAGGGGATTGCACACTTGCCTGGGCACACCAGTACCGGCCGGAGAATTGCTCTGTGCGCGTCACAACTGCCGTCCTGCATAAGCGATCTGCTTACCTACTACTACCACTACTATCTGGAGATACAAGGACGCCATTGCGATTGAGATGGGAGGAGAACGCTTCTGAGTGCCGGCAATAACAGTAATGGTGCAAGGTACTGCCCGAACTGCGGCTCGCCGCTTCCCGGCGATGATGCGCTCTATTGCGGCAGGTGCGGCTTCCGGGTGGCCGGCGCGCCAGAGCCTGCCATGCCGCAGGGCGCTCCGGGGCGTGACCACTTCAAGCTGGGCCTCCTGCTCATCAAGGTGGGCGCCATAGTCTCGTTCGTCATCCCGCTACTGATCCTTGCCGGCATCAGCTGGACCGGGATACCGCTGCTTTCAGGCCCTCCAGGAGTAGGCTCTGGCATCACTGCGATATTCAGCTCGTTCATCATACTCGGGTTTGTCTTTGCAGTAGTCGCCCTGTACTTTTACCGGGAAATTGCGGCCGGCAAGAGCAGCAGGATAATGCATGCGATAATACTTGGAGTGCTGATGCTCTTTCTGAGCTCAAACGTCGGGGGCCTGCTGGTGCTGCTGGGCGCAATACTGTGCTACACATCGAAAAAACAGTAGCACAGACACATACACACACACGCAACAAAACCTCTTATATCAACTTGTACAAGCGGGATCAGCGCACCGCCGTGCCATCGCCCACACCCCCGCCGTCCCAATCCCGATCATCTCGCAAGTCCAACCCTGACGACAGAGGCGATGTTGGGAAAAAAGGCAAGCTGTCGGTGACAGGGCTTGCCGCCTACTATGCTACAGAGCGCGGAATGGTCAAGGCGGTAGACGGCGTAAACTTTGAGCTGGAAGAAGAAGGCGACTCGCTTGGCATCGTGGGCGAGTCTGCCTGCGGCAAGAGCACGCTTGGCGCCGCCCTCATGCGCTCGATGCAGGCGCCCGGCAGGATAGTGGCAGGGCAGATAGTGCTTGACGGCAAAGACGTGGCCGCGCTTTCAGACCGTGACTTTGACCGTCAGGTTCGGTGGAAAAAGATCGCGATGGTCTTTCAGGGGGCGATGAACGCGCTCGACCCGGTCTATACCATCGGCGACCAGCTGAAGGAGATACTGGACGAGCACGGCTTTGAGGGCGACAGGGAGGCCAAGGTGTCAGAGTCGCTTGCGCAGGTCGGCCTCGACCCGTCGATAGCGCGGCGGTACCCGCACGAGCTGTCCGGCGGCATGAAGCAGCGCGTCGTGATAGCCATGGCACTCCTGCTCGAGCCAGACATCCTGGTGGCAGACGAGCCGACGACTGCTCTTGACGTACTAGTCCAGTCGCAGATTATTTCCCTGCTGAACAGGCTGCGCAGGGAAAAAGGCGTAACCGTCATACTGATAACGCACGACCTTGCCCTCGTGTCGCAGATTGCGACCAAGATAGGGATAATGTACGCCGGCCAGCTGGTCGAGCTTGGGTCAAGGGAAGAGATCTACAAAAACCCCCGGCACCCCTACACGCAGGCCCTGCTGGCCGCAGTCCCGCGCCTGCGTCCGGCCGGTGGCGGCGGAATGGAAAAGCGCATCAGGTTCATCCCCGGCAGCCCGCCGAGCCTGCTTGACCCTCCTGCTGGCTGCCGGTTCTATCCCCGGTGCCCGCACGCGATGGAAGTGTGCAAAAAAGACCCGCCGGAATTCGAGACGCCGACAGGCTATGTCCGGTGCTGGCTCGAGGGAGAAGAAGGAGGAAGAGAAAAAGGCGAAAAGAAAGACCCAACCTTAAAAAGTACGTAGCTCTAACGCGCATGCATCGCCATTGTCGATACTCTCGTACTTTCCGTTTGACCAGATGCGCGACAGGCAGCGCACCGTCCTGCTAGAGATCGAGTCGGCGCTCAAATCAGGGTACAGGACGATATTTCTGGAGGCGCCCACCGGATTTGGCAAGACGCCGGTAGCAATAGCCCTGGCCCGCTACCTTGGCAGCTCGCACATATGCACGGCTACCAAGGACCTGCAGGCGCAGTACAGGCGCGACTTTCCGTTCGTCTTTGAGGTAAAGGGGCGGGGCAACTTTCCGTGCGTCGTCAAGGAGGACATGGGCCTTGACGAGAGCTGCGAGTACGGCCCGTGCGTGCAGGACGACAGCTACGACTGCGCGTTCAAGACCCGCCTGCTCGACTACAAGGTGGTCGGCGAAGGCACGCCCGGCGAGCTTGTGCAGCTCGACCCGCTTGCAGAGCGCGAGTACGTCAAGAACCTGCAGAAAAAGTCCAAGCTGGTGGAGCTGCAATGGCGGCCCTGCCACTATTTCCACCAGCGATGGATCGGGGCAAAGGCCAGCCATGCAGTCTACAACTACCGCTACTTTCTGTCAGACATATTCTACACGGGGACGACGCCCCGCCGCAAGCTCCTGGTGCTTGACGAGGCGCACCAGATCGAGTCAGAGGTCGGCGACTTTAGGAGTTTCACTGTCCACAAGAGCGCGCTGCGCTTCCTGCCCCGGGTGCAGATGCCTGATGGCAAGAACGTCGAGGAGATCGACACCTGGATCGACTTTTGCTCCAACCTGCACGACAAGCTGCTGAAATTCATAGAGCAGGCCACAGATGCAATCGAGCGCGGGCGGATAGCCGAGCCGTACACCGAGCGCAACCTGATAGACGCCATTGCGCGGGAAAAGAACCTGGCGTCTGTATTGCACGACATGCGGTCGAGCAAAAAGAACTGGATAGTGTCAAGCGTCCAGCGCGACCCGCACCACAGCAACGAGCTTGTGCGGGCTACCATGACGCCGCTAGAGACCTCCGGCTATTTTGGCGAGATACTGGACAAGGGCACGATCTCGTTTTTCATGAGCGCCACCATCCTGAGCAAGGAATATCTGTGCAAGGTGACAGGGCTCAAACCTGACCAGGTCAAGTTCGTCAGGGTGGGCGAGTCGGACTTTCCGGTCAAGAACAGGCCGATCCACATGATGAACGTGGCCTGGCTCAACGCCCGCAGCATGGAAGAGAGCATGCCCAAGATAGTCAAGGCAGTCGACAGCATCCTGATGATGCACAAAAACGACAAGGGCATCATCCACACCACGTCGTATTCGCAGCTGCAGCGCATCCGCGACGGCGTCAGCCCTGAAAACCGGTCGCGGCTGATAGAGACGGGCTCGGCGCTTGGCAGGGAGGAGGTGCTTGAAAAGCACAGGCAGAGCAAGAGGCCGACAGTCCTCATATCGCCTTCGATGCACCAGGGGGTCGACCTGAAGGACGACCTGTCGCGCTTTCAGATAATTGTCAAGGTGCCCTATCCAGACCTGACTGACAAAAAGGTGTCCAAGATGAAAGAGCGCGACCCCAGGTGGTACACGTGGTACACTGTGCTCAGGCTTGTCCAGTCGTACGGCCGCAGCGTGCGGTCCAAGGACGACCACGCCAAGACGTACATACTGGACGAGAGCGTCAGCTTTTTGCTCAAGAGCGCACAGGACATGGTGCCTAGGTGGTTCAGCGAAGCCATCGTCCAAAAGTAAGGATATGATAGGGGTAAGAGAGAAACCCTAGAACGTTTTTATGCGGTGCCAGCACACTGCATACCAGTACACGCAGTTGGTATCGGCAACAGGAGGCAGAGAGGAAAAGACAGTCCCGGCGCCCGGCAACACCACCACCACTACTACGATATTTGGGCTCAACTCCAGCGTCGCAGTCACGCTGGTGCTCATTTCGCCCATAATTTTCACGCTCGTCCTCTACTCTGACACGTTCGAGCTCGCATGGAACGAGGGCAGGGGCGGCTTTATCTTTGCCATGGCGTTCATTGCGGCCGAGCTGATAGGGATCAGGCAGCCTGTCAGCCAGAAAAAGTTCCTGATAGTGGTGGCACTTGCCGCAATCGCTATAGCGTATTTTGCCGCCCTGCCTTATGGCCTGCGGGATTCCATAAGGGAGGTGGGGCTGTCGTACGACATACGCAAAGAAGTCATTGGCAGCTGGGTGTGGATGTGGGACTATCTTGTGATGGCCCTGTTCGCCGGCACGTCGCTTGCCGTGCTCTTTGGCAAAAAGTGGTACAAGATTGCCCCTGCCGGCGTCCTGTACCTGGCAGGGACTGCAGTCATACTGTCGCTTGACGCGTTCTTTCCGTACGACACTCTGGGCCCGCTCCAGTTCATCGTGCCCATCTATCTGCAGATAGACCAGGCCGTGATCCGGTTTGTGGACCAGAACATCATGGACATCGGCAAAGGTTCCGTAGCGACAGCCCGGGACAACATGCTAGTCCTCAACGGGCTCAAGGGGCCGTTTGCCCTGCAGGTGTTCTGGCCTTCGGCCGGCGTGCACAGCATGATAATCTACACGCTGGTCATGCTTGCGTTCCTCCTAAAGATGGAGATCCCGCTCCGCCGCAAGCTGGTCTACTTTGCAATAGGCACGTTTGGGACGGCCATGGTGAACGTGGTACGCATCATCGCCCTGTCGTTCTACGCGCTCGTCGTGACCACGAACGTCAAGGAGTGGGAGGCTTTCCACTCGGTGGCAGGCGAGATAATGTTCCTGCCCTGGCTTGGCGTCTACCTTGCAATCGTAATGTTCACAGAGCGCAAGCGCTTGAGGAAAAAGATGCAGAGCAGCGCCGCCGGAGGCTCTTCCTCTTCTCCTACCGTCCCGTCCCCTCCCGCAGCCCCCTCTCCGCCGTCATAAAAAGTCTGACAGGGTGCCCTGGCCGGTGCTGTCCTGAAAGTCCGATATCCTGACGCCCAGCCGGCGCACCTCCCTTTTTCCCTCTGCCATTGCTCCGTCCAGGATGGCCCTTGCCGTCAGATGCAGCTGGTCGTAGCTGGCAGTATGCGACTTTAGAGTCCTTGACCGGGTGACGCTTTCAAGGTCTTTCAGTATCAGGATTATGCCGACCGTGCGGAACGCAAGGCCCTTTGCTTTTGCGCTTTCATGGACGGACCTGCAGACCTGTTCCAGCTCGCCGTACATCTCGGCGCTTGCCGCCGCGTCCTTTTTCAACGTGACTATGCGCATCAGCTGCTGCCTGTGCTCGCCGGCTCCTGACTCTGCGACAGGCTCGTCGTCGATGCCCCTTGCAGCGTTGTGCATGTAGGTTCCGTTTTTCCTGCCAAACTCCTCTATGAGCCTGAAGAGGTCGAATGACGCAAGGTCGCCGGCAGTCCTTATGCCAAGCTCGGCAAGCCTGCCACGCGTCTTGGGGCCGATGCCCGGTATCCTGTCCACTTCAAGCGCCGCCATAAAGGCCGCGGCGTCCTGCGGCCTTGTCACCGTGAGCCCGTCAGGCTTGTGCATGTCCGAGGCGACCTTGGCAAGCATCTTGTTTGGGGCGACGCCTATCGAGCAGCTGATCCCTGCCTGCGCCCTGACTGCGCCCTTGATCTCTTGTGCAAGGCTGCTGGCAACGTCAAAATCGTTTCCTGTCCTTGCCGACGCGTCCAGGTAGCACTCGTCGATGCCGACGTACTCGAAAACGTCGGTGTAATTTTTGATGGCGGCCATCGCCTTTTCCGACACCTGCCTGTAATATGGGGCGTCGAGGGGCAGCAGGAGCGCTTCTGGGACGCCTGCAAGCCTGGCCTTTGCAACCCTGATGGGCATGCCCGACTTTACCCCGTACCTCCTTGCGACATAGTTGGCCGTGCTCACGACGCCCGAGTCCCCGGTCCTGCCTGAAAAGACGCACACGACCACGGGCCGGTCCTTTATCTCCGGCCGGCGCAGCTCCTCGCACTGGGCGAAAAAGTAGTCAAAATCCACGTGCATGACCACCATCGCCGCCGTTCCTCCTGCCACCGCGCTGCCTGCGGCCACCAACGGCAGATGTTGTGGCTGCAAGTAATTAAAACCTGATGAGGCTGCCTCCCCGTACAACGTTATTAGGGGGAGGGGATGGACCATTTTTGGAAGCGTATGTACATGGCGATGGCACGGTGAGGCCGCCTCTTGGCGCAATCCTCAAAGGCATCTTCTATAACGCGATGCACCCTTTCATACTCGTGCCCCTCGTCGTCGTGCTGGCCGGCGCCGCCTACTATTTCTCTGCGCCTGAAGGCAGCGGCCAGTACGTGGCCGCTGCGGGGGCTGCCCTGATGCTTGCCATCATACTGCTGAAAATGAGGACGCGGCTTTTGGGCGACTGATCATTAGGCGCCGTTGAGCACCGACACGCCGGGCATCTCGTCGCCTGCCAGGTAGCGCAGGGTCGCCCCTCCGCCGGTCGACACGTGGCTGACCTCGTTCTCATTCACGCCCGACTTTTTCATCGCCTCCAGCGTGTCGCCTCCGCCTATGAGGGTCTTGGCCCCGCGCCAGTAGGCAAGGGCCATGCTCTTGGCTATGTTGACCGTGCCGTTTGCAAACGCCCTGACCTCGAACATGCCCATCGGCCCGTTCCAGAATATCATGCCGCTGCCGTTCGTGCCTGCGACCTCTGCTGAATAACGCTCTATCGTCTCGCTCCCAATGTCAAAGCCGGCCATGCCGTCCGGTATGTCGCCCTTGACCATGCTTATCGAAGTGTCTGCCGGCGACACCGCCGCCACATGGTCCGTGGGGAGCATTATCTTGTCGCCAAAGGCGGTCAGGGCCTTTGTGACCCACGGCAGGTGCTCGTGGTCGATGAGCGACTTGCCAGTCTTGACCCCCTTGGCCTTCAAGAAAGTATACGCAGCGGCGCCTCCGATTATCACCTTGTCTGCCTTTGGCAAAAGGTGCTCAAGCGCGCCTATCTTGTCCTTTATCTTTACCCCGCCGACGACCACCTTGAACGGCTTGGGCGGGTTCTCGCGCATCATCGACAGATACTCGACCTCTTTTTTCAGGTTAAAGCCGGCAAGCCGGGTGTCAAACAGTCTGGCGGCCCCGTAGGTCGAGGCGTGCTTTCTGTGCGAGGTAGAGAACGCGTCGTTGACGTAAATGTCCGCTATCGCGGCAAGCTGCTTGCAAAACTCGGCGTCGTTTGCCTCCTCCTCCTTGTGGAAGCGCAGGTTCTCCAAAAGCAGGATGTCGCCCCTGTTCATCTGGCTCACCTCGTTTGCCACCGCCGGCCCGACGCAGTCTGAGGCAAACCGCACCGCCATCTTTCTGTCCACGATCTCGGACAGGCGCTTTGCAACCGGCGCAAGCGTGTAATCGGAATCAAAGCCTTCCGGCCGGCCAAGGTGCGACGCAAGTATCACCTTGGCGCCCCTCTTTGCCAGGTACTCTATCGTGGGTATGGCCATGCGGATGCGATAGTCCTCGCCTACCGACCCGTTGCTTATGCTCACGTTGAAATCGACCCGCACAAGAACGCGCCTGCCGTCAAACCTTGCGTCTTCGATGTCGGATAACGTCCTGAGAGAGGAGGCCAACTTTTTTGACAGTCCGGTAAAACGTCAGGGGGTTAATGTATCTTTACGAGTATGCCACTAGAACAGGATTATTGTGGTAATGTTGCTACCGTGGAGCGGATTTGTGGATGCGTGTGGCAGCAGCGTATTTCCTCCCTACTGCCTCTCTTGTTGTGGACCGCGAGCGCGTGTTTCCAGTGGAAAACTGCCAAAACAATTGTTCTTTTATATCTCTTCCATTGTATGCGCGGCAAAGTGCGGCGGGAATAGAAAACCGCAGAGCTTGGCTAGCCGGATTCCCAAATTAATTGGGGCTGTGAAACTATGTAGACGCTGGTAGCGTTTTGCCCGCTCACAAAATTTGTCGTGGAAGGGTCGCCATCCCCGTCAGAGAACATGAGTATGCGCCTCCCGTAGAGGTCATCTGCCCAGAGATTCCCTCTGGGGTCTATCGCAACGGAGATCGGCCAGTACGATCCTTTGTCCGTTATCTTTGCGTCATAGGGAACTCTTGAGACATCATCTAAAGTGACAGTGGCGTTCAACGTCAACAAGGGACTCTGAGCATTTGAAAACCTTGATGTAAGAGGGTCGTGGTCGCCATCTGAGAACATCTGAATTACACCTATGCCAGAATCGGCAGCCCACAGATTGCCGACACGATCAAATTCTATGGTGACTGCGCTGAGCATACGATCATGATTAGGTCTGCTCGCACTAAATTCTACCAGCGGTCTGGAAAAATCGAAAGTGACATCCTGACCTTTGTACCTGGGCTCGTACATGAGCAGGGATTTTCTTGTTCCATTTGCGACCCACAGATTGCCGGAACCGTCAAATTCCATGTCAGAGGGGTAAAGCTTTCCTTGTAACGTTATAGTTTCTCCTGTGGTCATACGAACGTCTCTGGCAGAATATTCTTCTGCAGCCCAAAGTAATATTGCTGTTAGAGAAGAAACCGCGATAATGATGCCTGCAATGCCTATCAAAATCTTCCTAGACATTATCTTCCATATGCTTCACGGTGTTTTTAAAGCATAAGATTCTTCTGCTAGATTCCTCTATTGGCGAAAATGGTGGGTTAATTGGCAATATCGTAGTAGAATGTTTCTTTAGTATTACCACTAAAAACATTTAATAAAAATCCGCACCCTCTGCCGGACGTGAGCAGCAATTTCGTTCCAAAAAGGGTCCTTGGCAAGTTCATGCACGTTACCGATCAACCGTTAAAGAGGCCCGGCGGCAAGTCTCTCGTGTATTTCATGGGCGCAGGGTTCTGCCCGTTCTGCGCGGCCGAGCGGTGGGCAATCGTGAAAGCATTGGAGCGGTTTGGCAAGTGGGACGGCCTGGTGGAGGACAAGAGCGCCGGCCACGACGAAAAGTACCTCAACGTCCCGACGTTCAACCTGGCACGTGCCAGGTTCGAGAGCGATACCGTCGAGTTCATGGGCAAAGAGACTGCAGACCGCAACTTTGAGCCGCTGCAAGAGCTGGACGACAAGGATTACGAGATACTGGACATGTACAACCCCGACCAGATGATCCCTTTTCTCCTGATAGACGGCCAGTACATGCAGGTGGGCGCAGGGTTCAGCCCCGAGCTGATACAGGAAAAGTCGCACGCCGACGTGCTGAAAGAGCTTGGCAACCCAAACTCTGCCATAGGCAAGGCCATGAACGCCGAGATAGACAACATCACTGCCCTTTTGTGCAAGGCCACGGGCGGCAAAAGTGCAGCCTGTGAAGGCGTCAAGGCGCTGACTGCAAAATTATAATTAATTATCTTTCGATTTTGTTGCACAAGAAGTTGCGGACAGACCGGGTGCAATATTATATGCAACAACAGCAGAAACTATGCTTGTGTAGCAAGGATATATCATCCAAATGTTCTAGGTCTTCAGACGACCGCATCAATAGCTGGTCGTCTTTGCTGACTGCAAAATTAAAATACTCTATTTGATATTACAATACCTGCCTGCGGGCGGTTCCGTCCGTTATACGTGTATGTTGGGTGAAGACTTGACGTCCGTTTACGTCCGTTATCGCTCGCAGGCACCTCACCATCGTCACTCATTCTGCGCTCCGTTGCATTGTGTGGGAGGGCCTTGCAAATGTATCTTTCATACGCAACCCAAATACAATATGTCAATAAGAAGTGACATCGTTATCGATAGTTTCATCAAAATCATCAAATTAAAATAAAAAGACCGTCATGATTGGAAATATGTCGAGGCTTCTTTGATGTCACTGACTTATATCACTTCATTTCATAATTTTTCTCGGTATAATCCGAAGGTGGCTTGCGCTCAGACTTGCAAGTAAGTTTGGTAAATGAATGATCCTTTCTGCCTTTCCTCGCACGTCTGTTCAGGATATATACCGCCTGACCTTTTGGAACCAAAACTACTCCACCTTGGCTTCTGTCCTCGTACCGTCCTTGTTGTAGATGTATACCTTGCCTTCCTGTTCGTCAAGAGTCTTCTTATGCGAGCCATCACAGAAGGGCTGATTTGCAGAAAGCCCGCACATGCAGACCCATTTTGTCTCGTTACCTACCTTGACTGCCAGCGGTCCTTTGTCCTCTTTTTTTACTAGTCTTGCCATGTTGTCTTCTACCTTCTCTTGGGTTATGGAAAGAAAAACATACGAAGAAGATAAACCCGGTAGTAACGCCGTACTAACTAGGTAAGTATGCGTGGACTGACCAAAAGCGATTTTTTGATGCATGTGCCAATTTATGTTCTAGAAGTGTCGTCGGGATGGTCGACAAGGGAGCATCCAAAAATACATTGAGCACACAGGTACATTGCATTACCCCAATGCGTGCATGTCCTTGGCGTATACAAGAATGTCAAAAGATAACAATACACCCTTCTCTCCACCTCCTACATCTTCCTTCTGCAGTAAAGGAGCTACAATGTGCGCATCTATTGCTATGTATTTGAATGCAGTATCCACTTTGCCACTTCTGGCCACAGCTTCGAGTGTGCATGAGAACTGATGCACAGACCAACGTGGCCGCCCGGCATTTTAAGAACAGTTTTGTCACTGCTTGACACGTGCTCGTTAATAGCAAGAGTCGATTCTGGCGATACCAGATCGTCTTGCTCTGCCACAATAGTCAGTATTGGCATCTCTATCTTCTTGAGGTCAATCTTCTTCTTTTCAGCTTCGCTATTAACAACCCCCTCACTCCCATCACCGCCAACAACATCGACTTGCATGTTTCCCGAGATAAGGAGATTGTTCTTGTAGCAGTCATTGATGATCTGGCTGTACATCCTGCCGGGAAGCATTGGTGTATCATGGAGCCAGTTCTCTACAGCAAAAAAGTTGCTTACGAACTTTGCGTCACCAACTTTCTGAAAGAATTTCAAATATTTGTCAAACGTATATCGCGGAGGGTTGCGCATCAGGAAAGCAATGTCCAGCACTGCACCATCCATGTGGCCAAATTCGTCCATCATCTTGTCCACGTCTACAGCTCTTGCCCACGTTGCAAGGATTGTCTTGTCCTTGCTAAAGTCAACTGGCTGGGCCATCAGAATCAGCTTCTTTACGTTCTTGTTGTCGTTCAGTGCAGAATATATCAGAGAGATTATTCCGCCCCAGCAATATCCCAATATCGATATTTTTTCATGACCACTCTCCTTCTTTATTGCTTCAATCGCACTCCCGATATGCCTGACATAGTCGCCCAGAGACATTTCAGAGTCCGACCAATCAGGAAATCCCCAATCAAGCAAGTATACGTCGATGCCGTGTGACATGAGATTCCTCACCACGCTCCTGTCGGGGCTTATGTCCATGATGTGGAATTTGTTTATCGGGGCATATACCACAAGCAAAGGGGGCCTGCTAGTAGATTTGTCATAGCGGTCAGCAGGTGTCGCCCGATAGTGGAGAAGCCTTGTCTTGCCCTTGGCCCATACTATGTCAAATGCTGCAAAGTCGTAATCCTTTGGTATTGAGGCAAATACCATAAAACTTCTTACGTACGTATCAAAGAGCCAATCGAGAAAAAGGACAGGGAATCCTGCTTCTCTCATATCCTTCCTCAGGTTCACACCAGCTTTTGTGAGGTTGGAGATAAGGGTCAGGAACGGTTCTGACCGGAGATCCTTTTCAAGCTCGGCGTCCGTTAATTTAAGCCAGACTTCGTACAGGCTAATATTATTACCCTTCTCTTGTGCTTTTTCTTGCTGTGACGACACAATATCTACTGCTTGCCGGAATGTCCTTGCGAACAAGTCTGCGTAGAACTGATTTACCTTGATGCTATTGACGTACAGCTCAAACATTGCTGGAAATATCTGCGGAAATGAGGGAGTGGTCTTCATGTGTTGGGTCATCGTGTTCTCATGATCAGCTATTGTTTTACAATTCTCAATATATACCTCTTGTATGACATACAAATACTCATGCTACTAGAAGTAACGATTATTGTTAATCTGCTCTGCAAGCGTATTGCGCATATGAAGAGGAGCGGTCAGCAGAATATGATGATCTGTTCTGGCTTGCGCGTGTACGAGAATGCCAATTCTTTCGCTCTTTATTCATGTAATAGGCGAGTACTATAACGATAGCAATTAGTACAAATATCAAGGGATTAAAGAGCAACATCGCTACCGCAAGTATTCCAAGAAACATGAGCACTGCAATTATATGGCAATCGCAAGTACTGTCAAAATTCCAATCATTATCCTTCTAGCTTCAGATTCATTCCGGGTTTTCATATTCTATCTGCCGATCTTGGGAGCTTCGTGGCGAAGCAATCTTTCTTTTTCATAACACCAAGGTGCCATGATCCTATTTACTAGTGCGATTTTTCTGCAATGCTCTGCAATTTAGAATACAAATTGAATCAGGATGTGCCATTTGGTCAGATGCATTTAGCTAGGAATCCATCTTTCTTGGATTCCATATTCTGTTCTGTGCCGTACAGAGAAGTGACTCTGGAAAAGACGTTATCGCATATCATCAGACTAATTCAGTGCATTGCAAAGTACACCCGGATAATAAAAACTGAAGTCGACTAATGGTTGTACATGGAAGGAAAAACTATGGCGGAGCAAGCCAACTTGTGGGCAAAGAGGTTCATAATTGCAGCCATAATCCAAGGGGCAATAATCGTAGGACTTACTGCAGTTCTAGTTCTTGGACAGGCAACATTCATGAAGCCAGAGGTGTCTAGGGTGATCGCTGCAGGTGGAGCCGGCACCTGGTTCACATTCGGTTATATCATATACATAACAGTAGGAGTAATAGCTGTCGCGGTATCTGCCATTTTTTATCACTTTCTGGGTGGCAGCGATGTTGGATCGAAGATTCCCAAATCGCTCGCGTGGTCGCACCTAGTTCTCATGAACACCGGAGTGTCAGCCGCCTCGGGGTTAATGATGTATGCAGGTTATTTTGGAGGAGCAGCTGCATTGCCAGAAACAGTAGGCGGCAAGGGATTTGATCCTGCCCAGGTACATGCGTTGATGGCACCTTTTGTGGAACCCATTGCGATAGCAATATTGGTATTGATAGCAGGAATATTGGCAGGCGGAATGGGATTCCTGCTATCATATAGTAGATTCTCTGTTTCAAGGATCAAGTAAACTAGGATGATATATGATTCAATTCTTCTACACATGGCAACTTGGAGCCTGAGCAGCCCGTTCCAAAGCCAATTTTGATGCAGACTGGCAAGCCAATTTGCTCTAAAACAAGTAGCTGCATGTCAATGAGCAGCCGGCAAAGAATACGCTTCAACTAAATCCCTTGCTGTGACGATCCCAATAATTCTGCCATCCTTGTGATAGGTAACCGTTTTATGTCATTCGCAAACATTAGCTTTGCAGCACCCCTCGCACGTATGCCACTCTGCGCAGTCAGCATGAACCACGAACAATATTCTCCTACCCTCTTGTCCAGAAGCTTGTCCTCCACCAAGACCTTGCTGAGGAGGTCACGTTCAGTGAAAATCCCTTGGTAGAATCCATCCCAAGTCGTAACTATCACGCTACCTATTCTTCTCCTGTGCAATACTCTGACGGCGTCGTTTATTGATGCCCAATCTTGAAGGGTGGCCACCCTTTTTGACATTACCTTATCCAAGTCAGGGTTTTTGTCACGCAGTAAAAAATGCTCTGACAAGATCGGATGCTGTAATAATGCCTGCCACCCTTTCATCCTTTTGATCCAAATTGTCATAAACTAGCAGACGATGTTTTGAAAGGATCATTCTTCGCGCAGCTTCTTCTATGGTTGTTTCAGGTGATATTTTCGTAAATCCCGTGAGTTTGATTGCCCTGCATTGAAGGTCAGGAATTTTCTTGTACCTGTACAGATGTGCCAAGATTTCGCGTTCTGTTAGCAAGCCTACTACTACATTACCTCCGCCATTTTTTATCACAAGGTTTCCTATCGTACTCTTGGCCATGATAGTTACAGCATCTTTGAAAGGTAGATCATAGTCTGCAGAAACAATTTTGGATGTCATATACTAGCCTACCTGCAAAGGAGATTTTTTCATTCTCAGAAAATATGATGGAGTGCATTCTAATAAGTTGGCGGATAGCTCGCGCGATGCACTATCCGGTATTTGATAATCAGCATTATTACCCTGTGTTCTACAGAAAATATTTCTAGTAGCATAAAGCGCATAGCATCATTGGAGTCTCAAAATGAAAAAATAATCTCTGTAAGGTACAAGATCCAGTACATTGACAACAGGAATGAATGGCGCGATTTTGGGCCTTTTTTATTCCTATCAAAGGACCGCGCCAAGGAGTATTTTCTGACGCATTGGCATTTGTTCAAAACTGCAAGAGTCGTAAAGGTTATCGAAGAGGTAGACGAGTACATTGAACGATAATGCCCATTTCTCAGATGTCTAAAATTGCTTCCGCATCATATACGCCTGCGTCCTCCCTGCCTGCCTCTGCGGTTAGCAAGAAATGCCATGTCGGAATGAGCAAGTCAGTAGGGCAGACCTAGAATAGCCTGTAGATAAAGTCTCTTTCGATATAGGCAATTCCGGCAAGCAGGACCAGACCAATGATCAGACTCTCATATGGAGACATCAATTCTGCAGTGATCTCCCACGCCGCCCTCCATAACATAACTGCCGCCATGAACCCCAGTCCTGCTAGGAGCAGATTACTCCTATTTCGGTGACGTTCGGCTGCTTCTTTGTCCGCAGACATAATTTCTTTGCTCACTCTATCATCAGTGGCAGGTCAGAAATTTCTATGCGATCCGACGTTTGCTAGCTTGCGCGCCCTCATCTTTGATAAGACGAGGGCTTTACGTTGCTGAACCTCTCTGCAACATTCTTGTACATTTCAAGCTCTTGCGCTGACAGCGGCCTTATCTTTTTCATTGCCTCTTCAAAATGCTTCATGTGTATCTTGAGCTCTTTGGCGTTCTTCTCGGCTTCTTTTGGGTCTTTGTATTTTGAGATGTGTTCTCTGAGGGCAAGCATCACGGCAGCAGAAGACAGAGCCGCAATGTCGGCCCCCGTGTACCCGTCAGTCATGGATGCCAGCTTTTCAATGTCGAAATCCGCGGCCAAGGGTTTCTTTCTCGTGTGGATTTTTATTATTTGAAGCCTTGCGTTTCGGTCTGGTGGGGCGATGTACAGCAGCCTGTCGAACCTGCCCGGTCTCAGCAGCGCAGGATCTACAATGTCCGGTCTGTTGGTTGCGGCAATTACTACCACGTTTGTCAGCACTTCGAGGCCATCAAGCTCGGTCAGCATCTGGCTGATCACGCGCTCTGTAACGTGCGAGTCTCCTCCAAGTCCCGCCCCGCCCCTCGTAGGCGCTATGGCATCTATTTCGTCAAAGAATATTATGCAAGGAGCTGCCTGCCTTGCTTTTCTGAATACCTCCCTCACTCCCTTTTCTGACTCGCCAACCCACTTGCTCAAAAGCTCTGGGCCCTTGATGCTGATAAAGTTGGCCTCGCTTTCGTTTGCTGCCGCTTTTGCCAGCAGAGTCTTGCCGGTTCCAGGCGGACCATAGAGCAGGATCCCCTTTGGCGGCGTTGCATCTGCATAGGAAAACACGCCCTGGTACTTCAGGGGCCATTCAACGGCTTCCATGAGCTCCTGCCTTACGTCTTCTAGGCCGCCGATGTCTTCCCACTTGACATCTGGGACTTCTACAAACACTTCCCTCATTGCAGAGGGCTCCATCTCCTTTATGACGTCCATAAAGTCCTGCATCTTGACTACTATCTTGCTGAGAGTCTCGCCGGGAATGCTTTCGGCAGACAGGTCGATTTCGGGAAGCACCCTGCGTAGCGCGCGCATGGCCGCCTCTCTGGCCAGAGCTTGGAGGTCCGCGCCGACAAAGCCATGCGAGATGTCTGCAAGCTTTTCCAAGTTCACGTCTTCTGCAAAGGGCATGCCGCGCGTGTGGATCTGCAGTATTTCTAGACGGCCGTCCCTGTCAGGGACACCTATCTCTATTTCCCTGTCGAACCTTCCTGGCCTCCTAAGGGCTGGATCGATTGCATTTATCCTGTTGGTGGCTCCAATAACTACAACCTTGCCGCGCGAGGCAAGTCCGTCCATCAGCGACAGCAGCTGCGCTACCACTCTCCTTTCCACCTCGCCGGACACTTCTTCCCTCTTTGGGGCGATCGAGTCCAGCTCATCAATGAATATGATTGAGGGGGCATTCTTTTCGGCTTCTTGGAAGATGCTCCTTAATCGTTCCTCGCTTTCGCCATAGTACTTGCTCATGATTTCAGGTCCGCCGATGGTGTAAAAGCTGGCGTTCGTTTCATTTGCAACGGCTTTTGCCAGCAGGGTCTTGCCCGTTCCAGGAGGACCGTGGAGAATGACTCCCTTTGGTGCCTCGACGCCCAACCTTTTGAACAGCTCCGGGTGTCTTAGCGGAAGCTCGATCATTTCGCGCACTTTGGCGACCTCGTTCTTCAAGCCGCCAATGTCCTCATAAGTTATGGACGGCATGCCGCCTTCCTTCAAAGCCGCCGCGGCCTTGGCGGATTCTTCTGAAATCATTACTTCTGTAGAGTCAGATATTATTACAGGACCTGACGGATTGGTTGAAATGACCACCAAGTCGACGCGCCGGCCCATGATGTTCAGAGGAATGGTGTCGCCCTTTGTTACAAGCTGCCCGCTTAGAAACCCTGTCAAGTATTCCTCGGCCCCGACTATTCGGAGAGGCTCGGTAGGAGCCAGAGTGACTTTTCCGGCTTGCCTTGCGGCCACCTTTTTGACCTCGACAGTGTCGTTGATTCCCACGCCAAGCTTGTTTCTTACATAGCCGTCGATGCGGATTAGGCCTTTACCACGATCCTGCTGGTATGCAGGCCAGTTTAGAACTGTGGTTTTGCGGCCACCGCCGGCAGAAGATATCTCTACTGCGTCGCCTGTAGCAATTCCAAGTTCTTCCGTAACTTTTGGATCTATTCTGGCGATTTTTCTTCCGACATCTTTTCCAGAAGCTTCAGCCACGCGTAAAGAAAAACTCGTTTTACTTCCTTTCTGTTTATCCGCGTTATTATTGTTATTGTCTGGCATGATAGTTTACATCTCCTCCTACTATTCTCTCACTAATAACTAGGAGCTAATCGTGCCCTGTTTCTCTTGAGCACCTTCATAGTACTCTTTGGATCCCTTACCATAAGACCTCATGGCAAAGCCCGCAAATACTGTAACTCCTGCGACAGTTGCTGCCATAACCGTGCTCATCTGTGGGATGTTGAGTATTGAGCCAATAGCCAATGACAGGCCTGATGCTACTGCGCTCAGCGGAACCCATCTTGTCAAGGCATCTAGTGTCCTCTTGTTCATAGGATTATCCTGTTCATTAGAATAAAAAAAGAACGCGCATGCTGTGCATGGCACCGCGTTGGAAATGCTTAAGAGCAAACAGCGGCATCAATTGAGCTAGGTGAATTTGATGAGCTCTAAAGATAAAGAATTTGATGAATGGTTCAGGAGATTCTTTCCAGCCAGGATGACAAGGTTTGGCTTTGGAAGGGAAGGAAGCGGCAGCATATTTAGCGAATTTGAAGAAATGCGCAGAGAAATGGAAAAGATGTTCGAAGACGCATTCCGTGACACAGAAAAACTTCCAAAGGACCTTGTTCGTGAGTACGAAACAGAGGGCGGCGGAAAAGTAAGAGAAGTAGGCCCGATAGTCTATGGGTATTCTGTCACTATAGGGCCGGATGGAAAGCCAAGGGTAAGAGAGTTTGGAAACGTCAAGTCTCTTGGAGGTGCAGGCGGTGTTGGGACGACACCAGAGCTTACTTCTGAGAGGGAGCCACTTGCAGACGTCGTTACGTCAGACAAAGACATCAAGGTGGTTGTGGAAATGCCCGGCGTCACCAAAGACAGTGTCAAGGTGAATGTCTACGACAAGTCTATTGAGGTAAAGGCAGAAACGCCGCAGAGAAAGTACCGCCGAACGATAGAGCTGCCTCCTGAGGCTGACACCGATACTGCCAAGTCAACCTTCAACAACGGCATACTGGAAATAACTTTTGGGAAGAAAAAGCAGCCCAAAGGGAAGGAAATAAGGGTCGAGTAAGAAAGAAACAAACAAGCAGAGGCTCTGCTGTTTCTTATTCTCTCCTTCCTCCTTTTACCCTCTTTCTTTTTGCGCCATGCTTTGATTGAGAGTAAAAACCAAAAAATTGTTTTTAAAAAATGACTGGCACTGCTCTGCTGTTATTGTTGTTGTTGCTGAGTAGTAAATGTCCCTACTAATTCACTATCATTACAGGAATGGAGGATGTCTCTGAAACCCTCCTTGCGACGCTGCCAAGTGCCTTTATCTTTTCCTTTGTCGAGAGCCGCCTGGAACCCATAATTATCAGGCTTGCTTTTTCGTTGTCTGCTATGGCCACTATCTCCTCTGCCGGCGACCCTACCGCCAGTATGTGCCGCATCTTTATGCCCTGATTGGTGACTTTTTGAATCCTGTCCTTCAGCATGCCCTCTGCAGCCTGCTTTAGCAGTCTGACTATCTGCGTCTTGGCGTCTTCCAAAGAGGACTTTTCGCTCAGAAACGCAAGTGTTGTGCTGGGCGGCACGAAGCGGTCGTCGACCACATTGAGAAGGATTATTTCCGAGCCCAGTGCCTTGGCAAATTCTATGGCCTTGTCGAGTGCCTTGTCTGATGCTTCTGAGCCGTCATGAGGCACGAGAATCTTGGACACCCCAGCTACGGTTTGAGCTTTTGTAGAAGTAGCTGTTTTAGACATGTTGCAATTTTTCAAACCCTGCGTATATGTGCAATATGTATGCACTGCATTGCACTATGTTCTTAGAACTAAAATAACAACGAGCATTTCTCTCTCTGCATATGACATCGTCCGAAAAAACTGATGATATCTCCAAAAGAAACGAGTCAAAAGTAGCAGAGGAAAACAGATTTTTGGCCCTAAGAAGACTGGACAGCATTTTTGACAACTTTAGACGTGAAGTAGAAAGAACACTCGTGCGTCCATGGTCCTCACCGTTTGATTGGAATTTTGAATTCCCATCCCTGTTCGAGGAAGGCCAGACAGCAATAAGAAAGGCATTGTGCGACATGGTGGACAAGGGAGATCACTATGAGCTATCAGTCGAAGTGCCAGGAATTGAAAAAGAAAAGATCGATGTCAAAGCCACAAAGCATTCTATCGAGATTACTGGCGAACAGAAGGAAAAGACAGAAGAAAAGGCAAAGAATTACGTCTATAATGAAAGGTCGTATAGATCATTTTACCGCAGAGTTCCGATACCTGAAGAGATAGTGCCGTCAAAAATAGAAGCCAAAATGAGTAACGGAATCCTGAACGTAAAGCTGCCAAAGAAGACTCCTACAAAAGTGGAAGAAGAAAGCACCAAAGTAGAAGTAAAATGAGAAATTTAGCCTAATGTAACAGAATTTGCCATCTCCTTTCTTTTTTTGTAAGGTAAAAGCTTGTCGTTATCAAGAAACCTGATAATACGCAATAGTCCCTATCTTGATTTTCTATCATGATATATACGCGTGTTACTTATTCGCTAAATTTCCTCGGTATACATCCCACCATCTTCTACTGTGGTTGCAAAAAGAATGATGACCTGCGACGAAACATATGCTATTCAGCTTATATGCACGGATACTCTCAGTACTAGCTATCATGAACCAAACTACTGTTGAACGGTACATGAATGAACGGCTGGTTACAATCAATATCAGGAGCACTGCTAAAGATATAGCGAAATTGATGGACAAGAACAACGTCAGCTCAGTACTGATAACGGATGACAATAACGACATCATAGGAATTTTCACAGAACGCGATATCGTGAGGATTATCTCGCGCGATCTGCAGCCTGATAGGATTATTGCCATATCTCCGCCACTAGTATATGTCGATGCCAATACACCCATGGAACAGGCTTCTGACATCATGCTGAAAAATAAAGTCCGTCACCTTCTGGTCAAGGATCCGGTCTCTAAAGAGATAGTCGGAATCATCACTAATACTGATTTTGCCAAGTACCTGAGGAACCAGTCGGTAAGCAAGGGCTTTGAGTCTATTTTGGAAGCTGCAACTATTGAAATACTGAAATACTGAATCTAGTCGTGGTTTTTCATTGAGAGCAAGATTTTGACTGTTTCCTCAGGACCGGAAAAAGCAAGAGCTCAAACAGCAGAGTCTAGCAATAAAATTAGTTTAATTTGCCGTCAGCTTGACCTGTGGGCGCATCTGGCAGCGTAAACGCTCCTGACTCGAACATTTTCTGTGCCTTTTCGTCGTCTCTTTCTTGGTCCTTCTGGCAGCCCTTTACACAGTCAAGAGATAGAGGCCCAATGCCATGAGCTTCGCCTTACTACTCAGAAATTGCGGGTGATAGATGTCCCTGCAACTAACAATGTTATTATTTCAAAATCTGCCGGTTTTTGCGGCTTTTCGCTCACAGAAGCACCAGTAATTTTGATGCATAAAATGCAGGTTGAGAACTGGCACAAAACTCGACAAGATAAGGCACAAGATAACCAGCGGCTACAGCATGCAAGACCGCTCCTGTCTATGAATAGAACCTACAATATCAATATCCATCAACGTTGGTTATTGAAGGTTAAGAAGAACATCAAATCTGGCATGAATAGACTTTGCCATCTGTGCTTTAACGTGCTCTGGAATGCCACCATAACACTTGTTCAATACTTCCGTGTTCTCCCACCCGCCCAAGCTTGCCACATAAGCTAACGACCAATTCGTGGCTACCAAATAGTACTGTGCCATTGTATGCCTTAACAAATGCAAAGGGTGTCCGTTAAAGTATACTTCGTCCCCTAGTGCGTATATTCTAGTCTTTTCATTAATCCAACTTGCTTTGTCGAGCTCCGAAAATACCTTTTTGAACTTGACAGCCATCCTTGACATGACATAAGAAGCTTGCAGGGCATTTGCCTTGTCGCTGCCGGCATCATCAAAAAACAGAAATCTCTCTTTCTTTGGCAGCCTGTCATGCGCGGTCTCGACAACAGCCCTGCACTCTTCTGTAGGATACTTGACCCACCACTTGCCTTCCTTTGTCAGGTACCAGTCACCACGCTTTACCTTCGGTTCAAACTGCTCTACTCTGAATAAAGGTGAGAAAGCTATCCTGTCCCAGTTCATCGACGCCATTGCAAATGCCCTGGCTCCAGTGTGCAGGTCGATGTTCATAAACGACCAGGATTCCCAGTCACTCTCTTTTTCAAGGCGTTTGTTTATGGCAGCAATCTGCTCTGGCGTGAGCATAATTTCTTTGTATTCTCCGAGCCTCTCAGGAGTCGTTGACAGACCGTACCTCTTGCCTTCGCCATGGGCAAAGTTGACGCTGTGAGCTGACAAAAAGCTTCTATAAACATTGATGGCGCCTGTTTTTTGCATCCGAGGATACGCGCTATTAAACCATGCAAGGAAATTGCGCCAATACTCTATAGCTATCTCTTTTCTCCTTGCCGAGTCAATTGGTACTCCGTGGCTGACCAGTGTCTCTGGCATGACCATCAGCTGGTCCGAGATTCCGTGAATGACGTTTACCATGTACTGGATGCGCGTTGCTGGTATGCCGCCCGACTTTAGATACGTTATCCATTTCTGTATAGATGGCAGCTGGTTGAATGGTTCGCCGCCTCTTTCAAGGCGCCTGTATTCCTGTGCCAGCTGCTTTTGCAGCGAGATGACGATGTTGCCATTGGCATCGCGTCTGATGCCCCATTTACCTTCTTCCTTTTCCATCTCTGTCAGATAGCGTGAGACGGTGGTGTGATCCTTGCCAATGTCCAAGCCTATTTCCCTAGTTGTATAGTTGCCGTTCTGGACGCTAATTGCAATAGCTTCTTTGATCTTCTCTCTGTCCTTTACTTTCAGACCCTTGACACGCAGGCGGCTCTTCTTTCTCTGTACAAATGACTGAGCCACTAGGTATCCATCATCTCCTTGATTGTAGCATCACCAAGAACTGACAGAAGAAACAGTGACGTGGTAGGGGGATAGATATACCAAATAACAGATAATAAAGTCGGAAAAATTGTTAGTAATACTTGATGAATCTTTGCAAAGAAGTTTAGTGTCTGTGGATTTTCGGGACTAGCTCGAAGCTCCGCGCTTGTGCAACAAGTTATGCAACGCTTTTGTTGCATTAGACGCTTGGTAGAAGCGATATTCTCAAATAATTAATTGATTATTATACCGCACGAAATAATGTGCATGCATGCCAAGAACTTCTGCTGACAGGCTGGAAGACTTTATTTCGGTCCTGCAGGACTCGGCCGGCTACTCGTCGGGCCAGACGCTTGCCAGAAAAGCGGGGATTTCAAGGAGCGCAGTCTGGAAGCACATACGCAGGCTGCGCAGATGCGGCTACGATATCCAGTCGCTGCACGGCAAGGGCTACAGGCTGGCAGGCGGCACCGAGTATCCTGTGCCGTGGGAGCTTGGACGGCTCTTGCATACTAACAAGGTCCTTGGCAAAAAGAAAATAGTCTACCGCGAGATGGCGACTTCGACCCAGGCGATTGCAATTGCGCTTGCAGAAAAGGGCGAAGACGAGGGGCTGGTGGTCATTGCCGAGCAGCAGAGCGGCGGCCGTGGGAGGATGAAGCGGCGCTGGGTCTCGCCAAGGGGCGGGATATGGCTGTCTGTCGTGCTGCGGCCGCCGATACCGACTGCGGCAAGCACGATGCTGCCGTTTGCTGCGGCAGTGGCAGTGTGCGACGCCATCCGCCAAGAGGCAAAAATCAACGCCACGCTAAAGTGGCCAAACGACGTGATGGTCGCAGGCAAAAAGGTGGCCGGGATATTGCTTGACCTGAGCGCCGAGGCCGAGACCGTCAACTACGCCGTCGTGGGCATCGGCATAAACGCAAACGTCGATACGTCGAAACTGAAAATCGAGGGCAGGGAAGGGAGGCCGGGGATAACCTCGCTTGCGCAGGAGGCCGGCCACGACATAAACAGGCTCCGCCTGACAGGGGCGCTCCTTGAAAAGCTAGAGCACTATTACTTTCTGATGCTGGAAGAAAATGAGAAGGAGGGAGAGGGGGGACAGCGGGCCGTGATGGAGGAATGGAAAAAGAGGTCTGACATGCTGGGCAAACAGGTGACTATATCGCAGCAGCAGGGCAAAAAGCCTATACGCGGCACGGCAGTGGATGTCGCCGGCGACGGTTCGCTAGTCGTCAGAGTGGAGAACGGAGAAAAAGAGATCCGCGTAGTGTCAGGCGATGTCATGGTCGCCGGCGGCAGCAGTAGTAGTAGTAGTGGCGGTGTCAGCACGTCGCAGTAATACCACCGCTGCAACGTCGTTCACGTTGGTGCCAGTCCTGCCGGTGAATATCAGCGACTTTATCTTTTTTAGCGCGTGGTAGCTGTCGTGTTCTGCTAGGAACTTCTTGGCGTCTATCTTTTCTGATAGCAGCATCGACCTCTTCGATATTATGGCGCCTGCCGCGTCCGAGTTGCCGTCGATGCCGTCGGTCCCGATAAAGCCTGCTATCGCCTCACTGCCTTTCTTTCTTCTGCCTGCAAGTGCAAAGGCAAGGGCCGCCTCCTGGTTGCGGCCGCCTTTTCCGCGCTTTTTCTGGCGGCCAAGGCGCACCGTGGTCTCGCCTCCTGCCACCGCCGGGCAGGCAATGCCTGCCATCTGCCTTCCAAACCTGGCGGCGTCGCCCGCAAAATCCGAGCCGAGGTACCTGGCGTTGACGCCCCTGCGCTTCAGATACGCGACAGCGGCCCTGCATGCCAGCTCGTTGTTGCCTATTATGAAATTGTGCACCCTGCCGAATGCCGGGTCGCCGGGCTTGGGCGTCTCCTCTATCAGCCCGCCGGCGCCTTTTGACAGGTGCCGGATGGCAGCCGCCGGCCCTGCTATCCTGTATTTTTTGATTATCCTGGCGGCGTCTGCAAACGTTGACGGGTCAGGCGACGTCGGGCCCGAGGCTATCGAGCCAAGGTCGTCGCCTATCACGTCGGACAGGACAAGCGAGACTATCGTGCACCTTGCGCCCTGCACCAGCCTGCCGCCCTTGACAGCCGAAAGGTGCTTGCGAACGACGTTCACCTCCTGGATCGACACGCCGGAAGCAAGCAGGCGAGACGTCATCTCTTGCTTGTCTGCTATGGTCAGGCCCTTTGCAGGGAGCGGCATCAGCGCCGAGCCTCCGCCGGAAATCAGCACGAGCACAAGGTCGTCGTCGCCTGCACTTCTGACAACGTCGACAATCCTTTTCGCCCCTTTCAGTCCGCTCCTGTCCGGGATGGGGTGCGACGCGTGGGTCACCTGTATGCGCCTGTCGTTTATCCTGTCGCCTGCGCCGTCGCGGGGCACGTTTATCGCGCCTCCTGCCACCCTGCCTTTCAGGATGGAGCACGCCGCGTCGGCCATGGCCGCAGTAGCCTTGCCTGCCCCTACAATGTATACGTCCTTGAATCCCTCGAACCTGCGGACGCTGTCGCCTGCGATGTCTCGTACGACAAGGTGGCCATTGGTGCCGTCGAATTTCATGGCGCGCCTGACAAGCCTGCCCGGCTCGACGCTCTTTATCGCGGCGTCAAGCGCGCCAAGGACGATTCCTGCCTCTCTGCCGTGGAACTCCTCCAGCTCGGCGCGGTTTCTTATCAAGCAACTTTTGATTCGAGGTCTGCTGATATTTCTCTATATTGCTTGCTGTATTGAAAAACATGCTGAATCACAAAATGTTTCTGCTATGCAGCCGCCAGAAAATTAACGGACTTTTCTTGTCAAAGGCTTAGCTGGTTGAGCTCGCGCTCTATGATGCGGCCGCCCCAGTGGCCCCTGTCACTGACCTGTTTTCTGGCCTTTTCTGCACCGTCCTGCGAATCAAAGACGCCGAAAATGTCCGTCGCGTTGCCGTAAGGCGTGGTCTTGAAGACGACCCAGACTTTCATGCGCCTTTTCTGGGCGGCCGGGCCTAAATATTGTTGTTGTGTCTGCCGTCTGCCGGCTGCCGTGACTGCTCTCTGCCTGCTACTGCTATTTCTTTATGGTGTAGAGACAAAAGTCGCACTCTTTGCAAAAGTAATACAGGCTGTCAAAGTCGGAGCACAGCGTCATCGAGTCCCTGCACCTTGGGCACTCGATCTCATGTTCAAGGATTTCGACCTGTCGCTGCTGCTCCTCTTGTCCCTCTATTTCTTCTTCTACTGCCCCGGCCTCCAATGCCGCGCTTTCTTCTTCAAGCCTAGTTTCAGACACACAAGCTATGCTGCAAATAGTTCTTTTAAAGGCTGGAGCACGGTGGGGGGAGGGAGGGGGAGTAGGTGGGTGGACGGGCCGGGAGAAGGGGCCGCCGCCCTACTTTAGGCCGCCGTGGCGGAAGAACGTCTCTGCCTTTTCCCTCACGCCCTTGGCAAACTCGGCCATGGGCACCGAGCATACCGGCTCTATGAGGGGGTAGCGTTTGCGCCAGTCCGTGTTCTTGCCGCTGCCTGCCGAGTCGGATATCTGCGCCATCTGGGCCTGTATCGACTCGCGAAGGTCGTCGGGGCAGATCTTGCTTGCAGCTATGATGCCAAGCGACGCCTCAAGCATGTGGTTGAGGTGCGACTTGCCCTTGTCCTCGTGAAAGTGGGGGTTGCGGGTCTCTATCTGGAATATCTCGACGCCCTTTTCGCCCATCCGCGTAAAGTTGGTCGGGATGAGGCCTCCGAACTTTTCGAAAATGTCCACTATCTCGTACGGCTCGACCGAGTACCCGCTTGAAAAGTGCAGGCACTCTGCAAGGGGCATGGAGAGGGCGTGCTCGCCCGAGTTGCCCGTCTTGATAACCTCCGTCTCAAAGCCTGTGATGCCTGCAAGCAGGGCGTTGAGGTTCCTGTTCGTTATCTCTGACACCCTGCCCCACTTTGAGAACTGGAGCGAGTTGTTGCGCACCTTGGGCTTGAAGACCCACGAGACGCGGACGTTTGTGTATGGCGTGGATGCCATGCCAAACCCTGCAGCAAATATCTTGACGTATTCGTTAACGGCGCCGGGCACATAGTTGTCGCTGTCTATGAACCCGACATAGTCCTTGTCGTACATCTTGGCAAGAAGCAGGCCTATCACCATCCCTTCCGCCTTGCCGTTCCTCACGCTGCCTGACGAATCAAGAATGGAGGTGTATCCTATCTTTTTGAACAGCTCGCCAAGGGCAGGGTCGCGCTGGTGTATGATGGCGATTCGCTTGTCCATGAACCTGTCAAGCTGGCGGACCGTCTCTGCCTCCATCGCAAAGCGGTCTACGGGGCCCCGGGGGCTGTTTGACACTATTATCACGAGGCATTCGTTTGGGATGCCCGAGAGTACTCCCTCCAAGAGCTTTAGCTTTTCCTCCTTGACAGGCACCACTATGGCCATCTCGTGCAGGATGTTGGATATCTCGTCATAGTCGAATTTCTTGATGGTCTGGTGCGACGAGAGGAAACCCTTGGACTTGCCCGAGTCCAGCTCGTATATGCGCTGCACGGCGTGGATGCTAGCCGCGCCCAGCCTCTCGGTATACCTGGGAAAATCCAGCTTCACGTCAACTGTGGACGCCAAAAATTTAAAAAAGTTATGTAACTATTTTTTTCCTGCGGCCCCTGCCCGTGCACACATGGTGTAAAAGCACACAAGGGTTATCTTGCGGCTCTGCTCACCGGAGCCATGGCCGCCGAGGAACTTTTTGTAAGCGTCATCATCATCCTCGTAGCGGCGCGGGTGCTGGGCGAGCTCTTCCAGCGGATAAAGCAGCCGCCGCTCGTGGGCGAGATCCTGGCAGGCGTGATCCTCGGCCCCTCGCTTTTCGGCATCATCCACTTTAATTCGGATCTTGGCGTGCTGTCCGACCTTGCGGTCTTTTTCCTGATGCTGCTTGCCGGCCTGGAGATGGACCCCCGGGAGATACGAAAGGCCGGCCGGTACGCAATGGTGATATCGCTGATTGCGTTTGTAGTGCCCTTTGCGGCCGGGACTGCCGTGTCTCATTTGTTTGGCCTTGCGCTAGAGCAATCGCTGTTCATGGGCCTTTTGCTCTCGATAACCGCAGTCCCGGTAAGCGCCATAGTGCTCATGCAGTTTGGGATACTGCGGAGCAAGCTTGGCAACACCGTCATCACGTCGGCTGTGATAAACGACATCATCTCGCTCGTCGTGCTCTCTATAGTGCTGCAGGTCGGCCAGGCCGAGGCTGGCGCCCAGCTCGACTTTGGCGGCGTGGCGTGGTCTGCAGTCAAGATAGGCGCGTTCCTGGCCGGCATATTCTTCTTTGACTTTTTGCTGCGTGGGACGAGCCACTGGCTGCCTGCGCGCGTCGAGCCATACTTTAAAAAACTGCAGACCAAGGAGGCCGCGTTTGGCATACTGCTCATAATCACCATCGCCATATCGCTGGTGGCGCAGGAGATAGGGCTCCACTTCATCATAGGCACCTTCTTCTCCGGACTTGTCATCTACAAGGAGATAATTGGCAAGCAGAACTTTGACCGCGTCTATGGCATAATATCTGCGATAACGTTTGGGTTCTTTGCGCCCATGTTCTTTGCCATCATCGGCATAGAGATAAACCTGCAGTCGATTGCAAGCTCTATCCCGTTCTTTGCCGCGCTGCTGGCAGTCGCCGTAGCGACAAAGATAGGCGGCGGCTACCTGGGCGCCCGCATCGTCAAGTTCAAGAACGACACCAGCCTTGCGATAGGCTTTCTGATGAACGGCAGGGGCATGGTGGAGCTGGTCATCGCGTCTATCGGCTTTGCCGCCGGGATAATCGACCTTACCCTGTTCTCGATTGCAGTCGCCATTGGCTTTGCCACCACACTCATGGCGCCTGTGACGGCCAGGCCGTTTGTAGTCCGGGCCAAGACGCATGACGGCCAGGCAGTCGCAGTGGAAGAGGGGGGCGGCGACGGGCGGGACGGTGGCAGCGGCGGCAAGGCGGCGTACGAGGTCTAGTCTGCCACTAGCCAGGCAACTGCGCTAGGCATAAATTAATGCTGGTGCCCCTCGAATGCTGATAGGCTATGTTCACCATCTATACTCCCCAGACTGCTAACAAGGCGCTGCCGGAGGTAAAGCGCATGTTTGCCGCAATCGTGGCGCAAAAAAACCGGGTGATGGTGCTGCAGAGCGAGCTCCAGGCCATAGTAGAGTCGGGGGGCGACTTTGAGCGCTTTATGAAGAAAAAGCAGGAGCTGAACACGGCCGTGACTGGCCTGTACAAGGCCATCGAGGCGCTTGAGGCGATGGGAGTCATGATAAAGAGCGTGGACGAGGGGCTGCTTGACTTTCCCTCAAAGAGGTTTGACGAGGAGGTCTGGCTGTGCTGGAAGGCAGGCGAGGACGAGATCAAGTTCTGGCACGGCAGGGACGAGGGGTTCATGGGCCGCAAGCCGCTGGAGAGCACAGGCATAATCGAGCCCTGAAAAGCATGCAGGGGCAACAACCAACCAGGCAGCCAATGAATTTGATTTCTCTGCATGAAAATTCCCTCATTGTGTCTGCAAACCATTAATACAATGCGCACAAAACGTGCCCATGCAATCATCCCAGAGCCGTCCTACGGGCGTCACGATAATCGCCATCCTGAACATAATAGGAGGGATAATAATGCTGGTAGGCGGTATATCCGCATTGACTGCCGGCGCCGTCCTCCCGATGATGGGCGGCACGCTGGGGCAGACCGGCGTGCCCGGGACGGGGACGCCAGAGCTGTCAAACATCTCGACCTCGCTCCTTGGCGGGGGTGCAATCGTGGTTGGAGCCGTGATGATAGGGCTTGCCATCTTTTCATTCGTAGTCGCATGGGGCCTGCTCAAGGGCAGGGGCTGGGCCTGGACCGCCACCGTAGTACTTGCAGTGATAAGCATAGTGATGAACGCCATATCGCTCGTGGCTGGGAACTGGGCAGCGATAATCAGCATCATCATAAGCGGTGTCATCATCTACTACATGTACAGGCCGCACGTCAAGGCGTTCTTTGGCAAGAGCCTCAGCCACGGTACAGCAAGGGGAGATACGGCTGCTGCCTGAGCGCTGGCTGCCAACTTTGGCAGTCCTGCGCCATGCTTTTGCCAAAGCAGAGCGCTGTTGAGAGAAAAATACCGTACTGGGATAACAAAGTGGACTATATCGCTTTATTCTGCGAATAGCCCCACTAGGACGATATTTTTTGTCCGACAGAAAAGACAACAGCAACAATAACGAGAACCGCTGCGAGAAAAAGCGAAAAATTTCTTGTACACTTGTCCTGGCGGCGTTGCTCCTGGCGGCGGCGCTTGCCAGCAGCACTGCCGTCACCTTCCTGCCTGCTGCAAGCGCAGCAAGCGGCAACGATGATGATGACGACGGAGATGGCGGCAACAACGAGCAGGAGCTTCTGGTCAAGTTCAAAGACGGCGTGCGGCTTTCAAGCGAGAGGGCCGTCCACAGGTCTATCAACGCGTCCGTGGTGGACACCTTTCCGGAACTCGGGATAGACGTGGTGGCGGTGCCTGACGGTTACACCGCAGGCGAGGCGGCCGAGCACTATGAAAGCTCTGGCCTGGCCGAGTATGCCGAGGCTCCTGCCGTGCGCAAGATATCTGCCATACCCCGGGATCCTGACTTTGCAAGACAGTGGGGGCTTGATGATGCCAGCGGAGGCAACCACGACATCGACGCGCCCGAAGCCTGGGAGATTGCCAAAGACTGCTCCGGCGTCATAGTGGCAACAGTCGACACGGGGATGGACTATATGCACGAGGACCTGAAAGGAAGCTATGCAGCGGGCGGGCTTGACCTGGTTAACGGCGACGACGACCCGATGGATGACAACGGCCACGGAACGCACGTTGCAGGCATAATGGGCGCTACCGGCGACAACGGGGTCGGGGTCTCGGGCGTGTGCTGGGACGCACGGATTGTCGCCTTCAAAGTGTTCGACGCAAGCGGCGCCGGGAGCACGAGCGACGTGGTGGACGCAGTCGACAGAATAGTCCGGCTGAAGGAGAGGGGGGCCGACATCCGCGTGGTGAACATGTCGTTTGGCGGCAAGGACTACAGCCAGGCCGAATATGATGCCCTCAGGGCGCTCCGGGATGCAGGGATACTGGTAGTCGCCTCTGCCGGCAACGAGAGGCTGGACAATGACGGGGTGCCAAACTACCCGTCAGGCTATGACCTTGACAACATCATCTCCGTGGCTGCAAGCGACAACAACGACATGCTGGCGTCGTTTTCAAACAGGGGCGCCAAGAGCGTCGATATGGCGGCTCCTGGCGTGGGCATCCTGAGTACCTATTCACGATCTGGCAGGCAGGGCTACGAAGAGCTCAGCGGCACGTCGATGGCCGCTCCCTATGTCTCTGGCGTGGCGGCCCTTGTGGCGTCTCACGACCCGAGCCTTGGCTACCTTGAAGTAAAGCGCCGGATACTGGAGGGCGCCGACAGGGTGAGCGGGCTTGACGGCCTTGTCGCAGGATCTGCACGCCTTGATGCGCATGGGGCGCTAGGAGGCGCGGCCGGCAATAACAACAACAATAACAACGACGACGACACGCAGCTGACGCTGACAGTCAAGTCGGTGGACCTTGGAGGCAACCCAATCGCAGGGATGTGGAGCACGGTAAAGTCCAGGCCGTCAGGAGAAGGGGGAGGAGCATCAGCTGCAATAGTGGCGCAGTCCAAGTTCACGCCCGCCTCCTTTGTCCTTGGAGGGGCGGCGGGAGGAAACGGCGGCAGCGGCAGTAGGGGGCCGCAAACATACTCTGTGACTGCGCACGACTATCGTAACATACTCTTTGACCACTGGGAGGACGGGAGCAAGGCCCGGACGCGCACAATCAGCAGCACGGCTACAAATTCACCGGCCACGTCCGAATCTGAAATCACCGCATACTACAAGGTGTCTGGGGCATCCAAGCGCGGGTTCACTCCGCTTGCATACGCCGGCGAGCCGCCGCTTCAGGTCCGGGCCGTGTTGCTTTCCGGCGACGATGGCGGTGGCGGTAGTGGTAGTGCCAGCAGTGGCAGCGCGAAGGAACAGCAGCTTGCAATGTGGGCGATAATCGAGCCAGCAGGGCCCAACAAGTACACAGTCACCGTCCACAACTACAAGGAGCTTGCATTTGACCACTGGGAGGACGGGACGACAGAGAGGACAAGGGTCGTGCAGACAGAGTCAGGAGGTGGGCACAGTGTTGCGGTGGTGACTGCGTACTACCACTCCCGCATTGCAGGCCGCTGAAAGTCATTAAAGCAATAGTTACGTCTCTGTATGCATGAACCTTGGATTTGTTGACGTCGTGTTGCTCCTGACCGCATTGCAGACGGCCGGCCAGGGCGTAACAGAGCCTGTCACTGATGCATTAACCGAATTTGGCACCACCGTGGCAAACGCCCTGCCGCTGGTGATAGCGGCGCTGATACTGCTTGGCATCGGGTACCTGGTGGGCAAGGTCGCCGGCTGGGCCGTAAAAAAGGTGTCACGCGCGCTCAACCTCGATTCGTACTGGGGCAAAACCGGCATAGGCAAGGCCGCGTCGCGCTCTGGGTGGAACATGACCAAGATATTCTCGACTGCCACCAAGTGGTTCATCTACCTGTTCTTCATATCCGCAGCAGTAAACGTGCTCCAGTTCGAGCAGGTGTCCCAGGCGATAAACTCTGTCTGGCTGTGGGTGCCAAACGTTATAGCGTTCCTGATAATCCTGGTGATAGGCTCGCTCATAGCAGACTTTGTCGGCTCGTGGATGCAGCGCGAGCTCCCTGCAAGGGGCGTCATGGGCGGCAAGACGATAGGGCTGGTCATGACCGGAGTGCTCTATGCAATCGTGCTCGTGGTGGCGACTTCGCAGCTGAGGATAGGCGAGCAGATACTGAACTCTGTCATCTCTGCCCTCGTCTGGGGCCTGGCAGCCGCAATCGCAATCGGCTTTGGCGCCGGGCTTGCCTACGGCCTGCGTGAGGCGTTCCCTGCCTGGATAAAGGGCAGCATGGTGGTGCAGCCTGCCATGAAGCCTGGGCAAAAGATATCGTACGACGGGTTTGCCGGCACGGTGCAGCAGGTGGGCGCCTTTAGCGTCATTCTCAAGGACGAGCAGGGCAAGACGGTGGTGATGCCGACAAAGAACCTGGCAGACAGGCCGATAGTGATCGAGTCGGGCCCAAGCCCCGAGACGCAGGAGGCGCTGACGGAAAAGCGCGCCTCTTCCTTCTCAGAGGCAGCCTGACGCTGCCTCTTTTTCTACCACCAACCAACCTTTCTTCTTTTTTCATTTCCAAAACAGAGCGAGAGGGAGGGGGAGAGTGCCTGCAGGCTTGCAAATCAAAAGACCTTGTGTTGTTGTTGGCAACGACCCGCAGGCAGCCAACGTAAAACGAGTGGCACTTAAAAGGAGTGGAGCACTATGGGGGGGAGGGAGGGGGTACGGCGGTTTCCTTACGACCCCTGACCCTCTATGACCATCATTGTCAGGCTCGATTTTATTCCTTGGTGGGAGCGGATCTTGGCAACGGCCTTTTTCAGGTCTTCGTCGTTCCCGGCGTTGACCCTTGCGATGATGTCGTAGACCCCGAACACGCCCTTGACTTCGGCAACCCCTGGTATCGCCTTCAGCTCCTTTATGACGTTGTCCTCGGATCCAAGCTCGCAGTTTATGAGAATATATGCCTCTGCCATTGGAATGCCTTCAATTCCATCATTAATGAACCTTTTCAAACCATCTACTAGTCCATGCTCCGGGCCATTTTTACAAGCTCGTCGAGCTGAACAAAACCCGAGAACCGGTAAGCAGTGTTTTCTTCTGCAAAGGCGCGGATGGCTACTGCCCTCTCTCCTTCGTAATAAGATAGAATCAGGTCTTCGCTACCGTCAAGCTCTGTCAGCTTTATCTCTGTTATCACGGGAAACTGCCCCTCGACGAGTTCGTTATAACTGTCGCGTAAAGAAGGAGCCGAATCGCGGTCATAGTATTTCATCCCCAAGACAGGCACCAGACCCTGCGACTCTTCGTCCGGCACCAGGTCATAAATGGAATCAGGGTAGGGGTTGTAATTTGGATACGGCCTGTATCCTTGCAATTTTTTCTCGTAGTGGTCTATCGCAGTCTGGTTCGCATAGACATAGCTCACGGCCTCGGTCGAGAACTCGGCATAGCACACGGGCTTGAAGCCGGCCGGGAGATAAGAAGGAAAAGCAAGTTCAAAGTTCCTCTCCCGGTACAGCGACTCTGCAATCCTGCCGTCGATGCAGCCTACATAGTATTTCAGCGACGAGACCAGATCCCCTTCAATCCCGGTCTCTTTGATGTAGTAGTGGTAGACGGTGTCGTCGAGGCTTGACCAGTTTGGCGTAAGGTGAAAAGCCGTCATCTTGCCCGGAAGTATTGTCCGGCTATCTCTGTGCTGCGCGTTTGACGTTATCTCTATCGTGACCGGGAAAGCGAGTTCGTTGATAAAGAGGGCAGTGTTGTTGAACGGGACGTAGGTGACAGGCGTTTCTGAACTCCGCCTAGGGCCGTCGACAATCCTGACAGGCACGTATCCCCTGTCTCCATTAACCTGCTCCGTCGACGTGAACCAGAATACGATCTCGTAATAGTTGCCGCCGTGCGTCACGGTGCAGGTAAACCTCGTCTCGCGGTTTGTAAAGATCCCGTCGATGCTCTTGCCCACGCCCGAAGTCATGTTGAAGCTGTATGCCTTGGCGATATTGAGCATTTCCTTCTTGTCAAGCGGTATTACTGTGCTTGCCACCGGCTCGTCTGACACCACCTGTCTCTGCCTGACCATGTCTTCCATGTCTGCAAGCGACGATGCAATCGTTTTATGTTTTACAAGAAACTCATCGTCTATCGCAAAGCAGACCTTGTCCTGTTTTGGGATGTGGGCCATCCATGCAGTCGTCCTTGCTGCCCCGAGAAGCTCTTGTCTCTGCAGCTCCTCGCCCTGCTCGATAATGTATTCCGAAAGGTAAAGGAACGAAAACAGCACGCCCATCACCAACACAGACACAAGGATTGCAGAGCGGTTGCTGCTGACAGTTGCTGCCACGTCAGTCAAAAAGGCGCCGGCCTTTTGAGCTTTTATCCTAATCTTCTCTTCAAAAGAGTTACAAGCCTCCATGCACTGCTAGCGTCTGGTAGGAGTGGCGGTGGTGGTGGTGAAGGCGACTCTCATCCTTTCAAGCTGGCTGCGGGCGATCCGCATACGGTTCCTGCTGGCGTCAGTCATTGCAGTCAGCAACGGCCTTGCCATAGCCTACTGGAAGTACGGGCAGTTTGACCCGCTCTATGCGGGGCTCACCTACGCCGGCGTCGCCTTTTTGCACGCAAGCGTCGACCTGCTCAACGACTACTGGGACCACAAGCGCGGCATAGACTCGGCAACAACCCGGACGAAATTCTCTGGCGGAACCGGCGTTCTGCCGGAAAATGTCCTGACCCCCAAGGCCGTCTACGCAGCCGGCGTAGCGTTCCTTGTGCTTGGCGTCCTCGTAGGCGCCTACTTTGTGGCAGTGCGCGGCATAACGATAGCAGTTATACTCGGATTTGCAGTCGTCGCCATCTACTTTTACTCTACCTCGATAGTGAACTCGGGCCTTGGCGAGCTGTTCGTCGGGATCAAGGGGGCAATGATAGTGCTCGGCACGTTCTACGTGCAGACCGGCGTCATCGACGCTGCTGCTCTGTTTGTCGGCATAATAGTCGGTCTGCTGTCTGCCACCGTGCTGTTTGTAAACTCGTTCCCTGACTTTGAGGCTGACAGGTCAAAGGGGAGGCGCACGCTCGTGATTGTGATCGGCAGGGAAAAGGGTGCAAAGGCGCTCCCGCTTTTCATGGTGGCGGCGTACGTGCTCATCGCCGCCGGGGTTTTGCTCAATTTTACCAAGGTGTACTCGCTTGCAAGCTTTGTCTCGCTGCCTTTTGCGATAAAGGCGGTGGCACGCATGCGCCAAGATCACGACACGGTGCAGGGACTTGTGCCTGCGATGGACGCCACAGTCACGTATTCAAGGATAACCGGGTTTGTGCTTGCGGCAAGCCTGCTCTTTTAGGCAGGCTGCATGATAGGTCAGATCTTTTGACTGTTGTCTTCGCTATGCTATGCCTGCCCTCTGTTCCCTGCTCTGCAACAACAGCCTGCCAAGCTCTTTGCCCACAGACTCGAAAAGCTCTTCCATGCCCTCCTTGAGCGCCGCGTCGTCAGGCTTGGACTCTTCCTTTTTTTGCTTCCCTATGACTATGGCAGAGCCTCTGGGCCTGATGATCTCAAGACCCATCTCTTTGAGCTTCTTTTCGATAAACTTGGCCGCGCTTCCCGCCACGAACGATTCGAGCTTGGTGTCAAAGGCAAAGCCCGCCTTGCCCTTCGGGTCCTTGTTATTTTTCTTCAGCCTCTCTAGGTTGACGATTTCATAATATTGCTGCGGAATGTGAAACATTCGGTGTTTCATATTATATTATAAGGCCTTTTCCTATTTTTGGACACAGCAGATGACTGCAAGACGTTTTCAGTCTCACGTTGAGCTTGCAACGAATTTCGAGTTTTAGTAGGGTTTCAAAGTTTAAATACACATATGTGTATTATATTGTCATGCCAACAAGGACGCTGTCAATTACAGACAAAGCATACAAGGCACTAAAAGCCTCAAAGAAAGAGGGGGAATCGTTTACGGATGTCATCCTCCGACTAACTGGAAACAAGGGCAGCGCTCAAAGGCTGCTAGAGATGATGGATGATCTGCATTCGCCAGAGCTGGCCGACAGGGTCGAACAGGCAAGCAAGGAATTCCGCAAAAACTTTCGGACCCGAGACGTAGAGCTTTAGCAGTAGTGTGGTTGTGTCTGGAGAAAAAGAAATAATGGCCTGCCTTGACACCGACTTTTTGGTTGCTTACCTGAGAAAAGACTCTGCAGCAAAAAGCAAGTTAGAAGAGCTGGAATCGATGCAGGAGCCGCTGCATACCACGATGATAAACGCCTTTGAATTGTACAAGGGGGCGTATAAATCAACAGACCCTAAGAGAGAACTTGCTAAAGTTGACGCACTTTTGGACGCCTTCTTTTTACTTGTACTTGACAGAGACCCTGCAAGGATGGCAGGGGCCCTCAACAACGGGTCAAACCCTGTCGGTGAATCTGACCTTCTGATAGCAAGCATTGCCCTTGCAAACAAGCAGACGCTGGTAACCAGAAACAAAAAGCACTTTGAGCGTATGCCTGGACTGCGCGTAGAAGGCTGGTAATGAGGGCGAGACGGGGTCATAAAGGCTGCAATAAATGGCATCAGAATGCCCCGCCGCGTCCTGCTAAAGAGCAGAAACGGGATATACGGACGGCGAGCAACAGAAGAAGGCCTGTAGGCAGTCAAGTACTGGTGGGAGCCCCGACTGCCAAGAGGTCATAGTCCTTTGCCGCAAGCCGTTCTTCAATGCCTGCCGTCCTGATGCTGACTGCTTCAGCCTAGACTCCTGCTTGCTGCAGCCCCTTTGCCAGGCTGCGGGCTATTTTCTCGGTGTTGCCAAAGACCGTGTCAAACAGGACGAGCGCCCTTTTCATTTCGGCCACTCCTCTGCTACTTTTTACTTGTCTTTCCTGTACCTGACGTTTCCTGTCCCTGCGTCTTCTGCAGGAACCTTGACCACTATGGTGTTTGCAGCCCTGCTCAGCAGCCTCTGCCTCTTGTCGTTTGTGAATATCCACCCGAGGAGCACGTCTATTGGCAGCAGGAACGCCTTGCCAAAGCTCTGGATTGCCGCGCTCTTTACGTCCGGCGCCTTGCTGCCTGACAGGTCAGTCGTCTTTATCTTTAGCAGCTTTTTGCCTATTGACTGCCCTGTCGCGCCGGCGGCCGCCGACTCAAAGTATGTCCAGTATGCAAAGAACATCAGGCTCTGCACAGCGTACCTTGCCGCCCCCAGCGCCGGGTTGACACCCTCTTCCCCGGCGCCCTGCAGGAAGGCAAGCGGAGAATACGCTATTGCAAAGAGTATCTCTGCCGCAGTCGTTACTATGATGAAATCCACTAGCCATGCCCAGAACCTCGTCCCCCACCTGGCCAGCACAACCTCCGGTACCTGGCCCGGTTCATGCTGATCTTTTGAATCCAGTGAAGCCATGCGTGCATTACGCAGCCGTCGTATTATAACATGGGGATTGCTTTGCAGCGCACTGCCGCTGTGCGTGTTTTCCGGAACATTCTTGTCGTTATGCTGCGCGCCTGTTCCTTGGCGCTACATACGGCTGACCTGTCGTGATGATGATGGTGGTGGGGTGGGAGGGAGCGGCAATGGCGGTGCCAAGCCTCTTGCTACAGGCCCGCGCTCTCGATAAGGCGCGTCAGGTCGTCGTACTGCTCGATGAACTTTTTTCCCTTGGCGGTTATCGCCACAAGGCCGCTCACCCTGTGGATCATGCCCTTTTCCTCAAGCTCGGACAGGTGGTTCATCATCTTGTCGTACGACAGGCGCGTGAAATGCTGCACGTGGGTCGGCCTTGCCACCTCGTTGCGCACGCAGTCCTCCTCTATCGCACAGAGTATCTCGTAGAACAGCTGGAGCTTATGCCGCTTTTCCTGCTTCAATCTCTCCAATCCCCTCCTTCTTCCTCCTGGCTACTGCGTGGTGCATGGCGTAGGCAAACAGGGCCAGGCCGCCGATCCTTGCCACAAGCGAGCCGGCAAACGCGACTGCGCTATTGTCAAAGTACGTCATCACAAGCGAGTACTGCTCAAGCCACAGGAGCGCAAACGCGGCAGGCACATACAGCATCCTTGCGCTACCTGCCTTGGCAAGAGAGAATATCGCGCTCTTGAATATGTATCCTAGCACCACCATGTTGAATATGCGCATGTAGAGGCTGAAATCTGCCAGGCTTGCATAGTTAAAGTAGGGCTTGGACGCAAGCTCCGAGGTGGGCAGCATGAACGGTATGGCAACCATCGCAAGCGGCAGCAGGACCATCCCCACGTCCCTTGGCCTGACGCGCCTGCGGCTGTGCGCCCCGCCCTCCTTTCCGGAATCCTTGAAATAGTACGAGACTGCGATGAGCGCAAACGCCTCTGACTGGAGCAGGAGCTGGATCCAAAAGAGGGCTGGGTGGAGCACCGGGTAGTCCAGGTATGCAAAGCTTGCAAGCTCGAAAGCAAACGACGCGGCAAGGAACATGAACCCCGCCGGCAGGCCGAGAAGGTACCCAAAGCCGGAGAACCTGTACGAGTTGAAAAATCTGCGCGACCCCGACACTGCAAGGGCTGCGGACGCGGCCGTGACTGCCACCACCGCGGCAAGGGCCAGCGCCGGCGACTGCTGGGAAAAGAGCACGAACGGGTTGAGCACGTTCGGGTCTAGCGCCACAAATACAATTCCACTCCTGGAAAGATAAGGCTTGCTCCCCTGAAGGGAGCACATCGTTTATTATCGCCGTCGCCGCCCTTTCACATGCATTGCCGTCCGATGCCGTTGCTACTGGTGGTGATGATAATGATAACGATGGTCATGATAGCCACGATTACCCGGTGATCAAAGGGTTTGCCACGCCGCAGGGCACGGAGAAATTTGTGCAGGCGGCAGCGGCAAAGGGCAGGCCGCCGGGCCATTTCAGGACGTTTGACGGGCTGCGCCTGTCAAGCATCGGGATGGGGACGTACCTGGGCGACCTTTCAAAAGAGGACGACCTGGCAGTTGAAAACGCAGTCTATCGTTCAGTCTCGTCAGGCGCGGTAAACGTCATCGACACTGCGATAAACTACAGGGCGATGAGGTCAGAAAAGAGCATCGGCAGGGCGCTTGCGCGCCTTCAAAGAGACGGTGTTGCTTCACGCGACCAGCTGTTCATCTCTACAAAGAACGGCTACATCACAAACGACGGGGACTTTCCAGGAGTGGACGTCATGGAATACGTGTACAGGATGTACATTGCAGCCGGTGTCATGACGGCCGACGACATCAGCTCCGGCTACAACGTGATGAAACCGGAATACCTGGCCCGGTGCATAGACAAGTCGCTTGCAAACATGCGCCTGTCTACAATAGACCTAGTCTACATCCACAACGCGTTTGAGAGCTGGCACAAGGACGTGAGCAGGGAGCAGTTCATGGAGATGCTGGCAAGGGCGTTTGAGCTGTATGAAAGATACCGGGAGGAAGGCAAGCTGCGGTACTATGGAATGGCAACCTGGACGTGCTTTCGCGTCATGCCCGAAAGCGACGAGTACCTGTCGCTAGAGTCTGTCGTCAGGGTGGCAGAGCAGGCTGCTGCTGGAGGTGGCGGCAGCAGCAGCGGTGGCAACAAGAAGAACCACGGCTTCAGGTTCATACAGCTGCCGTACAATCTGGCCTACAGCGAGGCGCTCCTGTCCAAGAACCAGAAGGTCGGCAGAGAAACGATGACCGTCCTTGAAGCCGCTGCAAAGCTTGGCATCGGGGTTTTCGCAAGCGCGCCTCTCTTCCAGGGCAGGCTCTTGCGGGCGCAGGTCCCCGACTATGCAGGCGCTTCCGACCCTGTGTCAAAGCTGCTGCAAATAGTGCGCTCAAGCCCGTCAGTGATTGCCCCGCTGGTGGGGCAGAAGAAACCGGAGCACGTCGAGGAGAACCTGAAGGTGGCAGACCTGCCGCCGCTGTCAGAGCAAGAGTTTCGAAAAGCGGTGGACACGCTGATGAACAGGCCGATGTCTGGCTAACGGCATCTGCATGATATGCACTTGTTTTACGGCTACCACAACAATAGAGATAAATCCGCAATGCCTGCCCTTGAAAAATGAAGGAAGGAAGGAAGAGAAAAAGGAAATGGCCGATCCAGAAAAGCCCAAGTTCATGACCTCTGCAGCAGACCCTGTCCGCGTCATCGCCTCGTTCAAGGCAAGGCCGGGACAGGAGGGCGCGCTCAGGCAGGTGCTCGAATCGCTGATAGCGCCCACAAGGAGCGAGCTTGGCTGCATCGAATACGTGCTCTACCGGGACGCCGCAGACCCTCTGCATTTCGTGTTTGACGAGCTGTGGGCAAACATGCCTGCGTTTGCGATGCACTCGGCGATGCCTTACATACAGACGCTTCTGCCCCGGATAGCGATGATGATAAGCGAGCCTCCGAGGGTGGAGGCGTTCTACAAGGTCGCCTAGAGCTGCGATATTGCCTCTTCGATGCTCTTTCTGTCTGCAGCCGCCGGCGTCTGGGCCAGGTATGTTTCCAGATCCTGCTTGGCGCCGGCGTTGTTGCCAAGCTGCATCCTGGCTATGGCGCGGTTTTTGTATATCGGCCCAAAGCGCGACGGGTTGATGCTTGTCGCCTTGGTGTAGTGGGCCTCTGCAAGGGCATAGTCTTTTTTCTTCAGGTAATAGTTGCCAAGGCCCCTGTAGGCCAGATAGTATTTCGGGTTCAGCCTTATTGCCCGCTCGTAGCAGGCCACCGCCTGGTCTGAGCCCTGCTCGTTGTACGCCCCGCCAAGCTGCGACCACGCCGCGGCGTTTTCCGGGTCGGCCCCCGTCGCCTGCCGCAGCTTTTCTACTGCGGCGTCCATCCTGCCCTGGAGGCGCAGCCTCTCTGCCTCAAGGCACAGCCTGTTTGACTTTGCAAATTCCAGCCTGTCGTTTTTCAGGAGATCCTGCATGTCTGACGGCAGCAACAGTATCATGGTCGAGTCGTCCTGCTCCCAGTCCTGCTCAAACTTTGGTTCGGGGATGGCGCCGACCGTGTCCGGCTCTGGGACGTAGGTCAGCACCCTGCGCTCGTCGCTGTCATAGCCAGAGACTATGGTGGCATGCTGCGCCACGTCCTGGATGCCCGGCATTATCGCAATCGGGGGAACGCCCTGGTCAATGCGCTTTTTGATGTCCTTGAGCGAGCCCTTGCAGACGTAGCATGCAAGGCCGGCTTTTTCTGCCAGCTCGATCCCGTCTATGAGTGTAGAGATCCGATTCTGTTGCTGCCACTCCGGGGCTTTAAGGTCCTCGCCCCAGTACTTGGCCACGACATCGATTGCAAGCGGGACTGCGCCGCCCTTGCTCACAAGCGGCAGCGCTATGAAATGCTCTGACCGTTCCAACTAACTGTCTCTTCTTTCAAGCCCTGCCAAAGGCAAATAAATCATACTCTTGTGGCAAAGCTGGCTATCAGGTCCTGCCCGTCCTGCCCGCTCTTTTCGGGGTGGAACTGGGTGCCAAAGATCTTTTTCTCCCTGTGGGCAAACATCTCGTACTCGCAGTACTGCGAGCTGGCGAGGCGCTCAAACTCTGGCGGGAGCCTTGCGACGCAAAAGCCGTGGCTTTCATATACCGACAGCCTGGCCTTGTCGCCTGTCAGCGCGTTGGGAGCCGCTGCTATCTCGATTGGCCCCTGCACTGAGCGGGGCATCTTTTTTATCGAGCCTCCAAGCGTGAGTGCTATTATCTCGGCGCCGTAGCAGATGCCGAGCAGGGGCTTGCCGGTGTCGTGGCAGTGGCGTATTATGCGCGAGTTTGCCGCGTTGATGGCAGGGTCGTTCCTGCGCCTGCCAGACAGTATGACCTTGTCGCACTTTTCCAGATCCTGCGCGGTGAACTCAAAGTGCTTTCTGTATGTGTATTGCACGATTCTGCCACCCCCACTACCACTACCACCGTCGTCGCCTCCTGATGCCACCCTGTCAAGGCATTTCAGTATCTCTGGAGTAAAGGGTGAGAGGTTGTCTATTACGAGCACCATAGTCGTCGTCTTGTCTGCGGCCAATGCGATCAGCCACTACTGCTACTACTGCCGCTTGTGCTGGTGACGACCTCTACTGCGATATAGTGGTTCTCCACTATCCCGTCAGACAGTATCAGCACACCAAAGTTGGCGACCCTGCCGTCTTTGCTCTGCCATTCGTACACCTTTTCTGGCGAGTACTTGGCGACAAATTCTTCGACTGCCTGCTGCACTCCCTGCAGGTCGTCCTCTGAATGGTACTTTACGTCGGCCTCTCTGAACTCTAGCGGCACCGATACCGCAGTCGGCCTGACCACCTGCACGCCTGCGTCCTCAAACATCTTCTCTATTGCCTTGACCCTGTCCTGCGAGCCGCCGGGCTGGCCCACCGTCTCGCTTTCCAGCGGCTGGCCCGCAGGTTCTTGTCCTGCCGACTTGGACAAATAGTTCTCAAAAGCCTCGACCGGCGTGTCGCCAAGGCCGACGTAGAACGTGCCTGTCACCGACGCGCCCACCGCCGCTATGGTGCCTATCTGCGAGACCACCCCGCCCGAGTTGCTTGCCGTGTATACAGGTATGAAATAGACCTCCTGGTCGCCTATCTTGTACAGTATGTTCTCGCCGACCTTGGGCGTGCCCTGAAGGAGCGTCTTGATGTTCTTGTACTCCCTGTCCTTTTCAAGCGCCTCCCTGGCCGCGGTGGGGCCTATCAGCTTTGTCGGCGAGTCCAGAGGGACGGAGTAAAAGGTCATCCTGCCGAGGCTTTCAAGGTCGTTTTCCACTATCATATAGCCCACCAGGTTGCGGGTCTGCGAGCCGGCAAGCTCGAGCGACTGGAACCCTACAAACGCCGGCTCGGAAAAGCCCTGGGGCTTGGTAATGATGTAGTATGGAAGCACGTCGCGGGCCGGGTCCTTGGGTATGTCGTAGAACTGCCGCGCCTCTATGAACGTCTTGGGGTCTGTGACGTGGTACTTGTTGAACTTGGATATCTTCCAGATGAACATCTCTTCGGGGTAGCGTATCTGCTCGCCAAGCCACGCCGGCACCTCACGCGTGGCGCCAAGATCCCTGTACTGGCTGTAAAACATCTCCGAGAACGCGTCGTCGCCTGTCACTATCACCTGCACGCTGCCGTTGTACGTGTCGATGAGGGCATACCCCACCAGGTCCAGCATGAAAGGCGACCCCCACGGGACGCGGGACGTGTCGAGCGCGACTATGAGCGGCATGAGCCAGTACGTGTTTGTGCCGTCGCTCACAGGTATGACGCCTGTCTTGTGGAACTCGGGCGCGGCCGAGTCGGCAGTCGCAAACTCGTAGACGAAATACGGGTACAGAAGGTCCATCCTGTCGTGTATGTCCTTGTACCTCATGATGTGGACCGGCGTGTCCGGATACGACAACATAAAGTTGGGCTCAAACATCCAGCTTGCAGGTGGCGCCACGTCGATGCCTCCCGTGCCGTTGTAAAAGAACTGGTCTATCTCGTCGCTTGACTCTCTGCCCACCGGATATGCCGACCAGCTCGTGGAGAACAGGCCGCTGCTCTGGCCGCTCAGCCCGTAATAGACGCGCTCCTGCCTGAAGAACCTGTCCTCGTCGACCAGGTTGCCCGTGTCTGCCTCGAGCATTTTAAAGCCGGGGTTTGCGTGCGTGTACACGAAATGCTGGTTGAACCACTCGTTGCCCCTTGCCAGGCTGTCGGGCAGGTTTGGAGTGGTGATGCCGGTCCAGTACATCGTGCCTCCAAAGCGCAGTATGTCTGTGTCTGCAAAGCTGATGTCGTTCCTCTGCCCAAGCTCTGGCTTTAATTTCTGGGTGGCTGCCTCTTCATCCCACAGGCGTATGTTGGCAAGCGTCTCCCTGTTCTCGTCCACTATTGCGCGTATGGCAGAAGGGGCCACCGACGGCGGCTTGACGTCATAGTTGACCACGTCCACCTGCCCAAGGCCGGCCATCTCGCGGTTGACCGCTATCTCTTGCGCGATGTAGGGGCCGCTGTATTCTACCTTTTTTGCGCCTGCAATGCTTGCGTTCACCACGACTATCGAGCCGACTATGGCCACTATGGCGGCCGCTGTCAGTAGCCGGGCGTAGACGTGCCTGCGGGTCGGGTATATCATCACGCGGGAGCGCCTCTTGTCGAAAAAGCCGAACGCGATGAACGCGGCGCCAAGGACGAGCGAGCCGGCTATCAGGTACTTTGTGTTAAAGTCGATTGACGAGCTGAAGAATATCGTAAACCCTGCCCAGAACACGGCCGCGCCGACGATTATCTCGACGGTGGATATGTACGAGAGGAACTTGGGCTTGCGCTCGCCCGCATCCAGTATGTACTGCGAAACGACGTGGACCACTCCTGACACGCCGACGTAGAGGAGCAGGCGCATGCCTGCTGCGCCCAGGAGCGGCAGCACCAGTATCGCAAGGGCCGGGATCGCCGGGACCACGTTTTCCCGCGAAAACGAGCCGTCGTCCTGCAGGACATCTGCAAACGGCAAGCCGAATATGCCCTGCACGGCGGCGAGGCCCAGGTCTTGGCCTCCTTCAGGTGATGACGACAGGTACGCAAGGGCCATGCCAAAGCCCAGGTTTGCAAACAGCGGCGCCAGCAGAACCACCTTGGTGACCTGCCACAGGCCAAAGCTGAGCGGGCTCATGCGAAAGTCGGAATACCGCAGCGGCTTGCGCGCCTCGCCAAAGTCGCCCCTCCTGACAAACGCCGTTATCATGTGCAGCGCGTACCAGACGACGGAGTGGCGAGAGACGAAATTGACCCTGACAAGCGCGATGGCGGCAAGCGCAAGGCCGGAGGTGACGGCATAGTCGAGCGTCTTTGTGTAGGTGCCGCCAAACTCGGACACGTTCATCAGAAGGTTGATGAGCTGGTTGCCGGCCACGATGAATATCACTATGCCCATGGCTGCGAGTATGGCTATCCTTGCTATCCTGCCAATGTCGGACCGGGATGTCCTCCTGTCCTCGCCGCTATAGGCGTCCCACAATCAATGAGCGTTATGCCAGAGGCTCTTTTAATTCATACCGCTTCGGCCAGGCCCTTGCAGACGAGGTAGACTGCGGCAAACGCCGGCAATTCGGCAGTTTCTTTGGATATGTTGAACGGCTCGCCCTTTAGCCTGAATTTCACGTGCGTCTTTACCTTTACCTTTGTCTTGGCGCTCCCAAGCAGGCACGCCTCTGTGAACGGGTCAAACGAGTCCAGCCTGTCAAGGTCGCACTTTACCTTGGCAAGGCCGCTCTTGCTGTTGAGCGTGCCGGGCATGCGGAACACGCGGTGGACGTCGGTTGTCACCTGCGGGTCTATCCTGACGCCCATCTCGCGGGTCATCCTGTCAAGCTCGGCCTTGAACCCTGCGTAACCTCCCTTTTCCTTCAGGATGTGCGTGAGCCTGACTGCTGACGACTGGTCTATCTTTAGCCTGTCAGCTACCTTTTTCCTCCATCCAAGCGCAAGGCCGCTCTTTGGGAACTTGACAAACTCGCCCTGCGGGGACCTGCGCACTCCGATACTTTCTGCCATCAGGCCGACGCCGGCAAGGTAGCCCACAAGGTCGGACCGGGCCTGCGAATCAAGCGGCCTGTACGAGTCGTCTTTTATGTGGAAGTGAAAGCCGTTGTTGCCGGAAAAATAGACGTTTACCCTGCCTTTATCGATGCCGAGGTCGCCCGTCAGGAACTCGACCAGCCGCCTGGCCTCCTTTTTTGACCCCTCGACGCACCTGGCGCAAGGGATCGAGATGAGCTGCTCGGCCTTTCTGCCCCCGCATGCGGGGCATGAGTATTCTTTGCTCTTTTCATCATCATCATCGTCGCCGATAGGAGATGAGACGCGCTTGCAGGCCGCGCACACCGGATACGAATGCGAGGGAACGCAGGGGAGATCCAGGTCCTTGCCGTCTATGTCAAATATCAGGTCGGCTCCGAGCCACTGCTTTTCCTGCATGGCAAGCGTCGGGAACCTGTAAAGAGCGTTGGAGCAATAGACGTCGGACGGCACCTCTCTGACAAGGGTGGCGACCAGCTCGCCCACGCTCCTGAAGGAGAGGTGGCGCACCATCCCCGGCACGCCAAGCTGCGCGTACCCAAACTCGCGGCTCTCGATGGCGTCTGGCGCCTCTATGGCCCTTGCCGCGTGCTTGAAATAGTATTCTCTAAAGGCTGACTTTACAAGCTCGCTCATGGCTCTTTTTTCCTGAACCTCCTGCCAAACTGCACGGGGTTGATGATGCCGGCGCACTCGGCGGTCGCAAAGCAAAGGTTCTCGGTGCGCAGCTTGTCGCACGACGGGACGGAATACCTCGTCCTGCTGCCTTTTGCGCCGGACAGGTGCTCCACCTGGTAGCGCGTTATGCGCTCGTTAAAGTCCGGCGCGCTCCGGAACACCTCCACTATCTCGTCAGTGCTCTTGCCCACGGCAAGCATGTAGGTGGCAAGCATCACCCTGGCAGAGTGGGGCAGGTTTTCGCCCCTGCCCATAACCTCCAGCGCATGCTTGACGCACGGGGGGTAGTCTTTTGCCGCGACCGTGCGGTACTCGTAGCGCGGGGCAAGCTCTGTCCGCAGGGCGTCGACCTGCTCCTGGATTGCCACAGGAAGCGACGACGTCGGAGGCAGGCTCATGGCATGGACGCGGCTTGATATCAGCACGGCAAGCTCGCTCCTCACGAGGCGCACCGTCTCGTCAGGGTCGAGGTAGACGTAGCCCCCGTCGACCAGCCTGTTTATCATCTTCCACTCCTGCTCGTGAAAGTGCGACGAGCGCGCCAGGTAATCGGTGACCTTGACCTTGAACAGCCTGCCGTCTCCGGTGACCTCTATCGCAAGGCCGAACAGCTCGTAAAATATCTTGGCAAGCAGGGCCCTTTTCTGGGCGTCGTTGTGCCTCTTCAGGTCTTCTGTCAGGAACTTTTCAGCGCGGCGGGCCTCTGCCAGCGCATACTTTTTCAGTACGGGCTCTATTCCCACCGCCTTGACCATTATGAGCGTGACAAGGAACGTGATGATCTCTGCCTCGTACCTGTCGAGCTTGTCGTACACCGAGCCTGCGGCCCCTGCCCTTATGCGCTCTGCCGCCCGCCAGACTATCTCCTTCATGTCGGGCCGGCCAAGCTCGTCCCAGCCAAAGCCTGACTGGCGCAGGTACTCCCCCGCCTCGTTGAGGAACGGGTACTTGGCAAGATCGCCGGTGCCAAGCCGGATCGATGGCGGGGACGGAGATGGCGATGAAGACAAGCAGTGTGTGGTAATGGTGAAGCAGAACTGCAATAAAACGCCATCGCAATAACTTTAGTAAGCCCTTTTCGCAAGCCTGCTCTTGGTAGTAGTAATATAGTAACAATGACAGCGACAGCAAACGCCGGCTACAGGGTGGGGTTCCACGTGTCGATAGCAGGCGGCGTGGCAAACTCTGTCCAGAACGCCCTGGACATTGGCTGCAGCGCGTTCCAGATATTCAGCCGCAACCCCCGGGGGTGGGCCGCCAAGCCGCTTGCTCCTGCCGACGTCGGGCTCTTTCGAGAGCGGATGGCTGCCAGCGGCATATCCCGCGACTCTACAGTGGTGCACATGCCCTACCTGCCCAACCTGTCCGGGCCGCCGGGCGAGTCGTACGCCAGGTCGGTGGACACGCTTGCCGGCGAGCTGGAGCGCTGCGCCGAGCTGTCGATACCGTTCCTCGTAATCCATCTTGGGAGCCACATGGGCGCCGGTGCCAAGGCCGGCATAGGCCAGCTGGTGAACGCCGTGAACGTCGGACGCGACAAGGCGGCCGGGAAAAAGAGAAAGGGCGAGACGGTGACGGTGCTTCTTGAAAACAGCGCAGGGCAGAAGAACAGCGTCGGGTCGCGCTTTGAAGAGCTGTGCACAATTCTGGACCGCCTGAGAGACGATGTGGCCGTGTGCGTCGATACGTGCCACGCCTTTGCCGCAGGCTATGACCTGAGCACCCGTACAGGGGTGGAAAAGACGCTCGACGAGTTTGACCGCACAGTCGGGCTCGACGCGCTCAAGGTGGTGCACCTGAACGACTCAAAAGGCCCCCTGGGGTCGAACCGGGACAGGCACGAGCACATCGGCCTTGGGAGCATCGGGGCAAAGGGGCTCGCCGCGTTTGTGCGCCACAGGTCGGTTGCAAGGCTGCCGATAATAATGGAGACGCCGATAGACGAAAAAGGCGACGACACCCGCAACCTCGCCGCGTTCAGGTCGCTAGTGGCTACCACCACCACTGCCGCCATCTGAGTCATTATCATCAGCAGTAGTAGTAGCAGCAGCGGTGGCCAGCCTGTGCGACTGGATGGCATATCCGTTCTTGGTGTACGTGACTGTCACGTGGTCGCCTATCTCGTATGGGCAGTTGTCTATCTGGCGGGGATGCTTGTCTGATAGCTCTATCGAGCAGACACTGCCCTGCTTTAGCATGATTACTGTCTCTTCTGTCAGGGTCTCCCTGAAGAGGAGGTCTTTGAGTGGAAAGCCCTGGACCATCTGGATGACCATGAAGGCGCCAAAGAACGCCAGGCCAAACAGTATCGCAAGCCTCTTGCCAGAGGTCTTGGCAAACATGCCCCCTCCGTCGTCAGGCTCGTAGCCCATATCCTTTTCAGGGCGTGCTTTTTTAAAAACCTGCGCGCCGCCTCTTTGTCAGGACGGCATATGACTTTTAAATAGGGTGCCAAGATTCAATCACTACACCCATATGGTATTTGGCAGGGACGTGCGGCTCGGCAGGATACTGAAGGACGGCAAGATGCTGTGCATACCGATGGACCACGGCATCAGCAACGGCCCAATAAGGGGGCTTGAAGACGTCCACGGCATGATATACCAGTGCGAAGACGCCGGTCTCACCTGCGTTCTTGTTAACAAGGGGATAATCAAGACGATGCCCCGGCCCACAAAGAGCATCGGCCTCATCGCCCATTTTTCGGGGAGCACGTCGCTTGGCCCGGCTCCAAACCGCAAGATGCTGATGGGTAGCGTCGAGGAGGCGCTCAGGCTCGGCGCCGACGCCGTTTCTCTTCATATCAACATCGGGGCCAAGGAGGAGCCGGAGATGCTCCAAAAGCTGGGCATGATGGCCGACAAGTGCGACGAGTGGTCCGTCCCGCTCGTGGCAATGATGTACCCCCGGGGCGAGGGGATCAAGAACCCGCACGACCCGGAGATAGTGGCCCACGCGGCAAGGGTGGGCGCAGAGGCCGGCGCCGACATTGTCAAGGCAGTCTACACCGGCGACGTCGACTCTTTCAGAAAGGTGGTCAAAAGCGTGCCGGTGCCCCTCGTAATAGCAGGCGGCCCCAAGGCCACCACCGACCTTGAGATACTGGAAATGTGCGCCGGAGCAATGAAGGCCGGCGCCAAGGGCGTCACTTTTGGCAGGAACATATTCCAGCACAAGAACCCGCCGGCAATGGTGAGGGCTCTGCACAAGGTGATCTTTGAGGGCAAGAGCGCAAAAGAGGCGGCAAAGCAGCTTGGCTGATTCTGCTCCAATTCAAAAGAGCCGCGACCTCATCGTCAGGCCGACAGTCTCAAAGGCTGCACTCGACAAGTTCATTGCAAAACTAAAGGGCGTCTCGGTGCTCAACGTCGACCCCAAGCTGGTGCCGGGGACCAAGTTCATGACTTTGTACGAGTCCCAGGACGCCAACATGGTAGTCTGCAAGACGTTTGACCAGATGAAGGCAGCCAGGGCAGCCGGCAAGAATTTCGGCTTTTACAAGAAAGTGACGAGCAACGCCGACGTGGACGAGATACACAGGGCGTCGCTCGCAGGCGCCTCTTTCGTCATAGTCGAGGTCAACGACTGGAAGATAATCCCGCTTGAAAACATTATCGCCAAGCTGCACAAGTCAAACACCAAGGTCTACACCACCGCCTCGTCGTCAAAGGAGGTCGCCACCATGTTCTCTGTCCTTGAGCTTGGAGTGGACGGCGTGATACTCTCGACAGACAGCGTTGAAGAAGTCGAGAAAGCAAGCAGACAGCTTGAAACCGTCATGTTCCCCATCAAGGTCGCCAGGGTCCTTGAGGTGAAGGATGTGGGCACGGGCGAGCGGGTCTGCGTTGACACCGCCTCGATGATGGGGATGGGCGAGGGGATGCTGGTCGGAAGCAGGTCCAATTTCATGCTGCTGGTGCACAACGAGTCGGTGGGCTCGTCGTTCACGTCGCCCCGGCCGTTCCGGGTGAACGCCGGCGCCGTGTACTGCTACACGATAACGCCTGACGGCAACACCCGCTACCTGTCAGAGCTCGAGTCGGGCACCGAAGTGTGGATAGTGAACAGAAAGGGCCAGTCAAGGAAGGCCACTGTGGGCCGCTCAAAGATAGAGACGAGGCCGCTCCTCCTCATACGCGCCGAGATAGAGGGCGAGGTCGGCACGGTGATACTGCAGAACGCCGAGACGATAAGGCTGGTCAGGCCGGACGGCAAGCTGCTGTCGGTGACCGAGGTCAAAAAGGGAGACGAGGTTCTCGGCTTTGCCAAGCCTGCCTCGGGCCGCCACTTTGGCATGGAAGTAGACGAGTACATCGTCGAGAAATAGAAAGAAGAAAGAAGAAGAAAGGATAAAAAGGATAAAGATCAGGACACGACCGCGTCTATCTCGCGAAATAGCGAGCTTATGCTTATCGGCTTCATGAGGGCCGACTCGATCACCTTTTTCCTTTTCAGCTCCGCCACCATGTACTTGTCAAGCTCGTATGCGCTGATGAGGACGATGGGAGACGCGCCGAGCTCTTTCAGGCGCTCCGCCACCTCGCTCCCCGGCATGTCCGGCAGGCCGTAGTCGAGCAGGACCAGGTCGATATCCTTGCCCTTGATGACGCTCTCGACGTACTTGCCTATGCATTCCACACCGGACTTGGCCGTGATGATGTTGTACTTGACGTTGAACGCCTTGGTATACAGTTCGAGCAGCTCCTGCTCAACGTCGCCTATGAGTATCGTTTTTTTTGAGTCGGCCCTGGATTCTTTTGGCATTGCCTGGTTTATGACAAGCAGGCTCTGCAAGAGCTCTATGAGGTTTGGAAGCGATATCGGCTTGGTTATGAACGCGTCCACCTTGAGGGAGGTCAGGAGCAGGTCGAGCTCCTTTTTGTCTATGGCGTACGCCGTGATCAATGCAATTTTGACCGTCTGGTTTATCTTGCGCACCTCGCGGGAAAACTCGATCCCGCTCATGCCCGGCATCCTTATGTCTATGAGCAGCAGGTCGTAGGCGTTGGGATTTGCCTTCCAGTGCTCCAGCGCCTTGATGGGGTTGGAAAAAGTGTCTACGGTCATCTTTTGGGTGGTGACGTGCCTTTCAAGTGCGATCTTCATGCTCAGCAGTATGTCGCGCTCGTCATCAACCATCAAAATTTTCCATTCCTGGGGCACGTTGGCGAGAATAGCATCAATGAAATTTAAGGCTTTAGGTCTGTAACTCTGGAATATACTTAGCGTATAGAGAGAGGTTGCATTGTTCTATCGGAAAACATGAAGGATAGTCACTACGAAAAGACAAAGACGCTGAACAGGCAGAGGGTTGCTGTTGCTGTTGTTGTTGCGCGCACCACCCGGAGGCCGACTGCGGCGCGGCACCGGCACAGCGCCCCGGGCGAATGCTTTTCAGTCAGCGCATATCATGGCTAGTATCTTTTTATAGAATTTAACGGCAGAAGACCTCTGGTTTTAACCAGAGGATAATGAATGCCGTTCCTGCTCACGGATGTATCTCTCAATGACTTCAGCCGAGACGTGGCCTGCGGTTCCAATGTAGTAAGATGGAGACCAGAGCACACCACGCCAGAGTTGTTTTTCAAGCTCTGGGAACTTTTTGAACATCCGCAAGCCAGTAATGCCTTTGAATATCTTGACTATGTTTATCGGAGAATCAAAGGGGTTGGCTTCAATGAATAGATGGATATGGTCTGGCATGACTCTCAACTCAAGAATTTTGTAACCCTTTGTCTCTGCTATGGTGCGAAGCTGGTCTTCTAGAAATTCTTTGACCTTTTCGGTCAGTATTGCCTTCCGGTATTTCGGACACCAAACGATATGGTAATTGATGTTGTAGACGGCTGAGCTGGCTCTGCCCATAATGCTTTTAAACCTATAGGATATAGATAAGGTTAACGTGGCGACCAAGTGCTACCATTGCAAGATAATAGGACTTACCAATATCAAGCAAGAAGCACTCTCTCAGGAATACAACAACCTACAACACTACCTGCAGACAAGGGAAGACAAAGGACTGTACTCAGCCATAAAGCAGCAAGCAGACCGGTCCTATAAAGTCATCAAGAAGGACAAGAAATATCCACTGTCTGTGCGCAACGACCTGTTGAAGATAGAAAAGAACAAAAACGTGTTGACTGAATACTGGTGCAGGATCCCAGTCAAGGCAGTAAGAGGGGGAATTTGGGTAGGCATCAAGCCGTATGAACCAATCCCTTCCAATGCCAAGGTGTGCGAGTCCAAGGTCTTTTTCAAAAACAAGGACTGGTGGCTGGACATTGTTGTCAAGAAGAATATTCCCGAGAAGACAGAATACCAGAACGTGATGGCAATTGACATGGGAATCAAACACATAGCCTGTTCTGTGGACATGGCTAGTGGCAAGACTGTTTTCTATGGCAATGACCTGAACCGTGTCAGAGGGCATTACTTCTGGTTGAGAAGAAAGTTAGGCATGAAGAAAGCAATAGACACTATCAAAAAGATAGGACACCACGAAAAAAGAATTGCGAATAACATAGTCCACAACATCAGCAGGGAGATTGTCAACCAAGCGATTGAGACGGACTCCATAATTGTGTTTGGAAATCTGAAGTATCTGCGAAAGAGAAAGCAGAGACAATATAGAAGACGTATGGCAAGGCTGCTCTCAGGCTTTCCATACTACAAGCTGATGCAATACATCAGATATAAGGCAGCACTTGCAGGCATCAAAGCGATAGAAGTCTCTGAGGCATGGACTAGTCAAATATGCAACAAATGCAGAGAACGAGGACAGAGAAAGACGCAGGGATTGTTTGAATGCCAATGTGGTGTCAAGGAAAATGCAGATAGAAACGCTACTTTCAACATAGCCAAACGAGGCTTGGGATATTGTTCCAAGCTAGGGGTAGTTGTGAGCCTGCCCAGAACCGTTGCTAGGGTAGACAGGAACCCGATGATGACAATGGAGGCTACCGGTCTTTGACCGGTAGTAGTTCACCAGCTAGTCTAGGATTGTAAAGTATGCGGGATATGGACGAACGCGGCAAGCAAGGTCTGCAATGCTCGCTCAGGAAGAACAGCTCGCAGACCGGCTGATTGTCGGCAACTGCAAGGACGTGCTGCAAAAACTTCCCGAGAATTCTGTCCAGCTTACGATTACTTCGCCGCCCTACCGGAACGCCATCAATTACGAGATGCACGCGTCAGGCAGCGGCGGCTATTACAGGGGAAACGCCGGCGTCGAGACGGCAGAGTACCTGGACGAGATGGCCCGGATATTTGGCGAGCACGTTTTCAGGGTGACCAAGGATGGCGGCTACTGCTGCATAGTGATCGCAAACGAGGTCGTCAACGGGACGATACTCCCCCTGCCCCACATGCTGCTGTCCCGGCTAGTACAGCCGTTTGGCAAGTGGCAGCTCCACGAGGAGATAATCTGGCACAAAGTTACTGGTGGCACCAACCGCTACGGCTCTTTTGTCCTCAACCCGTACCCGAAATACTACCGCGCAAACGTGATGCACGAGTTCATACTGGTATTGAGAAAGGGCGACGTGGCAAGCGGCAGAAAGAGGCAGGGCGAGCTCCCGGCCACGCACGAGGAGTGGACCAAAGAGATAGCCAATTCTGTCTGGCACATTGCGCCTGTCCCTCCCGGATACATCAACCACCCGTGCCCGTACCCTGAAGAGATACCGTACAGGCTGATGCAGGTCTACTCGTACAAGGGCGACGTCGTGCTCGACCCGTTCAACGGCAGCGGCCAGACGACCAAGGTGGCGCACGGCACGGGGCGCAGGTACGTCGGCATCGACATGGTCAAAGAGTACGTGGAGCTGGCGCGTTCGCGGCTTGAAAACGAGCCCCTGCACATCAGGCAGGAGACGCTCATCGCAAACTGGAAAAAGATACCCTCGCACCACTATTACAAGAACAATAATAATAATAGCAACAACAACAACGGCAGCAACTATCGCTAATAATAGTTAGTTTGGCCTTGTGTTGCGCTCTTTGAGCAGCCTGCCAAGCGCCTTTTGCCTTATCGCAACGTCGACGTATTCAGAGTCGCAGCTGCCGCACACCGTATAGACAGCGGCGCTGTCCTGACTTGGCGTCACGACCTTTTCCCACCTGAGCGGGAACGAGTTTTTCGAGCATATTACGCACGCGGCCCTGTCTTCAAGGGCCGAGCCTGACGCCCCCGTGTACATGGCATACATCTCTTAGCCGTCGTCGGCCAGCGGCTTCC